>NZ_JBICLV010000033.1:0-105195 GCF_043105735.1 Leclercia sp. GLN_9
GGAGAGCTTTTCTCCTTGCCGGATTCAACTTCAACAGCCAGATGCATTTTCACCAGCGCTTCGCCGATTTCTTTCTTCACCACGCGGGTTTCGCCCTGGGATACCGTAACCGGAAGCACCGGAAAGCCTGCGCTCGTGATTTTGCAGGAGCCAGCATTGAAACCGATGCTGATATCCCAAATCAGGCCGAGGCAGATGACCGCCTGGCGGAAGAACTTACTTACTGGGCGGACTAATCCATGACTAAATTCACCAATAAGCAGTTAACCGATCAGGCGCGTGAAGAGGTTGATTTCTGGCGCGAACGTGATGAGCTAATTCCGTCCCAGCAAACAGCTATACGCCTGCGCCTGGCTGAAATCGCGATGGCGGCATTGATGACACCGAAGCAGGAGCCGGTTGCTGATGTAGTAGCCTGGTCATCTCCGAGTGAGGAAAGGACCTGCGATATTCGCTGGCGCCGACATGATGTTAAGCCAGGTCCGTTATATACCGCCCCGCCAGCGCCGGTAGTTCCAGAAGAGGCCACGCCGGGAAGCATCGAAATTCTTGCCAGCATCCGTCCGCCCCACGGAGTAGCTTACCAGTGGGACGAAGAACAGAGACACGCCGCCGCTGATGCCTGGAATGCCTGCCGTGGTGCCATGGTGCAGGGTGCCGAGCCAATCCAGCATGATGAGTTGCCAGAGTGGCTTCAGCAGGCCCATAAGCTGGCTGAATTGCACGGTTGCAGTTTTGTTGTGTTCCGGCATGGCGAGGAGGCGCAGTGCGCTGACCCTACCAAGGTCATTATTTCATTCACGGACGAAGGTCTTGGACATCATTTAGCAGCATCGCAGCAGGAGGAGCCGCAAATAAAAAAGTAAACCGATGTGGTAGTTGTTGTGACTGGTTCCGCAATGGTTGCGGGACCTGTATTTTCAAAGAATGACCGGGTGCAGCCGGTAAAGTGGAGAATAAGCCATGAAGCAAATGCTCACGCTTGAGGAATGGGCAGCAGACAAATACCGGAGCAGTCCACCGGCATTGAATACTTTGCGCCGATACGCTAAACAAAATCTATTTTCTCCACCAGCGATGAAACAGGGTCGCAAATGGCGAGTAAGGGAAGATGCAGAACTTGTAGGCGAATTGGCTAAACCAAATATCCGAAAGACTGACTCGCCAATACTTCAGAGGATTCTTGCTGATGGCAGCCCGACCACGTAAAAACAATGTTTCTATTCCGAATCTTTACCCTCTCTTCAGCAGAAAGGTGAATAAGGTTTACTGGCGGTACAAACACCCCGTTACTGGCAAGTTCCATGCGCTGGGAACCGATGAGGCAGAAGCTATAGCGATCGCTACTGAAGCTAATGCGCGCCTGGCGGAACAGAGAACCCGACAAATTCTGGCGATCAGCGACAGGATCGCCACTAGCAAAGGCAAAGCGATCACAGTATCCACTTGGCTGGATCGATACTGGAAGATTCAGGAAGAACGTCTGGCGACGGGCGACATCAAACTGAACACATTCAAACAGAAAACCAAACCGGTTTCATTGTTGCGAGAACGAGTCGGTATGAAGCTACTGCCATCTGTGGACGTTCGCGATATTGCCCAGCTGCTTGATGAGTACGTCACGGCTGGCCAGCCACGAATGGCCCAGGTAGTGCGGACAGTCTTTGTTGATATTTTTAAAGAAGCTCAGCATGCGGGTGAAGTTCCTCCTGGTTACGATCCAGCATCAGCGACCAAAAAGCCCCGCAGAAAAATTACCCGCCAGCGACTGAGCCTGGAGGAATGGCAGAAGATTTTCGAGATTGCGGACAGCAATCATCAATATATGGGAAATGCGATGCTTCTGGCCTTGGTAACAGGCCAGCGCCTCGGAGATATTTCGAATATGAAATTTAGCGATGTCTGGGATGATCACCTGCATGTGCTTCAGGAAAAAACAGGGAGCAAAATTGCCATCCCACTATCGCTTCGCCTGAACGCCATAAACTGGAGCCTGCGCGACATAATTTCACGCTGCCGAGATTATGCCGTTAGCCCCTATCTGGTTCATTTTTTCAGAGCTACTTCTCAAGCAGATCGTGGTGCCCAGGTTAAATCCAATACATTGACAACGAATTTCAGCAAGGCGCGCGATAAAGCTAAGATCCCGTTACAAGAAGGTAAGACCCCTTCCACTTTTCACGAGCAGCGATCTTTAGCGGAAAGATTATATAAAGCGCAAGGTGTAAACACGAAAGAACTCTTGGGACATAGGTCCCAGCAGCAGACCGATGGCTATCATGATGACCGCGGGAAGGACTGGACGACAATCGCGATATAGGATTTTGAGGTGGGGTTTTGATAACTTGTTTTGATAAACTTTTGATAACCGCTCGAAAGCTAATAATAAAAAACGGGAGCCAACAGGCTCCCGTTCTTAAATAACCCGGAAATCGGATTACATGTTCGCGATGATCGCGTCACCAAACTCTGAACATTTCAGCAGCTTAGCGCCTTCCATCAGACGTTCGAAATCGTAAGTTACGGTTTTGGCGTTAATCGCGCCTTCCATACCTTTAACGATCAGGTCTGCGGCTTCGAACCATTCCATGTGACGCAGCATCATTTCTGCGGACAGGATGATAGAGCCCGGGTTCACTTTGTCCTGACCAGCGTACTTAGGTGCAGTACCGTGGGTCGCTTCGAACAGAGCGCACTCGTCACCGATGTTCGCGCCTGGTGCGATACCGATACCGCCAACCTGCGCCGCCAGGGCGTCGGAGATGTAGTCACCGTTCAGGTTCATACAGGCGATAACGTCGTACTCAGCCGGACGCAGCAGGATCTGCTGCAGGAACGCATCGGCGATCACATCTTTAATGATGATCTCTTTGCCGGTGTTCGGGTTCTTGATCTTCTGCCATGGGCCGCCGTCGATCAGTTCACCACCGAACTCTTCCGTCGCCAACTGGTAGCCCCAGTCTTTGAAGGAACCTTCGGTGAACTTCATGATATTGCCTTTGTGAACGATGGTCACAGAGTCACGGTCGTTGGTGATGGCATAGTCAATCGCTGCACGAACCAGGCGTTTAGTCCCTTCTTCGGAGCACGGTTTGATACCGATACCGCAATGTTCAGGGAAGCGAATTTTCTTCACGCCCATCTCTTCGCGCAGGAACTTGATCACTTTTTCCGCATCGGCAGAGTCGGCTTTCCACTCAATACCCGCGTAGATATCTTCGGAGTTCTCACGGAAGATAACCATGTCGGTCAGTTCTGGGTGTTTAACCGGGCTTGGGGTGCCCTGGTAGTAACGCACCGGACGCAGGCACACGTACAGGTCGAGTTCCTGACGCAGTGCAACGTTCAGAGAGCGAATACCGCCACCGACTGGGGTAGTCAGCGGGCCTTTGATGGCAACGCGGTAGTCACGAATCAGATCCAGCGTCTCAGCTGGCAGCCAGACGTCCTGGCCATAAACGTGGGTAGATTTTTCACCGGTGTAAATTTCCATCCAGGAAATTTTACGCTCGCCTTTGTAGGCTTTCTCAACAGCGGCATCCACCACTTTCAGCATCGCTGGGGTTACGTCAACGCCGATACCGTCACCTTCGATGAACGGGATAATCGGATTGTGTGGAACGTTCAGCTTACCGTCTTGCAGGGTGATCTTTTTACCTTCCGCCGGAACAACTACTTTGCTTTCCATTAACCTCTCCTTCGAGCGCTTCTGGTTGTTACTGATCTTATGTTAATAATTTGTAATGAGCCTATCGATAGTACCTGAATGTCTGGCGCCATGAAAGGCATTCGTTATTAGGCTATAATGCGGCAATTGATAACGTCTGAAAATACCATGCAGAAAACTTCTTTTAGAAATCACCGGGTTGAACGATTCAGCACACGACAAGCCGTCAGGCCGCGCAAGCAACGCGAGCCGACACGCGTCATATTGTTCAATAAACCTTATGATGTGCTGCCGCAATTTACCGACGAAGCCGGGCGCAGCACGTTGAAAGATTACATTCCCGTTCAGGGTGTCTATGCCGCGGGCCGACTCGATCGCGACAGCGAAGGGCTAATGGTGCTCACCAACAATGGCGAACTGCAAGCGAAGCTCACGCAGCCCGGGAAACGCACCGGCAAAATCTACTATGTTCAGGTTGAAGGCATCCCGGACGACGAGGCGCTGGCGGCATTGCGTAACGGCGTCACGCTGAACGACGGCCCTACCCTGCCCGCAGGCATTGAGCTGGTCAGTGAACCTGAATGGCTCTGGCCGCGCAATCCCCCTATCCGCGAGCGCAAATCGATTCCCGTTTCGTGGATCAAAGTCACCCTTTATGAAGGCCGCAACCGCCAGGTGCGTCGTATGACGGCCCATGTCGGGCATCCAACCTTACGCCTGATACGCTACGCGATGGGCAGTTACACGCTGGATTCTCTCGCCAACGGTGAGTGGCGGGACGTTACCGAACAAGGAGAGCATCATGTTTAAGCCGCATGTCACGGTGGCCACCATTGTCCACGCCCAGGGTAAATTTTTAGTGGTGGAAGAGACCATCAACGGTAAAGCGCTGTGGAATCAGCCTGCGGGTCATCTGGAAGCCGACGAGACGCTGGTCCAGGCCGCAAAACGCGAGCTTTGGGAAGAGACCGGCATTCATGCCGAACCGCAACACTTCATCCGATTACATCAGTGGATCGCGCCGGATAAAACGCCGTTTTTGCGCTTCCTGTTTGCCATTGAGCTTAGCGAAACGTGCGCCACTGAGCCACACGACAGCGATATCGATCGCTGCCTGTGGGTGGATGCCGACACCATTCTGAGCGCGACCAACCTGCGGTCACCACTGGTGGCGGAGAGCATTCGCAGTTATCTCACCGGCAATCGTCTGCCGCTGGAGACGATTGGGGAATTTAACTGGCCGTTTACAGAGGGTGTCAATGCCGGGGGCGCGTGATAGAATACGCCGCCTTGAAGTTCAATGTCGTGAGTATTCCAATGTCTGAAAGCCAAAAAAAAGTGATCGTCGGCATGTCCGGCGGCGTCGATTCTTCCGTATCAGCCTGGCTCCTGCTGCAACAGGGCTATAAGGTTGAAGGCCTGTTCATGAAGAACTGGGAAGAGGACGATGGCGAGGAATACTGTACCGCGGCGGAAGATCTGGCTGATGCGCAGGCGGTCTGCGACAAGCTCGGCATTGAACTGCACACCGTCAACTTTGCCGCAGAGTACTGGGATAACGTGTTCGAGCATTTCCTGGCTGAATACAAGGCCGGCCGCACGCCAAACCCGGATATTCTGTGCAACAAAGAGATCAAATTTAAAGCCTTCCTCGAATTCGCCGCTGAAGATCTGGGCGCTGACTACATCGCTACCGGCCACTACGTGCGCCGCGCTGATGTCGACGGCAAAAGCCAGCTGCTGCGCGGCCTCGACGGCAACAAAGATCAGAGTTACTTCCTTTATACCCTCGGCCACGAACAGATTGCCCAAAGCCTGTTCCCGGTTGGCGAGCTGGAAAAACCGGAAGTGCGTAAAATCGCTGAAGAGCTGGATCTGATCACCGCGAAGAAAAAAGACTCTACCGGAATCTGCTTTATCGGTGAGCGCAAATTCCGTGAGTTCCTTGGCCGCTATCTGCCTGCCCAGCCGGGCAATATCGTTACCGTGGATGGCGATGTCATTGGCGAGCACCAGGGACTGATGTACCACACCTTAGGCCAGCGTAAAGGGCTGGGGATCGGCGGCACCAAAGAGGGTAGCGAAGATCCGTGGTACGTTGTTGATAAAGACGTTGAAAATAACATTCTGATTGTGGCTCAGGGCCATGACCATCCGCGTCTGATGTCCATCGGCCTGATTGCGCAACAGCTGCACTGGGTTGACCGTGAGCCGCTGAAAGGCACGCTGCGCTGCACGGTGAAAACCCGTTACCGTCAGACCGATATTCCCTGCACCATTACCGCGCTGGACGACGAACGCATTGACGTGCGCTTTGACGAGCCGGTTTCTGCCGTAACGCCGGGCCAGTCTGCCGTCTTCTACAGCGGCGAGATCTGCCTTGGCGGCGGTATTATTGAACAACGCCTGCCGCTGACTGCGGTTTAATACGATTACACACAGAAAGGAGCCAGTGTGGCGAAGAACTTTTATGACATCACCCTGGCACTGGCGGGAATTTGCCAGTCTGCCCGTCTGGTGCAACAGCTGGCACATCAGGGTCACTGTGATGCTGATGCCCTGCACGTTTCGCTCAACAGCGTCGTGGATTTGAACCCCAGTTCAACCCTCGGCGTCTTTGGTGGTAGCGAAGCGAATCTTCGCCTCGGTCTGGAAACCTTACTCGGAGTGTTAAATGCCAGTAGCCGTCAGGGGCTGAACGCGGAACTGACGCGCTATACCCTTAGCATGATGGTGCTGGAGCGCAAACTGAACGCCGCCAAAGGGGCCATGGACACCCTGGGCGATCGCATTTCAGGCCTTCAGCGTCAGCTTGATCATTTCGATTTGCAGTCAGAGACGTTACTCAGCGCCATGGCCGGTATTTATGTGGATGTTATCAGTCCACTGGGGCCGCGGATCCAGGTCACCGGATCCCCTGCCGTCCTGCAAAGCCCGCAGGTACAGGCCAAAGTGCGCGCCTCACTGCTGGCCGGTATTCGTGCCGCGGTACTGTGGCAACAGGTTGGCGGTGGCCGCCTGCAGTTAATGTTTTATCGTAATCGCCTGACGACTCAGGCAAAACAAATTCTTGCTCATTGTTAACCTCCCGGAGTTGCGAATTATGGAATTATCCTCACTGACCGCCGTTTCCCCTGTCGATGGACGCTACGGCGATAAAGTCAGCGCGCTGCGCGGGATCTTCAGCGAATATGGTCTGCTGAAATTCCGTGTACAAGTTGAAGTACGCTGGCTGCAAAAGCTGGCTGCACAGGCAGCGATCGCGGAAGTTCCTGCTTTTGACAGCCAGGCAAACGATTACCTTGATAAAATCGTGGCAGAATTCAATGAAGAAGACGCCGCGCGTATCAAAACCATCGAGCGCACCACCAACCACGACGTGAAAGCGGTTGAGTATTTCCTGAAAGAGAAAGTGGCCAACGTCCCGGCGCTGCACGCGGTATCTGAATTTATTCACTTCGCCTGTACTTCAGAAGATATCAACAACCTCTCCCATGCGCTGATGCTCTCTACCGCACGTCAGGAAGTGGTCCTGCCGTACTGGCGCAAAATCATCGACGCGGTAAAAGCCCTGGCGGTGGAGTATCGCGATATTCCGCTGCTCTCCCGTACTCACGGTCAGCCAGCCACCCCGTCCACCATCGGTAAAGAGATGGCTAACGTCGCCTACCGTATGGAGC
The DNA here is from genome assembly GCF_043105735.1 of Leclercia sp. GLN_9. NCBI lineage: Bacteria > Pseudomonadati > Pseudomonadota > Gammaproteobacteria > Enterobacterales > Enterobacteriaceae > Leclercia > Leclercia sp. GLN_9. Next base: position 7,348 of record NZ_JBICLV010000033.1, read on the forward strand.
GTCAGTACCGCCAGCTGGAGCAGGTGGAGATCCTCGGCAAAATTAACGGTGCCGTCGGTAACTACAACGCGCACATGGTTGCCTACCCGGAAGTGGACTGGCACCAGTTCAGCGAGGAGTTTGTCACCTCTCTGGGCATCCAGTGGAACCCGTACACCACCCAGATCGAACCGCACGACTATATCGCCGAGCTGTTTGACTGCATCGCGCGTTTCAACACCATCCTGATCGACTTCGACCGTGATGTGTGGGGCTACATCGCCCTGAACCACTTCAAGCAGAAGACCATCGCGGGTGAAATCGGCTCGTCCACCATGCCGCATAAGGTTAACCCAATCGACTTCGAAAACTCCGAAGGCAACCTGGGTCTGGCGAACGCCATGCTGCAACACATGGCCAGCAAACTGCCGGTTTCCCGCTGGCAGCGCGACCTGACGGACTCCACCGTGCTGCGTAACCTCGGCGTGGGCATTGGCTACGCGCTGATCGCGTATCAGTCGACCCTGAAAGGCGTAAGCAAGTTGGAAGTGAACCGCGAGCGCCTGCTCGACGAGCTGGATCACAACTGGGAAGTGCTGGCAGAGCCGATCCAGACCGTGATGCGTCGCTATGGTATCGAGAAACCGTACGAGAAACTGAAAGAGCTGACCCGCGGTAAGCGCGTGGATGCCGAAGGCATGAAACAGTTTATCGACGGTCTGGAACTGCCAGAAGACGAGAAAACCCGCCTGAAAGCGATGACCCCGGCCAACTACATCGGTCGCGCCATTGCGATGGTTGATGAGCTGAAATAATGCTTTTTGCCCTCTTTCCACCCGGAAAGAGGGTTGCTTCCCCTCCGGTTTACGAAATGTTTATCCCCGCCGCAACATAATCAGCGTTAAACTATTCTGACCATTCATATTAGGGAGAAGCGATGATGCGCGTACTGGTTGTTGAGGATAATGCGTTGCTACGTCATCACCTGAAGGTTCAGCTTCAGGAAATGGGGCATCAGGTGGACGATGCCGAAGATGCAAAAGAAGCCGATTACTATCTCAATGAACACCTGCCCGATATCGCCATCGTTGACCTGGGTCTGCCCGATGAAGATGGCCTGTCGCTGATCCGCCGCTGGCGCAGCCACGATGTGTCACTACCGGTGCTGGTCCTGACCGCCCGCGAAGGCTGGCAGGATAAGGTTGAAGTCCTGAGTGCCGGGGCAGATGACTACGTCACCAAACCCTTTCATATCGAAGAAGTCGCCGCCCGCATGCAGGCATTGATGCGTCGCAACAGCGGTCTGGCTTCGCAGGTGATCTCCATTCCGCCGTTTCAGGTCGATCTCTCCCGCCGGGAACTCGCTATCCATGACGAGGTGATTAAGCTTACCGCCTTTGAATACACCATCATGGAGACGTTGATCCGCAACAGCGGCAAAGTGGTAAGCAAAGATTCGTTGATGCTCCAGCTCTATCCCGACGCGGAGCTGCGTGAAAGCCACACCATTGATGTTCTGATGGGTCGCCTGCGCAAGAAAATCCAGGCGCAGTACCCGGAGGATGTCATCACCACCGTGCGCGGTCAGGGCTACCTGTTCGAATTACGCTAAATGAAAAAACTCTTTCGTCACTTTCTGCCTCTGTCGCTGCGCTTTCGTTTTCTGCTGGCGACAGCGGTAGTGGTGCTGGTGCTCTCGCTGGCCTACGGGATGGTCGCGCTGGTGGGCTACAGCGTCAGTTTCGACAAAACTACCTTCCGCCTGCTGCGCGGGGAGAGCAATCTGTTCTATACCCTCGCGAAATGGGAAGACAACAAAATCAGCATCGATATGCCGGAACATTTGGATCACCAGAGTCCAACCATGTCGCTGATTTACAATGAAAAAGGCAAGCTGCTGTGGGCGCAGCGCGATGTACCCTGGCTGATTAACAGCATCCGCCCGGAGTGGTTAAAGGCCAATGGTTTTCATGAGCTGGAGGCGGATGTGGATGCCACCAGCGCGCTGGTGGGTAACGATCGGAACATGCAGAAAGAGCTGGCTGAGATCCGCGAGGATGACGATAACAGTGAGCTGACCCACTCGGTAGCAGTCAATATTTATCCCGCTACCATCACCATGCCGCAGCTGACGATTGTGGTTATCGACACTATTCCGGTCGAGCTGAAACGCTCTTATATGGTGTGGAACTGGTTTGTGTATGTGCTGGCCGCCAACCTGCTACTGGTGATCCCTCTTCTGTGGCTGGCCGCCTGGTGGAGCCTGCGACCCATTGAGTCACTGGCGAAAGAGGTGCGTGAGCTGGAAGAGCATCATCGCGAGAATCTCGACCCGAACACCACGCGGGAGCTGACCAGCCTGGTGAGCAACCTGAACCGGCTGCTGAAAAGCGAGCGTGAGCGTTACGACAAATACCGTACCACCCTGACCGATCTGACGCACAGCCTGAAAACCCCGCTGGCGGTGATGCAAAGCACAATGCGATCCCTGCGCAGCGCGAAGCTCAGCGCCGATGAGGCAGAACCGGTGATGCTGGAGCAGATCAGCCGTATCTCACAGCAGATAGGTTACTACCTGCATCGCGCCAGTATGCGTACTGGCAGTACCCTGCTGAGCCGGGAGCTGCACCCCGTCGCCCCACTGCTGGACAGCCTGACCTCGGCTCTGAATAAGGTCTATCAGCGCAAGGGGGTGAACATTACTCTCGATATCTCGCCTGAAATCAGCTTCGTGGGCGAAAAGAATGACTTTATGGAAGTAATGGGCAATCTGCTCGATAACGCCTGTAAATACTGCCTGGAGTTCGTCGAAGTCTCTGCCCGTCAGGGTGAAGACCAGCTGCACATTATTGTGGAGGACGACGGCCCTGGGATCCCGCAGGGCAAACGCGACCAGGTCTTCGATCGTGGGCAGCGTGCCGACACCTTACGCCCTGGTCAGGGGGTTGGTCTGTCGGTTGCGCGCGATATTGTTGAGCAGTACGGCGGCCGGATCGATACGGGCGACAGTCTGCTGGGCGGCGCGCGGATGGAAGCCATTTTTGCCCGCCAGCACCTGATAAGCGACGAGAGTTAAGCCTTCGGGTGAAAAAAGCGTGATTCTCCCACGCAGCCCGCCAAGCTTCCGTTATAATCCGTGTCAGTAAAAGCCTGCGGAATATAAATATGGATTATCAATTAGCCCTTAACTGGCCCGACTTTATCGAACGTTACTGGCAAAAACGCCCGGTGGTTCTGAAACGCGGCATCACCAATTTCGTCGATCCCATCTCTCCCGATGAACTGGCCGGCCTGGCCATGGAGAGCGAAGTCGACAGCCGCCTCGTCAGCCATAACGAAGGGAAATGGCAGGTCAGCCACGGTCCGTTTGAAAGCTTCGATCATCTGGGCGAGAACAACTGGTCCCTGCTGGTGCAGGCGGTCAACCACTGGCACCAGCCTGCCGCAGCCCTGATGCAGCCGTTCCGCGCCCTGCCCGACTGGCGGATGGACGATCTGATGATCTCCTTCTCCGTGCCAGGAGGCGGCGTTGGTCCGCATCTGGATCAGTACGACGTATTTATCATCCAGGGCACCGGCCGTCGCCGCTGGCGCGTGGGTGAAAAGGTGCCGATGAAACAACACTGCCCGCACCCGGACCTGCTGCAGGTCGATCCTTTTGTCGGCATTATCGACGAAGAGCTGGAGCCGGGCGATATTCTCTATATCCCGCCAGGCTTCCCTCACGAGGGTTACTCCCTCGAGAACTCGATGAACTATTCGGTGGGCTTCCGCGCTCCAAGTGGCCGCGAGATGATCAGCGGGTTTGCCGATTACGTTCTGCAGCGCGAGCTGGGCAGCCATCGCTTCAGCGACCCGGATGTGCCATCGCGTGAGCATCCGGCAGATATCCTGCCCGAAGAGCTGGATAAACTGCGCGGCATGATGTTGGATCTGATCAACCAGCCGCAGCATTTCAATCAGTGGTTCGGGGAATTTATCAGTCAGTCCCGTCACGAGCTGGACGTCTCTCTGCCGGAGCCGCCGTATCAGCCAGATGAGATTTACGATGCGCTGCAACAGGGCGACAAGCTGGTACGTCTGGGTGGCTTGCGCGTGTTACGTATTGGCGAAGAAGTGTATGTCAACGGCGAACAGCTGGATTCCCCACACCGTCCTGCGCTGGAAGCGCTGGCGAGCCACACGGTGCTGACGGCCAACACGTTCGGTGAAGCACTGGAAGATCCGTCGTTCCTCGCTATGCTGGCGGCGCTGGTCAACAGCGGATACTGGTTCTTCGAAGACTGAGTTGAGTTGCCCGGTGGCGCTGCGCTAACCGGGCCTGCAAAACCGTAAGCCGGGTATGGCATCGCTGCCACCCGGCTTTTTTTATCGGCGCGTCCTGGCGCCACAGGGTTACTGCTGTTTCGCCGTTAGCTCGGCGATCCGCACAATCACCTGTACCGCTTTCTCCATTCCCTCAAGGGTCACGAACTCATGCTTGCCGTGATAGTTGTAGCCACCGGTGAACAGATTCGGGCACGGCAATCCCATAAAGGAGAGCTGTGCGCCGTCGGTGCCGCCACGGATGGGTTTGAGCTGCGGTTCGACGCCACAGTCGCGCATCGCCTGCTGCGCCACCTCAAGAATGTACGGATGCTCGATCACCTTTTCATGCATATTGTAATAGCTGTCCTCAATGATCAGCTCAATGTAGCAATCCGGGTGTAGCCCTTTGCCCACCTTTTTGGCGATGTCCATCATCCTGCGTTTGCGCGCTTCAAAGCCGTCGCGGTTAAAATCGCGGATGATGTAGTGCATGTCCGCGCGATCGACCGTTCCTTTGATGCTGGTGAGGTGGTAGAACCCCTCATAGCCTTCGGTTTGTTCCGGGCTTTCATCTGCCGGGACTTCGGCATGAATACGGGCCGCCAGCGACAGCGCATTCACCATCACCCCTTTCGCCGTGCCCGGGTGGACGTTGTTGCCAACGATGCGGATATTGACCGACGCCGCATTGAAGTTTTCAAACTCCAGTTCGCCCACGCCGCCACCGTCAACGGTATAGGCCCAGCGGGCATCGAACGCTTCAACGTCGAAATGCTTCGCGCCTTTGCCGACCTCTTCATCCGGGGTAAAGGCCACGCGAATATCACCGTGCGGTACATTGTTGTGCTTCAGTACCGCCAGCGCGGTCATGATCTCGGCCACGCCGGCTTTATCATCGGCACCGAGCAGCGTTTTGCCGTCGGTGGTGATGAGCGTCTGCCCGAGCAGCTGGTGTAGCACCGGGAACATCACCGGGGAGAGCACTTCGTCGCCAACCCCCAGCGCAATATCGCCGCCGCGATAGTTCTCAACAATCTGCGGATTTACGTTTTTACCGCTAAAATCCGGTGAGGTATCAACATGGGAAATAAAACCAATCGCCGGAATATCACCGCTGACACTGGCGGGAAGCGTCCCCATCACCGTCCCTTTTTCACTTAACGTGACGTTGACCAGACCTAACTCTTCCAGTTGCGCCTTTAACAGGTGTAACAGTTTCCATTGTCCTTCGGTGCTCGGCACCTGGCGGACACCCGGTTTAGATTGGGTATCCAGCGATACGTACTGTAAAAAACGCTCAAGCAATTTATCCATGCAGTCACCCTCACTTTTTGTGACAACATTATCAGTAAGCATCAAAACCCAAATATTGCGTCAGGTCACTTTTATCCCGTTAACGAGAGTTTTTCCGTTTTGTCGCAGCTATCGCTAATAAATGTAGCTTATCAATGGGTAACAAGGATTGGCGATTACGGAGTATTCCCGTAGAATGTCCGCCCTCATTACGTTTCACCAAGGTGGCTAACCACAAACCCCGCTGCGATAAGTATCTGCAGCGTCGATATGGGACTGAATCAAAAATTGAATAAACAACCAGCTTCACTGTCACCGTTGGTGCAACTGGCCGGAATTGGTAAAAGCTTTGACGGAAAAACCGTCATTTCCGACCTCGATTTAACGATCAACAACGGCGAGTTTCTTACGCTGCTTGGCCCGTCGGGCTGCGGTAAAACGACAGTGCTTCGCCTTATCGCCGGGCTGGACAACGTCGATCATGGTTACATCCATCTTGAAGATCAGGACATCACTCAGGTTCCTGCTGAACATCGTCACGTCAATACCGTCTTTCAAAGTTACGCCCTTTTCCCGCATATGACGGTTTTCGAAAACGTCGCCTTTGGCCTGCGGATGCAAAAAACCCCTGCCAGCGAAATTACGCCCCGCGTCACCGAGGCTCTGCGCATGGTGCAGCTGGAGACCTTCGCACAGCGTAAGCCACACCAGCTGTCGGGTGGACAGCAACAGCGCGTCGCCATCGCCCGTGCGGTGGTCAATAAGCCGCGCCTGCTGCTGCTGGATGAGTCGCTCTCCGCGCTGGATTACAAGCTGCGTAAGCAGATGCAGAACGAGTTAAAGGCGCTGCAGCGTAAGCTCGGGATCACCTTTGTCTTTGTCACCCACGATCAGGAAGAGGCCCTGACCATGTCGGATCGCATCGTGGTGATGCGCGACGGCAAAATCGAACAAGACGGCACGCCACGCGAGATCTACGAAGAGCCGAAAAACCTGTTTGTCGCCAGCTTTATTGGCGAAATCAATATCTTCAGTGCTACGGTTATTGAACGCCTCGACGACCAGCGGGTGCTGGCCAATGTCGAAGGCCGTGCCTGCAACATCTTCGTCAACTTTGCCGTAGAGCCAGGACAGCAGCTTAACGTTCTGTTGCGCCCGGAAGATCTGCGCGTCGATGAGATCCACGATGAGACCGAAGCCGAGGGCTTGATCGGCTATATCCGCGAGCGCAATTACAAAGGGATGACGCTGGAGTCGGTGGTCGAACTGGAAAACGGCAAGATGGTGATCGTCAGTGAGTTCTTTAACGAGGACGATCCTGATTTCGACCATTCGCTCAATCAGAAAATGGTCATTAACTGGGTAGAAAGCTGGGAGGTTGTGCTGGCTGATGAAGAACACAAGTAAGTTCCAGAATGTGGTGATCGCCACTATCGTCGGTTGGCTTGTGTTGTTTGTCTTTTTACCCAACCTGATGATCATTGCCACCAGCTTTTTGACCCGCGATGACGCCCATTTCGTCTCGCTGGTCTTTACGCTGGAAAACTACGCGCGCCTGCTCGATCCGCTCTATTTCCAGGTGCTGCTCCATTCACTCAATATGGCGGTCATCGCCACCCTGGCCTGCCTGGTGCTGGGCTATCCCTTCGCCTGGTTTCTGGCGAAGCTGCCGCAAAAGGTGCGCCCGCTGCTGCTGTTTCTGCTGATTGTGCCCTTCTGGACCAACTCGCTGATCCGCATTTATGGCCTGAAGATCTTCCTCAGCACCAAAGGTTACCTGAACGCCTTTCTGCTCTGGCTGGGGGTGATCGACACCCCGATCCGCATAATGTTTACCCCCGGGGCGGTGATTATTGGGCTGGTCTATATCCTGCTGCCGTTTATGGTGATGCCGCTCTACTCCAGTATCGAGAAGCTGGATAAACCCTTACTGGAAGCGGCGAGAGATCTGGGTGCCAGCAAACTGCAAACCTTTATCCGCATCATCATTCCGCTGACCATGCCGGGGATCATCGCCGGCTGCCTGTTGGTGATGCTGCCGGCGATGGGGCTGTTCTACGTCTCCGACCTGATGGGCGGGGCAAAGAACCTGCTGATTGGCAACGTTATCAAGAGCCAGTTCCTGAACATTCGCGACTGGCCGTTCGGCTCGGCCACCAGCATTACCCTGACGGTGGTCATGGGGCTGATGCTGCTGGTCTACTGGCGTGCTTCGCGCTTGCTTAACAATAAGGGTGAACTCGGATGATCGGTCGACTGCTCCGCGGCGGTTTTATGACCGCCATTTATGCGTATCTCTACATTCCGATCATTATTCTGATCGTCAACTCGTTTAACAGCTCGCGCTTTGGCATTAACTGGCAGGGGTTTACAACCCAGTGGTACAGCCTGCTGATGAATAACGACAGCCTGCTTCAGGCGGCGCAACACTCGCTGACCATGGCCATCATCTCGGCCACCTTCGCCACCCTGATTGGCTCCCTGACCGCGGTGGCGCTTTACCGCTACCGTTTTCGCGGTAAGCCCTTCGTCAGCGGGATGCTGTTTGTGGTGATGATGTCCCCGGACATCGTGATGGCCATTTCCCTGCTGGTGCTGTTTATGCTGCTGGGGGTGCAACTCGGCTTCTGGTCGCTGCTCTTCTCGCACATCACCTTCTGCCTGCCGTTTGTGGTAGTGACGGTCTACTCCCGTCTGAAAGGCTTTGATGTCAGGATGCTGGAAGCGGCAAAAGATTTGGGTGCCAGCGAAATGACTATCCTGCGCAAAATTATTCTGCCGCTGGCGATGCCCGCGGTGGCCGCGGGATGGCTGCTCAGCTTTACCCTGTCGATGGATGACGTGGTGGTTTCGTCGTTCGTCACCGGACCGAGCTATGAAATTCTGCCGTTGAAGATCTATTCAATGGTGAAAGTCGGCGTATCACCGGAGGTGAACGCGCTGGCGACCATTCTGTTGATGTTATCGCTGGTTCTGGTGATTGCCAGCCAGCTTGTTGCTCGTGATACAACAAAATCTCAGGGGACAGTGAAATGAAAAAAATGCTTGCCGCCGCGGCACTGGTGCTCGGAATGGGCGCTGCGCACGCAGACGACAGTAAAACGCTCTACTTCTACAACTGGACCGAGTATGTGCCGCCAGGCCTGCTGGAGCAGTTCACCAAAGAGACGGGCATCAAGGTTATCTATTCCACCTACGAGTCGAATGAAACCATGTATGCCAAGCTCAAAACCTATAAAGACGGCGCTTACGATCTGGTGGTTCCCTCGACCTATTTCGTCGACAAGATGCGCAAAGAGGGCATGATCCAGAAGATCGACAAAACGAAGCTAACCAATTTTTCAAACCTCGATCCTGAGATGCTCAACAAGCCGTTTGACCCGAATAATGACTACTCTATCCCCTACATCTGGGGCGCGACAGCAATCGGCATCAACAGCGAGGAAATGGATCCTAAAACGGTTACCCGCTGGGCAGACCTGTGGAAACCGGAATACAAAGGCGGTTTACTGCTGACCGACGACGCGCGCGAAGTGTTCCAGGTGGCGCTGCGTAAGCTGGGTTACTCCGGCAATACCACCGATCCGAAAGAGATCGAAGCGGCGTATCACGAGCTGCAAAAACTGATGCCAAACGTCGCGGCCTTCAACTCCGATAACCCGGCTAACCCGTATATGGAAGGGGAAGTTCACGTGGGGATGGTGTGGAACGGTTCGGCGTACGTGGCGCGTCAGGCCGGTACGCCGCTTGAGGTAGTGTGGCCTGAAGAGGGCGGCATCTTCTGGATGGACAGCCTCTCCATTCCGGCCAATGCCAAAAACGTGGACGGGGCGCTGAAGCTGATTAACTTCCTGCTGCGCCCGGATGTGGCGAAACAGGTGGCAGAAACCATCGGCTACCCGACGCCAAACCTGGCCGCCCGCAAGCTGCTTAGCCCGGCCGTGGCGAACGACAAATCGCTCTACCCGGATGCCGCAACCATCAGTAAAGGCGAGTGGCAGAATGATGTGGGCGATGCCAGCCGTCTGTATGAAGAGTATTACCAGAAGTTGAAGGCGGGTCGTTAATCCCCTGCGCCCTGATGCCCTCTCCCAAAGGGAGAGGGTGATAGCGTTGCAGACCGGGTAAGCGAAGCGTTACCCGGCAAATCTCCGTGTTATAACCCTTTCAGCAGTTTATCCACAAAGGTCGGCACTACTTCGCTCGCCAGTCCGTAGGTTTTTTCTTCAAATTCGCTGCCGACCTGGCTCGGCTCCAGGTTCAGCTCCACCGTATGCGCCCCGTGCAGCTTCGCCTCGTGGACGAATCCTGCCGCCGGATAAACATGCCCGGAGGTGCCAATGGCGATAAACACATCCGCCATCGCCAGCGCACTATAGATCTCGTCCATGCCCAGCGGCATTTCGCCAAACCAGACCACGTGCGGGCGCAGCGGGGACGGGAACTGGCAGCAATGGCATTTGTCATCAAGGGTGACATCGCCGGTCCAGTTAAATACCTGGCCGCTGCCGGAACACCGCACCTTCAGCAGTTCGCCGTGCATATGGATCACGTTGCGGTTGCCCGCGCGCTCATGCAGGTTATCGATATTCTGCGTCACCAGCAGAAAACGGTCCCCTAGCGCCTCTTCCAGCTTTGCCAGCGCCAGATGCGCCGCGTTAGGGGCAATTTCTGGCGACTGCAGCTGACGACGGCGGGCATTGTAGAATTCCTGCACCAGCTGCGGGTTACGGGCGAAGCCTTCAGGCGTCGCCACGTCCTCAACGCGATGCTCTTCCCACAGCCCGTCGGTGGCGCGGAAGGTTCGAATGCCCGACTCGGCGGAGATCCCCGCCCCGGTCAGGACCAACACTCTTGGCTTTTCCATCAATTCTGGCAGTACCCTGTCTCTGAAGAAAATCCGCTGACGTAAGCGTTCACGCAAGCGACGTTTGTTTCGACGAAAACGGCTGAGTCGATGTGACCGACGCGACAACATAATAACCTCGTATGGCTAACGGGTGAGATGGAGGAACGCAGCACCGCGCATCCCTCCGGCATCGCCATGGCGCGCGCGCTCAATGCGCGGCACGCGGGCGACCGGCAACAGATGACGCGGCAGCCGACCGGATAACCGCTCGGCGATGGCCGTAAAGTTCGATAATCCCCCGCCGATCACCAGCAGGTCAGGATCGACAATGGTCAGGATGTTGCCCAGGCACACGGCAAGCAGATCGAGATAGCGTTCCACGTGCTCAATGGCCTGTTCATCACCTTGCTCCCACAGCGTAATGATTTCTGGCGCCTGTCGTTTTTGATGATAGAAGTGTTCATAAAGCCACGCAAATCCCCCGCCTGAGAGATAGTTTTCGATGCAGCCATGCTGGCCGCAGCCGCAGCGGAGCAGCGGGAAATCGCGCCCTACTACCTCCAGCGCATCCACCGGCAGGCGAATATGGCCAAATTCGCCGGTGATATAGCTGCGCCCGGTGACCGGTTTACCCTCAACAATGATCCCGCCACCGACGCCGGTACCGAGGATCAACCCCATCACCAGCGGGTACTGCCGGAACTCGTCATCCCAGGCTTCAGAAAGGGCAAAACAGTTGGCGTCGTTGTCGAGGCGCACGTCGCGCTCAAGCAGTCGGGTCAGGTCGGCGCGCAGCGGCTTACCGCTGGCAGCAGGGACATTGGCAGCATACAGCTTGCCGTCGTCGGTCTCCGGCATCCCTGGAATGCCAATCCCTACCGATCCTTTTACGCCGAAGCGTTCATCGGCCTGGGCCACCAGTGCGGCAATAGCGGTTAAAAATTCATCGTAATTTTCGCGCGGGGTGGGAACACGGGTTTCCCACTGCAATTTGAGCTGGGTATCGAATACCCCCAGGGCAATTTTGGTGCCGCCAATATCAAATCCATAATACATAGTGCATTCCTCTTTCTGATCTGGCGGTTATACACCTTATCCTTCAGGCTGCTTCTGCGTTGGCGGCGTCTGTTTACCCCAGCCACTTACCGGTGTAAGCGTCCGGGGCTTCACAGACTTGCCATCCTGATGCACCCCGAATGATGCGTGTCTAAGACGACCAGTCATGACGTAAAATTACTGGCCACTTAATACCCTCGCCGGATCGATCTTGCTTGCGCGACGCGCCGGATACCAGCTCGCCAACAGACTCAGCAACAGGGCCGTGACCAGTACATAAACGACGTCCAGCCAGTGTAATTCTGATGGCAGGAAGTCAATAAAATAGATGTCGCCAGACAGGAACTGATGGCCGATAAGGGCCTCAATGCCGTTGATGATTGGCGTCAGCTGGAGCGAAACCACCACGCCGATCACCACGCCGCACAGGCTGCCGAACAGCCCCGCCAGCAGACCATACCAGACGAAAATGGCACGAATAAGACCGTCTTTCGCCCCGAGCGTACGCAGCACCGCGATGTCGCCGCTTTTGTCTTTTACCGCCATCACCAGGGTAGAGACGATGTTGAAGCAGGCCACGCCGATTACCAGCACCATCGCCAGGTACATGATGGCGCGGATCATCTGGATATCACGATACATATAACCGTAAGTGCCGATCCAGCTCTTGATGTAGACATAGCTATTGGTCACTTCCCCGGCGTCGCGCACCAGCTTGTTGGCGTTAAAGACGTCGTTAACCTTCAGCGCGATACCGGTGACGCTGCTGCCCATGTCCAGATACTGGCGCGCGTCTTCCAGCGGCACCATGGCAAAGCTGTGATCCAGCTGGCCGCTCAGTTGCAGAATACCAGTGACGTGCAGGCGTACGCGTTTCGGCTGCTGGAGCTTATGATCGGCGCTGGCGTTGGGGATCATGATCGATACCCAGTCGCCCTGCTTCACTTTCAGCGCATCGGCCACGCCTTTGCCGATAATGATCTGCTGTTCGCCCGCTTTAAAGTTCGCCCAGGCCTCTTTCTGAATAAACTGCGGCAGCGCGCTGAGTTTCTCTTCCTGACGCGGGTTGACCCCTTTAACCTGAATGGCGCGCAGGTTCGCCCCGCTCTCCACCAGCCCGGTAAAATTGATGTACGGAGCGGCAGCAGCAATACCCGGCACCTTTTCTACTTTGTTTAGCGCCTCTTCCCAGTTATTCCAGGGCTGATTCACCGGTTCAATTTCACCGTGTGGAACGACCGCCAGAATACGGTTATTCAGCTCGCGTTCGAAGCCGTTCATGGCGCTGAGACCGACGATCAGCACCGCCACTCCTAACGCAATGCCGATGGTGGAGATAACGGAGATCAGCGACACCATGCCGCCGCGACGACGGCCCCGGCTAAAACGCAGGCCGATGAGTAACGATAACGGGGAAGCCATCAATCCGCTCCCATCAGGGTCAGCTCGGTATTCAGGTGACCGTCACGCATCTCCAGCTGGCGGGACATCCGTTTTGCCAGTTGCAGGTCGTGGGTCACCACCAGAAATGCGGTGCCCTGCGAGGCGTTCAGCTCCCCGAGAAGCTGGAAAATGCTGTCGGCGTTGCGGGCGTCGAGGTTACCGGTCGGTTCATCCGCCAGCACCAGGCGCGGGTTGTTGACCAGCGCACGGGCAATCGCCACACGCTGACGCTCGCCGCCGGAGAGTTCTGACGGGCGATGATTGCCGCGATGGCCGAGACCTACTGCCTTCAGCATATCGCTGGCGCGGGCGTTGATTTCAGCAGGTTTCTTTTTGCCGATCAGCAGCGGCATCGCCACGTTTTCCAGCGCCGTAAAGTCCGGCAGCAGGTGGTGGAACTGATAGATAAAGCCCAGCTCGCGGTTACGCAGATCGGCTTTGGCGCTCGACGACATTGAACTCAGGGGCGTACCGGAAAACACCACATCCCCGGAGGTTGGGGTATCCAGCCCGCCGAGCAGGTGCAGTAAGGTACTTTTCCCGGAGCCGGAGGTGCCGACAATCGCCATCATCTCCCCTTCCCCGACGCTGAAGCTGACATTGTGCAGGACATCCGTCTGCACCGTGCCTTCCTGATAGCGTTTGCACAGGTTGTCGCATTGCAACAGGATCTTATTCATAACGTAAAGCCTCAGCGGGTTGGGTGGCGGCAGCGCGCCATGAAGGATAAAGCGTGGAGAGTAAGGCAATGACCATCGCCACCAGGGCGATACCAACGACCTGCAGCGGCTCAATGGCCACCGGCAGTGCCGCGCCATCAAGAAACGCGCCGATGATCGGCATCAGATTGTTCAACTGGCTGGCGAGCAGCGTACCGAGTACCGCCCCCAGTAACGCGCCAACAATCCCGGCGCTGGCACCCTGCACCATAAACACGGCCATGATCTGTCGCGGCGTCAGCCCCTGGGTTTGTAAAATCGCCACTTCGCCCTGCTTCTCCATCACCATCAGGCCAAGCGAGGTAATAATGTTAAACGCAGCGACCGCCACAATCAGGCTCAGCAGCAGGCCCATCATGTTCTTTTCCATCCGCACGGCCTGGAACAGCTCGCCCTTACGTTCGCGCCAGTCCTGCCATTTGGTGCCTTCCGGCAGGGTTTGCTGGCTCAGGACATCGACTTTCAGCGGCTCGTTAAGCCACAGACGCCAGCCGGTAATATTGCCGAGCGGGTAGCGCATCAGGCGCGAGGCGTCCTGAATATTGACCAGCATCTGATAACCGTCCACTTCGCTATTAGCAGCAAACGTGCCGATGACGTTAAACAGGCGCTGGCTTGGCAGACGCCCCATCGGGGTGAACTGGCTGGCGGAAGGGACCATCACCCGCAGCTGATCGCCGCGGTTGACGCCAAGCTGGCCGGCCAGCTGTTCGCCAAGGATCACATTGTACTGGCCGGGAGCGAGATCGCTTTGTTTAACATTAACCAGAAACGGCGTCAGGGGGTCCTTTTGCGCCGGGTCGATACCGAGCATCACCCCGACCGCCACGCTGCGCGCGCTCTGCAGCACCACATCACCGGAGGTGATCGGCGCCACCCGGCTCACGCCCTGCAGTTTTACGGCGCTTTCTGGCAGCTTTTGTGGGTCCACCGAACCGCTGCTGGATGAGAGAATGGCCTGCGGCATCAGCCCCAGAATATTATTTTGCAGCTCGCGCTCGAAGCCGTTCATGACGGACATTACCGTCACCAGCGCCATCACGCCAAGCGTAATGCCGATGGTTGAAAGCCAGGAGACAAAGCGACCGAAACGGTCCGCGGCGCGCCCACGCATATAACGTAAGCCTATGAAAAGTGCGACAGGTTGGTACATGAAATCCGTCTGTTTGCTGGTAGCAGACCCACGAGTATATAAGCGAATCCGCTAAGGGTAAATGACTGATACCCGAAGCTTTGATAATCAATTATCCGAAAAATCTGGCTAAATCAAGGCAGTAACCGCTACCTGCCCCTCCGCTTCCTCCCCCTTACTTTGCAGTTTTTCTGAAAATCGTCCGCTTACAGACTCTTACCCGTTACATCCCGCCAGCGGCTGAACACACTTACCCGTTCGATGACGATGAAAAACAGGACCCGGTAAGCGATGAAACAAAAAGCACTATGGATTAACCAGATAAAGGGGTTGTGCATCTGCCTGGTGGTTATTTACCACTCGGTGATCACCTTTTATCCCCACCTTGAGGCCCTGCACGCTCCGCTTTCGGTGCTGCTCGCCAAATGTTGGGTGACGTTTAATCTTTATCTCGCCCCCTTCCGTATGCCGGTGTTCTTCTTTATCTCAGGGTATCTGGTGCGGCGCTATATTGACGAGGTGGACTGGAAAACCTGCGTGGATAAACGGCTCTGGAGCATTATCTGGGTTCTGGCACTGTGGGGTGTGTTGCAGTGGCAGGCATTGACCCATATGAATGCGTGGCTGGCACCGGATCGGGATCTCAATACCGCGTCGAACGCTGCCTATGCCGACTCGCTGAGTGGCTTTATCACCGGAATGCTCACCGCCAGCACCAGCCTGTGGTACCTCTATGCGCTGGTGGTCTATTTCACCCTCTGCAAGCTGCTGAGCCGCTGGAAGCTGCCGCTCATTGGACTGTTGGCGCTGGTCAGCATCGCGATTAATTTTCTGCCGCTGCCGTGGTGGGGGATGAACAGCGTGGTGCGCAATATGATCTATTACAGCCTCGGTGCCTGGTATGGGGTGCAGCTGATGGCGTGGATGCAGGCCCGGGTATGGCGGCGTGACGCGCTGGCGGTAGCGGCGTTTGGCGTGGTCTCCGTGGTGCTGTGGTTCGTCGGGGTTCCCCTGCCGCTGTCGCTGCTGTCGATTCTGCTGATCATGGCCCTTTTCTACCGCTTTGAGCAGCGTTTTTCCGTCAGCCCTGACAACCTGCTGAACGTGGTTGGCTCGAACACCATTGCGATCTACACCACCCACCGCATTCTGATCGAAGGGGTCAGCCTGTTTATGATCCACCAGCTGAACAGCGGAACCTGGCCGGTGTGGGCGGAGTTGACGGTGGTGCTGTTGTATCCCTTTGCCAGCCTGCTGGTCTGCACCCTTGTGGGACTGGGCGCGCGTAAACTCTCCACTGCGCTGACCGGAGATTTCTTCTTTAGCCCGCCTGCCCGTCTGACGCCGGTTCAGGCCACGCGCTAGCGCCCCTGCGGGGGCGTCTTCACGCTGCGTGCGGTTACGATTTGCTAATGTAAAACGATCAAGGATAATAAAGACATTGTGTATCAGTGATATGCCCACTAAGAGATCCTGACAAAGCCATGCCTGAACAATATCGTTTTTCCCTGCCCGGCAAAGCGGGCGACCAACGCCAGTTGGGTGAACTGACCGGCGCAGCCTGCGCCACGCTGGTTGCGGAAATTGCAGAGCGTCATCAGGGGCCAGTGGTGCTGGTCGCGCCGGATATGCAAAACGCCCTGCGCCTGCATGATGAGATCCGCCAGTTTACCGATCAGCTGGTTACCAGTCTTGCCGACTGGGAGACCCTGCCCTACGACAGCTTCTCGCCGCATCAGGAGATTATCTCCTCACGTCTGTCCACGCTCTATCAACTGCCCACGATGCAGCGCGGCGTGCTGATTGTGCCGGTCAATACCCTGATGCAGCGCGTCTGCCCGCACAGCTATCTGCACGGCCATGCGCTGGTGATGAAAAAGGGCCAGCGTCTGTCGCGGGATGCACTGCGCGTCCAGCTCGACAGCGCAGGTTATCGCCATGTGGATCAGGTGATGGAGCACGGGGAGTACGCCACCCGCGGCGCCCTGCTCGATCTCTTCCCGATGGGTAGCGCGCTGCCGTATCGCCTGGATTTCTTCGATGATGAGATCGACAGCCTGCGCCTGTTTGACGCTGACACCCAGCGTACGCTGGAGGAAGTGGAGGCCATCAACCTGCTGCCAGCGCACGAGTTCCCGACCGACAAAGCCGCCATCGAACTGTTCCGCAGCCAGTGGCGCGACAAGTTTGAGGTCAAGCGCGATGCCGAGCATATCTATCAACAGGTGAGCAAAGGCACCCTGCCGACGGGGATCGAGTACTGGCAGCCGCTGTTCTTCAGCGAGCCGCTGCCCGCCCTGTTCAGCTATTTCCCGGCCTATACGCTGGTGCTCAACACCGGCGATCTGGAAGCCAGCGCCAACCGTTTTGAGAGTGAGACCCGTGCCCGCTTTGAAAACCGCGGCGTGGACCCGATGCGCCCGCTGCTCGAGCCGGAGCTGCTGTGGCTGCGCACTGATGAACTCTTCAGCGAGCTGAAGCGCTGGCCGCGCGTGCAGCTGAAAACGGACAGCCTGCCGGACAAAGCCGCCAACACCAATCTGGCCTATCAACCACTGCCGGACCTCGCGGTGCAGGCGCAGAATAAATCCCCGCTGGATAACCTGCGTAAGTTCCTCGAAACCTTTACCGGCCCGGTGATCTTCTCGGTTGAAAGCGAAGGGCGTCGTGAAGCGCTGGGCGAACTGCTCAGCCGAATCAAAGTGGCGCCAAAGCGCATCCTGCGTCTGGACGAAGCCAGCGGTACCGGGCGCTATCTGATGATCGGTGCTGCCGAACACGGGTTTATTGATACGCTCAATAACCTGGCGCTGATCTGCGAAAGCGATCTGCTGGGTGAGCGCGTGGCGCGCCGTCGCCAGGACAGCCGCCGCACCATCAACCCCGACACGCTGATCCGTAACCTGGCAGAATTGCATCCTGGCCAGCCGATTGTCCATCTCGAACATGGCGTAGGCCGTTATGCGGGGATGACGACGCTGGAAGCCGGTGGCATCAAGGGCGAATACCTGATGCTGATGTACGCCAACGACGCCAAACTCTATGTCCCGGTGTCATCCCTGCACCTGATCAGCCGCTACGCAGGCGGCGCAGAAGAGAATGCCCCCCTGCATAAACTCGGTGGTGACGCCTGGGCGCGGGCGCGGCAGAAAGCGGCTGAAAAAGTCCGCGACGTGGCGGCAGAGTTGCTGGATATCTACGCCCAGCGTGCGGCGAAGTCTGGCTACGCCTTTAAACACGATAAAGAGCAGTACCAGCTGTTCTGCGACAGCTTCCCGTTTGAAACTACCCCGGATCAGGCCCAGGCAATCAATGCCGTGCTGAGCGACATGTGTCAGCCGCTGGCGATGGACCGGCTGGTGTGCGGCGACGTGGGCTTCGGGAAAACCGAAGTGGCCATGCGTGCCACCTTCCTCGCGGTAGAGAATAACAAGCAGGTGGCGGTCCTGGTGCCGACCACGCTGCTGGCGCAGCAGCACTACGATAACTTCCGCGACCGCTTTGCCAACTGGCCGGTGCGCATTGAGATGATGTCGCGTTTCCGCAGCGCTAAAGAGCAGGCGCAGATCCTGGAGCAGGCCAGCGAAGGCAAAATCGATATTCTGATCGGTACCCATAAGCTGCTGCAGAGCGATGTGAAGTGGAAAGATCTGGGGCTATTGATTGTCGATGAAGAGCACCGCTTTGGTGTGCGCCATAAAGAGCGCATTAAAGCGATGCGCGCCGATGTCGATATCCTCACCCTGACGGCCACGCCGATCCCGCGCACGTTGAACATGGCGATGAGCGGGATGCGCGATCTGTCGATTATCGCCACCCCACCGGCCCGTCGACTGGCCGTGAAAACCTTTGTACGTGAATACGATAATCTGGTGGTACGCGAGGCGATCCTGCGTGAAGTCCTGCGCGGCGGCCAGGTCTACTATCTCTACAACGACGTGGAAAATATCCAGAAAGCGGCCGACCGGCTGGCGGAACTGGTACCGGAAGCGCGGATCGCCATCGGCCACGGGCAGATGCGCGAGCGCGAGCTGGAACGGGTGATGAACGACTTCCACCACCAGCGGTTCAACGTGCTGGTGTGTACCACCATCATTGAAACCGGGATCGACATTCCTACCGCCAATACCATCATCATTGAGCGGGCGGATCACTTTGGTCTGGCGCAGCTTCACCAGCTGCGTGGTCGTGTCGGGCGTTCGCACCATCAGGCCTATGCCTGGCTGATGACCCCGCATCCGAAGGCAATGACCACCGATGCGCAAAAACGTCTTGAAGCTATCGCCTCGCTGGAAGATCTGGGGGCTGGCTTTGCGCTGGCGACGCACGACCTCGAGATCCGCGGCGCGGGTGAACTGCTTGGTGAAGATCAGAGCGGATCGATGGAGACCATCGGGTTCCAGCTGTATATGGAGCTGCTGGAGAACGCCGTCGATGCCCTCAAGGCAGGCCGTGAGCCATCACTGGAAGATCTCACCAGCCAGCAAACAGAAGTTGAACTGCGGATGCCCGCCCTGCTGCCGGATGACTTTATCCCGGACGTTAATACCCGTCTGTCATTCTATAAACGCATTGCCAGCGCCAAAGACGAAGCGAGCCTCGACGAGATCAAGGTGGAGCTGATCGACCGCTTTGGTCTGCTGCCGGATGCGGCGCGTAACCTGTTGGATATCGCCCGGTTACGTCAGCAGGCGCAAAAACTTGGGATCCGCAAACTGGAAGGGAACGATAAAGGCGGCATGATTGAGTTTGCCGAGAAGAACCATGTCGATCCTATGTGGCTGATTAGCCTGCTGCAAAAGCAGCCTCAGCACTATCGCCTGGACGGCCCAACGCGTCTGAAATTCACCCAGGATCTGGCGGAACGGAAAACCCGCATGGAATGGGTGCGTAACTTTATGCGTCAGCTCGAAGAGAACGCCGTCGCCTGACCCACTGCCGGGCGACCCTACGATCGCCCGGCCTGATATTTCCCCGCGCAATTTACAACTCTTTGCAATACGCCTGGATTTCCCGACACGTCCATTCGCCATAATTATCAATTAACTTTCAGATAACAATAATCTTTATTGCTATGGATTCTGGTGATGATGACAACTCCGCGTTTTACCCGTTGGATATCGTTGGTTGCGCTGCTCTCGACCCTGGCCTTTGCTCTGCCGGCCCGGGCCAATACCTGGCCCTTGCCCCCGTCAGGCAGCCGTCTCGTGGGCGAGAACCGCTTTCATGTGGTGGAAAATGACGGCGGCTCGCTGGAAGCGATTGCCAAAAAATATAATGTCGGCTTTCTGGCCCTGCTCCAGGCTAACCCTGGGGTGGACCCCTATGTTCCCCGCGCGGGCAGCGTGCTGACCATCCCATTACAGACCCTGCTCCCCGACGCGCCCCGGGAAGGGATAGTGATCAACCTGGCCGAACTGCGTCTCTATTATTACCCGCCGGGTAAAAATGAGGTCACGGTCTATCCCATTGGCATTGGCCAGCTGGGGGGCGATACCCTGACGCCAACCATGGTGACCACGGTATCGGACAAACGCGCCAACCCTACCTGGACCCCGACCGCCAATATCCGCGCCCGTTATAAAGCCCAGGGCATCGATCTGCCTGCGGTCGTGCCTGCCGGGCCGGAAAACCCGATGGGACATCATGCGATTCGCCTCGCCGCCTACGGTGGTGTCTACCTGTTGCACGGCACTAACGCCGATTTCGGGATTGGCATGCGCGTCAGCTCCGGCTGTATCCGCCTGCGTGATAATGACATCGAGACGCTGTTCCGCGTCATACAGCCCGGCACCAAAGTGAATATCATGAATACGCCGGTTAAGGTGTCAGAAGAGCCAGGCGGCGTGCGGCTGGTGGAAGTGCATCAACCGCTCTCGAAGCAGCTGAATGACGATCCCCAGACCCTGCCGATTGTGTTGAATAGTGCCCAGCAGAGCTTCAAAGCCAGTGCAGATGAAACAGTGATGGAGCGTGCAATGGAGGCCCGCTCGGGAATGCCGGTGGATGTTACCCGCCATGCTGAGGTTCAGGCCCTGTAGCCAGATAGCCAAATAAAAAACGCTCTGCAATTGCAGAGCGTTTTTTTTCGCAGTGGCATTAATGAGGGTTAAGCCATGCTTATTTGTAGATCACCGCAGTACCGTGCAGGTTATTTGGACCGGTAACAGAGGTGATACGGAAAGATTTTGCACCCATCTCATCGGCTTTTTGCGCCAACTGGCTTTCCAGTGAACCCAGGTTAGGCCCGCCATTTGCGGCAATCGTGCCCACTTTTTGTTGATCCGCAGGGGTAGACTGAACCTGCACAGCAGCGAAGCTGGCAAAAGAGAGTGAGCTTAGTACGGCTGCGGCGATCAGTGTTTTTACGTTTTTCATAATGAGAACCTTATGCAAGTGATGGGATGTCGTAAGCATTAACTTAACGATCGATAACTAAATGATAAATGTGATCCCCATCACGGTCAAACTATTTTTATAACGATCGTTAAAATAAAATTAAAAGCGTTTAAATTCATGTTGATATGAAGATATTTATTTTATGAATTCAGCGCTGGCTGCCAGAAGGGATTATTTTTATAATGGTCATTCAACAAACCAATTGAGGTACAACGGCTCATGACAACCGATGACACGCGTTGCGCTAAGAAAAGCCGTGGCCGACCAAAAGTGTTCGACAGGGAAGCGGCGCTGGACAAGGCCATGACATTGTTCTGGCAGCATGGGTATGAAGCCACATCGCTGGCTGACCTGGTCGCAGCGACCGGGGCCAAAGCGCCTACGCTGTACGCAGAATTTACCAATAAAGAAGGACTGTTCCGCGCGGTGCTGGATCGCTATATCAGCCGATTCGCTGCCCGCCATGAAGCGCAGCTGTTTTGCGAAGAGAAGCGCGTTGAAGACGCGCTGGAAGACTACTTCACCGCAGTGGCGACCTGCTTTACCAGCAAAGACACGCCCGCAGGCTGTTTTATGATTAACACGTCAGCGACGCTGGCGGCGTCGTCAGAAGAGATTGCCCATACGGTTAAATCTCGCCATGCGATGCAGGAAGAGACGCTGTGCCGGTTTTTACAGCAACGTCAGCAGCGCGGTGAGATCCCCGCCCAGTGCGATCCGCAAAAACTGGCGCAGTATCTGAGCTGCATTCTGCAGGGAATGTCAATCAGCGCCCGGGAGGGTGCCAGCCTGGAAAAACTGCAGACTATCACGCAAACCACCTTGCGCCTGTGGCCTGAACTCCTGAAATCCTGATCAAAAAAGGGCGGTTTACCGCCCTGCTTCTGCCCCACTTTCAGACAAATCTGTTTAAAGATAGGTAAAAACTATCACCACATGTCTGCCGCTTGCTATCCTTAACGGGTGATTATTGACGTGCTAATGATTAGACGCGTGGTCATAAGGGAGATGTTCTGGCTATTCACATTCAGAAGGAGAATAAAAATGATTTTGCTATTACCATTTTTCAAGGTGTTAATGGTCATTACATTGTTATTCGGTCTCTGGGTTTTATGTGGTGGGTCAGTTTTATTTGCATTCCTTTCCGTACTGATAACAGGATTTATGTTACTGCGCCAGGATAACGAATTTGACCTGTAACCACGGTTAACTCTGCTTTATCCTTAAGAAAGACCTTATTCCTGACGCATCGCTGCGGGAGTTGAGGTCTTTTTTATAAATAAAAAAAGCTCCCCAGCCTGAGCGAATGAGGAGCTAAACGCAGAGAACAGATTTTTTTATGCTTTATTATTCAGTACCAACTGCCCATCACCGTTGAGAGGGATTTGCGTGCCGGGATCTTTATCCATGCGAATTTTGCCCTGCTGATCGCCAATTTTGTACGTCACATCGTAGCCGAGCATTTTTTCCGATTTGTCGTAAACGGTTTTACAACGCTGCTGCGTCGTGGTGTAAGTATCCCGCTCCTGGAGTGCTCCCTGAGCCTGGTTACCGGCATAACCGCCGCCCAGCGCACCCACAACAGTCGCGACATCTTTACCGCGCCCGCCACCAAACTGATGACCAATCACGCCACCCGCCACTGCACCCAGTACAGATCCGGCAATCCGGTTTTCATCCTGCACCGGACGACGATGCGTTACGGTTACATTACGGCACTCCTGACGCGGTGTTTTCACCGTCTCTTTAATGGGTGTCGCCGAAACAACCTGCGCGTATTGTGGGCCACGTTCAAAGACATTAAGACTGGCAACTGCCGCCACGCCTAACGCGGCAACCACGCCAATCCCTATACCTGCCACCATGGATTTATTCATGGGACGTTCTCCTTTTCGTTGCTATTGGTAACAATTCTGCAACTAAAGAGGTGTGTCCGCAAATCAGAGAAAGGATTAAAAATGTGGGGATAAACACAAAAAAGGTCTGTTTAGGAGGACTCTTAGACCCCAGGGGCGAGATACACAGAAGAATATGCTGAAAAAGCCCCTCCAGCGAGTGCGGAGGGGCATGGGTCTTAGTGCAGTTTCAGTCGCGGTCGGATCACGCGGTTGATGCTGCCAACCAGCATCATCAGTCCGGTTTTGAAGTAACCGTGCAGCGCCACCTGGTGCATACGGTACAGCGAGATATAGACGAAGCGCGCAATGCGCCCTTCTACCATCATCGAGCCGCGCATCAGGTTACCCATCAGACTACCCACTGTAGAGAAGTTTGAGAGCGACACCAGAGAACCGTGGTCTTTGTAGACGTAATTCTTCAGGGTTTTGCCTTTCGCCTGCGCCAGGATGTTATGCAGCGCCAGACTGGCCATCTGGTGAGCGGCCTGGGCGCGAGGAGGAACAAACCCGCCTTCCGGGCGTGCGCAGGAGGCGCAGTCACCAATGGCGTAAATGTCAGGGTCGCGGGTGGTTTGCAGCGTTGGCTCTACCACCAGCTGGTTGATGCGGTTTGTTTCCAGGCCGCCAATCTCTTTCATGAAATCAGGCGCCTTGATACCTGCCGCCCAGACCATCAGATCGGCTTTGATGTATTCGCCATCTTTGGTGTGCAAGCCATGCTCATCGGCACTGGTGACCATGGTCTGAGTCAGGACACGCACGCCCATCTTGGTCAGCTCGTTGTGAGCAGCGCCAGAGATACGTGGCGGCAGCGCAGGCAGAATACGCTCGCCCGCTTCCACCAGGGTCACGTTCAGGGCGTCGTTAGTTAACCCTTTGTAGCCGTAGCTGTGCAGCTGTTTCACCGCGTTATGCAGCTCCGCAGAAAGCTCAACGCCGGTAGCACCGCCGCCCACGATGGCGATGTTTACCTTGCCATTTGCGCCGAGATTATTGGAGTATTTCAGGAACAGGTTCAGCATCTCCTGATGGAAACGACGCGCCTGGTGCGGGTTGTCGAGGAAGATGCAATGCTCTTTAACGCCCGGGGTGTTGAAGTCGTTAGAGGTGCTGCCCAGCGCCATAACCAGCGTGTCATACGCCAGCTTGCGCTCCGGTACCAGCAACTCGCCCTTCTCATCACGCAGCTCTGCCAGGGTAATGGTTTTGCTTTCGCGGTTGATATCCATCACCGAACCCAGCTGGAACTGGAAACCGTGGTTGCGCGCATGTGCCAGATAGCTCAGCGCGTCAACGCCCTCATCCAGAGAACCGGTAGCAACTTCGTGCAATAGCGGTTTCCACAGGTGGCTGTGGTTACGATCGACGAGTGTTACTTTGGCCTTTTTACCGCGACCAAGCTTCTTTCCTAACTGCGTAGCCAGTTCCAGACCGCCAGCACCACCACCCACAATCACTATCTTTTTCAATGGTGTAGTCAACGTGACCCCCTAAATTATTAACCAATTGTTAACTAAAAGTTATGAAAATAACCTTTAATTAACAACAGGTTACAGCACTGAAACCATTCAACTGTCATGAGAATAACATGTTCGGTGCATTGGTCATACCAAAATTGATATGCATCAAGTTTTGCCGCTTAAAATTTACACAAGCTTAGCAAAAAGAAAGCCCGGCTCACGTTACGTGGCCGGGCTTAGGCTGTAATCAGGAATTAACCTAATGTCTTGAACGCTTTGATACGTTGCAGATGGGGGGCAATATTCTTGAACTTATGCGTCTGCTCTTCATCCCAGACAATTTCGTAGTAGTGGTGCAGCAGCTCCGCGGCACGTGGGCTGTTCAGTGCCTCATCGTTGCGGGAGAGGATCACCAGACAGCGATCGCGGTTCTTTTCGCGAAAGTTGCTTACGCACTTGGTGGCAATATCGACATACTCTTCCGGCCTGTCGATCTTGCCTTCCATGTTCTCGTTCGGGAACAGGTTTGGATTGAACACCACCTGGCGAATATCGCACAAGAACCCGATGCGCTCCGCCCAGTATCCCCCGAGGCCGACGCCACAGATCAACGGGCGATCGTCAACGTTCAACTGCAACATTTTGTCCACTTCTTTCAGCAGATGCTGCATATCATGCTTCGGATGGCGTGTGCTATAGCTAATCAGCCGTACATCCGGGTCGATAAACTGCAACTGCAGGACTTTCTCGTGATTACCGGGACTGTTCGAATCAAAACCGTGCAAATAGATGATCATCGTATCCTCGCCACACTACGCTTGCCAGGAGGGGTTATTGCCCCGCTTTATGCGCTTCCCAGCGCTCATGAAGCGCCTCAAGCTGCGCATTCACCGTTTTCCAGCGTGCTGTATCCCGCAGATCCTGACGGCTAAAAGAACCTTTATGATACAATTGTGTAACACGTTCAGCCTTGATCGGCGACAGGTTATCTAACACGCTGACTGCGCCTTTACGATTATTGCAGACCAGGATCATATCGCAACCCGCGTCCAGCGATGCCTGGCCGCGTTCGGCGTAGCTGCCCATGATCGCCGCCCCTTCCATCGACAGATCGTCAGAGAAAATCACACCGTTGAAGCCCAGCTCCTGGCGCAGGACCGTTTTCAGCCAGTGCGGCGAGCCGCTGGCCGGACGCGGATCGACATCGGGGTAGATCACATGCGCGGGCATGATGGCATCGAGCTTGTTGTCGCTGATCAGCGATTTGAAAATCGACATATCCCGGGCGCGGATCTCCGCCTGCGAGCGTGGGTCACGCGGGGTCTCTTTATGGGAATCCGCCGTCACGGCGCCGTGCCCAGGGAAATGTTTGCCGGTGGTTTTCATTCCGGCCTCGTGCATCCCGTCGATAACGCGGGTGGCGATCTGTAGCGCCTTCTGCGGATCCTCGTGATACGCGCGCTCCCCGATGGCGGCACTGATATGGCCTACGTCCAGCACCGGTGCAAAGCTGATATCAATGTCCATGGCGATCATTTCGCTGGCCATCAGCCAGCCGGCCTCCTGCGCCAGTTTGCCGCCCTCTTCAAGCCCGAGTAACGCCGCAAATGACTGGGCGGCAGGCAGACGGGTAAAGCCCTCGCGAAAACGCTGCACGCGGCCGCCTTCCTGATCGACTGCCACCACCAGACGGTGATGAGAAGCTTCACGGATCTGACGCACCAGCTCCCGCAGCTGCGCCGGATCGTGATAATTGCGCATAAACAGGATCAGACCACCCACCAGCGGATGCGCCAGAATCTCGCGCTCCTCCGCATCCAGTTCATAACCTTCCACATCTAACATGACCGGACCCACACGAACCTCTCTTATTCTGTTGTTTCTAACTGGCGCCAGATCTCATCGGCCAGCGTAATAAAATGTTTGTCTTGTGATTGTTGCCAGCGCAGCTCAAACCAGCCTGCCATCAGCATCAGCACCCACGGGCGCCAGCGATTCACCTGGCGTTGCAGCAGGAAGCGGTCAAGCTGCGCGATCTCGCTGTAGGCGGCGAGCAGCAGCTGTCGCTGGGCGTCACTCTCAGACCAGACGCTGGCCAGCTCGAGGGCAATGTCGCCGTCTCCGGCGTATTCCCAGTCCAGCAGCCGACAGCCGGTCTCTGTATGCACGATATTACCCGCATGAACATCCATATGCAGCGGCGCCAGTCGCAGCGGGCGCGGCTCGCCCCGTTTTTGCAACCGCTTATGCCATCGTAGCCATAACGGCGTGCGCCGGGACGGCGAGGCCTGCAACCAGTACTGCTCCAGCAGTGGGGCCAGGGTGATACGCCAGCCAAACCTGGGCTGTTGATGCAGATGATACAGCATTGCGGCAAGCGCAGGTGCGGCAGGTAACCCGGTTTTGATCTCGCCGGACAGATAATCGACGGCTATCCAGTCGGGGCTGTAAAACCGCGGCTGAGGGGCAATGTCGGCGGAAAGATGGCGGAGCGCATGATACTGGCGACGAAAATGAGCTGGCGTAGCCAGTGCAGCGTGATACTGGCGCAACACCAGCCGCTGTCCGGCATGCTCAATAATGCAACTCGCGCCGCTCAACCCGGTATGGGTTTGCGGCGCGATAAGACGATATTGCGGGAAAAAGCGCGACAGCACTGTGTCGCGCGTCAGATTACTGTTGCTGAACTGCACCTTTGCCCGACCAGATAATTTCACCTGTCTGAACCAGCATCAGCTGCATTTGCAGCGCTGGTGAGTTGACGTTGCCGGTCGCGCTGGAGTAGAGCACATACTGCGCGCCTACGTTGCGGGCAATGCCGATGGCTTTACTGCGTGAGCCAAGGCTGTCCTGTGGAGAGAGGCCTAACTGCTGCTTGGCCACGGCCAGCTGCTGCGCCGACACGAGGGTAAATTTGCCGTTGTTGGCCAGGGCATTGCGCAGCGTTTCGGTGGCTTCCCCGGCATTCAGGCTGCCGTTGGTACGGTTGTTGACGCTGTCCACCAGCAGTACGCTGCCTGCGTTGACGCCCTGCGCCTGCAACATTTTGCCGACCATTGGCTGCATCGCGCCGTTCCAGTCGTAATGACGCTCACGCGGCGCAGGCTGTGCGGGTTCTTCCTGATGTTCTATCGGGCCGGGTTGCTCAGGTACGGACGGCACGGTAGGCACGGTTGGCACAGGCTGGGTCGGTTGAACCGGCTGCTCAACACCCGGTTTCACCTCTTCCACCGGTGCGGGTGGTTGCTCAGTGCGGCTAATACAGCCTGACAGGAACAGTGCAAAAGCCGTGACAAGCGTGTAACGACTGATGTTTTTAATCAAAATTCACCCCTTAGAGATATAGATAAAGTCTGACCTTATGCGCGCCCAGGTAATTTGCGCCGCCGTAAAGTTTAACCGACGAATTCGCCGGGATCGTTACGCTACGCGGTGCTTCAAGTGGATGCATTTCCAGGCCACGGGCGTCATACCAGAAAAATCGGTAATGGACGGTAACCGCCTCATCTCTTTCATTAAATAGCACAGAGGAAGCGGATGGTTGAATTTCGCTGATCGTTAGAGAAGGCTTGTCGGCGGTGATACCTGCCGCCAGCACTGATGATTCCATTACCAGCGATTGTTCATCATTGACGGGTATCGCTGGCTGAGATTTACATCCCGCCAGCACCATCATGATGAACAGTATCGCAATCCGTCCTGCAGGCATCTTAGAGACCTTTATGCGCCAGCATCGGTCCCAGCGGGCGACCGCCGAGCAGATGCATATGAATATGATAAACTTCCTGACCACCGTGGCGGTTGCAGTTCATGATCAGACGGTATCCGTCTTCGGCCACGCCTTCCTGTTCAGCAATTTTCGCGGCTACTGTCAGCATACGGCCTAATGCCAGTTCATGCTCAGTTTTCACGTCATTTACCGTCGGAATCAGAATATTAGGAATAATGAGGATGTGCGTAGGAGCCTGCGGAGAAATATCGCGAAAAGCGGTAACCAGATCGTCCTGATAGACGATATCCGCCGGGATCTCGCGACGGATAATTTTACTGAAAATAGTTTCTTCAGCCATGAGATTTTCCTTGTTCATTTAATCTGCCGACGTGCCCGGAGATAACCCCCCGTCGCAGGCGCACTATTATGTGACACGACTCAAGAGTATGAGCGACTTTCTCTAATCCTTTCAACCTTATCCCTCGAATTCTTTCCTTATAGCGCAATTTATACGCTGTTGCCCACTGCGCCCTCCCCTTAAATCTTAAAACAGAATTTCAGATACGGCTGAAACGTCTGTTTACAGGGTTAATCACAATGCGTATATTTCGCATTTGCATTTACATGCGCATTTCAAAAACCGATAACGATCTCAGTCTGTACTTACGGAACTGAGGCATAACATTCACACTTCACTCAGAAAGGTTTATTGATGTCTTTCATGAATTATACCAGGGACGGGCAGCGCCAGCCTGTCGCTAAACCTTCGCTGCTCGCAGCCTGTATTGCCTTCGCGTTGACCCCAGTGGCCACCTTCGCCGCTCCGGCCGAAGAGACCGTTATTGTTGATGGTTCAACGGCGTCGGACACCGCGGATGAAAGCCAGGACTACAGCGTAAAAACCACGACCGTAGGCACCAAAATGCAGATGGTGCAGCGTGACATTCCGCAGTCGGTCACCATCGTCAGCGAACAACGCATGGAAGACCAGCAGCTGCAAACCCTGGGCGACGTGATGGATAACACGATGGGGATCAGCAAAAGCACCACTGACTCCGATCGCAGCAACTTTTATTCCCGTGGTTTTGAAATCGACAACTATATGGTTGATGGCATCCCAACCTATTTCGAGTCACGCTGGAATCTGGGCGATTCGCAGTCAGACACGGCTCTGTTTGAGCGGGTCGAAGTGGTGCGCGGCGCTAACGGTCTGATGACCGGTACAGGCAACCCGTCTGCGGCGATCAATATGGTGCGTAAACATGCCACCAGCCGCGAATTTAAGGCCAATCTGTCGGCTGAATACGGCAGCTGGAACAAACAGCGTTACGTGATGGATATGCAAAGCCCGCTGACGGAAGACGGCAATCTGCGCAGCCGCATCGTAGCGGGTTATCAGGATAGTGATTCCTGGCTCGACAACTACAATCAGAAGCGAACCTTCTTCTCCGGGATTCTGGACGCCGACCTGGGCACCAGCACCTCGCTGTCCGCCGGCTACGAATACCAGCGTATCGACATCAATAACCAGACCTGGGGCGGTTTGCCGCGCTGGAACACCGACGGCAGCACCAAACATTACGATCGTGCGCACAGCACGTCGCCAGACTGGGCCTACAACGACAAAGAGTTCAATAAGGTCTTCTTCACCCTGAAACAGCGCTTTGCCGACGACTGGCAGGCCACCCTGAATGCGACCCATACCGAAGCGAAGTTCGACAGTAAAGCGATGTACATCGATGCCTTTGTGAATAAGAGCACTGGCATGCTGGAAGGCCCCTATTCGAACTATGGCCCAGGCTATGATTACATTGGCGGCACCGGCTGGAACAGCGGTAAGCGTAAAGTGGATGCGGTGGATCTGTTCGCTGACGGTGGCTATGAACTGTTAGGCCGCCAGCACACTATGATGATTGGCGGCAGCTTCAGCCGTCAGACGAACCGTTACACTAACTCGTGGGCTAACGTCTACCCGGATGAGTTCGGCAGCTTCTACGACTATAACGGTTACTTCCCGGAAACCAACTGGGGATCACAGTCGCTGGCTCAGGATGACACCACCAATATGAAATCGCTGTACGCCGCGACGCGCATTTCACTGGCCGATCCTCTGCATTTAATTCTTGGTGCCCGGTATACCAACTGGAGTGTAGACACCCTGACCTACGGCATGGAGAAAAACCACACCACGCCTTATGCGGGTCTGGTTTACGACATCAATGACAACTGGTCTGCCTACGCCAGCTATACCTCTATCTTCCAGCCGCAGAACTACCGCGACAGCTCCGGCAAATATCTTGACCCGATCACCGGTAATAACTACGAAGCGGGCCTGAAATCCGACTGGATGAACAGCCGACTGACCACCACGCTGTCCGTGTTCCGTATTGAGCAGGATAACCTGGGCCAAAGCACCGGCCGGACCATTCAGGGCTCCACCGATGTGGCTTACGAGAGCGTTGACGGTACGGTAAGTAAAGGCGTTGAGTTTGAAATCAACGGTGCGCTGACCGATAACTGGCAGATGACCTTTGGTGCAACGCGTTACGTTGCGGAAGATAATCAGGGCAAGGCGGTGAACCCGCAACTGCCGCGCACGACCGTAAAACTGTTTAC
Organism: Leclercia sp. GLN_9; assembly: GCF_043105735.1. Classification (NCBI taxonomy): domain Bacteria; kingdom Pseudomonadati; phylum Pseudomonadota; class Gammaproteobacteria; order Enterobacterales; family Enterobacteriaceae; genus Leclercia; species Leclercia sp. GLN_9. The sequence goes on from NZ_JBICLV010000033.1 coordinate 38,212, forward strand.
CAGCTACCGTCTGCCGGCGATGCCTGAGCTGACCGTTGGCGGCGGCGTTAACTGGCAAAACAGCGTGTATACCTATCAGGACACGCCTTATGGCACCTGGCGTGCATCGCAGGGCAGCTACGCGCTGGTGGACCTCTTCACGCGTTACCAGGTGACGAAGAACTTCTCCCTGCAGGGTAACCTGAATAACCTCTTCGATAAGACCTACGACACCAACGTTGAAGGCGAAATTGTGTATGGCGAACCGCGTAACGTAAGCCTGACCGCAAGCTATCAGTTCTGATAATATTCTGTCGTCAAAGGGAGCCTGAAGGCTCCCTTTTTTTATGCGCGCTGTTGGCCGGATGACGGCTGTGCCTTACCCACCTCAGAGCCCTGAATATTGTCTGCTCAGGCAAGCGCAGCGCCACCAGGCAACAGGCAACAGGCAATAAAAAAGGCAGCCATTCGGCTGCCTTAGTCTCCCCAGGTCACAACTTAGTTGCTGCGGATGTACTCATCCATTTCGGTTTTCAGGTTATCGGATTTAGTACCGAAGATAGCCTGTACACCGGAACCTGCAACAACTACGCCTGCTGCGCCCAGTTTTTTCAGACCCGGCTGGTCAACTTTCGCGATATCAGCAACGCTCACACGCAGACGAGTGATACACGCGTCCAGGTTAGTGATGTTCTCTTTACCGCCGAACGCTGCAACCAGTGCCGGAGCCATTTCGCTGGTCGCGCCAGCTTTAACGTCGTCTGTCGCATCTTCACGGCCTGGTGTTTTCAGGTCCAGTGCTTTGATCAGCACGCGGAAGATGGTGTAGTACGCCACCGCGTAGCACGCACCAACGATTGGGAACAGCCACAGTTTGCTGCTGTTACCGGACAGAACGATAAAGTCGATCAGACCGTGCGAGAAGGACGTACCGTCACGCATACCCAGCAGAATACAGATTGGGAACGCCAGGCCAGCCAGAACCGCGTGGATGATGTACAGGATCGGCGCAACGAACATGAAGGAGAACTCGATCGGCTCGGTGATACCGGTCAGGAACGAGGTCAGCGCTGCGGAGATCATGATACCGCCCACTTTTGCACGGTTCTCTGGTTTAGCAGAGTGCCAGATTGCAATCGCAGCAGCCGGCAGGCCGTACATTTTGAACAGGAAGCCGCCAGACAGTTTGCCTGCAGTTGGGTCGCCTGCCATGTAACGAGGGATGTCGCCATGGAAGACCTGACCTGCTGCGTTGGTGTATTCGCCGATCTGCATCTGGAAAGGAACGTTCCAGATGTGGTGCAGACCAAACGGTACCAGGCAACGCTCAATGAAGCCGTAGATACCGAACGCCACTACCGGGTTCTGGTATGCAGCCCACTGGGAGAAGGTCTGGATCGCGGAACCAATCGGTGGCCAGATGAAGGAGAGGATCACACCGGTGAAGATCGCCGCCAGACCAGAGATGATTGGTACGAAACGCTTGCCTGCAAAGAAGCCCAGATACTCAGGCAGCTTGATGCGATAGAAGCGGTTAAACATATATGCCGCAATCGCACCCGAAATGATACCGCCCAGAACACCCGTATCAGCCAGGTGTTTTGCCGCGATTTCTTCAGCAGGTAAATGCAGCACCAGAGGGGCTACCACAGCCATGGTCTTAACCATGATGCCGTATGCAACTACAGCAGCCAGAGCTGATACACCGTCGTTATTGGTGAAGCCAAGCGCAACGCCGATGGCGAAGATCAGTGGCATGTTAGCAAAAACAGAACCGCCTGCTTCGGCCATCACATGAGAAACTACGGCTGGCAGCCAGCTGAAGTTTGCAGAACCGACGCCCAGCAGGATACCTGCGATAGGCAGTACGGATACTGGCAGCATCAGCGATTTACCGACCTTCTGCAGGTTAGCAAATGCATTCTTAAACATAATTGAGAGTGCTCCTGAGTATTTGTGCTTTTTTTACGTTTTCACGCATTGGCCCGGGGGGAGAACCGTGCCGTGGACAGGACATCTAAGCGCCCTTTATTTATTACACAGAGTAAAATAAATCCGCGTAGCGTTGTTTGACGGCTATCACGTTTCAGCGTAAGGCAGCTGAAAAACTTTCAGATATTTACAAAATTAATTGCCAAATGTTTCAAGAAAGCGCTTCACCGCCCCCACATGGGCGGTGAACTTTACTCGTTTTGGCTATTAATTACGAGCCATAAAAAAATAGATTAATCAGGCAGATTGCAGGCGGGAGGGATCGATGTGAAACAGGCTGGCAAAGTTATCGGTGGTAATGCGTGCCAGTTCTGCAACGTCGACGCCTTTCAAAACGGCCATGTACTCGGCCACATCCCGTACCATCGCGGGTTGATTCTCTTTGCCGCGGTGCGGTACCGGTGCCAGATAAGGAGAGTCTGTTTCCACCAGCAGGCGATCGAGCGGAACGTAACGCGCAGCATCACGAAGCTGCTCAGCATTACGGAACGTCACGATCCCGGAAAACGAGATATAAAAACCCAAATCCAGCAGCTTACCCGCTGTTTCTCTGTCTTCTGTGAAACAGTGTAGTACGCCGCCGCAATCCGTCACCTTTTCTTCTTGCAGGATCGCCAGCGTATCAGCGCGCGCATCACGGGTGTGGACAATCACCGGTTTATTCAACTCCCGGCCAATGCGGATATGGTCGCGAAACGATTCCTGCTGTCGGGCTTTGGTTTCCGGGGTGTAGAAATAATCCAGGCCGGTTTCACCCATCGCCACTACGCCCTCTTCCGCCGCCAGACGGCGCAAATCTTCAACGTCGTACGCTTCATCCTGGTTCAGGGGATGCACGCCGCAGGAGAACACCACGTTGTCGCGTACGCCCACCAGTTCACGCATGGTTTTGTAACCCGGTAACGTCGTGGCGACCGCCAGACAAAATTTCACATCGCGGGCGGCGGCTTTTGCCAGCACGTCATCGACGTTTTTATGCAGGGATTGATAATCCAGGCCATCGAGATGGCAGTGTGAGTCGACTAAAAACATAATGTCTCTCTCAGAGATAGGATGCAGGCAGCGTTGTGCCCGGTTGCAGGTAATGCTCGATTGTGAGTAACAGGTCGGTCAGGACAAGCTCCCGATTCAGCCCCGTTACGCTGAGTAGTTGTTCCCGACACTGGCAGACATCATGAAGGATAGCCCGTAACGCCACACCTGGCAGGCGCTGCGCCAGGCTATTAACGAGCGACCAGGCATCGACATTGCTGATAAGGGTTGCTCCCTGCTGAATTTTAAGGGCATCCAACAGCAGAGCCGCCAGCCAGTGCAGGCGATCGGGTGCCTGATCATGGTTGAGAGCCGGGAGCAGGCTCAGCCAGTCGCCGCTGTCTGCCACCCCGCCGAGCGCCTGGCAAAGTTGTTCCCGTTGCGTCTGGACGTTGGGCTGCAACAATGCCAGCGCCGCGGCAGGAGCTCCGCCGCTCAGGCGCAGCGCGCTTAACGCCGCTTCCTGTGACGTTGTCACTTCTCGTGCAAGCCAACTGATAGCCCAGGCCTCCTGCGGCACGCTAAGATGATGCAAACGACAGCGGCTGCGAAGGGTCGCCAGGAGTCGTCCAGGCTCACGGCAGGCCATCAGGAACCAGGTATTTTCCGGCGGCTCTTCAAGAGTCTTTAACAGCGCGTTGGCTGCTGCCTCGGTAAGCTGGGCAGCATCCTTCAGCCAGACGACTTTCGCCCCGCCGAGCCGCGCGCGCTCGTACAGCTTTTCACTGATGGCGCGCACCGCATCAATACCCAGCGTAGCCTTGCCCTTCTCCGGCTCCAGCGCGTAATAATCCGGGTGCGTTTCTGCCTGCATCAGCTGACAGCTACGGCACTGACCGCAGCTTTTGTATCCCTGCGGCTGTTGGCACATTAAAAAACGGGTGATGGCGTAGATCAACGCCTCATCGCCCATGCCCGGCAGCGACTGGATCAGTAACGCATGATGCCCCCGACCGGACTGATAGCTGTTCACCAGCTGTTCAAAGTGCGGGCGCAACCATGGATACCATTTCATGCCTGTTGTTCCTTCAGCCAGTCAGTGACTGTTTTGCGAATGTCGTTCATTACGTCTTCAAGCGGCTGGGTCGCATCGATGGTGCGGATCGAAGGGTCCTCGGCGGCCAGCTCACGGTAACGGGCGCGGGTGCGATTAAAGAAGTCCAGCGACTCCTGCTCAATACGATCCAGCTCGCCGCGGGCGCGGGCGCGTTTCAGCCCCACTTCGGGCGTCACATCGAGATAGAGCGTCAGGTTCGGACGGAAATCCCCGAGCACCGCATCGCGCAGTGTGCCGAGCATCTGCTGATCAATGCCGCGTCCACCGCCCTGATAGGCCTGGGTGGAGAGATCGTGACGATCGCCAATCACCCAGCATCCCCGCGCCAGCGCGGGTTTGATGACGGTTTCAACCAGCTGGACACGCGCGGCGTAGAACATCATGACTTCGGCTTTATCGGTAATGACCTCATCCCCGACCGATTTGATGTCCAGTACCAGGCTACGCAATTTTTCAGCCAGCTGAGTGCCGCCCGGTTCGCGGGTGAAGATCATCTCTTCAATGCCACACTGTTTGAGCGTCTCGACCACCACGTCACGTGCGGTGGTTTTCCCGGCGCCTTCCAGCCCCTCAATGACGATGTAATTACTGCGCATTTTTTTCCTTACGTGCCTTCAGATAGTCCTGAACTGAACGATTATGACTGGCAAGATTGGTGTTAAAAGTGTGTCCACCCTTTCCGTCCGCGACGAAATAGAGATAAGGCGTTTTTGCAGGATGCGCGGCGGCATTCAGCGATGCCTGCCCCGGTGTGGCGATTGGCCCCGGCGGTAAGCCGCTAATGACATAGGTATTATAATCGGTCGGGGTTTCCAGGTCTTTACGTGAAATATTGCCCTTGTAATTTTCCCCCATACCGTAAATCACCGTCGGATCGGTTTGCAGACGCATGCCGATACGCAGGCGATTGATAAATACCGAGGCAACCTGATCCCGTTCACTCGCGACTGCCGTCTCTTTCTCGACGATAGAGGCCATGGTGACGAACTGGTTTTGATCTTTATACGGCAGATTTTCCATCCGCCCTTCCCAGGCTTTATCCACCGCAGCGACCATTTTTTTATGCGCACGCTGCAGCAACGCCACATCGGTAGTGCCTGCGGTATACATCCAGGTATCCGGCCAGAACCACCCTTCCACCCACTCAGGATGCTCAAACTTCAGAACCTGAGCGACGGTGGCGTAGCTGTCATCCTGCAGGGTGTGTTTGATGTAAGGAGCTTCCCGCAGCTGCTTCAGGTAGTCGCTCAGGCGCATCCCTTCCACAAAACGCAGCGGGAACTGCGCCTCTTTACCGCTCTCCAGCAGCTGCAGCAGCTCCTTGACGGTCATCCCCGGCGTAAAGCGATACGTGCCCGCTTTGAAATGCGACAGCTCCGGCTGCACACGTAATAACCACTGGAACACCCGTGGGCGATTAATGATCTTCTCGTTATACAGCTGCTCACCCAGCGCCAACCGTCCGGTGCCCGGTTTCAGGGTAAAGATGGTCTCCGTCTCGATCAGGATTTGACTGCCCGCCAGCTGGCGAACTTTCCACATCCCCACCCCAGTGGCAATGCCCAGCACGACAAGGATGAGGAGAATAAAGCGCAACATTTTCTTCATGACTATCTGATTTGCTCACACTGAGGGGCTAAAAAAGCGTACAACTCACGCGATGAAAAACGTTGAGAACCATACTGGCGAACCGGCACGACGGGCATCAACGCATTGCAGACCACCATTTCGTCGGCCTCAGCCAGTACAGCCTCCCGGGCGTGTATTTCGACAACGCGATAACCGGAGTGTGCCAGCTGTTGCAGACAAAACTGGCGCATCAGGCCGTTAACGCCTGCTTGATCCAGCCGGGGGGTAAAAACATCTTTCCCGTTACGCCAGAATAAATTCGCCGCACAGCATTCCGTAACGAACCCTTCGCTGTCAAGAACCAAGGCCTCATCCGCATCGGTCTGTTCAAGATGGGTGCGGATCAGCACCTGTTCAAGCCGGTTCAGGTGCTTAACACCGGCAAGATGCGGGTTACGTCCCAGCCGCACCGGACTTAACTCAAGCGTGATGCCCTCGCGACGCCAGCCATCATAATGGGCGGGATACCCCGACACAGAGAGGATTCGGACCGGTTGCAGGCAGTTCGCCGCGCTGTAACCTCTGCCGCCGCTTCCCCGGCTGATAATGACCTTCAGCACGCCACGCTCGTTTCCCCGCGCAAGCTCTACCATCTCACGCTGTAATTCTGCCCACGCAACGAAAGGGATAAGCAGTTTTTCACAGGCCATTTGCAAGCGCTGCAGATGGGCATCCAGCAGACAGACCTGGCCCGCAGCAATGCGTGCCGTCGTGAAGCAGCCGTCACCAAACTGTATAGCCCTGTCGCTCGCGGGCAATGTTTCCTGTGGTATGCCATTGATCAAGAACATGATGGCTCCTTTTGAATGGGCGAATAGTCTGGCAGGAAGGAGGGCCGTGGACAAGGGAATAAAACCGAATAAAAAAGGCCCGACAAGCGGACCTTTTTTATCAATTTGCCGGGAAGGCGATCGGCCGCCCCGGCTGTCAGCCTCAGACCTTCTTAAAGATCAGAGAACCGTTGGTGCCGCCAAAACCGAAGGAGTTACACAGGGTGTACTCCAGACCGCTGACCTGACGCGCTTCGTGCGGAACGAAGTCCAGATCGCAACCGTCATCCGGGTTATCCAGGTTGATGGTTGGCGGAACAGCCTGATCGCGCAGCGCAAGGATGGAGTAGATTGATTCTACTGCACCCGCCGCACCCAACAGGTGGCCGGTCATGGACTTGGTTGAGCTGACCATCACGCGGCGGGACGCATCGCCAAACACAGACTTAACGGCCTGCGCTTCAGCTTTGTCGCCTGCTGGCGTGGAGGTACCGTGCGCATTCACATAGCCAATCTGGCCCGGTTCGATACCCGCATCGCGGATCGCGTTAACCATTGCCAGCGCAGCACCTGCCCCGTCTTCCGGCGGAGAGGTCATGTGATAAGCGTCGCTGCTCATGCCGAAACCAACGACTTCTGCATAGATTTTTGCGCCGCGTTTTTTGGCGTGTTCGTACTCTTCCAGCACGACCATACCCGCACCGTCACCCAGCACAAAACCATCACGGTCTTTATCCCACGGACGGCTTGCCGCCTGCGGATTATCGTTGCGGGTAGACAGGGCACGTGCAGCGCCAAAACCGCCCACACCCAGCGGGGTACTGGCTTTTTCTGCGCCGCCTGCAACCATCGCATCGGCATCGCCATAAGCGATGATACGCGCCGCCTGGCCGATGTTATGCACACCGGACGTACAGGCAGTGGCAATAGAGATGCTAGGACCTCGCAGGCCAAACATGATGGTCAGGTGACCTGCCACCATGTTAACAATCGTTGACGGAACGAAGAACGGGCTGATTTTACGTGGACCACCATTTACCAGAGAGGTATGGTTTTCCTCAATCAGGCCAAGACCGCCAATCCCGGAGCCGATAGCGGCACCGATACGGGTTGCGTTCTCTTCCGTAATTTCAAGGCCAGAATCCTGCATGGCCTGAACGCCAGCGACAATTCCATATTGAATGAAGGCGTCCATCTTGCGCTGTTCTTTGCGCGAGATGATCTCTTCACAGTTAAAATCCTTTACTAAGCCAGCAAATTTCGTTGCATAGGCGCTAGTATCGAAATGGTCGATTAGGCTAATGCCACTCTGACCGGCAAGGAGAGCGTTCCAGGTAGACTCTACGGTATTGCCGACAGGAGATAACATGCCAAGTCCGGTCACAACTACACGACGCTTAGACACGCTTGTCCTCCAGGGAGGGATAAAAAAAAAGAAAAACGAGGGACTACAAAAGAAAAAACACAGGCGGTCGAATGACCGCCTGGAGATGCTCACTTACGCCTGGTGACCGTTGATGTAATCAATGGCAGCCTGAACGGTGGTGATTTTCTCAGCTTCTTCGTCCGGAATCTCAGTATCAAACTCTTCTTCCAGAGCCATTACCAGCTCAACGGTGTCAAGAGAATCTGCGCCCAGGTCTTCAACGAAGGAAGCGGAGTTCACAACTTCTTCCTGCTTAACGCCCAGCTGTTCGCCGATAATTTTCTTAACGCGTTCTTCGATAGTGCTCATACTCTTAAATTTCCTATCAAAACTCGCTTTCGCGATGGTTTTCGTAGTGTATAAAATGTTGAAAAATTTGCAACTAAATCCCGGCAGGTCTTACCACGATTTTACGTTATTTTGAGGCCATTGACCCTAATAACGCAAATATTTTCTATCGTGATTAAACCATATACATCCCGCCATTGACGTGGAGAGTTTCACCAGTGATGTAACTCGCTTCGTCAGAGGCTAAAAATGCAACCGCGCTGGCGATTTCTTTAGGGTCGCCTAAACGACCCGCTGGAACTGCCGCCAGCGTACCCGCACGCTGCTCATCGGTCAGCGCACGCGTCATGTCCGTTTCAATAAAGCCCGGAGCAACAACGTTTACAGTAATTCCGCGGGACGCAACTTCGCGTGCCAGAGACTTACTGAAACCGATCAGACCTGCTTTCGCCGCAGCGTAATTAGCCTGACCAGCATTTCCCATGGTACCAACCACAGAACCGATAGTGATAATACGCCCATGACGCTTCTTCATCATAGCTCGCATTACCGCTTTTGACAGACGGAACACAGATGACAGGTTGGTTTCGAGAATATCGCTCCACTCATCATCTTTCATTCGCATCAATAAGTTGTCGCGAGTGATTCCGGCATTATTGACCAGAATATCCACTTCGCCAAATTCTGCGCGAATATTTCCCAGAACAGATTCGATAGATGCAGGATCGGTCACATTCAACATCAAACCTTTACCGTTCGCACCCAGGTACTCACTGATCGCCTGCGCGCCGCTTTCGCTGGTCGCGGTGCCGATAACTTTCGCGCCGCGCGCGACGAGGGTTTCAGCGATAGCACGGCCAATACCGCGGCTTGCACCAGTGACCAGTGCGATTTTTCCTTCAAAACTCATGGTATTCCTCTTCTTACTGCGTGAGTGCCGCTGACAGGGCTTCCGGCTCATTAATAGCCGAGGCAGTCAGGGTATCAACAATACGCTTGGTCAGACCGGTGAGAACTTTACCCGGACCGACTTCATACAGGTGCTCAACGCCCTGGGACGCCATAAACTCAACGGTTTTGGTCCACTGAACCGGGCTGTACAGCTGGCGAACCAGCGCATGGCGAATGGCCTCTGGCGCGGTTTCGCACTGCACATCAACGTTGTTTACCACCGCAATGGTTGGCGCGTTAAAGGTGATTTTTTCCAGCTCTACCGCCAGCTTCTCAGCAGCAGGCTTCATCAGCGCGCAGTGTGACGGTACGCTCACCGGCAGCGGCAGCGCACGTTTGGCGCCCGCAGCTTTACAGGCTGCGCCTGCACGTTCAACCGCTTCTTTATGACCGGCGATAACCACCTGACCCGGCGAGTTGAAGTTTACCGGAGAAACCACCTGACCTTCTGCAGATTCTTCACAGGCTTTTGCAATGGAAGCATCATCCAGACCAATAATGGCTGACATGCCGCCCGTACCTTCCGGCACCGCTTCCTGCATGAATTTACCGCGCAGCTCAACCAGACGCACGGCATCAGCAAACGCAATCACCCCGGCGCAAACCAGCGCAGAGTATTCACCCAGGCTGTGACCGGCCAGCAGTGCTGGCGTTTTGCCGCCCTGCTGTTGCCATACGCGCCACAGTGCGACCGATGCGGTCAGCAGTGCAGGCTGGGTCTGCCAGGTTTTATTCAGCTCTTCGGCTGGCCCTTGCTGGGTCAGCGCCCAAAGATCATAGCCCAGTGCATCCGACGCTTCACGGAAGGTCGCTTCGATGACTGGATACTGCTCCGCTAAGCCGGACAACATTCCAACGGCTTGAGAACCCTGGCCGGGGAACACAAAAGCAAATTGCGTCATTTTTTTATCCTTATACTAGAAACGAACCAGCGCAGAACCCCAGGTGAAACCGCCACCGAAGGCTTCGAGCAAGACCAGTTGGCCTCGTTGAATGCGTCCATCGCGCACCGCTTCGTCAAACGCGCAGGGCACGGATGCTGCAGACGTATTGCCATGACGATCCAGCGTCACCACAACGTTATCCATAGACATGCCGAGTTTCTTCGCCGTGGCGCTAATAATGCGCAGGTTCGCCTGATGCGGCACCAACCAGTCAAGGGCGGAACGCTCCAGATTGTTCGCTGCCAGCGTCTCGTCAACGATGTGCGCCAGCTCTGTGACCGCCACTTTGAACACTTCGTTACCGGCCATGGTCAGATAGATGGCGTTGTCCGGGTTAACACGATCGGCGTTTGGCAACGTTAACAGTTCGCCGTAGCTACCGTCAGCATGCAGATGCGTGGAGATGATGCCGGGTTCTTCAGATTGTCCTAACAGGACAGCCCCTGCGCCATCACCAAAAATAATGATCGTCCCGCGATCGGTTGGATCGCAGGTGCGCGCCAGCACGTCAGCACCGATCACCAGCGCATTTTTCACCGCGCCAGATTTTACATATTGATCGGCAATGCTCAGCGCATAGGTAAAGCCTGCGCACGCAGCGGCAACGTCGAACGCCGGGCAACCTTTGATCTCCAGCATGCTCTGAATCTGGCACGCTGCGCTCGGGAAGGCATGCGTTGCAGAAGTTGTCGCAACGATAATCAGGCCGATGTCGTCTTTATCGACACCCGCCATTTCCAGCGCACGCTGTGCGGCTTCATAGCCCATGGTGGAAACTGTTTCATCTGGCGCGGCAATACGACGTTCGCGGATACCTGTACGCGTGACGATCCACTCGTCAGACGTATCTACCATTTTTTCCAGATCGGCGTTGGTTCGCACTTGTTTTGGCAGATAGCTGCCGGTACCTAAAATCTTCGTATACATGTACGCTCAGTCACTTTTTGCTAATACAGATCCCAGGCGAGCGGCAATCCGCTGTGGGACTTGTCGCTGCACCGCCTGCACTGCCTGTTCAATCGCGACGGCAAACGCTCGCTGATTGGCCGCACCGTGACTCTTAATCACAATGCCGCGCAATCCTAACAGACAGGCGCCATTATACTGGTCGGGGTTGAGGTGACTGAATCGCCGCGCCAGGCTCTTTTGTAACCAACGCTTCAATAAAATCAGCCACCATGACCGTTTTTTCCCCTCTCCCTGCGATTTAAGCAGAGAAAGAAACATCCTCACCACCCCTTCCATGGTTTTTAATGTAACGTTTCCTGTAAACCCGTCACACACCAGTACATCCGTTTTTCCGGTCAATAATTCGTTGGCTTCGAGATATCCAATATAGTTGATGGACGGCTCATTTTTTAGCCGCTCGGCCGCCTCACGGATGCTGTCGAGACCTTTCGTCTCTTCTTCACCAATATTCAGCAGAGCAACGCGGGGATGAGAAATCCCTACCACTTCCTCTGCCAACACCGAGCCCATTACGGCAAACTGCGCCAGCATCACGCTGTCGCAGTCAACGTTAGCGCCTAAATCCAGCACCACCGTTTTGCCCTTTTGCTGGTGCGGCAATACCGTCACCAGCGCCGGGCGCTCAATCCCCTCAAGAGGTTTGAGCAGTAATTTTGCCAGCCCCATCAGCGCGCCGGTATTACCGGCACTAACGCAGGCCTCGGCACGACCCTCTTTCACCAGCTCCAGCGCAATGCGCATGGAGCTTCCGCGACTGCTGCGGATCGCCTGTGAGGCTCGAACATCACTGGCAATAACCGACTGGGCAGGAATAATCTGCAGACGTGAACGTTGTTCAAAGTCAGCTTTTGCAAGTAATGGCGTGATAGCGTCGGGATTGCCGACTAAAAGGAGAGTGAGTTGCGAATTAGAGTTCAGTGCCTGCAATGCTGCAGGCACTGTCACGGAAGGGCCAAAATCTCCCCCCATGACATCTAACGCCAGGGTTAGACGTGTCAAGGTATCGTCGCAGCCTGGTTCGGTATATCCCCGTTTTCACGGGGAAACCCTCACTAAGCCTAATCACGCAAACGCGTGATTACTTAGTGATAACCTTGCGGCCGCGGTAGAAACCGTCAGCGGTGATGTGGTGACGCAGGTGTTTTTCACCAGAAGTCTTGTCTACAGACAGGCTGGTAACTGCAGTCAGCGCGTCATGGGAACGACGCATGCCACGTTTGGAACGGGTTGGTTTATTCTGTTGTACGGCCATGGACCTTACTCCTTAATTACTTACGCTTTAAACTGGCTAATACGGCAAATGGGTTTGGTTTTTGCGCTTCATCAGGCAGTTCCCCAAAGACCATGTCCGCCTCGGACACTTCACAGTGTTCAGAATCATGCACCGGAACTACAGGCAAGGTGAGGATGATTTCATCTTCAACCAGCGCCAGCAGATCGATTTCACCGAATTCGTTAACCTCAATCGGCTCATACGCTTCCGGGAGTGCTTCAGCCTGTTCGTCTGAACGAACCGGACTAAAACAATATGTTGTGTGAACATGAAGTGGGAACGGTTTCCCGCAACGCTGACATTCGAGCGTGACCGACACCTTTGCATCACCGTTAATAACGGCAAGGCGCTGGGGATCGATCTCAAACGACATGGAGCATTCCACATCACTGTCCACACTGACTACGGATTCGGCGATACGCTCAGCCTGGTCACGAGTATAAATACCTTCGTAATCGAGGCGTTTTTGAGCCGTACGAACCGGATCAAGAGTCAGGGGTAATTTTACCTTTTGCATAGGGCGCGCATATTAACTTTGTAACGTCATAGAGTCAAAGAAAAAGGCAACCTCAGGCTGCCTTTTGCCATTTATTCGCACACATTGCGGCCTGTAGTTTAAAATGGCTGGCATCGATACGCTATATCTGGTGAAAAAAATATGCCAAATCTCATTCTTGCCTCCACATCACCTTACCGCCGCGTGTTACTGGAAAAGCTCGGAGTTACCTTCGAATGCGCCGCGCCGAACGTGGATGAAAGCCCACAACCCGGTGAATCGCCACGCCATCTGGTGGTCCGTCTGGCTCAGGAAAAAGCGAAAAGTCTGGCAGCGCGATTCCCCGATCATTTAATTATAGGTTCCGATCAGGTTTGCGTCCTGGATGGAATAATTACCGGCAAACCACACACCGAAGAGAATGCTCGCCAGCAGCTGCTGAAAGCGCGCGGCAGTATTGTCACCTTCTACACCGGCCTGGCACTTTATAATTCGTCTACGGGCCATTTACAGACGGAATGCGAGCCGTTTGACGTTCACTTCCGCCATCTCAGCGAACAAGAAATTGACGACTACGTCCGAAAAGAGCGGCCATTAAATTGCGCGGGCAGTTTTAAAAGTGAGGGGCTGGGTATTGCTTTGTTTGAGAGACTGGACGGGCGAGACCCGAACGCGCTGGTGGGATTACCGCTGATTGCGCTGTGCCAGATGCTGCGTCGGGAGAATTACAACCCGTTGATGGCGTAGCCATCGGCCTCGCCCTGCGGCGCTACGCTTGCACGGACCTACGCTTTGTAGGCCAGCTAAGCGCAGCGCCCCGGCAATTAACCGCGCAGAATGCTCAGGCAGCGCTTCAGCTGATCATCCAGCGGCGCTTCGACACGCATCACCTCGCCAGTACCCGGATGAGTAAACTTTAACGCGGCGGCATGCAGGAACAGACGCGATAAACCCGTCCCGGCCAGCTGTTTATCAAATTCACGGTCGCCATAGCGATCGTCAAAGGCGATAGGATGGCCCGCATGCTGCGTATGAACGCGGATCTGGTGGGTACGCCCGGTCACCGGGCTGCAGCGCACGAGGGTGGCAAATTCATAACGCTCTTCCACCTTGAACCGGGTTTCCGACGGTTTGCCTTCCTGACTCACACGAACGATACGCTCACCGCTTTGCAGAATGTTTTTCAGCAGCGGCGCCTGCACCACTTTGACATGGGACTGCCACTGTCCGCGCACCATCGCGAGGTAATCCTTCTGCATTCCTTTCTCACGCAGCTGCTCGTGCAGCGAACGCAGCGCCGACCGTTTTTTCGCGACCAGCAGCACGCCGGAGGTGTCGCGATCAAGACGATGAACCAGTTCAAGGAAGCGGGCTTCCGGGCGCAGCGCACGGAGACCTTCAATCACGCCAAAGCTCAATCCACTGCCGCCGTGGACGGCCGTGCCAGAGGGCTTATTGAGCACCAGAATATGATCGTCTTCATACAGAATCACATTCGTCAGCGCGGCGACTTTGTTCAGATGCGGCGACACCGCCTCCTCTTCCCGCTCGGCTACGCGCACAGGCGGGATGCGAACTTCATCACCCGCTTCAAGTTTATATTCCGGTTTGATGCGCTTTTTATTCACGCGCACCTCACCCTTACGCAGGATGCGATAAATCATGCTCTTTGGCACACCCTTCAGTTGGGTGCGCAAAAAGTTGTCAATGCGTTGCCCCGCTTCATCTTCGGTAATGGCAACCATTTTTACGGCTGGAGTCTCTGTTTTCATGGGGGGCGATTCTAATTATCGTCAGCCATTAGCGCCACTCATTTTTCTATGCTTATATTTAGCTCTACCCGGTCAGTGTTTCGTTCACGCAATCGATTTGGTGGTTATTAAACCAATCCTGCGAAGGAAGTGAAAAAACTGTGAGTAACCGGGTGATAATTGGCAAAAGTCATCTTGCTATAACCCGGTTAGCAATGGAATAATGCTGCTGTTTTCCGTGTTAAATCCTGGTTAAGTAAGGATGTCGACGGAATGACCAATTTTGTCTGACCGATCATCCACGCAGCAATGGCGTAAGACGTATTGATCTTTCAGACAGTTAGCGGGCTGCGGGTTGCAGTACTTACCGGTAAATGGAATCTTCTCTGGAGAGTTTTACCCAGGCTATTCCCCTGATAATCGCGCTGTATTTCCGTATGAAATACAGGCAACCGACACTTTGCGCCTCTTAAGCGAGCGACAACCGTGAGGTTGGCGACGTGAATAGACACGAGGCCATCGGTTCATACCCCGGAAAGCGTCACCTTGCCCGCAGCTTAGTCGTCAATGTAAGAATAATGAGTAAGTTACGATGAAAAGAATGTTAATCAACGCAACTCAGCAAGAAGAGTTGCGTGTCGCCCTTGTGGATGGGCAGCGTCTGTACGATCTGGATATCGAAAGTCCTGGACACGAACAGAAAAAAGCGAACATTTACAAAGGCAAAATCACCCGCATCGAACCCAGCCTTGAAGCCGCATTTGTAGACTACGGTGCCGAGCGTCATGGTTTCCTCCCCCTAAAAGAGATTGCTCGCGAATACTTCCCTTCTAACTATAACGCCCATGGCCGTCCGAACATCAAAGATGTCCTGCGTGAAGGCCAGGAAGTTATCGTTCAGATCGATAAAGAAGAGCGTGGCAACAAAGGCGCCGCGCTGACCACCTTTATCAGTCTGGCAGGCAGCTATCTGGTACTGATGCCAAACAACCCGCGCGCGGGTGGCATCTCTCGCCGCATTGAAGGCGACGACCGTACCGAACTGAAAGAAGCGCTGGCCAGTCTTGAACTGCCAGACGGCATGGGCCTGATTGTTCGTACCGCAGGCGTAGGCAAATCTGCCGAAGCGCTGCAGTGGGACCTCGGCTTCCGCCTGAAGCATTGGGAAGCGATTCAGAAAGCCGCTGAAAGCCGCCCTGCCCCGTTCCTGATCCACCAGGAAAGCAACGTTATCGTACGTGCCTTCCGTGACTATCTGCGTCAGGACATCGGTGAAATTCTGATTGATAACCCGAAAGTGCTTGAGCTGGCTCGCCAGCACATTGCCGCGCTGGGTCGTCCTGATTTCACCAGCAAAATCAAACTGTACACCGGTGAAATCCCGCTGTTCAGCCACTACCAGATCGAATCGCAGATTGAATCCGCCTTCCAGCGTGAAGTCCGTCTGCCATCCGGTGGTTCTATCGTTATCGACAGCACCGAGGCGCTGACCGCCATCGACATCAACTCCGCACGTGCAACCCGCGGCGGCGATATCGAAGAGACGGCGTTCAACACCAACCTCGAAGCGGCAGATGAGATTGCGCGTCAGCTGCGTCTGCGTGACCTGGGCGGCCTGATCGTTATCGACTTCATCGACATGACGCCAGTACGTCACCAGCGAGCGGTGGAAAACCGTCTGCGTGAAGCGGTGCGTCAGGATCGTGCGCGTATTCAGATCAGCCATATCTCCCGTTTCGGTCTGCTGGAGATGTCCCGTCAGCGCCTGAGTCCGTCGCTGGGTGAATCCAGCCACCACGTCTGCCCACGCTGTAGCGGCACTGGCACCGTGCGTGACAACGAATCCTTGTCACTCTCTATCCTGCGTCTGATTGAAGAAGAAGCGCTGAAAGAGAACACCAAAGAAGTCCACGCCATTGTGCCTGTGCCGGTCGCCTCCTACCTGCTGAACGAAAAACGTGCTGCGGTAAGTGCTATCGAAGCCCGTCTGAGCGGCGTACGCTGCGTGATCGTGCCTAACGACCAGATGCAAACCCCGCACTACTCCGTGCTGCGCGTGCGCAAAGGCGAAGAGACTTCAACCCTGAGCTACATGCTGCCTAAGCTGCATGAAGAGGCGATGGCTCTGCCGTCCGAAGAAGAGTACGCCGAGCGTAAACTTCCAGAACAGCCTGCTCTGGCGGCCTTTGTGATGCCAGAAGCCCCACCTGCGCCTGCGCAGGAGAGCACCGTTGCCAAACCAGCAGCAGCTAAACCTGCGGCAAACGTCAGCCAACCGGCAGCGCAGCCTGGCCTGCTGAGCCGTTTCTTCAGTGCCCTGAAGAAAATGTTTGCTGGCGAAGAGCCACAACCTGCCCCGGCGCCGGTTGAGAAGAAAGAAGAGAAACAGGAGCGTTCACCGGATCGTCGTAAACGTCAGAACAACCGCCGTGACCGCAACGAGCGTCGCGATAACCGTTCAGACAACAACGAAGGCCGTGAAGGCAATGAAAGCCGTGACAATCGCGATAACCGTGAAGGTCGCGAAGGCCGTGAGGGTCGTGAACGCCGCGAAGGACGTGACGATAACCGTCGCAACCGCCGTGAGAAGCCGCAGCAGAACGCGGAAGATCGTGAAATTCGCCAGCCGGCCGGCGAGGAGTCTGAAAAGAGCAGATCGCGTGATGAGCAGCAGCCACGCCGCGAGCGCAACCGCCGTCGTAATGATGACAAGCGCCAGGCGCAGCAGGAAGTTAAAGCGCTGAATCGCGAAGAAGAGACCGTGCAGGATGCGGATCAGGAAGAGCGTGTTCAGGTCATGCCACGCCGTAAGCAGCGTCAGCTGAGCCAGAAAGTCCGTTTCGAGTCTCAGACCGACGAAGCAGCTGTTGAAGCGGTAGCGCCACAGGTTGAACCCGTTCAGAGCACCGAACTGGCAAAAGTCGACCTGCCTGCGGTCATCGAAAATGCCCCTGAACAGGAAGAGACCACCGAAGGCCGTGACAATGCGGGTATGCCGCGTCGCTCACGTCGCTCCCCGCGTCATCTGCGCGTGAGCGGTCAGCGTCGTCGCCGTTATCGTGACGAGCGTTATCCGCTGCAGTCGCCAATGCCGCTGGCAATCGCCTGTGCGTCACCAGAAATGGCCTCCGGCAAAGCCTGGATCCGTTATCCGGTTGCCCGTCCTCAGGAGCAGCAGTTTGACGAGCAGAACGTGACGGCCGAAGCGGTTGCCCCAGTCGCGCCAGTGGTTGATGAGGTTATCACCGAGGCTGCGGCAGTTGTTATCCCTGAGCCACAGCCACAGACTGCTGAAGTGGAAACGTCACACCCGGAAGTGATTGCCGCGCCTGTTACTGAACAGCCGCAGATCATCGCCCCTGAAGATGTGGTTGTCGCAGAGCAGGTAGTGGAAGACGTTAAGGCTGCCGAGCCGGTTGAAATTACCGCGGAAGCCGTGGAGCCACAGCCAGTTGGAGAAGTGGAAGTGGAAACGCAAGTTCAACCTGAAGTTGAGATTGCTGTTGAACCTGTTGCTGAAGAGAAACCTGAAGTCGCTGAAGTGAAAGCGCCGGAAGTGAAACCAGCACCAGCGCCCGTTGCTCAGGTTAACGAGGGTGTTCACCACGCCACTGCGCCAATGACCCGCGCGCCAGCCCCGGAATATGTGCCTGAAGCCCCGCGTCACAGCGACTGGGTACGCCCGGCGTTTGATTTCGAGGGTAAAGGTTCAGCAGGTGGTCACAGCGCAACGCACCAGGCGACCGCGCCTGCCACGCGTCCACAGCCGGCTGAATAAGCCCGCTTAAGCGCAAAAGCCGACCTTCGGGTCGGCTTTTTTATTGCTTCTGTTCTGGCCTGCGCATACCGGCGATTTCAGGCATTACCTCTCGCATCATCTCCAGAAAGCGACGAAGCCGTGCCGGATAATAGCGTGACCACGGATAGACCAGATGAACCGGCAACGCGGCAGGCTGCCAGTCGGGCACCAGGTGCACCAGCCTGCCCTCACGAATATCGGCTTCTACCGTCCAGCTTGATACCACCGCCACCCCCAACCCGGTTAATGCACTTTTACGCGCCACGTACAGGCTGTCCGTACTTAACCGTGGAGAAATAGCCACCCGCAGCGATTGCGGGGTGCCCGCGCGGAACAGTTCCACGTGCTCACGATAAAACGTATTGAGTGCCACCCAGGGCAGCGCAGAGAGATCTTCCGGCTTCTCAACAGGCGCGTGACCAGCGAGCATCCCGGGCGAAGCAACGACACTGCGCGGAACCTCGGCAAGCAACACCGATACCGTGGCGGGGTCGATCTCCGCTCCCACACGGATGGCGCAGTCAATATTGTCACTCAGGAAATCGGCCGAGCGGTCGTTGAGCATCCACTCCACATTCAACCGCGGATAGCGCAGCAGAAACGCCGTTAACGGTTCCAGCAATTGCTCCTGCCCGAAAGCATGAGGGGCACGGACGCGAAGCACGCCCACGGGTTCATCTTCCGTCTGCCCGACGTCGTCCTCAAGCGCATGCCAGCTGTCGATTACCCGCCGGGCGTGCTGGTAGCAGCGTTCCCCATCATCGGTCAGCTTCATGGCATGCGTGGTGCGTAGGATCAGGCGCACCCCAAGCAGCGTTTCCAGCGATTGCAGGCGACGGCTCACGGTGGCCTGGGTGGTGGCCATCTGTACGGCGGCAGCGGAAAGGGAGCCTGTTTCGATGATGCGCACGAAGGTTCGCATCAGTTCGACCCTGTCTATACGCTCTGAGCGTTTCATGATTTATCCGGTTATACGTTACACGTATAAGTGTTTTAACACTGCGCCTGCTACCACCGCAAGCCGGGCTGGTAAAGAATAGCGACACACCCGAAATGAGGAACCGTATATGAACACCAGCACCTTAACCCCAGCCGTCAGCCGTTGGGTCATTTTTATCCTTGCCATCGGCGCAGGATTCAGCGTCGCGTCCATCTATTATGCCCAACCGCTGCTGCCGCTGATGGGCACCGATCTGCATCTCAGCATTGAAGGGATGGGGATGGTGCCAACCCTGACCCAGGCAGGCTATGCGCTGGGTATCCTTTTCCTTCTGCCACTGGGCGATCGCTATGACCGTCGCACCCTGATAGTGGTAAAAAGCATTGCGCTGGCGGGATTGCTGCTGGCCTGTAGCCTGACAGGGCAGATTCACTCGCTGCTGTTGGTCAGCCTGCTGATTGGGATGGCGGCCACCATGGCGCAGGATATCGTTCCGGCGGCGGCGATTCTGGCCCCGGAAGGCAAACAGGGGAAAACCGTCGGAACGGTCATGACTGGCCTGTTGCTGGGGATCCTGCTCTCCCGTACGGTGAGCGGCGTCGTGGGTGAAGCCTTTGGCTGGCGCGTGATGTATCAACTGGCGGCGGGCAGCATTGCCATTCTTGCCGCCGTGATGTGGCTGATTCTGCCCCGTTTCGCGGTGCATTCAAACCTGCGTTATCCAGATTTGATGCGCTCAGTGGTGCACCTGTGGCGTCGTTATCCGGCGCTGCGTCGGGCCGCTCTGGCGCAGGGCTTCCTCTCTATTGCCTTCAGCGCCTTCTGGTCTACGCTGGCAGTGATGCTGATGGAGCACTATCAGTTGGGCAGTGCGGTTGCGGGGGGATACGGTATTGCCGGTGCCGCAGGTGCCCTGGCAGCGCCGCTCGCAGGTGGCCTGGCTGATAAACTGGGCGCCGGTAAAGTCACCCAACTGGGTGCCGCGCTGGTGACCGTCTCCTTCGCCCTGATGTTCCTGATGCCCGCTCTTGGCGTACACGGCCAGCTGATCCTGATCGCGGTCTCCGCCGTCGGTTTTGATCTCGGCCTGCAGTCAAGCCTGGTTGCCCACCAGAATCTGGTTTATGGCCTCGAGCCGCAGGCACGTGGTCGTCTGAACGCCCTGCTCTTTACCGGCGTGTTTATCGGGATGGCGCTGGGTTCGGCGCTGGGTAGTCAGCTGTATACGATGGCTGGCTGGCCGGGTGTGGTTGCCCTGGCAACGGTGACCGCAGCCATCGCCCTGGCCATTCGTCTGGCAGAGAGCGCCCGCACTAGCGCCTCAGTGATGCAGAATTCCTGAAAAAAAAGCCCAATCCGCGCAAACGGATTGGGCACAGAACATAACCAGTTTCAAGTCATGTCCAAAGGTCAAGACGGTTATCTGTTGAGCTGGAACAGAGACATACCCTGCATATCGCTGAACGCTTTGTAGGAAGCCTGAAGCGCAGCCTGCTGCATGGTGTAAGACGAAATCGCTGCGTTCCAGTCTACTTCCACAAGATTACTCATCTGAGTTGATTGACCTAAAGCACGGTCACTTCCCAACGTATCGAGAGATTCCAGCTCCTTCAGTTTGGTCCCCAGATCGGCACGCACAGTCAGCACGTTATCCAGCGAATTACGTAAGCCGCGGTTTGCCTTATCAATGTCAACAGCAAACTGGTCAGCTTTTGTCTGATCGCCTTCAACAGGTACTTTCAGCGCTGCAATCGCGTTATCAAAAATTTTAAACAGATTTTTTTCCGTCGCGCTGCCAACAGGTTCTGGCGCCGCATTGCTGGTAAAGGATTCAAACACTTCGCTGCCAGTATGGCTAATCTGCATGGTACGTGCAGAATCAACCTGCTGGCTAATTGGCATTGAACCGCCAGTATAAGTCCCGCTAGCCTGATCGAATGCAACGGCGTCAGTTTTATAACCGGCAAAAATATAACGTCCGTTACCATCGGTACTGTTTGCCAGGTTCATCAGCTGATCGCGAATACCCTGCAGATCGGTAGCGAGCGAGTTGCGATCGCTGTCACTCAGTGTGCCGTTGCCAGCATAGACAATTTTTTCTTGCGCCGACTGCAGCGCGGTTGTCACCTGACCCAAAATATTTTCTTCCAACGACACTTTTTGCGTAGCGAAAGAGCGGGCCAGGGTGTACTGGCTGTTCTCCGACTGCGCCTGGGACAACACCACGGCCTGTGAGGCCGCGATCGGATCGTCCGAAGGACGATTAACACGTTTACCGGTGGACATCTGCTCACCGTATTCCATCCACTTGCTCTGGGAATCGGTGATCCCGCGCATGTTCTGCTGATACATCATCTGGGTGCTAATACGCATCGTTGACCTCGGCCTTAGCGAATATTAATTAACGCGTCGAAGAGCGTACTGGCGGTTTGCAGCACTTGGGCATTGGCCAGGTAGTACTGCTGGAAACGCTGCAGGTTGCCGTACTCTTCGTCGAGATTAACCCCGGAGATCGACTGCTGCTGGTTGCTCAGCTGCGTCGCCACGTTAGCCTGGGTAGCGCTGCTGGTTTTCAGCGTCGCGGTTTTGCTGCCGACGGTACTGACCAGTGAGGCATAGGCATCGTTAAAGGTTTTGTTGCCGCCCACCACTTTGGTTTTCTGCAGATCCAGCAGCGCCTGACCATTGCGGTTATCACTTTCACCGCCGTTTGCATCAGAGGCGAGAGCCAGTTTTGACTCGTCACTGATCGCCAGATCCATATTCACGATGGCATTGGCGACAGGCTTAACGATAAAGCTGTCTTTTTTATTTGCCGCACCTGATACGTTGACCGTCAGCCCATCGAAGGACAAGTTACCGTTGCCGTCGTTGGTGGCATTTACTGTGGTTTTATCGGAGAGACGGGTGATCTGCCAGTTGGAGCCATCAAACTCCATCTTGTAGTCGGTAGCCTGCACTTTGGCATAGTTGTCCATATCAACCGTCGCGGAGACGGAAGCCGAACCACTATTTTTGCTGTTAGCCAGCACCGCCGGAGCACCGATATCAAATAATTTCTCGCCGGCCTCGCCTTCTGCGTCAAAGCCCTTTGCATGCTGACTGTTCATCGAGTTTGCAAAGGAGAGCGCCAGTTGGTTTAGGGTGTTGCGTGCAGTGTCCAGCTCTTCGGTACGGAAGGTTAATATCCCGCCCAGTGAGCCGCTGGTCAGCAGCTTTTCCGGGATCTCGACCGGGCCAGAGGTGCCATCCACAAACGCCACTGTGGTACGGGACGGGTCGGCGCTGGACTTCACGGCCGCCAGCTGGTTAGAGGTGCTGCCCTGGACCAGGTTGTAGCCGTTACCGAAGGAGACGTTATAGGTGCCGCCATCCTGGACCGAGACGTCAACGCCCACGATCTGGTTCAGCTCGCTCACCAACTGGTCACGCTGGTCGAGCAGGTTGTTCGGGGAAGCCCCTGCACCCACGCCGGTCAGACGGGAGATCTGGTCATTGAGGTTCGCAATCTGCTTCGCGTAGTTATTGATCTGATCCACGCTGGTGCCGATAGCAATGTTGATCTGCTTATCCTGATCGCGCAGATACTGATCGTTCACCTTGAACTGGTTCACCAGGCCCGCAGCTTTACCCAGCACGGTCTGACGCGCCGCCGGATCTTCGGCGTTGCTGACCAGGGTCTGCAGGCTGCTGAAGAAATCCTGCAGCGTCGTCGCCAGGCTGTTTGTGCTGCCGGACAGAACGTCGTCAATTTTGGACATCTGCTGGTA
This sequence comes from Leclercia sp. GLN_9, assembly GCF_043105735.1. Lineage (NCBI taxonomy): Bacteria > Pseudomonadati > Pseudomonadota > Gammaproteobacteria > Enterobacterales > Enterobacteriaceae > Leclercia > Leclercia sp. GLN_9. Next base: position 61,278 of record NZ_JBICLV010000033.1, read on the forward strand.
GCGGGTGGTCAGGGCGCTGCTCTGGTTCTGCGCGGCGCGCAGCTGGTTGGTAATGAATGAATCATATTCGCGCTGTACCCCGGAGACATACACGCCGTTGCCAACCCAACCGCCGCCTGTCAGGGTGCTGTTTGAGGCGCTCAGCACCGTGGTCTGACGGGTGTATCCCGCCACGTTGTAGCTTGAAATGTTATTACTGGCGGTATTCAACGCAGCCTGTGCCGCGCTGAGGCCACTCATGGCGCTGTTGATCAAACTGGACATGGGGGTTCCTTTTATACTTTCAGACACGAGTCCTGTTGGAGATTATCGGCAGCCCCCAGCCGGACTTGAGAACTTTCAGAACAGATTTTCGATATCGTTGCTGTATGCTTTGCTCACTTTTTCACCCATCGCTTTAAGCTGCTGGATCATGCTGGTCAGCTTACGGGCATACTGCGGATCGGTGGCGTAGCCCGCTTGCTGCAACGCTTGCGCACCCTGCTCTGCCGTGGCGGCCTGAGTCACTGCCGCATAGCGTGGGTTACGGCTCAGCACCCCGACATAGTCCGAAAGCGCTTCCAGATATGAGCTGTAGACGCGGAACTTCGCTTTAATTTTCTTCGCTTCACCGTTTTCATATTCGGTGGTGGTGATGTCGGTGGTTGGCCCTTTCCAGCTTCCTGTGGCCTTCACACCAAAGATGTTGAAGCTTGGCTCGCCGTTCTCACGACGGATCTGCCGTTGCCCCCAGCCAGATTCCAGCGCCGCCTGGGCCAGAATCAGGTGATGCGGCACCCCGCTCTGCTGGCTGGCAAGACGCGCCGGGAGCGAGAGCTGGGCCAGGAAGTCTTTGCTGTCGCCGGTGAGCGGCTCATCGTTACTTTCTGGCACTTTCGGCACCGCTTTACGCACCATTTGCGTCAGGGACTGGTTTTGATAGCTGGTCACCCTTTCCAGGTCGAACTTCATCGGTACCTGTTGAGGGGTCTCTTCCGGCGGCACGCCCTGGGCGGCCGCCATCTGCTTAACAATCACATCCGCCAGCCCCAGCCCTTTACCGGAAGTCATCTGCTGCGCAATCTGCTGGTCATACATGCTGGTATACAGACGCGTTGAATCGCTGCTGAAGATGCCATCTTTCGGTAGCGCCTCACGCATGCTTTTCAGCATCATCTGGACAAACATCCCTTCCACCTGGCGGGCAACCGGGCGGATATTACCCGCCGGATCTTTGCCTGCTTTGGATTTCAGTTCGTTGAGCGACTGGGTATCCCAGGCCGCGCTGCTCAGCAGTTTGCTATCGGTCAGCATCAGATAATTTCCACTTTGGCGCGCAGGCAGCCTGCGCTCTGCATGGATTGCAGAATCGACATCAGATCGATCGGGGTCGCGCCGAGCGCATTCAGTGCACGCACCACGTTGTTCAGGTTGGCGCTGGAGCGCACGCTCTGCAGCGAGCCGCCGCTCTGACGCATATCAATCTGGGTCTGCGGCGTCACCACGGTTTCACCGCCGCCAAACGGCGTATCCGGCTGGCTGACGTTAGCCGAGCGGTTGACGGTGACCGAGAGGTTACCCTGCGCCACGGCACAGTTGTCCAGAGTCACTTCACGGTTCATTACCACCGAACCGGTACGGGAGTTGATGATCACTTTGGCATCCTGCGGCGTGACGTTTACTTCCATGTTCTGGATATCCGCCAGCAGGCGAACCTGGTTGCTGTTGCCGCTGGAGACACGGATCTGCACGGTGCGGGCGTCCAGCGCCGTGGCACTGCCATAGCCGCGACCACGGTTAATGGTGTCAGCGATCTGCTGCGCCATGGTGAAGTCGTCGTCGTTCAGCTGCAGGTTGATGGTGTTCCCGGTGCCGAACTGGGTCGGCAGTTCACGCTCAATGATCGCCCCGTTGGTAATACGGCCGCCATTGAGCTGGTTTACCTGCACGCTGCTGCCGCCTGCGGACGCACCTGCCCCGCCGACCAGAATATTACCCTGCGCGAGGGCATACACCTGGCTGTCCACCCCTTTCAGCGGCGTCATCAGCAGCGTACCGCCACGCAGGCTTTTCGCGTTACCCATGGAGGAGACCACCACGTCGATGGTCTGTCCCTGGCGGGAAAAGGCCGGGTAGGAGGCGGTGACCATCACGGCCGCCACGTTTTTCAGCTGCATGTTGGTCCCGGCGGGCACCGTAATGCCGAGCTGGGAGAGCATGTTATTCAGGCTCTGCGTAGTAAAAGGGGTCTGGGTCGTCTGGTCACCCGTGCCGTCCAGTCCCACCACCAGGCCGTAACCGATCAGTGAGTTTTCCCGCACACCCTGAACACTTGTGAGATCGCGGATACGGTCGGCCTGGGCAACAGTTGCCACCAGCACCAACAGGATCCCGAAGAGGGATTTAAACATAGGTCACCTCGCTTACATCGGCGATAAATTAAGGAAGAAACGCTGCAACCAGCCCATATTCTGCGCTTCATTGATGTAGCCGTTGCCGACGTACTCAATGCGCGCATCGGCCACCTGGGTGGACGGTACGGTGTTGGAGCCGCTGATGGTGCGAGGGTTAACCACACCGGAGAAGCGAATGAACTCAGTGCCCTGATTAATGGCGATCTGTTTTTCACCCACAACATGTAAATTGCCGTTCGCCAGCACCTGGTCAACGGTCACCGTCAACGTGCCGCTAAAGGTGTTGCTGGCATTGGCGCCGCCTTTACCATTAAAGGAGTTGCCGCCAGACGTCTCAACATCGGCGCGGGCATTACCGAAGAGTCCTTCGAGGTAACGTGGCACAGTGTCGAAACCAAAATTGGTTTTCCCGTCGCGGCTGGCATTGGCTGAGGAGCTTTTGCTGGCGCTGACGTTTTCCTGAAGCTGGATGGTCAGCGTATCGCCGATATTACGTGGGCGACGGTCTTCAAACATCGGCTGATAACCGTAGTTAATCGGCTGCGCTGTCTGGAAAATAGAGCCATTCGCGACTGGCATCGGGCCAGGAACGGGTTGGGCGGAAGTCGCACCCTGCACCAGAGGTTGAGACGGGATCCAGGCGCAACCGGTCAGGGTAACGGCCAGGAGGGTCACTATCGGATAACGAATCGCCGCGAGTTTTTGCATTGCCTTCATCTTCGAAAACAGGGAGCCGGTGCGGCGCGAACCGCACCGGACTACACCTTAGAGTTGCGTCAGTTTCTGCAGCATCTGGTCGGTCGTCGACACTGCTTTGCTGTTAATTTCGTACGCGCGCTGAACCTGGATCATATTCACCAGCTCTTCCGCGACGTTGACGTTTGAGGTTTCCACATACCCCTGGTACAGCAGACCTGAACCGTTCAGACCTGGCGTGCTCTCGTTTGGCGCGCCGGAAGACTGAGTTTCGATGTACAGGTTCTCACCGATGCTTTCCAGACCGGTGTCGTTCATGAAGGTGGTCAGGTTAAGCTGGCCTACCTGCACCGGCGCGGCCTGGCCCTGCTGGGTCACGCTCACAATCCCGTCACGGCCGATAGTAATGCTCAGGGCATTAGCCGGAATGGTGATGGCAGGTTGCACCTGGAAACCGCCCGCCGTCACCAGCTGGCCGTTCTGATCCACCTGGAACGAGCCGTCACGGGTGTAGGCCGAGGTACCGTCCGGCAACTGCACCTGGAAGAAGCCCTGGCCTTTGATTGCCACGTCTTTGCTGTTGTTGGTCTGAGACAGGTTACCCTGGCTGTGCAGACGCTCGGTCGCCACCGGACGAACACCGGTACCGATCTGCAGACCGGATGGCAGCGTGGTCTGTTCAGACGACTGCGCACCCGGCTGACGGATGGTCTGATAAAGCAAATCTTCGAAAACCGCACGCTGACGCTTAAAACCGTTGGTGCTGACGTTCGCCAGGTTGTTGGCGATGACGTCCATATTGGTTTGCTGTGCGTCGAGGCCGGTTTTCGCGATCCATAAAGAACTGATCATAAGGTGTCCTGTTAACTCATTGACAGCAGCTGGTTGGCGCGCCCGGCGTTTTCATCAACGCTGGAGATGACCTTCATCTGCATTTCAAAACGGCGCGCGCTGGCGATCATGTCGGTCATCGCCGCGACCGGCTTAACGTTACTGCCTTCCAGCACGCCAGACATGACGCGAATGCTCGGGTCGGCCTGTAAGGTCGCGCCACGGGTCGCCTGCGCCGCCTGGGTCAGACGGAACATGCCGTCGTCGCCACGCTGCACTTCAAAACCTTCGGCTTTTACCAGCTTCAGGCGGCCAACCGGCGCTACGGTGTTTGGCGGATCGCCGGGGTTCAGGGCCGAGATGGTCCCGTCTGCCGCGATGGTGATCTCCGAGCCTTCCGGCACGGTGATCGGGCCGCCTTCACCGATAACCGGATGTCCCTGGATGGTCAGTTGCCCGACCGAATCCACCTGGATGTTACCGTTACGGGTGTAGCCTTCGCTGCCGTCGGCCGTTTGAACCGCCAGCCAGCCGTCCTGCTGCAGCGCCACGTCGAGCGGGCGCGAGGTATAGTCCATCTGCCCCGGTGTCATATCGGCACCTGGGGTGGAGGCGGTGACCAACGTACGCGTCGGCAGGGAAAGCCCTTCCACCGGCACGGCGCGCATTGCATTGAGCTGCGCACGGAAGCCTGGCGTCGAGGCGTTCGCCAGGTTACTGGCGGTGACTGCCTGCTGATTGAGCGTCTGACTGGCAGCGCCCATCGCGGTATATATTGCGTGATCCATTAAGCTATCCCGTCAGCTACTTAGCGGAGGTTAACCAGCGTGTTGAGGATCTGATCCTGCGTTTTGATGGTCTGCGCGTTCGACTGATAGTTACGCTGCGCGACGATCATATTGACCAGCTCTTTACTCAGGTCGACGTTGGAAGCTTCCAGCGCGCCGTTGGTCAGGGTACCGAAGTTACCGGAACCGGCGGTGCCCAGCAGCGCCACGCCTGAAGACTGGGTAGCAGACCAGACGTTGTTACCTTCAGACTGCAGGCCTTCGTTGTTGGCGAAGTTCGCCATGACGATCTGACCCAGCACCTGGTTTTGTTCGTTGGAGTAGTTACCTACCACGGTACCGTCATCGTTGATCTGATAGCTAACCAGGTCGCCCGGCTTGTAGCCGTTCTGGTTGGTTGCCACGATGTTGTTCGCCCCGGTGTTCTGCTGCATGGAGTTCAGGAAGCTCAGGGAGAAGGTCACCGGCAGCGCGCCGCTCAGTGGATCGGTCGTCACGTTGATCGCCGGGTTGCCATTTGGGGTCGCGCTCAACACGCCAGCGGCGTTGTAGTTGTAGATACCGTCCAGGTTACCGTTGCTGTCGAAGTTCATCTGTGCAGCTTTAGTAATTTTACCGTTCGTCACGCTACCGTCCTGGGTGTAGAGATCCCATTTGTTGTCTGCTTTTTTTACGTAGTAGACATACATGTTGTGGGCGTTACCCTGATTGTCGTAAACGGTGATAGTGCCTTTCTTGTTGAAGCTGTCTGAATCCGGGTTGGCATTGGTCGCGTCAAACGCAATGTTCGGCACGCTGTCCGTGGAGTTCAGGTTGATCTGCTGCGCCGCAGTGCTGGTCGCTTTCGCGGGCATCAGGTCATTAGGGATGGTGATCGCCTGTGGGTTAGCACCGGTCTGAACCGTCGGAGGGCTACCTGCTGCCGGATAGCCGGTCAGCTGTAAGCCCTGCATGTTCACCAGGTTGCGGTTTTCGTCCAGGCTGAACTGACCGTTACGGCTGTAAAAAACAGAACCGTTGCTGTCGAGCATACGGAAAAAACCGCTCTGGCTGATAGCCACATCCAGACCACGACCGGTGTTGGTGGTGGTACCATCTGAAAAGTCCTGGGTGATCCCGGCGACTTTTACGCCCAGACCGACTTTGGAACCGGCGAACATGTCCGCGAATGACGCGCTACCGGACTTAAAGCCGTAGGTCGCGGAGTTGGCAATGTTGTTACCAATGACGTCGAGGTTAGTGGCTGCAGCATTCAGGCCGCTGACCGCTTGTGAAAAGGCCATGAGTTACTCCTGGTAAATGTTAGGGCTTAAATAATCTGCCGAACTTCGTCGAGCGTGGTGGTACCGTAAGTGCCGAGATCCAGCGTGTTACCGCCACCGCTGCGGATCACACCCTGCACCATTGCAAACTGCAGTGGCTGTGCCACCAGCTGCGTGCTGCCGCTGCTGGCGGAAATCGCTACGTTGTAAGAGCCGTTTGGTGCCGTGCTGCCGTCGGTCTGAGTACCATCCCAGGTAAAGGTATGGACGCCTGCTTTCAGCTCGCCAATGTCAATAGTCCGTATCACTGCACCGGACTTATCGGTGATAGTGGCCGTCACTTTGTCTGCGCTCTGCTGCAACTCAACACCAAATGGCGTGGTTGAGGTGGTGGTCGAGCCTTCGGCACCACTGGTGCCCGCCAGAACGGTCGAACCAGGGATCATCACGCCATGGCCAATCAGCGTGCTGGCCTGCATCGACTGGCTGTTGTCGATCTGCCCGGAAATAGAACCCAGCGTGGTGTTCAGTTTCTCGATGCCGCTCACCGTACTGATCTGCGCAAGCTGCGTGGTCAGTTCGTTGTTCTGCATCGGGTTGGTTGGATCCTGGTTTTTAAGCTGGGCGACCAGCAGCGTCAGAAAGCTGCCCTGCAGATCGGAAGCATTGCTTCCGGTGAGGGAGTTACTGCCGGTAGTGCCACCGACGCCAGTCGTAGCCGTCCTGTCATTTACATTGACTGCAATGGACATTGATCTCTCCTTTACTGGCCCAGAGTGAGCGTTTTAAGCATCATGCTCTTTACGGTGTTCAGCACTTCTACGTTAGCCTGGTAGCTGCGGGACGCCGACATGGTGTTAACCATTTCACCCACCACATCCACGTTCGGCATTTTGACGTAGCCACTGGCGTCGGCCAGCGGGTTGCCCGGCTCGTACACCAGTTTGTCCGGGGCCTGGCTCTCAATCACGTTGGCCACTTTTACCCCGCCGGTTGCCGCACCCGGTGCAGCATCCACCTGGAACACAACCTGTTTAGCGCGGTAGGGTTGGCCATCCGGGCCGGTCACGCTGTCGGCGTTCGCCATGTTACTGGCGGCCACGTTCAGACGTTGGGATTGCGCGGTCAGCGCGGAACCCGCGATATCAAAGATATTGAGTAAGGCCATTATTAGTTGCCTCCCTGCAGAACACTCATCATGCCTTTAATCTGTCCACCGAGAACGGTCAGCCCCATCTGGTACTTGAGACTGTTATCAGCGAACTGCGTACGCTCCCGATCCATATCGACGGTGTTACCGTCCAGAGATGGCTGATCCGGGATGCGATAAAGTAAATCGGTATTGGGGGTCGTGACGGTCTCTGCAGGAATATGACGTGCAGAGGTCAGCGCAAGGGCAACACCGCTGTTTTCGGCCCGACCACGCTCCATCACTTTCTTTAATTCACTGGAAAAATCGATATCACGCGCCTGAAACCCGGGGGTATCGGCGTTTGCGATATTGGCGGCCAGAATCTCCTGACGCTGGGCACGCAAGTTGAGCGCTTCTTGCTGAAAACGTAGCGCGGCGTCGAGTTTATCGAGCATGTCTCCTCCGCTGATGGCAAAATTTCAGTGGATAGCTTAAATCTCAACCCGTCTCCGTCATCGACGGAATAAGCGCAAAATGCGTCGCTATTTATTGCGTTGATGCCCACCCGCTACAGGTAGAATCCTGCTCATTCTGTAATCCGACGGTAACGGACGATATGGCACTCAAAGGTGGTTTGACCGCAACCCTGCTCCTCTGGAGCGCTCTCTCTCAGGCACAGGATCTGAATGCTCAGCTGACGGCGTTTTTTGCCCAGCGACTGGCTGGATTTAGCGATGAGGTTTCGGTTCAGATCCGCACGCCAGCCAACATGCTCCCCACCTGCGAAACGCCTGAATTCAGCGTCGCTGGCAACACCCGACAGTGGGGTAACGTGAGCGTCACGGCACGTTGTGACACGGGAAAACGGTTTATACAGGTTGCAGTTCAGGCGACGGGCGATTATGTTGTCGCGTCCCGGAACATCCCCCGGGGTGCGGCCTTGCAGCCAGACAGCGTTACGCTGAAACGCGGCAGGCTGGATCAGCTCCCGCCGCGCACGATTCTGGATATTCACCAGGCGCAGAACGCCGTTAGCTTGCGCGATCTGGTGCCCGGGCAACCTCTGCAACTGTCGATGCTGCGCCAGTCATGGCGAATCAAAGCCGGACAGCGAGTAATGGTGATCGCCAGCGGCGAAGGCTTTAGCGTTAACAGCGAAGGGAAAGCGTTGAACAATGCGGCCGTGGCGCAAAACGCCCGCGTCAGGATGATTTCAGGCCAGGTAGTGAGCGGCACGGTCGATTCTGATGGGAATATTCTGATTAACCTATAATCTTTTTAAAGATTATGCGGCGACTGCCGATAAATCATTAACAAATGATAATGTCAGGCGCTAACGCCGCCAACCCTCGATGAGGACACCATAATGAGCATTGATCGTACATCGTCCCTGAAGCCGGTTAGCACTGTACAACCTCGCGAAATGAATGACACTGCGACAGCTAAAACGCGCACGCAAAAATCTGCTGCGACTAACAGCACCAGCGTCACGCTGAGCGATGCCCAGGCAAAACTGATGCAGCCAGGCAGCAACGATATCAACATGGAACGTGTTGAAGCGCTGAAAACCGCGATCCGTAACGGTGAGCTAAAAATGGATACCAGTAAAATCGCTGACGCGCTGATCCAGGATGCGCAAAGTTTCTTAGAGTAATCGCCGTATGAGTCGTCTGACGGAAATAATGGATCACATGACGGTCGTATTAAACGACCTGAAAACGGTTATGGACGCCGAGCAGCAGCAGCTCTCTGCCGGGAATGTCAACGGCAGCGCCCTGCAGCGCATTACCGAAGATAAAAGCTCCCTGCTGGCCACTCTGGATTATCTGGAGCAGCAGCGACGAACCGAGCAATCTGCACGCCATAGTGCAAATGATGATGTGGCCGATCGCTGGCAAACTATTACTGAAAAAACTCAGCATCTGCGCGACCTCAATCAGCACAACGGCTGGTTACTTGAAGGGCAAATCAGCCGCAACCAGCAGGCGCTGGACGTGCTGAAGCCGCACCAGGAACCGGCCCTGTATGGCGCGAATGGCCAGACATCCAGCTCACGCAGCAGTGGGAAGAAGTTTTCGATCTAATTGCCCGAACGGGACAGACAGAGAACGGGGAGTACCGACAGGTACTCCCCTTTTTTGCTTTAGATTTTGCCTTAAGCCGTACGGCGGGCGAACTCTTTTACCTTAAAGCCCAGCACGGCGAGGGTTGCGAAGTAGGCCACAACACCCACCACCACTACCGCCATCAGGCGCAGCAGTCGATAAGGCATCGTGCCCAGCGACCAGTCCGGCATTACGTACAGCATGCCAACCAGCGCCGCAGCCATCACCAGCACCGCAATGACCAGTCGTAACAGGAAGCTCGACCATCCCGGCTGCGGGGTAAAGATCTGCTGCTTTCTCAGCTGCCAGTAGAGCAACCCGGCGTTAAGGCAGGCCGCCAGACCGATGGAGAGCGACAGACCGGCATGCTTCAGCGGGCCAATAAAAGCCAGGTTCATTACCTGCGTCATAATCAGGGTGACGATGGCAATCTTCACCGGGGTCTTGATGTCCTGACGCGAGTAGAAACCCGGGGCCAACACTTTCACCACGATCAGCCCCATCAGGCCGACGGAATAGGCCACCAGCGCCCGCTGGGTCATGGCGGCGTCAAAGGCGGTGAATTTTCCGTACTGGAACAGGGAAACGGTCAACGGTTTGGCGAGAATGCCCAGGGCCACCGCGCTCGGCAGTGCCAACAGGAAGCAGAGGCGCAGCCCCCAGTCCATCAGACGGCAGTACTCATCATGGTTGCCGCTGGCAAAGCTGCGGGAGAGTGACGGCAGCAGGATGGTGCCCAGCGCCACCCCCAGCACCCCGGACGGGAACTCCATCAGGCGGTCGGCATAGTACATCCATGAGACCGACCCGGAGACAAGGAACGAGGCAAAGATGGTGTTGATGATAAGGGAAATCTGGCTCACCGAGACGCCGAGGATCGCCGGCCCCATCTGCTTCACCACCCGCATCGCTCCGGCATCACGCAGGTTAATGCGCGGCAGCACCAGCATGCCGATTTTCTTCAGGTGCGGCAGTTGATATGCCAGCTGTAGCACGCCCCCCACCGTCACCGCCCAGGCCAGCGCCAACACCGGCGGATGGAAGTGCGGCGCGGCGAACAGCGCAAAGCCGATCATGCTGACGTTCAGGAACGTCGGGGCAAACGCCGGGACCGAGAAGCGGTTCCAGGTGTTGAGGATCGCCCCCACCAGCGACGCCAGCGAGATCAGCAGAATATAGGGAAACGTAATGCGCAGCAGCTGCGAGGTCAGGGCAAATTTATCGGCAGTATCGGCAAATCCTGGCGCGGTGACCATGATCACCCAGGGTGCCGCTAACATCCCGATCACCGTGACGATCGCCAGGGCAAGGGTCAGCAAGCCCGAGACGTAGGAGACAAACACCTTAGTCGCATCTTCCCCCTGTTTACTTTTGTATTCCGCCAGGATGGGGACGAAAGCCTGAGAGAATGCGCCTTCGGCAAAGATACGGCGCAGCAGGTTGGGCAGTTTAAAAGCAACAAAAAAGGCGTCAGTCGCCATCCCTGCGCCAAAGACCCTCGCCACAATGGCGTCGCGCGCAAAGCCGAGCACGCGCGAAAACATGGTCATCGAGCTGACGGCAGCCAGCGATTTTAATAGGTTCATTAATGTGAGCGTCCACTACCTGAAACAAAACGCCTGCAGAGCAGGCGTAATTTCGCCGGGCGGCGCGATGCTTACCCGACCTGGAAAACTGAAAACGCGCCTAGTCTACTCGTAAACATAGGAATTGCTATGGGCAGATGTTACAGCGGGTTATTCGCTCATGGCCTCGCGCCAGAGCTTCTCCACGATACGCTGGGCGCGGATCGCCTGTTCGCCCGAGGTTTCAGGAACCGTCTGATTTTGCACGCATTCGATAAAGTGACGCGCGCAGCCCGCAAAGCCGCGCTGTTCAAGCGTGCTTTGCCAGCCCGGGATGGCTGGCGTAATAACTCCTGCCCCCCGCTCCTCACGCCACTCGCGCATGTCGGTAATATCCAGAAGCGCACCGTCGGTCACCGCCTGGATCCACTCCCGCTGGCTGCCCGCCCGGCGGTGCATGGAGGTGGTGATTTGCACATTGCCTGCGCTGAAATGGTGCTCAGCATAGACCATCGCCCCCTGATCGTTGGTTTGCAGCGTGCCGCCGGTAAGCCGGGCATCATCCCCCGCTAGCCACAGCGCGGTATCCACCACATGGAGATAATCATCTAGCAGGGTAAAGCGCAGATCGTTTGGCCCGATACTGTCGGCCCGGTGCTTGTCCATCCGCAGCGATGCCGCACCGGTGAGCTGCGTTTTGAGCTGCCGATAGAGGGGCGCGAAGCGGCGGTTAAAGCCGACCATCAGGGTGAGCTTCTTCTGTGCAGCGAGGTCAATGAGCCGCTCAGCGTCGGCCTGGTTGTCGGCCAGCGGTTTATCGACGCAAACATGAACGCCCGCCTGCAGCAGCTCGCTGACAACCTGATAGTGAGTGACGGTGGAGGTGTGGACAAAGACCACATCACAGTCGCGGGCCAAATCCTGTAGCGACGGATAATAAGGCATGCGCACGGACTCGCAGATGCGCAGCGCCTTATCCCGCGACGGCGACCAGGCACCCTGCAATGTCCAGTCTGTTGCAGTGCTCAGCACCGGCAGCCAGGCTTTCTGTGCGATTCCGCCCAGCCCTACAACGCCTACACGTAATTTTGTCACCGTTAATCTCCCAGATGTGCCAGCAGCGAATCGAGTCGCTGTTTCAGTTCTTCGACTTCATTTTCCAGCGCTTCAACGCGAGCCAGCAGGGTCTCATCCGCAACCGGCGCTACGGCCTCGGGTGCCGCGTCGGCGGTATCAACTTCACCGCTGAAAAGGTGCATATAGCGGCTCTCGCGCTTGCCCGGCTCGCGCGCCAGACGCAGAACAAAAGGACCATCTTCCCGGGTGGCAAGGCCCTCAAGCGCCTGCTCTACTTCCTGCATATCTGCGAACTCGTGCATGCGCGCGGCCCGGGTACGCAGTTCGCCAGGCGTTTGCGCCCCACGCAGGAGCAGAGTGGCGATCAGCGCCACTTCAGCCGGGTTCAGCTTTAACGCGCCAAACTCGGAGTTACAAAACCGCTGTTCATATTTGGTGACGCGGTTGCCAAAGCCGCTGACGGTGCGCAGATAGTGCCGTTTTACCAGCGCATCGAGTTGCTCCTGCACTTCATGTTCAGCCAGATTCATCACCGGTTCACGGTTGGTTTTTTGATTGCAGGCCAGGGTAACGGCATTCACCGAGAGCGGATACTGTTCCGGCGTGGTGACCTGTTTTTCCAGCAGGCAGCCAATGACGCGCGCTTCTGTGGCGGTTAGTTGATATTTCATCTCTGTTCCTTAGCGTCCTGCGCTCCACTCTTTAGTCGTCAGCGCTGTCAGGACATGATCGCGCCATTCGCCGTCAATCAACAGGTAGTCCTTGGCATAGCCCTCTTTGTCAAATCCGAGGCGCGCCAGCAGATCGCCACTGCGCTGATTGTGCGGCATATAGTTGGCCATAATGCGGTGCATATGCTGGGTGCGCTGCATATAGCGGATAGCCGAGGTTAAGGCCTCAAACATTAGCCCCTGCCCCTGCCATTTTTGCCCGATGGAATAGCCCAGGTAGCAGGCGTGAAAAGATCCCCGCACCACATTAGAAAAGTTGGCGATCCCGATGATCTCTTTCTCATCGGGGTCGAGCAGCGCAAAATAGAATGCCGAGCCTTGCTTGTGAAACTCGGCAATCATGCTCAGTCGGGCCTGCCAGCCAGAAGGATAACAGTGGCTCTCATCCCGCACGGGCTCCCAGGGTTTTAAAAACTGACGATTCTCTGCGTAGTAGTCCGCCAGACGCCAGGCATCACGCTCATGCACCAGACGAACCACCAGCCGGTCAGTCGTCAGGCGCACTTTAGGCACATTACTGCGATAGCCAAACATGGATACAACTCCTTCCAGTTACAACCTTGACCCGTTAGCTTTACTATACCTGCGCCGCTGCCGTCTGGGAAAACAGTGACATACCATTTTGAAGACTTTTCACATTTTTCGATTAAAAGCCTCAATCAAAGTACCTTTTTGATAAAAAAATATTGTCGCCTGCGCTGTGGGAAAAAACCGGGCGAGGCCGCAGAATATTAGCGCGCTCATCATCTTTATACCCTAAATAATTCGAGTTGCAGGAAGGCGGCGACGCAGCGAATCCCCAGGCGCCTACCCCAGTAAGTGACAGCGCTTGCGCTGGCCCCAAAGGGGCGAGGCCATGGGCCGAGTCATGTCAACGCACCGGCAACTTGAAGTATGGACGGGTATATTTCCCTGGAGGGGAAATGTCCCGTATCTCACACGCACGCCGTCTGGGCAAATACTTCCTGCTCGTTGATAACATGCTGGTTGTGCTCGGCTTTTTTGTCGTTTTTCCGCTAATTTCAATTCGCTTTGTCGATCAGATGGGCTGGGCGGCGCTGATGGTCGGCATTGCGCTGGGTATGCGCCAGTTTGTTCAGCAGGGGCTAGGGGTGTTCGGCGGCGCAATTGCCGATCGCTTCGGCGCCAAACCGATGATCGTCACCGGCATGCTGCTGCGGGCGGCAGGGTTTGCCACCATGGCTATTGCCCATGAGCCATGGGTGCTGTGGGTCTCCTGCATTATTTCCGGGCTGGGCGGCACGCTGTTCGACCCGCCGCGTACGGCGTTGGTGGTCAAACTGATCCGCCCTCAGCATCGCGGACGCTTTTTCTCCCTGCTGATGATGCAGGACAGTGCCGGGGCGGTGGTGGGCGCACTGCTGGGCAGTTGGCTGCTGCAGTATGATTTTCGTCTGGTGTGCGCCACGGGCGCGGTGCTGTTTATCCTTTGCGCAGCCTTTAATGCCTGGCTGTTACCGGCATGGAAACTCTCCACCGTGAAAGCGCCGGTGCGCGAAGGGCTGGATCGGGTCTGGCGCGATAAACGCTTTATCACCTATGTGCTGACCCTGGCAGGCTATTACATGCTGGGGGTGCAGGTAATGCTGATGCTGCCAATCATGGTCAATGATGTGGCGGGCTCCGCAGCAGCGGTGAAATGGATGTACGCCATTGAAGCCTGCCTCTCTCTTTCTCTGCTCTACCCGATTGCCCGCTGGAGTGAAAAACGGTTCCGTCTTGAGCACCGTCTGATGGCGGGGCTGCTGCTGATGTCCCTGAGCATGCTGCCCATCGGCATGGTAGATTCCCTGCAACAGCTGTTTATGCTGATTTGCCTGTTCTATATCGGCTCAATCATTGCCGAACCGGCCCGGGAAACCCTGAGCGCCGAACTGGCCGACCCGCGCTCGCGGGGAAGCTATATGGGCTTTAGCCGTCTTGGGCTGGCGATTGGCGGCGCGCTGGGGTATGCCGGTGGCGGCTGGTTATTTGATGCCGGAAAAGTCTTCCACCAGCCTGAGTTGCCGTGGGTCATGCTGGCGTTGATCGGGGTTCTCACCTTTTTTGCGCTGGGCTGGCAGTTCAGCCATAAACGTCGCGTGCCCGGCATTCTGGAACCCGGCGCCTGATCGACGGGCAGACCCAGATATCAGTTTTTTCTGCTGGTCTGCCACTCTCTCCCCTGACATACTGGCGCGTCAGGATTGAAGCGCTGACACTATGTCGAGGAAAACCATGAAAAAATTCGTTATTGCCACTGCGTTGATCGTCAGCGGCCTGCTGGTTGGTTGTAATCAGCTCACCCAGTACACCGTCAGTGAACAAGAGATCAATCAGGCCCTGCAAAAGCGCAATAACTTTGCGAAAGATATTGGCGTCCCGGGTGTGGCCGATGCGCATATTGTCCTGACCAACCTCGCCAGCCAGATTGGCCGTGAAGAGCCGAACAAAGTGATGCTCTCCGGGGATGCAAGCCTGGATATGAACTCGCTGTTCGGCAGCCAGAAAGCCAATATCAAACTGAAATTAAAAGCGCTGCCGGTCTTCAATAAAGACCAGGGCGCAATCTATCTGCAGCAGATGGAGATTACCGACGCTGTGGTGTCCCCGGATAAAATGAAACCGGTTCTGCAAACGCTCATGCCCTACCTGAATCAGTCGCTGCAAAACTACTTCAACCACCAGCCGGCCTACATTCTGCGTGAAGACAACAGCAAGGGCGAAGCACTGGCGAAAAAGTACGCAAAAGGGATCGAAGTGAAACCGGGTGAGATTGTTATCCCCTTCGTCGATTAACCTCTGAGGCGCTTCGGCGCCTTTTTTTGCGGAAAAGAGTGCAAACGAAAACGTTTCCCTCTATTCTTTGTGTCCGGCAAAAATCATCTCACTCAGCCGGAGCCTATCCATGACTGCACCATCCCAGGTTTTGAAAATTCGCCGCCCAGACGACTGGCATATCCATCTTCGCGATGGCGATATGCTCAACACTGTCGTGCCGTATACCAGTGAAATTTATGGCCGCGCGATTGTTATGCCAAACCTGGTACCGCCCGTCACCACGGTCGACGCGGCGATTGCCTATCGTCAGCGCATTCTTGCTGCCGTGCCTGCCGGTCACGATTTTACCCCGCTGATGACCTGTTATCTGACCGACACGCTCGATCCAAACGAGATCGAACGCGGCTTTAACGAAGGGGTCTTTACCGCCGCCAAGCTCTATCCGGCCAACGCCACCACCAACTCCAGCCATGGCGTGACCAGCATTGATGCGATTATGCCGGTGCTGGAGCGCATGGAAAAACTGGGAATGCCGCTGCTGGTGCATGGCGAAGTCACCCATGCCGAGATCGACATCTTCGACCGCGAAGCACGTTTTATCGAGTCTGTGATGGAACCGCTGCGCCAGCGCCTGCCGGGTCTGAAAGTGGTGTTTGAACACATCACGACCAAAGACGCGGCCGAGTACGTGCGCGACGGTAACGAACTGCTGGCCGCTACCATCACTCCGCAGCACCTGATGTTCAACCGCAACCACATGCTGGTAGGCGGCGTGCGCCCACACCTTTATTGCCTGCCGATCCTCAAGCGCAACATCCACCAGCAGGCGCTGCGTGAACTGGTCGCCAGCGGCTTTGAGCGCGCCTTCCTCGGCACCGACTCTGCCCCGCATGCCCGTCACCGCAAAGAGGCCAGCTGTGGCTGCGCAGGCTGCTTCAACGCCCCTACCGCACTGGCCAGCTACGCCCAGGTGTTTGACGAGATGAACGCCCTGCAGCACTTCGAGGCCTTCTGCTCCCTTAACGGCCCTCGCTTCTACGGCCTGCCGGTCAATGAGACCTACGTTGAGCTGGTGCGTGAAGAGAGCCGCGTGGTGGAGTCTATTGCGCTGACGGATGACACGCTGATCCCGTTCCTCGCGGGTGAAACCGTGCACTGGACGGTGAAAGGTTAAAAATTGTTGGCCCCCCTGTTGTAAGTTCCACAATATGACTGTATAAATAAACAGTATATTACACAGGGGGCAACTATGCGTATCGAAGTCACCATTGCCAGAACAACTGCTTTGCCTGCTGGTGCGCTGGACGCGCTGGCGGGTGAATTTTCCCGCCGTATAAATGACTCCTTTCCCGAACGCGAAGGTGCTGTCACCGTGCGTTATGCCGGGTCTAACAATCTTTCGGTTATCGGTGGTGCCAAAGAAGATAAAGAACGCATCAGCGAAATTTTACAGGAAACCTGGGAAAGCGCTGACGACTGGTTTATTACCGATTAATTTTCTCCCTCTTTGTTTTTTTTGCCGGGTCGCCCCGGCTTTTTTTTCGTTTGCATAACGGAACTGCGAATAATCTGACTGACTCCATCAAAAATCATCTGCAAGATGATGTTTTAATGTTCAAACAATCCTAAAAGATACAAAAATGTCTTGCTCCCTGTTTCTTTTTCCCTTCATAAGCCTTATTTATTGATATACTGAAATTGCTTCAGAAAAACACGCATTGAACCTCACAGTCGTTGTCTTTTAACACGTATTCAGGGGGTTATGATGGAAAAGAATAATGAAGTCATCCAGACACATCCACTTGTTGGCTGGGATATCAGCACTGTAGATAGCTACGACGCACTGATGCTGCGTTTGCATTACCAGACCCCGGACCACCCTGACACCGAAGAAGCGGAGGTTGGGCAGACGCTATGGTTAACAACAGATGTTGCACGTCAGTTTATTTCTATTTTAGAAGCCGGTATTGCAAAAATAGAATCCAGTGACTACGAGGCAAATGAGTACCAGCGACATTAATGTAATGTCTCATTCTCACCCCAAAAGGCACCTCACGGTGCCTCATTTATTTCGCCCTTGTATAACCGTCCGGTCTTAATTACCCTGCTAAGCAACGAAACGCGTAAAGAGAACCCGATGAAATACGATCTAATTATTATTGGCAGCGGATCTGTCGGTGCAGCGGCAGGTTATTACGCAACCCGGGCGGGGCAAAACGTACTAATGATTGATGCCCATATGCCGCCCCATACCGAAGGCAGCCACCACGGCGACACCCGCCTGATGCGTCATGCTTACGGAGAAGGTGAACGCTATGTGCCGCTGGTATTGCGTGCGCAGGCGCTATGGGATGAACTGGCCCAAATCAGCGGTGAGCCGGTCTTTGAACGCACCGGCGTCGTCAATCTCGGGCCGTCTGAGTCGTCCTTCCTGGCAAACATTGAGCAAAGCGCCCGTCAGTTCAATCTTAACCTTGAGCGGCTTGACGCGGCGGCGGTGATGAAACGCTGGCCTGAAATTCAGGTGCCCGAGGGCTATATCGGTCTTTTTGAGGCCGAATCCGGTGTGCTGCGCAGCGAACTGGCGATAAAAACCTGGATTGCACTGGCGAAAGAGGCTGGCTGTGCGCAGCTGTTTAACTGTCCGGTCAACGCGATTACGCATCAGGACGACGGCGTCACCGTCGAAACGCCCGAAGGCCCATACCGCGCCAATCGCCTGCTGGTGAGTGCTGGCACCTGGGTGTCGCGTCTGGTGCCAGACCTGCCGATCCAGCCTGTGCGCAAGGTTTTCTCCTGGTTCCAGTCCGACGGCCGTTACAGCCACCAGAATCACTTCCCGGCGTTCACCGGCGAGCTGCCTGACGGGGATCAGTTCTACGGCTTCCCGTCGGAAAAAGATGCATTGAAGATTGGGAAACACAACGGCGGGCAGGTGATTAACTCCCCGGAAGAGCGCAAGCCGTTTGGTGCTTACCCTGGCGATGGCTCCGAAGCGTTCAAATTCCTGCGCAACATATTGCCGGGTATCGGGGGCCTGTTATATGGCGCAGCCTGTACCTATGACAACACGCCGGACGAAGATTTCATCATCGACACCCTGCCGGGTCACGACAATACGCTGCTGATTACCGGCCTGAGCGGTCACGGTTTCAAATTCGCCAGCGTACTGGGTGAGATTGCCGCGCAATTCTCTCAGCAGATCGCCCCGCCATTTGATCTCACGCCTTTCTCCCTGTCGCGCTTTAGCCGATAATGCTGTCAGGCTTCGGGTTGCCGAAGCCTTTCTTCCTTTTATTATCGGTATCCTCATGCGTCGTATTGTGAATTATCTGGTCAATAATATTCGCGAGCATTTAATGCTCTATATTGTGCTGTGGTCGTTACTGGCGCTCCTCGATATTCTGTACATTGTATTTTTCTGATGAGATATATTGACACAAATTGACAATTCTTCAGGTAACTATAATTACAGAATAAATTATTTGAACATCATAAATTTGTCATAACCCGCCCCAGAGCAGCTTTCCTACAAACCATTAACAACCACATTGACTATCAATATCAACATTCATTCGAAAATACTGAACAACAAAAATTAATAATGAATATCTGTAAATATCATTTGCATTAATGTTTCACCCACGCCATTTTTAGCGCTCGCTAATTAATTTCGGTATTCACAATGCAGGTGCGTAATTCCCCCACACGCTATGGCGTTATTTCCATGAGTTTACATTGGCTGATGGCTATTGCGGTATATGGCATGTTTGGCCTTGGATTATGGATGGTTACTCTCAGCTATTACGATGGCTGGTATCACCAGGCACCGGAGCTGCATAAAAGCATCGGCTTTATGCTGATGCTGGCCCTGGTGGTGCGTCTGCTGTGGCGACACTACTCCCCGGTTCCCCCGGCGCTGAAAAGCCAGTCGCGCGCCACGCGCCTGACCGCCGCTGCGGCGCATTTAGCTCTGTACGCGGTGCTGTTCGCCATTCTCATCAGCGGCTATTTAATTTCCACTGCTGACGGCAAGCCAATCAGCGTCTTCGGTCTGTTTGACGTCCCTGCCCTGTTGGCCGATGCCGGAGCGCAGGCCGATCTGGCCGGGACAGTTCATCTGTGGCTGGCCTGGGGCGTGGTCTCGTTATCTGCACTGCATGGTCTTGCGGCCATCAAACACCACTTTATCGACAAAGACGCCACCCTGACACGTATGTTGGGCAAAGCGTCACCTGACTCTGGAGCATAAAATGAAAAAAAGCCTGCTGGGATTAACCTTAGGTTCTCTGCTGTTCACCACCGGTGCCGCGGTAGCAGCCGACTACAAAATTGATAAACAAGGTCAGCACGCCTTTGTGAACTTCCGCATCCAGCATCTGGGCTACAGCTGGCTGTACGGCACCTTCAAGGATTTCGACGGGTCCTTCACGTTTGATGAGAAAAATCCGGCGGCCGATAAGGTGAATGTCACCCTGAACACCAACAGCCTGGATACCAACCACGCCGAGCGCGATAAGCACCTGCGCAGTGCGGATTTCCTTAACGTTGCGAAATACCCGCAGGCCACCTTTACCTCTACCGAGGTGAAAAAAGAGGGTGAAGATCTGGATATCATCGGCAATCTGACGCTGAACGGCGTGACCAAGCCGGTTAAGCTGGATGCAAAACTGATTGGTCAGGGTGATGATCCGTGGGGCGGTAAACGTGCTGGCTTTGAAGCGACAGGTAAAATCCATCTGAAAGACTTCAACATCACGACCGATCTTGGCCCGGCGTCGCAGGACGTGGAACTGATTATTTCAGTGGAAGGGGTTCAGCAGAAGTAATGCCCTCGCCCGGTCAGCATCCTGCGACCGGGCAAGGTTTTAGCGTTATTCCGGGTCAGGAATACCCAGACGGGTGTTCAGACGCCCACGCGACTTATTGAAGATCTTATTGCCATTCTCACGACCGGCACGGCGGCGGCGCTGCTCCTCTTCCGGCAACATGCTCTCCTCGCTACACAGCTCGCTGCAACAGCCGTTGAACTTCTCTGCACAGGACGGGCACTGAATAAACAGCAGGTGGCAACCGTCGTTTTTGCAGTTGGTATGGGTATCACAGGCGGTGCCGCACTGATGGCAATGGGCGATCACATCGTCAGAAATACGCTCTCCCATCCGCTCATCAAAGACGAAGTTCTTACCGATAAAGCGTACCGGCAGCCCTTGCTCACGCGCGCGACGGGCATACTCAATGATCCCGCCCTCGATATGCCAGACCTTGTTGAAGCCTTTGTGTTTCATGTACGCGCTGGCTTTCTCACAGCGGATCCCCCCGGTGCAGTACATGACAATTTTCTTGTCCTTATGCTCCTGCATCATCTCAACCGCTTTTGGCAGTTGCTCACGGAAAGTATCCGCCGGGATTTCGAGCGCGTTTTCAAAGTGGCCCACTTCATATTCGTAGTGGTTACGCATATCGATGAACACGGCGTCGGGATCGTCAAGCATGGCGTTCACCTCGGCCGCTTTCAGATATTCGCCCACATCGCTGGCGTTAAACGTCGGATCGTCGATGCCGTCGGCCACAATGCGTTCACGCACTTTCAGACGCAGCACCCAGAAGGATTTACCGTCGTCGTCGAGCGCCACGTTCAGGCGCAGGCCATCCAGCGCCGGATCGAAGGCGTACAGAAATTCCCGCAAGGCGTCGACTTTGCTCTCCGGCACGCTGATCTGGGCGTTAATGCCTTCATGGGCCAGATAAATACGGCCAAAGACGTTCAGGGCGGTCAACGCCTTGTACAGCGTGTCGCGCGTCGCCTGTGGGTTAACGATGGTGAAATATTTATAGAACGAGATCGTCGTGCGCGGTTCGGTTTCAGCCAACATACGCGCTTTCAGCTCTTCGTTCGAAATGAGGTTGTGTAACACTGGCATGGTGTACGGTTCCTGCAATCGTAGTAAGAATGAAAATCGGGCGGCATCATATAGCAAACAATGAGAATTTACATCCCCTCATTTTGCGCTACATTTCTCACCTCAAAATGCGCAGAGCATAACAATTGCGGCTTCAATGAACATTTCGTTGCTATGCGTTTTGGATATGAAACGAATAATGCGACAATCTGCCGACAGGACGTATCAATAACAGGAATGACATGACTCAATTACCTAAATTTTCCATTGCGCTATTACATCCTCGTTACTGGCTGACCTGGGCTGGCATCGGTTTATTATGGTTACTGGTGCATTTGCCCTATCCCGTGATCTACCGTCTTGGCTGCGGCATGGGTCGCCTGGCGATGCGCTTTATGTCACGCCGCGCCTACATTGCCCGACGCAATCTGGAACTCTGTTTCCCGCAAATGAGCGAGCAAGAGCGTCACGAGATGGTCGTGAAGAATTTTGAATCCGTCGGCATGGGGCTGATGGAGACAGGCATGGCGTGGTTCTGGTCCGACAAACGCATGGCGCGCTGGACCGAAGTGACCGGCACCGGAATGGAGCCAGTGCATCAGCTTCAGGCGCAAAAAACGGGCGTACTGCTGATTGGCGTCCATTTTTTGACCCTTGAGATCGGCGCGCGGATGTTCGGCATGCAGGCTCCCGGCATCGGTGTCTATCGCCCGAACGATAATCCGGTGATCGACTGGCTGCAAACCTGGGGTCGGATGCGCTCCAACAAGAGCATGATCGACCGTAAAGACCTTAAGGGGATGATCCGGGCGCTGAAATCCGGCGAGGTGATCTGGTATGCGCCGGACCATGACTACGGCCCTGGTGCCAGCGTCTTTGTTCCGTTTTTTGCCGTTGATGAAGCGGCCACCACCACCGGCACCTGGACACTGGCCCGTTTGTCACAGGCAGCCATTGTCCCCTTCGTACCGCGCCGGAAGGCCAACGGTAAAGGCTATGAGCTGATGATGCTGGAACCTGAGTGTTCTCCGCCTCTGGACGATGCGAAAACCACTGCGGCGTGGATGAATGAGGTGGTTGAGAAGTGCATCCTGCTGGCACCTGAACAGTATATGTGGCTGCACCGCCGGTTTAAAACCCGTCCTGAAGGGGTGCCTTCCCGCTATTAACATCTTCTCCTGCGGCCTGACCGGCCGCATCTCCCCTTTGACGTATGATGCTTTCCACATTGCAGCAACCATCACCCAGGCGCATAATTAGCAGGCTTATTAATTCCTTCAAATAATGATGCCGCTGCGCATCATAACGTGGGTAGCTATGTCTCCTTCAGAAACGCCAATAAACTGGAAGCGCAACCTTATCGTAGCCTGGCTGGGCTGCTTTCTTACGGGAGCCGCCTTTAGCCTGGTGATGCCTTTCCTGCCGCTGTATGTCGAACAGCTGGGCGTCAGCGGCCACAGCGCCCTTAACATGTGGTCCGGGCTGGTGTTCAGCATTACCTTCCTCTTCTCCGCCATCGCGTCGCCATTCTGGGGTGGGCTGGCGGATCGCAAAGGGCGTAAAATCATGCTCCTGCGTTCGGCGCTGGGCATGGCAATTATTATGTTGCTGATGGGGATGGCGCAAAACATCTGGCAATTTCTGATCTTACGCGCCGTGCTGGGGCTACTGGGCGGATTTGTGCCCAATGCCAATGCGCTTATCGCCACGCAAATCCCCCGCAACAAAAGCGGTTGGGCGTTAGGTACGCTCTCCACCGGTGCAGTAAGCGGCGCCCTGCTTGGCCCGCTGGCCGGAGGATTACTGGCAGACAGCTACGGCCTGCGCCCGGTATTTTTCATCACGGCGGTCGTCCTGTTTGCCTGCTTCTTGCTGACCTTTTTCTGCATCCGGGAAAATTTCACCCCCGTACCCAAAAAAGAGATGCTGCACGCCCGTCAGGTGTTTGCCTCGCTGAAAAATCCCCGTCTGGTGCTCAGTCTGTTTGTCACCACCCTGATCATTCAGGTGGCAACCGGGTCCATTGCGCCGATCCTGACCCTGTACGTCCGTGACCTTGCGGGCCACGTCAGCAACATCGCCTTTATCAGCGGCCTAATCGCCTCGGTTCCTGGCGTGGCCGCCCTGATCAGCGCCCCGCGGCTGGGGAAACTGGGGGATCGTATCGGCCCGGAAAGGATCCTGATTGTCGCGCTGGTGATCTCCGTCCTGCTACTTATTCCGATGTCCTTCGTGCAAACGCCGTGGCAACTGGGCGTGCTGCGCTTTTTACTCGGGGCAGCCGACGGTGCCCTGCTGCCCGCCGTACAGACCTTGCTGGTCTATAACTCCACCAACCAGATTGCCGGGCGTATCTTCAGCTATAACCAGTCGTTTCGTGATATCGGCAACGTCACAGGCCCGCTTCTCGGGGCCGGTATTGCTGCCAGCTACGGCTTTCGCGCAGTGTTTGTTGTCACCGCTTGCGTGGTGATGTTTAACGCTTTTTACTCCTGGATCAGTTTGTCGCGCGCCGTCCGGCAGCCACGGGCTGTTGCTACGCCGGATAAGGTATCTGCGCCTGATTAAGATAACTCCGTGAATGCTTTTACGGCTTTCATACTTGCAATCATGGAGAATCAGCTATTCTTTCCCTGAACACCATGTCAAATCACAGGGAGACGCCGATGACTATGTTTGCCACTCTAGAGGAAGCGATTGATGCCGCGCGCGAGGAGTTCCTCGCTGATAATCCCGGCATTGAGGAAGATGACGCGAATATTGAGCAGCTCAATATTCAGAAATATGTCATGCAGGATGGGGACATTATGTGGCAGGCCGAATTCTTTGCCGATGACGGTGAAGATGGCGAATGCCTGCCGGTGCTGACCGGTGAAGCGGCCCAGGCAGTGTTTGATGGCGATTATGACGAGATTGAATTGCGTCAGGAGTGGCTTGAAGAGAACACCCTGCACGAATGGGATGAGGGTGAGTTTCAGCTCGAGCCGCCGCTGGATACCGAAGAGGGCCAAACCGCAGCGGATGAGTGGGATGAGCGTTAATTACTCATAAAGCCCATGATGAGCGTCGATGGGCAGTAGCAGGGTGTCGAAAACCAGCGAGAATGGCAGATCCAGCACCGTCAGGTAACGCCATGCGGAGTCGCGAACGTCCCACTGCACGCCCGGGTAGTATTGATTGCCGTGTCCCTGTCCAGGGATGGTCCGGCTGATAATACTTCCGCAGCCGCTCAGTAATAGCGCCATCGTAATGACGATGAAAAATCGCATCCAGTACCTCCAAAGATAAAAATACCGGCTCGAGAGCCGGTATTTATTTGCCCCGCAACGCGTCGCCTGCACGGGCCTGCAGATTCACAGGCCAGTCAGGCATAGCGCCACTCTGCGTATTACTTCGCTTTTAACGCCTTCGGATTCATCTGCAACGTCTGGTAATAGTTCACCCATGAAGAGTATTTCTCCGGGGCAGACCAGACACGATAATGCAGGCGCGACATCGTTACCGGGTCGCTCAGCAGCACCAGACGACGATCGCGGTTCAGCTTCTCTGGCGTCTCGTTCAGCGCCTGTTCAACGTGACGATCGCGGGCGATCTCCAGCACGCGGCTGGCACGGTGACGGGCAGTCGCCATGGCGGTGGCCAGGGCGTTGAAGGACGGGTTAAACACCGCGTGCATAAACCCATCGTCCAGCGAACGGCTGCGGTTGAGTTCCAGATACTTGTCGGTATCCACCAGCACCTGTGGCGGAGAATACTCTTCCGGGATCAGGAACAGCTTCCAGCGTTTGGTGCGCAGCCCGATCGTTGAACGGCTGGAGAACACCGACACAAACGGCGACAGGATCAGCGAGAACACAATCGGTGCCAGCCAGAACAGGAAGCGCAGATCCAGCCACGCCATCCCGACTGCCCACACCAGGCCGAGCAGCATTTGCGAGCCGTGACGCATAAAGGCTTCACCCCATGGGGTGGAGTCATCATCACGCTGCGGTGAGTTCCAGACCACTTCCCAACCGAGGAACGCACTGACCACGAAAACGGTGTGGAACAGCATACGTACCGGTGCAAGCAGCACTGAGAACAGCACTTCCAGCAGCAGGGAGAGCGTTACGCGGAAGAATCCGCCGTACTCTTTCGAGCCTTTACACCAGATCAGCACGATACTCAGCAGCTTCGGCAGGAACAGCAGCACCATTGTCGACGCAAAGAGCGCAATCGCAAGTTCAGGACGCCACTGCGGCCATACCGGGAACAGCTGACGCGGTTGCAGGAAGTACTGCGGCTCGGTCAGGGCGTGGACGACCTGCAGCGCGGTCGACAGGGCCAGGAACATGAACCACAGCGGCGCGGAGAGATAGGACATCACGCCGGTCAGGAACACGGCACGGTGTACCGGGTGCATCCCTTTGACGAGGAACAGGCGGAAGTTCATCAGGTTGCCGTGACACCAGCGGCGGTCACGCTTCAGTTCATCCAGCAGGTTCGGCGGCAGCTCTTCATATGATCCTGGCAGGTCGTAGGCAATCCACACCCCCCAACCGGCACGACGCATCAGCGCCGCTTCCACGAAGTCATGCGACAGAATCGAGCCAGCGAACGAGCCTTCACCCGGCAGCGGTGCCAGCGCACAGTGCTCGATGAACGGCTTCACGCGGATAATGGCGTTGTGCCCCCAGTAGTGGGACTCGCCCAACTGCCAGAAATGCAGACCGGCAGTAAACAGCGGCCCATATACGCGGGTTGCAAACTGCTGACAGCGCGCATACAGCGTGTCCATGCCCGATGCTTTTGGCGAAGACTGGATGATCCCGGCATTCGGGTTAGCTTCCATCAGACGTACAAGGCCAGTCAGGCAGTCACCGGTCATCACCGAGTCGGCATCCAGCACCACCATATAGCTGTACTGATTGCCCCAGCGACGGCAGAAGTCATCGATGTTGCCGCTTTTACGCTTCACACGGCGACGGCGACGACGGTAGAAGATCTGCCCTTCGCCCTGCACTTCGGCGATCAGCTCCATCCAGGCTTTCTGTTCCGCCACGCAAATGTCGGGGTTGTAGCTGTCACTCAGAATGTAAACATCGAAGTGTGCGGCGTTCCCGGTGGCCTTTACCGACTCCCAGGTGGCGCGCAGGCCGGCGAAGACACGATCCACGTCTTCGTTACAGATAGGCATGATCAGCGCCGTACGGTGCTCAGGGCTGAGAGGTTCATCCCCCACCGTTGACGCAGAGATGCTGTATTTGTCCCGACCTATCAGCAGCTGTAAAAAGCCCATTAGCGCGGTCCAGAAACCGGCCGATACCCAACAGAAAAGGATGGCGAACAGCAGCAGGATGCCGCTTTGCAGCACATACGGCAGGATCTGCATAAACGAAACCAGCAGATCCTGGCCGAACATATCGGCCGGATTGATCAGCGCCCAGCCCTGGTAAGGCAGAATGGTCTTCATATACCAGGTGGCGACGACGGTCTGCGCGATGGTCAGCAGCAGCAGGATGTAGCGGCGAATGCTGCCGACAGTACGCCATTTTTCCTCACTGGCCTGTTGCTCTTTGGTCAGGCGGGAAAGATACCGCGGGGTCACGTCACGGCCACGCAGGCGATCCCAGAAACGGCCTACCGGGTTGGTACGCCAGGGATCCGGGAACATAGAGGAGCGCGTGGCTTTCGGCATGGCCTCAAGCTGGGTACGCCCTTCGTCATCGCGAATCAGCTGGCCTTCGGCCAGTGAGTCGGGCCAGGCCTGCTCAAGGCGGCTTTTAACCGAGCCAAGCGGGGTATCATCTTCACGGGTAAACGCGTGATGATCGGCATCCAACGCGGTATGCACCTCGCTGATGTCACCCTTCGGCAGTGCCGCCTTCTCGATATCGGTCAGCGGCATGGCATCGATATACTCAGTTATCTTATTCATTGGCAGGTAGCTGATAGCTCCAGGTTTCACTCAGCGGCTGGTCAGCGTTCACCAGGGCGGCGCGCATCTCAGTCGGTTGTTTCGCGTCTTTCAGTTTCACACGCAGGGTTAAACGCCAGCCTTTGGTGACCGGGTTATAACGCACGCTGTTTTCAACGATTTCACCGTTATCACCGATGCTCGCCTGCGCGGTGACCGGGGTCTCCGGCGCCAGTTTACTCATCTCCTGACCGGTGAAATCCACCACGAAGGCGATAGTGCCATCAGGCTGACGGATCAGATTCGACTGTTTCACATCGCCGGTGGAACGACGGGTCTGCAGCACATACGCGCTTTCTGGCGCATGCAGCTTGTCTTCGTCGCGGCTCATGGTGATGGAGTAGTTAAAGTTCATCTCTTTACCGGCTTCCGGCAGTTGATCCGGCGTCCAGTAAGCGACGATGTTGTCGTTGGTTTCGTCGTTGGTTGGGATCTCCACCAGCTCCACTTTACCTTTGCCCCACTCGCCTTTCGGGGTGATCCACGCGCTTGGACGCAGATCGTAACGATCGTCCAGATCTTCAAAGCGGGAGAACTGACGACCACGCTGCAGCAGGCCGAACCCTTGTGGGTTTTCCATGCTGAAGCTGCTTACCGCCAGGTGTTTCGGATTGTTCAGCGGACGCCAGATCCACTCGCCGTTCCCGGCCAGGATCGACAGACCGTTAGAATCATGCAGTTCCGGGCGGAAATTGGTGGCTGGTGACGGCTGGTTAGGCCCGAACAGGAACATACTGGTCAGCGGTGCCACGCCCAGTTTGCCCACTTTATCGCGCAGATAGACTTTAGACTGCACATCAACCACAGTGTCGCGGCCCGGAATGATGGTAAAGCGATAGGCACCGGTCGCACGAGGGGAGTCCAGCAGCGCATAAATGGTCAGGCGTTTGTCGGTAGGTTTTGGACGCTCGATCCAGAACTCGCGGAAACGAGGGAACTCTTCCCCGGAAGGCAGTGCGGTATCGATCGCCAGGCCTCGTGCAGAGAGGCCATATACCTGGCCGCCGCCGATGACGCGGAAATAGCTTGCCCCCAGCATGCTGACAATTTCGTCGTTCTTATCTTTACTGTTAATGGGGTAAAGCACTTTAAAGCCCGCGAAGCCCAGGTCTTTTACGGTGTCTTTATCGTGTTGCACATTGCCGAAATTAAAATAGTCCGGGCTGTACTTGATTTTGCGTACCGCGTTGGATGTCACTTCATTAATGGTGACAGGCGTGTCGAAGTACATCCCCTGATGATAAAACTCAAGCTTGAACGGGGTTTTAATCTTATTCCAGTACGCTTTATCGTGATTAAACTGGATCTGCTGATAGTCCGCATATTTCATATCGCGGAAAACGGAGGGCAAGTTACTTTTTGGCGCTTCGTACCCCTTACCTGCCATCGATTTTGCCTGTTTTGCGACGTCGTCGATGGTAAAGGCCAGGGCCGATGAGGTATACAGAGACAACAAGACGGCTGCCCCTAACCAACGCATTTTCATCATTTGTGGTTTATGTTTCATAATAAGTAAGCACTTCCCCCTTTGTGTGCTTATATCGATCCGATCCATTTTAATGGAAAATCAGGCATTCCGACAACATAATCACCGCTTTGTTCAGCGTGCTGGCTCATGGAGTAAGCAAGTGAAAGTAACCCGTATTCACTTTGCGTGCTTATCCTGGAGACAGTCTGTCGGACTTCGTGTAGGGTTGGCCCCGAATGTAACCACTATTGGTCTTAGGGATAAGGCGATAAGTCTGAGAATGCATAACGCACTATGAGTACCGTACCCGCACAACGCGAATATTTCCTTGATTCTATTCGGGCCTGGCTCATGCTGCTGGGGATCCCGTTTCACATCTCCTTGATCTATTCGAGCCACGTCTGGCATGTCAATAGCGCCGAGTCCTCATGGTGGCTGACGCTGTTTAACGACTTTATTCACTCATTCCGAATGCAGGTCTTTTTTGTTATTTCGGGTTATTTTTCTTACATGCTGTTCTTGCGCTACCCGCTAAAGCGGTGGTGGAAAGTGCGCGTGGAGCGCGTCGGTATTCCGATGCTCACCGCCATTCCCCTGCTGACGCTGCCGCAATTCATTATGCTGCAATATGTCAAAGGCAAAGCGGACACTTGGCACACCCTGTCGCTGTACGAAAAATACAATACTCTTGCCTGGGAGCTGGTCTCGCACCTGTGGTTCCTGCTGGTGCTGGTGGTGATGACCACGGTTAGCCTGTGGGTGTTCAGCCGCATGCGCCACCGTCTTAGCACCCAATCAGGGACACTTCTCGCGGACATCACCTGGGGCAAACTGTCGGTCCTGTTTTTACTGCTGGGTATTGCCTATGCCGCCCTGCGCCGCACGCTGTTAATCGTTTATTCGCCGATCCTCAGCGATGGCCTGTTCAATTTTGTGGTCATGCAGACCCTCTTCTATCTGCCTTTCTTTGTTATTGGCGCCCTGGCGTTTGTCCATCCCAAACTGAAAGCCCTGTTCACCACGCCATCGCGCGGCTGCACCCTTGGCGCGGCACTGGCGTTTGTCGCCTATCTGCTGAATCAGCGTTATGGCAGCGGCGATGCATGGATGTATGAAACCGAAAGCGTGATTACTATGGTGTTGGGACTGTGGATGGTGAATGTGGTCTTTGCGCTGGGGCATCGGCTGCTGAACTTTAAATCCGCGCGCGTCACCTATTTCGTTAATGCGTCGTTGTTCATTTATCTGGTGCATCATCCGTTGACGCTGTTTTTCGGCGCCTACATCACGCCGCATATCAGCTCAAACCTGCTGGGCTTTATCGCCGGACTGGTGTTTGTGGTCGGGATCGCGATTGTGCTATATGAAATTCATCTGCGTATTCCGCTGCTGCGCTTTTTATTTTCCGGTAAACCGGCCAGCAAACCCGCCAATTCTCCGCAGACCACCAGCTAAACCTTTGTGCGCCGGTTACGTAACCGGCGCCGCTTTACAGAAGCCACTCTACAGGCAGCCAGTAGGCAAGCCGCACCAGCATCCGCTGCCAGAAGCGGGTTTTGGGTTCCTTTTTATGTACAATTTCCTCCCCATCCTTGCGCTCAATCCAGTTCAGACGCCCCAGCTTGTCCAGCTTTAACTGCCAGGCCTCGTGACGCTGACTGCGTACAAAACGGGTATGGATCAGTCGCGCCAGCACCTCGCTTTCTATAACGAAACCCATTTCTGTGTTGAGCATGGTTGAACGGGGATCAAAATTGAGCGAACCAATAAAAACCTTCTCGCCGTCGATACTGAACGTCTTGGCATGCAGGCTGGAGCCGGAGTTACCGGTGATGCCGCGATCGTGAATGACCGGCACGCCATCCTGGGTCGGCTTAAGTTCATACAGCTCAATGCCGTGGCGTAACAGCTTCTTGCGCCAGCGGGCATAGCCAGCATGCACCACGGCGACATCGTTGGCCGCCAGCGAATTGGTCATGATGGCGACTTTTACCCCTTTGCGCACCATCTGCAGCAGGAGCGCCACCCCCGCCCGGGTCGGGACAAAATAGGCTGAAATAATTGCAATTTGCTCAACCGGCGAACCCATCACGTCCAGCAGGCGCTGGGGCAACAGCGAATGGCGCTTTGCCCGGCCCTGCCCTTTACGCGGATCGTCGCTAAGCAACCGGGTTTTAGCCCAGATCAACGGCAAATTACCGGCTTCCAGGCGGGTGATAAACTCGCTGGACTGGAGTTTATCCAGATAGCGGCGGGTGATATCGTCCCGATACCACTCTTCAGGCGGCTGAATTTTATCTTCGATCTCGGTTTCCGACAGTTCCAGCACCTGCTGGAGCGTGGAGACCGACGCACAGTTCCAGTAGCGTTCAAAGTCATCCGCTACATCCTGCACCACCGGGCCTGTTGCCATCACATCCAGATCGGAGAACAGCGGCTCCTCACCCGCCCCAAAATAGGCATCCCCGATGTTTCTGCCGCCAACAATAGTTACTTCCCCATCCACGGTAAAACTCTTGTTATGCATCCGCCGATTAAGGCGGGCAAAATCGGTGAGATAACCCAGGGCGCGCAGAGTGCGAAACGAGAAGGGATTAAACAGGCGTACAGAAAAATTGGGATGCGCGTCCAACAAGCGCAGGATGGCGTCCAGCCCCTGCGTGTTGTTGTCGTCTAAGAGCAGGCGTACACGCACGCCGCGCATGGCGGCGGAGAGCAGCACGGAAAACAGCAGCCTTCCTGACATGTCGTCTTCCCAGATGTAGTACTGCACATCCAGGGTTTTTTCCGCCATCTCCGCCAGCCGGTAGCGGCAGGCGAAGGCGTCCAGACTGTTATCAAGAGGGAGAAGTCCACAAAGGCCAGGGTGTGCAGAACTGACCGGTGCAATAGCGCGTCCTAGTCGCGTGTTATGCGTCGGTTTCCTGTCCTCGTTGGGTAAGCAGTCGCTTGTATAGCCGGGCATTTTCTTCATCATAGCAGACAAAGTATACCCGCTCCGGCAGAGGCTTGCGGGTGAGATAATCCGAAACCGTATTAACGGCGATTTCCGCGGCGGCGGCGCGGGGATAACCGTACACGCCGGTGCTTATCGCCGGGAATGCCAGGGAATGATAACCGTTGGCTGCCGCCAGGTTCAGGCTGTTGCGGTAAGCCTCTTCCAGAATGCGGGCTTCATGATGATCGCCCCCATGCCAGACGGGACCGACGGTATGGATCACCGCTTTGGCCGGCAAATCACCCGCCAGGGTAATGACCGCCTGGCCCGGCGCGCACTCGCCCTGCTGCTGACGCACCACCTTGCAGGCCTCAAGCAGGGCTGGCCCCGCTGCCCGGTGGATGGCGCCATCCACGCCGCCGCCCCCCATTAATGAGGGATTAGCGGCATTGACGATCACATCAACATGCAGGGTGGTGATATCACCCAGAAAAACTTCAATACGCGAGTTCATATTCAACCTCTGCTGACGTTTTTCTCTTAAGTGTATCGCAGAGGATGGGCCATGTAAGGCCTGTAAACAGAAAACCGCCCCGCCATGGTGGTAATCCACCCGAACGATAGCCCGCGATTTTTCAGGACTGGGGGGTATGTCATGGTGATGGCCACGCGATCCCCGAAGACCGCCGCGCCCTTTACGACATCGGAATCGCGCCGTTGACGGGTGCGCATTTTACTCTTCTGCGGGCAGGTCACGGAAATCGTCTGCGATGCAGGCGGAATGATGCAAGGCTCGTCGCGCCCCTTATCGGTAAAAGGGATACATTGCTGGGGTTAGCGAAGCGGCAGGGAGAGGATTTAAATAGACAGGATATCTGGCAAGACCACCGGGAGGAACTTCACTAAACATTATCCCTGCAGATGAAACAACAGGCCTTAAAACGGGCCGTCGACTGGCATCGGCGATGCCAGTAACATCAGACGCGAGTCAATTTCAGTAACATCAATCAATCCATAAACTTAAAGAATATTTCATCCCTTATGCTTTCGACGGCGGCCACTGTTGCGACAGATGCAGCGATTTACCGTCCGACACCGTGACTATGACATTTATCTTATCGTTGGGACCTGAGTTAAGGGTCATTCGGGAAAGATTGACCGTTTTATTAGCGGGTAACGAGACGGTATTTTGCTGCCGCGAAGTGCTTTGACCACCGGGGCCGCTGCGCGAGGTGAGAATTTGCACCTGACATAAACAGGGTTCCGTCACCGTGACTTGGGGAATAATGGTCAACATGTCGCCCTCAGTGGCCGTCTGAAAGGTGATCTGACTGCTAAGTGCAGCAAGCAATAAAAGTGTATTCATGATCTTCTCCCAAAAAAAAACAGGGCCTCAGCCCTGTTTTATCGTCGTACGGACGTCAGCTTAGTACTGGCCAGCAGTCACGGTGTTGCCGAAGCCAACCTGAGTGATGTTAGCAGTCGCGCCGTTCATAGTTTGATTCAGCTGGACGTCGTTACGACCACCAGACTGACGAACGTTAGCGGTGAGGTCACGACCACTCCACTGGCTGATAGTTGCCGAGTTACCCTGGCCTCTCTGGTTCAGATCGATTTCGCTGCTATCAGCGCCCTGTGACAGGTCAGCATCGTTACCGAAACCGCTCTGGCTAACGGTGATTTCAGACCCACGAGCGTCGCTTTGCAAAGCGTCTACGTTGTTACGACCACCGTACTGATAAACAGTCAGTGTTTCTGGGCTGATGTTATTACCACCGTTGTTGCCGCCGCCATGATTATTGCCCCATTGTGGAACGGAGCCAGCCATAGCACTGCCAGAAACCACGATTGCTGCAATTACTGCCACTTTTAAAAGTTTCATTGTAAAGCCCCCATCGGATTGATTAATTCGTCATCAAATAACTAGCGTTGGATAACGCGAATTGCCATTTGTGACTGTCTCTGTACTACAACTGCCGTTTTTTGCGTACCGTACTGCGTAATATTCGCTCTGTTACCAGAACCTTTCTGAATAATCATTGCGGTATTACCATATGCACCTTGATTAATACTCGCACTGTTCGAGTTCCCTTTTTGATCAATGTAGGCAAGGTTATAACTGCCTGATTGTTCAATGTTCGCCCGATTATTTCCGCCTTCCTGGGAAACGACAGATAACAATTTTGTGCCCTGCTGGAGAACAGTCGCGTTATTGTTAACGCCCTGCTGTCCAATAATAGCGGCCTGGTTATAAGATGATTTACTCAATTCATTCACCGCAAAATTGTATTCTGAAGCTGCCAAATCAGAGCTAGCGAAAACAAATCCAGGTGCACCCAGTAATGTAAACATTAATAACAAACTGTTCTTCATGTTATCACCCTGGACCTGGTGGTAAAATAACTTGTGTTAACAAGGCTAAATATTTTGTTAACCCGGCGTTACGATGAAGAGTATGTCTGCCGAAACAATTTTAATATCTCACCCGCCAGTTGTATTTTTATTTTCCCCGTCACCCCAAAGTATTAAAAAAAATTAAACAGCGTGGCGATACAGCCATTTAACAGGCGACATTTAATGGCGAAAGCCGGGTTTTGGAAATGGATAGAAGAGAAAATCCTGATTTGCCGTTTCGCCTGACTTGCAGGTGCGCCATCACGATATATCCATGATAGCGTGACAAAGTGCGTGATTTCTTAAGACGTTTACACATTGTAAAAAGAGGCTTAGCGTTTTGACCTCGCTCATACCTTCCCGCTAATAACCTCAAAACTATAAATTATAGTAAAATCATTAAGATAATATAATTTGTATGATTTTTTAAATGTGTGCATCAATATCTTTGTGTACAACTTTATGATGAACTCTAAGCAATTCATGAACTCATTTTTTACAAGTTAATATTGATTTTTACATCTTGTTACACGTTTAACACTTGCTTTAAAAACCGTAATAGCTAGATTGAAAACAGAAGTTCGCAATTGTTTTTTTATTTTCCCTTACTTCGAGGGATATGGTCTTTCTTCTACACACAGCAGTGCCACATCTGTCAGTACTTCTGGTGCCCCCAATAATATTATTGGGGGCAGCTGCCAGGTGTTTCAAAAAAGGGGTTTCATCATGTTTAATGAAGTCCAAAGTTTTCATGGCCAGACATTATTGTTAGTGACCAAACCTTCTTTGCAGGCGACAGCCTTACTACAGCATTTAAAGCAGAGCCTTACATTGAGCGGGAAATTGCATAGTATTCAACGCTCTTTTGATGACATTACACCTGGCAGTATTATTCTTTTCGATATGATGGAAGCGGATAAAAAACTTATCCAATACTGGCAAGATATTTTAAGCAGAAAAAACAACAATATCCGTGTGTTATTGTTGAATACGCCTGAAGAGTATCCATTCAGAGATATTGAAAGTTGGCCGCATATCAACGGTGTCTTTTACGTCAACGAGGACGAGGCACGCGTGGTTGACGGCCTGCAGGGCGTTCTGCGTGGGGAATGCTACTTCTCGCAAAAACTTGCCAGCTACCTCATAACGCATTCCGGAAATTATCGCTATAACAGTTCAGAGTCTGCTTTGCTGACCCATCGCGAAAAAGAAATTCTGAATAAATTACGCATCGGAGCTTCAAATATTGAAATCGCCCGTTCGTTATTTATCAGCGAAAATACGGTAAAGACCCATCTTTATAATCTTTTCAAGAAGATAGCTGTTAAAAACCGGACGCAGGCGGTTTCATGGGCAAATGATAACCTCAGGCGTTAACAGTATGAAACGCACAACGAGTTGGATTGCCGCAGCAAGCTTTTGGCTTGCTGCCGGGAATCTGCATGCGGTTGAAGTAGAGATCCCAGGATTGTTAACCGATCACACTGTCTCGGCTGTTGGTCATGCTTTTTATCGTGGCTTCAGCGACAAATGGGAAAGTGACTATCCTGGGAACTTAACGATCAATGAACGGCCCAGTGCGCGATGGGGTAGCTGGATCACCATAACGGTGAATCAGGACGTTATTTTCCAGACCTTTTTATTCCCAACGAAAAGAGATCTGGATCAGAACGTAATCTTCGCTCTGGCTCAAACCGAAGAAGCAATAAATCGTCTGCAGATTGATAAAGCTCTGCTCAGTACCGGCGATTTAGCGCAAGACGAGTTTTAATTCGGAGGCATTCATGCGTGTTGTCTATGCAGTTATCGCTCTACTGCTCATTCCATCATTGAGCTGGGCCGGAAATATGACGTTCCAGTTCCGTAACCCTAACTTTGGGGGAAACCCTAATAACGGCTCTTTTCTTTTAAACTCGGCCCAGGCGCAAAACTCCTATAAGGACCCAAGCGCCGATGATGACTTCGGTATTGAGACCCCAAGCGCACTGGATAACTTTACCCAGGCGATCCAGGCCCAGGTTCTGGGCGGATTATTGACCAACATCAACACCGGTAAACCGGGCCGTATGGTGACCAGCGACTTTATTGTCGATATCGCCAATGCGGACGGACAAATGCAATTAAATGTCACAGACCGGAAAACGGGGAGAACCTCCACCATTCAGGTCGCTGGCTTGCAAAGCAATTCCACCGACTTTTAGACATAGTTGAGATAAGGACAATAATCATGCAGCGCTTTCTCATACTTGTTGCAGTGTGCTTATTGAGCGGTTGTTTAACTGCTCCCCCCAAACAGGCAGCAAAACCGACATTAATGCCTCGCGCCCAGAGCTATCGCGATCTGACCCAGTTACCGTTACCAACGGGTAAGATCTACGTGTCGGTATACAATATTCAGGATGAAACGGGTCAATTTAAACCTTATCCGGCAAGTAACTTCTCCACCGCAGTCCCGCAAAGCGCCACCGCGATGCTGGTCACGGCGTTAAAAGATTCTCGCTGGTTTATTCCTCTGGAACGTCAGGGGCTGCAAAACCTGCTCAACGAACGCAAAATTATTCGTGCAGCGCAGGATAACGGCACCGTGGCGATGAACAACCGTATTCCGTTGCACTCACTCACGGCGGCAAACGTCATGGTTGAAGGCTCGATTATCGGTTACGAAAGTAATGTGAAATCGGGGGGTGTGGGGGCGCGCTACTTCGGTATCGGCGGTGATACTCAGTACCAGCTTGACCAGATTGCAGTGAACCTGCGTGTGGTTAACGTGAGTACCGGGGAAATTTTATCCTCGGTCACCACCAGCAAAACCATTCTCTCGTACGAGGTTCAGGCCGGGGTGTTCCGCTTTATCGACTACCAACGACTGCTGGAAGGCGAAATCGGCTATACCTCTAACGAACCGGTGATGCTCTGCCTGATGTCGGCTATCGAAACCGGGGTCATCTTCCTGATTAACGACGGTATCGATCGCGGTCTGTGGGATCTGCAAAACAAAAACGAAGTGAAAAACGATGTTCTGGTGAAATACCGCGAAATGTCATCGCCGCCAGAATCCTGATAGAAAGCGCATTAAAAAGGCGAGACCCTGGTCTCGCCTTTTTTATTTGCTTAACGCCGTGACGTTTCGCGCGCTGTGTTTGCGCGCCGCCAGCCACAGTCCGCTGTTTTTCATGGCATAGCCAAACACCAGCCCTAACGCCAGCGAAGGCACCACCAGCCGCCAGTCACCCTGCCCTGCAAAAGTGGCGCAAGCACCCATAAAGGTGCCAGGCACAAACGACAGCAGAAGATGCTTTGCCTGGATGCACATCAAAAACGCCACCACGCCGGTCATGACGTAGCCGACGATCTCCAGATGGGGTGCCAGCGCGCTGCCGTGGATGATGAGCATCGCCCACGCCACGCCGCTCATCAGCGTACATGCAGAGATAAACAGCCCCTTCACGCCACCCTGCGGGCAGGCGAAATAGGCTGTACAGCCCAGAAAGCCCGCCCAGCTCAGGAGTCCGAGGGAGACGGCAACCCAACCCCATATCCCGGAGAGGATGCCTGTCGTGATTGCAATAGAAAGTAGTATGTTCATGGCGCGCATCTTAGCAGATACGCTGCCATGAAATGAGATCAGGAACACAAAATATGCAAAATGAGATTTGCTGTTACATTAAGAAGGTGATCTAGATCACTCTTCGTTCTCTTCCTGCAGTTCGTCCCACATAGCGGCAATGGCGTCACGGGTCAGCGGTGCCATGGTGCGCCAGAATGGCGAGGTGGCATGAGCCTCGACCTTGCCGAGAAACGCCCCGCACCAGGGTAAAATATACTCACCGAAAAGGGTTTCCAGCGCCTCGTTTTCGTCTTCTGCCGCGTGGTCTTCAATCCAGGAAGCCGCCAGCAACAGCGTGCCAATATGGTCGGCCGGGGTATCCGTCAGCGGCATACCGCGTGAAGAGAGAAACGCACGCACTTCGGCTTCGGTTGCGCCCTCTTCCCAGGCGGAGCGATAAGGCGACACGCGACACTCTTCGCCAACAAAGAGCGCGTTGTAATCAGCTGAAATCTGCTGCATGTCGCAGCTGTTTTGCAGACGTTGCAGCAGCTCATCCTGCTCAAGTGGCCAGCTTTCGGCCAGCTTGCCTTCGCGGACCAGGGTAAATAGCGGCACCAGCAGCGGATCCTGCGGCTGGCGATAATAAAGGGAACCCAGTACGCGACAGAGGATGGAAAACTCGTTCATTTATTTAGTCCATTACACAGTTAAAATTCAGCAAATTCGGGAATCGGTGCCATGCCACGCGACGCCAGAAAATCAAGTAAACGACGAGGCGTTACGTTCAGAATGCGCTCTTCAGGGAAGCCCACCGCATCGAGGATCTTAAGGCACTCGCTAAAATCACCCAGCGTAAAGGCCGTGTGGGAATCCGAACCCAGCGCCACGTAGCCACCGGCGTCACGCACCGCAGCCGCGACTTCACGGCAGTTGGCTTCACTGCCTTTGCGGGAGTGAATAAACGAAGAGTTGTTGATCTCCAGCGCCACGGAATGCTCAGCCGCCGCCCGGGCGACAGCCTGAATGTCGATAGGGTATTTCGGGTTACCCGGATGGCTGATGATATGCACGTTGCCGCTGGCGATGGTAGCAATCATCGCCTCGGTATTGGTAGCTTTGTCCTGCGGAGCAAATACCGGCTCATGAAAACCGGCAAGGATCAGATCCAGCGAGGTCAGCATCGGGCCGGTACAGTCGATCTCACCCTGGGTGTTTTTGATGTTGGCCTCAATGCCGCGCAGGATCCCTACGCCATCCACCACCCGCGGCCAGATGCGCATATTCACAAAGTGCCAGTAGTGCGGAGCATCTGCCATATCCGGGCCATGATCGGTGATCGCAAAGAGTTTAATGTTCTTTAGCTTTGCCTGGGTGATGTAGTCATGAAGATTGCTGTAGGCGTGAGTACTGGCAACGGTGTGCATATGCAGGTCAACGGGGTACATCGTTCTCTCCTCTCGTGTTTCCCAAAGGATAGCAGTTATCCCAGGCGTTTATTAGCAAAAACCCGGCGATGGCCGGGTTTGACTCAGTAACCGCGCTGCCTGTCGACCTGCCCGGTGACCGGCTCGCCTTTTTCCAGCTGAGTGATGGTGCGCGCGATATAAGCCACGGCTTCGGCCGGACGCGTTACCGCCGCCACGTGCGGCGTCATCGCCACCCGCGGGTGCGCCCATAAAGGATTGTCGGCGGGCAGCGGCTCTTTACTGTAGACATCGAGCATTGCGCCTTTGAGTTTGCCGCGCTCCAGCGCCGCCAGCAGATCGGCCTCCACCACATGAACGCCGCGGGCAAGATTCATCAGGTAGCTATTATCCGCCAGCTGATTCAGCAGGCTGCTATTGATAATCCCCACGGTCTCCGCCGTGTTCGGCAGAAGGTTAATCAGCACGCGCGTGCCCTGTAAAAATTGCGGCAGTTCATCCATACCGGCAAAACTGGTGACACCCGGATAGTCTTTGCGCGTCCGGCTCCAGCAGCGAAGCGGGAAGCCCCAGGGTGCCAGCGCCTCGGCCACCTTCGACCCCAGCACCCCTGCCCCGAGGATACCGATGGTGAAATCTTCACGCTGATAATCGGCCAGCGGCTCCCAGCGCGCCTGCTGTTTTAACGCCTGATAGTCGTCAAACCGGCGGAACCAGTGCAGTACCTGACTGGTGGCGTACTCCTGCATCTGCTGCCCCATCCCCGTATCTTCAAGACGAAACAGAGGAATGGATTCTGGCAGCATCTCCGGGTGCGCCTTGAGCTTGCTGAGGATCGAATCCACCCCAGCTCCCAGGGCGAAGACCGCTTTCAGTTTACGCCCTTGCAGCATTTCTACCGGAGGATGCCACACCAGGGCATAATCCGCCGGGTCGTTATCGCCGCGTTTCCACTCACGAACCCGTGCGCCCGGCAGCGCCGCCGAAAGCGTTTTTATCCAGTAAGCGTTATCAAATGTCGGGTGGTAAAAAATGATGTCCATTGCGATTGCCTTCTGTTGCGCTGTTTTACGTTCATTTTCAACTGCATCGCAGCATAACAAAATTTGTGCCCTTGGTCGTTGTAGATAAAAGAGGCACTTTCAGCACATTAAGAAATCAGGTTGGTTGAAGTTTGTCTCAACGCGCTAATTTACTGAAAAAGTTGATTGACGTCCGTAAGGCTTTTCCTTACATTAGCGCCCGTCCCAGCAACAACGGGATAACAATATGGTGAGGTGTCCGAGTGGCTGAAGGAGCACGCCTGGAAAGTGTGTATACGGCAACGTATCGAGGGTTCGAATCCCTCCCTCACCGCCATATTTAAAGAAGAGCTCGCATGAAAATGCGGGCTTTTTTTTCGCATGTAGCACGCCTGCGGGAGTGATGAGAACCCTCGACTGAGGGTTCGACAACTGGCGCAGCCAGTTGGACAGCCTGAGCGCGTAGCGAACAGGCTGCCCGTAGGGCGAGCGCAGCGAGTCCATCCCTCCCTCACCGCCATATTTAAGATGAGAGCTCGTACGAAAGTACGGGCTTTTTTCGTTTATATTCTCCCGAAAGGGAGGGATGAGAACCCTCGACTGAGGGTTCAACAACTGGCGACAGCCAGTTGGACAGACCACGAACGCAGTGAGTGGGCTGCCCGTAGGGCGAGCGCAGCGAGTCAATCCCTCCCTCACCGCCATATTCAACATGAGAGCGCGTACGAAAGTACGGGCTTTTTTCGTTTATATTTTCCCGAAAGGGAGGGATGAGAGCCCTCGACCGAGGGTTCGACAACTGGCTACGGCCAGTTGGACAGTCTAAGAGCGCAGCGAACAGGCTGCCCGTAGGGCGAGCGAAGCGAGTCCATCCCTCCCGGTGCTTAATGCGACACCGTGCGGTCTAGGTCCCTCACCCTAAACCTTTGCCCAAGGGAGAGGGAACAAAGCGCCACCAGGCCTCACTCCTCCACCATCCTCGCATATTCCTCAGTCAAAAAATCCACCAGCGTTCTCACCGAAGGTAACAGCCCACGCCGGGAAGGATAGACCGCATGAATAACCTCCCTGCGCGGCTCCCATGCCTCAAGCACTTTAACTAACTCCCCGGACGCCAGTTGCTCCTTGACCATCAAAATCGGCAACTGCACAAGACCCACCCCAGCCATGGCGGCCTCTCGCAGTGCCAGCATGTCGGTGGTGATCAGACGCGGTTGAAAATGGATCTCCGCTTTGGCCCCTTCCGGCCCGCTCAGCGCCCACTTATGAACTTGTTTCCCCTCCCCCATGCTCAGGCCGGGCCAGGCGCTCAGTTCAGACGGCGCACGCGGCGTTCCCAGCCGGGTAAGCAGCTGCGGTGCCGCCACCAGACAATGGCCTCTGTCGGCCAGCACCCGCAAAACCAGATCGCTGTCGTCAAACGGACGCGGGCGAACGCGGATCGCCACATCAATCCCCTCGGCCACCAGATCCACCCGCCGGTTAGTCGCCTCCAGCTGCAGATTAATACCGGGATAGCGCGCCATAAACCTCGCCAGCATCGGTCCGACATGCACATGCAGGAGCGTCACCGGACAGGTGATCCTGACCACGCCGCGCGGTTCCGCCTGCAATGCCGCAACGGCCTCTTCTGCCGCTTCGGCTTCTACCAGCATCGCCTTACAGTGCTGATAGAAGGTATGCCCCACCTCCGTGACCGTAAACTGGCGGGTGGTACGCTGGATCAAGCGCACGCCGAGCCGCGTCTCAAGCTGCGCAATCCGACGGCTTAGTTTCGATTTAGGCTGATCCAGCGCCCGGCCCGCCGCCGCGAAGCCACCGTGATCCACCACTTTCACAAACCACACGAAATCATTCAGATCCTGCATAACGCCCTCATAGTTCCATATCAGGAACAGTGCATGTCATTTTCACCATCTACCGGGATATTAAGCCTGAATATAAGCTAATTACATCGACAGAACATCAGGAGAAGAGGATGAAAAACGTAACAGGTATTTATACCGCACCCCGCCAGCACTGGGTTGGCGACGGTTTCCCGGTGCGTTCGATGTTTTCTTACCAGACCCACGGCGAGCCGCTTAGCCCGTTTTTACTGCTGGACTACGCCGGGCCGTACAGCTTCCCGCCAGATGGGGCAAAACGCGGGGTGGGCGAGCATCCCCACCGCGGCTTTGAGACGGTCACGATTGTCTATTCC
This sequence comes from Leclercia sp. GLN_9, assembly GCF_043105735.1. Taxonomy (NCBI): domain Bacteria; kingdom Pseudomonadati; phylum Pseudomonadota; class Gammaproteobacteria; order Enterobacterales; family Enterobacteriaceae; genus Leclercia; species Leclercia sp. GLN_9. The sequence goes on from NZ_JBICLV010000033.1 coordinate 103,494, forward strand.
GGCGAAGTGGAACACCGCGACTCGACGGGTAAAGGCGGCGTGATTGGCCCGGGCGATGTGCAGTGGATGACAGCTGGCTCCGGCATTCTGCATGAGGAGTTCCACTCCAGCGCCTTTGCACAGCAGGGTGGCGAGCTAAAAATGATGCAGCTGTGGGTCAACCTGCCCGCCAAAGACAAGATGGCGACGCCGGGCTACCAGAGCATCACCAAAAGCCAGATCCCGGTGCTGACATTATCCGATAAGAGCGGTGAACTGCGGGTAATCGCCGGACGCTACGAGGAGGTCACCGGCCCGGCGCAGACTCACTCTCCGCTGAACCTCTGGGATATCACCCTGCGTCAGGGCAGCCTTCTGACGCTCACTCAACCTGAAGGCTGGAGCACGGCGCTGGTTGTGTTGGAAGGCAGCGTGACGGTGAACGGCTCCGCCCAGGCGGGTGAAGCGCAGCTTGTCGTGCTGAGTCAGGAAGGCGAGAAGCTGCATCTGGAGGCCAGTAGCGACACCAAAGTGCTGATGATGGCCGGAGAACCCCTGAATGAACCGATCGTTGGCTACGGCCCGTTCGTGATGAACAGTAAAACCGAAATCGCAGAAGCGATTCGCGATTTCAATTCCGGCCGCTTCGGCCAGATCTGAACATAATAAAGGAGAGAACCATGTCGACCCCAGCTAACTTTAACGGTGCGCGTCCGATTATTGATGTGAATGATGCTGTGATGCTGCTGATCGACCACCAGAGCGGGCTGTTCCAGACCGTTGGTGACATGCCAATGCCGGAGTTGCGCGCCCGCGCCGCGGCGCTGGCCAAAATTGCCAGTCTGGCGAATATCCCGGTGATCACCACCGCCTCCGTACCACAAGGGCCAAACGGCCCGCTGATCCCGGAGATCCACGCTAATGCACCGCATGCGCAGTATGTGGCGCGTAAAGGCGAGATCAACGCCTGGGACAACCCGGAGTTCGTGGCAGCCGTGAAGGCGACCGGGCGCAAGACGCTGATTATTGCTGGCACCATCACCAGCGTCTGCATGGCCTTCCCGTCGATCAGCGCGGTGGCTGACGGTTATAAAGTCTTTGCCGTGATTGACGCTTCGGGTACCTACAGCAAAATGGCGCAGGAGATCACCCTGGCGCGTGTGGTGCAGGCAGGCGTTGTGCCCATGGATACCGCAGCCGTGGCCTCTGAGATCCAGCGCACCTGGAATCGTGAGGATGCCGCCCAGTGGGCGGAAGTCTACACGCACATTTTCCCGGCATATCAGTTGCTCATGGAAAGCTACGGCAAGGCGCAAGAGGTGGTGAAGAACAGCGAAGCGCTCGATTCACAGCGTTAATGGTTCGCTCCATGGTCTGAAACCCGTGGAGCTGATTATTGCTTAACCGAACGCGCATTAATGCAGAAAATCTGCTTGACCGATTTAGCCTGACTCCCTATAGTAGCGCCCCGTTGCCCCCGAGAGGAAAGGCAGCAAAACAATATGGTGAGGTGTCCGAGTGGCTGAAGGAGCACGCCTGGAAAGTGTGTATACGGCAACGTATCGAGGGTTCGAATCCCTCCCTCACCGCCATATTTAAGATGAGAGCTCGTACGAAAGTACGGGCTTTTTTCGTTTATATTCTCCCGAAAGGGAGGGATGAGACCCCTCGACAGAGGGTTCGACAACGGGCGACAGCCAGTTGGACAGCCTGAGCGCGTAGC
>NZ_JBICLV010000034.1:0-53570 GCF_043105735.1 Leclercia sp. GLN_9
GGCTTAACTCACTAGCATTACAACCCTGATTGCCGCTCTGCTTTTACCGCGCCATAAGGCAATGCCATCAGCACAGCTCTAACTGCAACTTATGATCACGAATCACCTTTAACACCCCTTCAGGCGGCATCACATCGGTATAGATGGCGTTCACCATGCTGATGCTACCCATATTCACCATCGCGTTACGCCCAAACTTGGAGTGATCCACCACCAGCATGACGTGGCGCGAGTTCTCGATAATCGCCCGCTTGGTGCGGACTTCGTGATAATCAAACTCCAGCAGTGAGCCGTCGGTATCAATGCCGCTGATGCCGAGGATGCCGAAGTCGAGGCGGAACTGGGAAATAAAGTCGAGCGTCGCTTCGCCAATAATACCGCCGTCGCGGCTGCGCAGCTCGCCGCCTGCCAGGATAATGCGGAAATCCTCTTTCTGCATCAGGGTGGTGGCAACGTTCAGGTTGTTGGTGACGACGCGCAGGTTCTCATGGTTCAGCAGGGCATGGGCCACGGCTTCCGGCGTGGTGCCGATGTCGATAAACAGCGTCGCGCCGTTAGGGATCTGGCTCGCCACCTTGCGGGCGATACGCTCTTTCTCAGAGGTCTGCGTCGCCTTACGGTCATGCCAGGGCGTATTCACCGAGCTGGACGGCAGCGCCGCGCCGCCGTGGTGGCGCAGAATGCGGTTCTGATCGGCCAGATCGTTGAGGTCACGACGGATGGTCTGTGGGCTGACGGCAAACTGCTCCACCAGCTCTTCGGTACTGACGTATCCCTGCTTTTTCACCAGATCAATAATGGCGTCATGGCGTTGTGTTTGTTTCATCAGTGTTCCCTGCCAGAATTATGTTCGTTTTCGCGCATTTAGCGTATCGGCAAACGCCATCGCCAGCCCGACCGCCAGCCCGGCCACGTGTGCGCCGTTGGCAATCGCCATGCCAAACAGATCAAACCATCCGGCGATAATCCAGATTAATGCAAAGGTCATTAAACCGCGTTGCAGGTAGATGCCGCTCTGCGGATCGCGCTCGCCGCGCAGCCAGACATAGCCCATCAGCGCGTAGACCACGCCGGAGAGGCCACCAAACCACGGGCCGCCAAATTTATGCTGGATAAAGCCGCTGAGCAGCGCGCTGATCAGGGTGAGCACGATGAGCTTGCCGCTGCCGAGCCGCTTCTCTACCGCCCCGCCGAGATACCACCACCACAGCAGGTTAAAGAGGATATGCAGGAACGAGAAGTGCATCAGCGCGTGGGTGAAGTAGCGCCAGAACTCGAACTCAACGGAGGCGTCATACGGCCAGGCCAGCAGCAGCATGATCTGCTGATCGCCCACCACACTCATCAGAATGAAGACCAGAATGCAGGCCGCCATGAGTCCCAGGGTAAACGGCCCGGCGCGTTCTCGCACGGTCGCCAGAAAAGGAAAGCGCTGGTAGCGTAGCCCGCTGCCGGTATGGCCCGCCTGCCAGCTCGCCGCCAGATAGCGCGCATCACCGGGGTTTTCCAGAAAACGCGCCAGCTCGGCGTTGACCCGGGAAGCCTGGCTCTCATCGGCCAGCCAGACGTCGGTCTGGGTATGTTGTTGAATGGTGAGGATAACACCCTGCGTCGCCATGTAGTCGACGAACGCCTGGGCGACGCGCGGGTTGGTAAAAGAGGTAATCATCAGCATCGGCGGCAGTCGCTTATTCCACACAAAAGGGGACAGTATATACCCTAAATGCCCGCATGCTCGACTTCTGCCGGGAAATGGCGGTGCCAGGCATCGAATCCACCGTCCACGCTGTAGACCGCTTCAAAGCCCTGTTGCAGCAGGTATTGCGCTGCGCCTTTGCTGCTATTGCCGTGATAGCACATCACCATCACCGGGGTCTCGAAATCGTTATCACGCATAAACTCACTCAGGGAAGCGTTGGTCAGGTGAAACGCGCCCGGCGTATGGCCCATCGCGAAGCTTTGCGGATCGCGAATATCCACCAGCACCGCCAGCCCCTGGTGCATCTTCTGGTGGGCTTCTTCTACGTTAATGCATTCAAATTGTTCCATGGTGATCTCTGTTGTTTGTTCAGGTGCAGTGCAGCCTGTGCCCCTCGCCCCGTGGGCGAGGATTGGTAAGGCATCAGACCACACTATTTTACTGGGTAGTGTACGTCCTGGCGGCGGGTAAACGCCATTATGTTAGCTGTATCACTCAAAATTGTTTTTTTGATGTTACTAAAATCCATTTCCTTTGCTAATATGAGCGATATCGAACATTTTTGAGCTTTAACGAAAGTGCGTGAGGATACAATGGAAACCAAAGATCTGATTGTCATCGGTGGCGGAATCAACGGGGCGGGCATTGCGGCGGACGCTGCCGGCCGCGGATTATCTGTCCTGATGCTGGAAGCGCAGGATCTCGCCTGTGCCACCTCCTCCGCCAGCTCTAAGCTGATCCACGGTGGCCTGCGTTATCTGGAACACTACGAGTTCCGCCTGGTCAGTGAGGCGCTGGCCGAGCGTGAAGTGTTGCTGAAGATGGCTCCCCATATCGCTACGCCAATGCGTTTTCGTCTGCCACACCGCCCGCATCTGCGTCCGGCGTGGATGATCCGCATTGGTCTGTTTATGTACGATCACCTGGGTAAACGTACCAGTCTGCCCGCCTCTGCGGGTGTGCGTTTTGGCGCAGACTCGGTGCTTAAGCCTGAAATCGTGCGCGGATTCGAATATTCCGACTGTTGGGTGGATGATGCCCGCCTGGTGCTCGCTAACGCGCAAATGGTTGAACGCAAAGGCGGCGAGGTGAAAACCCGCACCCGCGCGATCTCCGCTCGCCGGAAAAACGGACTGTGGATCGTCGAGGCAGAAGACATCGATACCGGCGAGCGTTTCAGCTGGCAGGCGCGCGGTCTGGTGAACGCTACCGGCCCATGGGTGAAGCAGTTCTTCGACCAGGGCATGCAACTGCCATCGCCTTATGGCATCCGCCTGATTAAAGGCAGCCACATCGTGGTGCCGCGGGTACATACCCAGAAGCAGGCCTATATCCTGCAAAACGAAGACAAGCGCATCGTGTTTGTGATCCCGTGGATGGATGAGTTCTCCATCATTGGCACCACGGACGTGGAATACAAAGGCGATCCGAAAAACGTCGAGATCGACGAGAGCGAAATCAGCTATCTGTTGAATGTGTATAACGCGCACTTCAAAAAGTCGCTGGTGCGTGACGATGTGGTCTGGAGCTACTCCGGGGTGCGTCCACTGTGCGATGACGAGTCTGATTCACCGCAGGCCATTACCCGTGATTACACCCTCGATATTCACGATGACCACGGCAAAGCGCCGCTGCTGTCGGTGTTTGGCGGCAAGCTCACCACCTATCGCAAGCTGGCGGAGCATGCGATGGAAAAACTGGCGCCGTACTATAAAGGTATTGGCCCGGCGTGGACCAAAGGCGCGGTGCTGCCTGGCGGTGATATCGACGGTAACCGCGATGACTACGCGGCCAAACTGCGCCGTCGCTATCCGTTTATCAGCGAATCCATGGCCCGTCATTTTGCCCGTACCTACGGCAGCAACAGTGAGGTGATCCTGGGTGACGCGAAAGATCTTACCGATCTGGGCGAGCATTTTGGTCACGAGTTTTACGAGGCGGAGTTACGTTATTTAGCCGACCACGAATGGGTTCGCCGCGCCGACGATGCGCTGTGGCGTCGCACCAAAGAGGGGATGTGGCTGAATGCGGAGCAAGTGTCCCGCGTGGCGCAGTGGCTGGCCCAGCATACGGGAAAGCGGGAGCTGTCGCTGGCGTCGTGAATCATGTTAACGAGCAGGCGTAATGCCCTCCCCGTGTGAGAGAGAGCAAATACAAAAACGGCGACCCTGAGGTCGCCGTTTTGCTTTTACAGTTTCACCGGATCGATATGCCAGATGGTATCGGCATACTCTTTGATGGTGCGGTCGGATGAGAAATAGCCCATGTTGGCGATGTTGTGCATCGCTTTAGTGGTCCACTCTTCCGGCTTGCGGTACAGCTCATCGACCCTATCCTGACAATCCACATAGCTGCGGTAGTCTGCCAGCACCTGGTAATGGTCGCCGAAGTTAATCAGCGAGTCCACCAGGTCGCGGTAGCGGCCAGGCTCATCCGGGTTGAAGACCCCGGTGGCGATCTGCGTCAGCACCTGGCGCAACTCTTCATCCTGCTCGTAATAGTCACGCGGCGAGTAGCCTTTGGCGCGCAGCGCCTCGACCTCTTCCGTGGTGTTACCAAAGATGAAGATATTCTCTTCGCCCACGTGCTCCAGCATCTCGACATTTGCGCCATCCAGCGTGCCGATGGTCAGCGCGCCGTTCAGGGCAAACTTCATGTTACTGGTGCCGGACGCTTCGGTGCCCGCGGTGGAGATCTGCTCGGAGAGATCGGCCGCCGGAATGATCAGCTGGGCCAGACTCACGCTGTAGTTCGGGATAAAGACGACCTTCAGCTTGTCACCAATCTGCGGATCGTTGTTGATCACCTTCGCCACGTCGTTGATCAGGTGAATGATGTGCTTCGCCATGTAGTAGGCCGAGGCGGCCTTACCGGCAAAGATGTTCACTCGCGGTACCCAGTCGGCATCAGGTTCGGCCTTAATGCGGTTGTAGCGGGTGATCACGTGCAGCACGTTCATCAGCTGACGCTTGTACTCATGGATACGTTTGATCTGCACATCGAACAGCGCTTTCGGGTTGGCGACCACGTTCAGGTGCAGCGCCATCCACACCGCCAGCCTCTTTTTGTTCAGCAGCTTGGCATCACGCACCGCTTTGTTCACCGTCGGGAAATCGGCGTGCTGTTCAAGCTCGCTCAGCTGGCTTAAATCGGTACGCCAGTTGCGGCCAATGTTCTCGTCGAGTACGTCGGAGAGCGGCTGGTTTGCCAGCGCCAGCCAGCGGCGCGGCGTGACCCCATTGGTCACGTTGCAGAAACGCATCGGGAAGATCTTCGCAAAGTCGGCGAACAGCGACTGCACCATCAGGTTGGAGTGCAGCTCTGACACGCCATTGACCTTGTGGCTGATCACGACCGCCAGCCACGCCATGCGCACCCGGCGGCCATTGGATTCATCAATGATCGAGGTACGGCTTAGCAAGCCGGTGTCGTGCGGGTACTGCTCCTGCACGGTTTTCAGGAAGTAGTCGTTGATCTCAAAAATGATCTGCAGGTGGCGCGGCAGGATTTTGCCGAGCATGTCCACTGGCCAGGTTTCCAGCGCTTCGCTCATCAACGTGTGGTTGGTGTAAGAGAAGACCTGGCAGGTTACCTCAAACGCCTCGTCCCAGCTGAACTTATGTTCGTCGATCAGCAGGCGCATCAGCTCCGGGATCGACAGCACCGGGTGGGTGTCGTTGAGGTGGATGGCGGTTTTTGCCGCCAGGTTAGCGTAGGTTTTATGCAGCTGGTAATGGCGGTTCAGGATATCCTGGATAGTCGCGGAGACCAGGAAGTACTCCTGACGCAGACGCAGCTCGCGCCCGGAATAAGTAGAGTCATCCGGGTACAACACACGGGAGACGTTCTCGGAGTGGTTTTTGTCTTCCACCGCCGCGAAGTAGTCGCCCTGATTGAATTTACCGAGGTTAATCTCGCTACTCGCCTGGGCATTCCACAGGCGCAGCGTGTTGGTCGCGTCAGTGTCGTAGCCGGGGATGATCTGGTCATAAGCCACGGCCAGAATCTCTTCGGTTTCGACCCAGCGGCTCTTTTTGCCTTCCTGCTGAATACGGCCGCCAAAGCGGACTTTATAGCGGGTGTTGTGGCGTTTGAACTCCCACGGGTTGCCGTACTCCAGCCAGTAGTCCGGGGACTCTTTCTGCCGTCCATCGACGATATTCTGTTTAAACATGCCGTAATCGTAGCGAATACCGTAGCCACGTCCCGGCAGGGCGAGCGTTGCCAGCGAATCGAGGAAGCAGGCCGCCAGGCGGCCAAGACCGCCGTTACCTAAGCCGGGGTCGTTCTCTTCGTCAATCAGCTCTTCTAAATCCAGCCCCATCTCTTCCAGTGCGGTTTTTACGTCGTCATAGATACCCAGCGACAACAGCGCATTGGAGAGGGTGCGACCAATCAAAAACTCCATCGACAGATAGTAAACCTGACGGGTCTCCTGTGAGAGCTGGGCGCGGTTAGAGCGCAGCCAGCGTTCCACCAGCCGATCGCGCACGGCAAACAGCGTGGCGTTGAGCCACTCATGTTTGTTGGCAATCACCGGATCTTTGCCGATGGTGAACATCAGCTTGTAAGCGATGGAGTGCTTTAACGCCTCAATGCTTACCGTGGGAGACGCATAGGAAAAAGGTGCATTCATATCTCTGATTCCAGGATTGTTACATCAAGCGTTGATAAAGATCGCGGTAGGACTGCGCCGCAACTTGCCAGCTAAAATCCATGGCCATTGCCTGGCGCTGAACAAAACGCCACAACGATGGACGAGACCACAACACGAAGGCACGACGAATCGCACGCAATAACGACCAGGCATTACTGTCTTCAAAGACAAAACCGCTGGCGATGCCGTCTGCCAGATTCTCCAGCGAGGTGTCAGATACCGTATCCGCCAGCCCACCGGTACGACGCACCAGAGGCAACGTGCCGTACTTCAGGCCATACAGTTGGGTTAAACCGCATGGCTCAAAACGGCTTGGCACCAGGATAACGTCGGCACCCGCCATGATGCGGTGCGAAAACGCTTCGTGATAGCCAATCTGTACCCCAACCTGACCCGGATGTTCGGCGGCGGCGGCGAGGAAGCCCTCCTGCAATACCGGATCGCCTGCACCCAGCAGCGCCAGCTGTCCACCCTGCTCCAGCAGGCCCGGCAGCGCTTCAAGCACCAAATCCAGCCCTTTCTGGCTGGTCAACCGGCTCACCACGGCGAACAGCGGCACCTTTTCGTTGACCTTCAGCCCCATGGCGATTTGCAGCTGACGTTTGTTCTCAGCCTTATCTTCCACGGAATCACGGTTGTAGCGCGCGGTCAGCAGCAGATCCGACTCCGGGCTCCAGATTTTTTCATCCACGCCGTTGAGAATGCCCGACAGTCGCCCTTCGCGCTGGCGTTGTGCGAGCAGCCCTTCCATGCCGTAGCCAAACTGCGGCTCGGTGATCTCCCGCGCGTAGGTCGGGCTGACGGCGGTGATGTGATCGGCGTAGTACAGCCCGGCCTTCAGGAACGAAATCTGCCCGTTAAACTCCAGCCCATGGATATTAAAGAACGACCATGGCAGTTCGATTTCATCCATGTGTTTGGCTAAATACAGCCCCTGATACGCCAGGTTGTGTACGGTAAAGACCGACTTCGCCGGATGGCCACGCGCCGCCAGATACGCCGGTGCCAGCCCGGCGTGCCAGTCGTGGGCATGCACCACGTCCGGGCGCCAGAACGGATCCAGGCCGGAGGCCATCTCCGCCCCGACCCAGCCGAGCAGCGCGAAACGCAGCACGTTATCGGTATAGGCAAACAGGTTAGTGTCGTGGTAAGGACTCCCTGGGCGGTCATACAGATGTGGGGCATCGATGAGATAGATGCCCACGCCGTTGTAATGACCAAAGAGTAATGTGATGCGCCCGGCAAAGGTTTCGCGGCGGCTGACGATCTGGGCGTCAGGGATGCCGCGACGAATATCGGGAAAAGCGGGTAACAGCACGCGAGTATCAACGCCACCGGCAATTTGCGCCGCCGGTAGCGCCCCAATCACATCCGCCAACCCGCCGGTTTTCAGCAGCGGGAACATCTCAGAACAAACGTGTAAAACCTGCATCATCGCTCCTGTTTGATCTGCAGTTTACGCAGCATTTCACGCGTAACCAGCACGATGCCTTCTTCTGAGCGGTAGAAACGGCGCGCGTCCTCTTCCGCGTTTTCTCCAATTACCATGCCTTCCGGGATGACGCAGGCACGGTCGATAACGCAACGACGCAGGCGGCACGAGCGGCCAACCCAGACGTCGGGTAACAATACTGACGAATCAATGTTGCAGAAGGAGTTCACCCGCACGCGCGGGAACAGCACCGACTGCACCACCACCGAGCCAGAGATGATGCACCCGCCAGAAACCAGCGAGTTCAGCGTCATGCCGTGGCTGCCGGAGCGGTCCTGGACAAATTTCGCTGGCGGCAGCGATTCCATATGGGTACGGATCGGCCAGTTGTGGTCGTACATGTCCAGTTCGGGCGTCACTGATGCCAGATCGAGGTTCGCCTTCCAGTATGCCTCCAGGGTGCCGACATCGCGCCAGTAGGGTTCTGAATTAGGATCGGACTGCACGCAGGACAGTGGGAACGGATGTGCATAGGCCATGCCAGATTTGGTGATTTTCGGGATGATATCTTTGCCGAAGTCGTGGCTGGATTGCTCATCCTTGTCGTCTTCTTCCAGCAGCTGGTAAAGGTAATCTGCATCAAAGACATAGATCCCCATACTGGCCAGCGCTTTGGTGTCATCCCCCGGCATTGAAGGCGGGTTCGCCGGTTTTTCAACGAAATCGATCACTTTGTCGTTTTCATCTACCGCCATCACGCCAAAGGCCGTCGCCTCAGCAACGGGCACAGGCATACAGGCCACGGTGCAGCGCGCCCCTTTTTCGACGTGGTCGATGAGCATGCGCGAGTAGTCCTGCTTGTAGATGTGGTCCCCGGCGAGGATCACCACGTACTCGGCGTCGTAACGACGAATAATATCCAGGTTTTGTGTTACCGCATCGGCAGTGCCGCGATACCAGTTTTCGCCGTGTACGCGCTGTTGTGCAGGTAACAGGTCGACGAATTCGTTCATTTCCTCACTGAAGAACGACCAGCCACGCTGGATATGCTGCACCAGCGTGTGTGACTGGTACTGAGTGATCACGCCAATACGGCGAATGCCTGAATTCAGGCAGTTTGACAGGGCAAAATCGATAATACGGAATTTCCCACCGAAGTGGACGGCGGGCTTGGCGCGCTTAATCGTTAAATCTTTTAATCGGGTACCGCGGCCACCAGCAAGAATCAGGGCAACAGACTTCAATGGCAGCTGACGCGCCAACATTAGAGGGTCGTTCTTATCTAACCTAACCATGATCAACTCCTTTTATTATCATCTCTGGAATACACATACACCGTGCGCAGGCCCATGCCAGGCAGTCATAACGACCGGATTATCCTCTCCGGCAAATGGGGGGATAGCCCGCCACTCCCCTTGGGGTAACGTAATTTCAACAACCTCATCTGTGGCGTTAAGCGTGATAAGCCAGCGATCCGAAAGCAGGATTTGCAGGCACGGCACGCCGCTTTGCCACTCACGCGCTTCCAACGGTTGCGCCCTTTTATTCAGCCAGCAAACATTGCCGTCGCCCTCTTCCCACCATTCATTGAGGGTGAGGGCCGGGATCTGCTGACGCAGATGGATTAGCGCAGCGGTAAAGTCCACTAATCCACTGTTTGCCTGTTGCCAGTCCAGCCAGGTTAACGGGTTGTCCTGGCAATAGGCATTGTTGTTGCCGTGCTGGCTGTGGCCATGTTCATCGCCTGCCAGCAACATCGGCGTTCCTTGCGACAAAAGCAGCGTGGTGAGCAGTGCGTGCACGCTGGCGCGGCGCCGCTCAATCACATCCAGATTGCCACTTAATCCTTCTACACCATGGTTAAAGCTATGGTTATTGAAGGTACCGTCACGATTTTCTTCGCCATTGGCTTCATTGTGTTTCTGATTGAAACAAACGCAGTCACGCAGGGTAAAACCGTCGTGCGCCGTGACCAGGTTGATCGACGCAGAGGGCAGACGCCCGTTGCGCTTGAACAGATCGCTGGAAGCGGCAAAGCGCCCGGCAAACTGGCCGAGTGACATATCGCGGGCCAGCCAGAAGCGACGCGCGGTATCACGATAGTGGTCGTTCCACTCGGCAAACGGCGGCGGGAAATTTCCCACCTGATAGCCGCCAGGGCCGATGTCCCATGGCTCCGCGATCAGCTTCACCCCTGAGAGCAGCGGGCAGTTTTTAATGGCCTCAAACAGCGGTGCCTGCTGGCTGTATTCCGGTGTGCGTCCAATCACGGACGCCAGGTCAAAACGAAAGCCGTCTATGTGGAACGTTTCCACCCAATATTTCAGGCATTCATACGCGTACTGCACCACCGCCGGGTGGCTGAGATTGAGGGTGTTACCACAGCCAGTCCAGTTGTGGTAATCGCCATCTTCCCTTAACCAATAATAGCTAGGGTTATCAATTCCGCGCAGGGAGAACGTTGGGCCTTCCAGATCCAGTTCAGCGCTGTGGTTAAGCACGATATCCAGAATGACCTCAATGCCCGCTTCGTGCAGCGCCTTCACCGCATCACGAAACTCATCCCGCGCCCGCTCAGGATCCGAGGCATAGCGCGGATCGAGGGCAAACATCGCCATCGGGTTATAGCCCCAGTAGTTGCTAAGACCGAGGCGCTGCAGACGTGGCTCGGAGGCAAAATGCGCCACCGGTAATAACTCCAGGGCGGTGATACCGAGGTGCTTAAAGTAAGCAATCATCACCGGGTGTCCGAGCGCCCTGTAGGTGCCGCGGATCGCCTCGGGTATGCCAGGGTGCAGCCACGTCAGCCCTTTAACGTGGGCTTCATAGATAACGGTTTTGCCCCAGGGGGTAGCAGGGGCCGTGTCCTCTTCCCAGTCGTAACGATCGTCGCTGACCACCACGCTTCTGGGTGCCACCGCCGCACTGTCGCGGTGATCGGGCGTGGCTTTGCCGGCATGCAGCAGCACATCATCGTTCAGCGTGCCCTCAACCTGATGCGCACAGGGGTCGAGCAGCAGCTTAGCCGGATTAAAGAACAGCCCTTTTGCCGGATCCCACGCACCATGCACCCGAAAGCCATAGTGTGTGCCGGGCCGGGCATGCTCGAGGTAGCCATGCCATATATCGCCAGTACGGGCCACCAGATCGTAGCGGTGTTCAATGCCTTTACCGTCAAACACGCAGAGTTCAACCCGATCCGCATTCGCCGAAAAGAGGGTGAAATTCACCCCTTTGCCGTCGTAGCTTGCGCCGAGCGGTGCCGGGTTACCTGCAGCGAGTTGCGTCATTCCCCCTCCCGAACCAGCCAGATCGTAGAGAGCGGCGGCAGAGTGAGGCTCAGGGAGTTAGGTCGGCCATGGCTTTCGTGTTCATCGCTCTGTACCAGCCCGCCATTGCCCGCATTGCTGCCGTGGTAATGCATGGAGTCGGTATTGAGCACCTCGCGCCATTTGCCCGGCTGATTGATGCCGAAACGGTAGTGATGGCGTGTCACCGGGGTGAAGTTGCTGGCGACAATGATTTCGTTGCCCACCTTGTCACGACGGACAAAGATCAGCACCGAGCGTTCGTGGTCATCCACCACCAGCCACTCAAAGCCGTAATCATCAAAGTCCAGCTCGTGCAGGGCCTTGTGGTGACGATAGGTATGGTTAAGGTCGCGCACGAGACGCTGAACGCCGTGGTGCCAGTTGTCGCCCCCTTCCAGCAGGTTCCAGTCGAGGCTCGAATCGTGGTTCCATTCGCGGCCCTGGGCGAACTCGTTGCCCATGAACAGCAGTTTTTTGCCCGGGAAGGCGAACATCCAGCCGTAGTAGGCGCGCAGGTTGGCAAACTTCTGCCATGCGTCGCCCGGCATGCGGTCGAGAATCGATTTTTTGCCGTGAACCACTTCGTCGTGGGAGAGCGGCAGGACAAAGTTTTCGGTGCCGTTGTAGAGCATGCCGAAAGTCAGTTTGTTGTGGTGATACTGGCGATGCACCGGATCCAGCTTCATGTAATCCAGGGTGTCGTGCATCCAGCCGAGGTTCCACTTGTACCAGAAGCCGAGGCCGCCCATCGACGGTGGACGCGAGACGCCCGGGAAGTCCGTGGACTCTTCCGCCATTGTCACCGCGCCCGGAGTCTGCTCCCCGAGAATGCGGTTGGTGTTGCGCAGGAACTCGATCGCTTCCAGGTTTTCCCGGCCGCCGAATTCGTTAGGGATCCACTCCCCCTCTTTGCGGCTGTAGTCGCGGTAGATCATCGAGGCGACGGCATCCACACGCAGGGCATCAATGCCGAAACGTTCGATCCAGTAGAGCGCGTTGCCCACCAGATAGTTGGTCACTTCCCGGCGGCCATAGTTGTAGATCAGGGTATTCCAGTCCTGATGGTAGCCTTCGCGCGGATCGCTGTGCTCATACAGGTTGGTGCCGTCAAACTCGGCCAGGCTAAAATCATCGGACGGGAAGTGGCCTGGCACCCAGTCGAGGATCACGTTCAGCCCGGCGGCGTGTGCGGCATTGATAAAGTAGCGGAAGTCATCGCGGGTGCCGAAGCGGCGGGTCGGGGCATACATGCCGGTCGGCTGATAGCCCCAGCTGCCGTCAAACGGGTGTTCGTTAATCGGCAGCAGCTCCAGATGGGTAAAGCCCATCCATTTCACATACGGGATTAGCTGGTCGGCCAGCTCCCGGTAGCTGAGCCAGAAGTTGTTCTCGGTATGACGACGCCAGGAGCCAAGATGGACTTCATAAATGGAGATCGGCATATCGAACTCGTTGGCCCGGATACGCTCTTCGCTCTGGGCGACTTTCTCCGGCAGGCCGCAAATCAATGACGCGGTTTCCGGGCGCATTTGCGCTTCGAAAGCATACGGGTCGGCTTTGATACGCAGCTTGCCATGGGCATCAATCAGCTCGTATTTGTAGAGCTGGCCGTTGTGCGCGCCGGGGATAAACAGCTCCCAGATGCCGGTCTCACGACGCAGGCGCATCGGGTGGCGTCGGCCATCCCAGTAGTTGAACTGCCCCACCACTGACACACGACGGGCATTCGGCGCCCAGACGGTAAAGCGGGTGCCGGTAACGCCATCCATGGTGTCGGCATGGGCGCCGAGCGTTTCATAAGGGCGCAGGTGCGTACCTTCGGACAGCAGCCAGGCATCCATCTCCTGCAGCAGCGGACCAAAGCGATAGGGATCGTCGATCAGGTTCTGCTGACCATGCCAGATAACAGCGAGCTGATAACGGAAGACATTTTTGCGGCGGGCCATCACGCCAGCGAAGAAGCCGCGTGAATCAATACATTCGAGTTTACCGACCTTGCGCCCGGTTTTGGGTTCGATTACCCACACTTCAGTCGCGTCAGGTAGCAATGCACGGACTTCCAGTCCGGCTTCAGTGCGGTGCATGCCAAGTACAGAAAATGGATCCGCAAAGTGACCCGCAATAAGCGCATTAATCACGTCTCTATCAATACGAACGGACATGGTATTCATCCTGTTTTTCTAGTTGCCGCCCCTGTCGCGCAGCGGGTACGACCTTAATGTGACCTGAACGGAACAGCACCTTGTGCATCCTCTCTGTTCCATCCAACCTCCAGGCGGAATATGTGACATCCCGCATAAAGCATAGCCAACGCTTTATATGACTCCCGAAAAATAATGAATCATTTGCGTTTTCGTCCTTTAGTACGCAAAAAAAGGGGTGATAAATCACCCCTTAGTCTTAAGTATTTATTACGCCAGTTGACGTAGCATTCTGCGCAGCGGCTCAGCGGCGCCCCACAGAAGCTGGTCCCCGACGGTAAAGGCGGAAAGGTATTCCGGCCCCATATTTAGTTTACGCAGGCGTCCAACAGGGGTAGATAATGTGCCGGTGACCGCAGCCGGGGTCAGCTCGCGCATGGTGATGTCGCGATCGTTTGGCACCACTTTCGCCCACGGGTTGTGAGACGCGAGCAGTTCTTCCACTGTCGGAATAGACACATCTTTTTTCAGTTTAATGGTGAATGCCTGACTGTGGCAGCGCAGTGCGCCGATGCGCACGCACAGGCCGTCAACCGGGATCACGGAAGAGGTACGCAGGATTTTGTTGGTCTCGGCCTGGCCTTTCCACTCTTCGCGGGTCTGGCCGTTGTCCAGCTGTTTGTCGATCCACGGGATCAGGCCACCGGCCAGCGGTACGCCGAAGTTATCCACTGGCAGCTCGCCGCTGCGGGTCAGCTGAGTGACTTTACGCTCGATATCGAGAATCGCGGATGCCGGGTTAGCCAGCTCATCGGCAACGCTGTGATGCAACTGGCCCATCTGGGTCAGCAGCTCGCGCATATGGCGCGCGCCGCCACCGGATGCCGCCTGATAGGTCGCAACAGATACCCACTCCACCAGATCCTGGGCAAACAGGCCGCCCAGCGACATCAGCATCAGGCTGACTGTACAGTTACCGCCAACGAAGGTTTTTACGCCGTTGTTCAGGCCGTCGGTGATGACGTCCTGGTTAACCGGGTCAAGAATAATGATCGCGTCGTCTTTCATGCGCAGCGAAGAGGCCGCGTCAATCCAGTAGCCCTGCCAGCCGCTTTCACGAAGCTTTGGATAAATTTCGTTGGTATAATCGCCGCCCTGGCAGGTGACAATAATGTCCAGTGCCTTCAACGCTTCCAGATCAAACGCATCCTGCAACGTGCCTGTGGTACCCCCAAAGGACGGTGCAGCCTGGCCGAGCTGGGAAGTGGAGAAGAAGACCGGGCGGATAGCGTCGAAATCGCGCTCTTCAACCATGCGTTGCATGAGTACAGAGCCGACCATACCGCGCCAACCGATAAAACCAACGTTTTTCATAGCTTTTTTTTCCTGCAGAGGGTGTGTGCTGTTTATGCAAGCCAGTATTGAACTGGGATATGCTTCACATTACAAAATGCAGCCAAAGTCGCAAGCGAAATTAATCGATGATTGCCCGGCTATCAGAAAAAGCGCTAATCATCGAAGCAACCACACAAGTATCAGGGATAATTTACAATGAGTGAAATCATTTCCGCAGCGGTTTTATTGATCCTAATTATGGATCCACTCGGAAACCTGCCTATTTTTATGTCGGTGCTGAAGCACACCGAGCCGAAGCGCCGTCGGGCAATCATGATCCGCGAGCTGCTTATCGCCCTGCTGGTGATGTTTATCTTTCTGTTCGCCGGCGAGAAAATCCTCGCCTTCCTGAACTTGCGTGCTGAAACGGTCTCTATTTCCGGCGGGATTATTTTGTTCCTGATTGCCATCAAAATGATTTTCCCGAGCAGCGAAGGTAGCAGCAGCGGCCTGCCTGCGGGTGAAGAACCTTTTATTGTGCCGCTGGCTATTCCTCTGGTCGCCGGGCCGACGATCCTGGCGACGCTGATGTTGCTGTCGCATCAGTACCCGAATCAGATGAGCCATCTGGTGATCGCGCTGCTGATTGCCTGGGGCGGGACCTTTATCATCCTGCTGCAGTCATCGCTGTTTTTACGCCTGCTGGGCGAGAAAGGGGTTAATGCCCTGGAGCGGTTGATGGGATTGATTCTGGTGATGATGGCGACCCAGATGTTCCTGGATGGGATTAGGGCGTGGATGAAGGGCTAGGTAAAAGTAAAAAGGCAACGTAAGTTGCCTTTTTAAGTTTTGTCGGTCAGGTAAGGCGAAGCCACCGCACGACAAACATACACACTCTGCGGCCTGATACCCTCTCCCACCGGGAGAGGGAGAAAAGAGCATCAGCTCAGCAGCGAAAACGCAATCATCCCGACAATCGCCCCGGTGGTGCCGAGGATGGTTTCCATCATCGTCCAGGTCTTCAGGGTTTGCGCTTCCGTCGCCCCGGTAAATTTACCGAACAGCCAGAAGCCCGCATCGTTAACGTGTGACACTACAATCGAACCACCCGCGATACAGATAGACAATGCAGCCATCTGCGCACCGGAGTAATTCAGCTGTTCAATCACCGGCATCACCAGCCCCACGGCGGTTAAACAGGCCACGGTCGCAGAACCTTGAATGATACGCACCGCTGCCGCCAGCACAAAACAGGTGACGGCAATTGGCAAGCCCATCCCGGTCAGGGCACTGCCCAGCGCCGGACCGACACCGGAATCGACCAGTACCTGCTTGAATACCCCGCCCGCACCGATCACCAGCAGAATAATGCCTGCCGGTTGCAGCGCGTGACCGCAGATCTCCATCACCCGGTCTTTCGCCATGCCCTGGCGCATCGCCAGGCCGTAAATGGCCACCAGGCACGCCACCAGGATCGCCGTGAACGGGTGGCCGATAAATTCAAACCATTCGTACGCCGTGGAGCCTTCAGGCACAAAGCGCGCGGCAATGGTTTTCAGCCCCACCAGCACCAGCGGCAGCAGGATCAGCGCGAGGCTGAAGCCGAACGACGGCATTTTGCTCTCGCCCAGATGCGGCTCGGTGATGTCGTCAGGAATATGAAGCTCAACGTAACGGCTGATGAAATTGCCCCATAGCGGACCGGCAATCAGCATTCCCGGTATCGCGGCGCACAGACCGATCAGGATCATCCAGCCGAAGTCAGCGTGCATCTGCGAGGCCAGCAGCATTGGCGCAGGCCCCGGCAGCAGGAACGCGGCAGCGGCTGCTACACCCGCAAACAGCGGAATAACCAGCTTCACGAGATTGGTGCCGGTATGGCGGGCCATGGAGAAGGCCACGCTAATCAGCAAGACGACCGCCACCTCAAAGAACAGCGGCAACGCACAGATCAGACCGGCCAGACCAATCGCATAGTGCGCCCGGCTGTGGCCGAAGGATTTCAGCATTTTGACGGCGATCTGATCGACCGCGCCAGTTTCATGCAGGATCTTGCCAAACATCGCGCCCAGTGCGACGACAATCGCCAGGAAGCCCAGCGTGCCTCCCATCCCCTTTTCCATGGTCGCGGCGATTTTGTCGAGCGGCATTCCAGAAAAGAGACCTGCACCAATAGAAACCACCATCAAGGCAACGAAGGCGTGCATGCGGGCCTTCATTACCAAAAACAGCAGCAACAGCACGGAGCCGACTGCTGTTAAAACAAGCGTTAACGTACTCAAAACTTACTGCCTTTTGTTAATGACCTCAATGGTGCTTGCAACAACACCGTCCAGTGGCTGATCGATATCGACCACCAGTACATCACTTTCATCCGCACCCGGTTCCTGCAAAGTTTCGAACTGCGTCACCAGCATCTGGGTTTTGAAGAAATGCCCTTTACGCGCTTTCAGACGGGTTTCGATCACGTCGAAATCGCCCTTCAGGTAGATGAAGGAGAGATTAGCGTTACCTTCACGCAACTGGTCGCGGTAGGTCTTTTTCAACGCGGAGCAGACGATCAGGGACACTTTGTTGGTGCGCTGCATGGCAAACGCGGCATCATTCAGTGCCTGTAACCACGGCTTACGATCGTCGTCGTTCAGCGGCTCACCAGAAGCCATCTTGTTGATATTGCTGCGCGGATGGAGAAAGTCGCCATCAAGAAACGCGGCATGGATTTGATGCGCCACTTCGCTGGCAACGGCAGATTTACCGCTACCGGAAACGCCCATCAGGACATAAACGTGGTGATCTGGATTAGTGGTGCTCAAGGTATGTCCCTCAGTGAATTGTTACGGGTAACAGTTATCGGTAACATTGTCCTGCCGGGGCTGACGAGAAGCAACATCCAAACGTGTGAGAAATGAATAAGTGTGAGCTAGTTCAAACTTGTCAGGTTAAATCGATCCACCCGGTGACAATGTGAAACCTAAATCTAACATCTTAGGGGTCACCGTCTCACCACGAATGCGCGCCAGCAGGCGTTCTGCACCGATACGGCCCATGCGCTCACGCGGGGTGAGAACGCTCGCCAGGCGCGGTTCCATGACCTGACCAATGTCGTGTCCGTGGAAACCGGCAATCGCCATATCGCCCGGGATAGCAAGCCCCAGACGCTGGCATTCAAAGGCGGCGCCGACCGCGAGGTCATCGTTGGTACAGAAAATGCCATCAAGCTGCGGGTACTCGCGACGGGCCTGACGCATCAGCTCAATACCGGAGGTGTAGGAAGAGGACTGCTCGACCATCACACTGTAGGGCGTTAAGTTGGCGTCGAGCATCGCCTGCTCGTATCCCTTCTGTTTGATGATAGTACGTTCATCCAGACGTGCGCCAAGATAGGCAATATGACGATGACCGCGGGCGATGATGGCCGCCGTCATCTGCCTTGCGGCTTCAAAGTTATCGAACCCGACGGCGATATCGAGACAGGGAGACTGGCTGTCCATCAGCTCCACCACCGGAATACCCGCCACCTCGATCATCTTCAGCGTGCGCGCGGTATGGGTGCGTTCAGTCAGGATCAGGCCGTCAATGTTCCAGGAAAGCATGGACTCCAGACGTTCTTCTTCCAGTTCCGGTTTGTACCCGTAGTGCGCAAGCATGGTCTGATAGCCGAAGGCGTCGGTGACGCTTTCGATGCCGCGGAGCACTTCCGCGAAGACCTGGTTGGTTAAGGAGGGAAGCAGGACACCTACCGCACGGCTGGTCGCATTGGAGAGAATATCGGGTGCGCGGTTAGGGATATAACCCAGTTCATCGAGAGCAGCGGCAATCTTGCCACGTAAGGCCACGGAAACCTGTTCCGGGTTACGTAAAAAACGGCTGACCGTCATTTTAGTCACACCGACGCGATCGGCTACATCCTGAAGTACGGGTCTTTTCTTTTTCATCGTCCTGAGAGAAACCGGTAGTGATAGATTCCCTCAGTTTATCACGGACAAAGACCAACCTTCCCCTGTCATAAGGGAAGGCTGGACATTAATTTAAGATTTAGACCGGCGGCAGGTCGAACAGCAGAATTTCAGCGGCGCTGTCGGCATGCACAGAGATAGCCTGCTCATCCCAGATTGCCAGACCATCGCTGGTGGTCGCTTTGGTGCCGTTAATGGTCACGTCGCCTTTTACCACCTGAATCCACACTTTGCGGTTAGCGGCGATCTGATGCACAGACTGCTCGTCTTTCGCCAGCGCCCAGCGGTAAAGCTCCATGTCCTGATGCACTTTCAGCGAGCCGTCACGGGCATCCGGTGACAGTACCAGCTGTTTACCCTGCTCGGCGTCAAAACGACGTTGCTCGTAGCGCGGGGTGATGCCTTTTTCTTCTGGAATGATCCAGATCTGGTACAGACGCAGACGGTCGGTTTTGCTTGGGTTGTATTCGGAGTGACGCACCCCGGTACCCGCCGTCATAATCTGGAACTCACCCGCCGGAACCTGCTCTTTGTTCCCCATGCTGTCCTGGTGCTCAACGGCGCCTTCCAGTACATAGGTCAGGATTTCCATGTCTTTATGCGGGTGGGTACCAAAACCCTGGCCTGCATCAATCACGTCATCATTAATCACGCGCAGTGCCGAGAAACCCATAAAGTTCGGGTCATAATAATCGGCAAACGAGAAGCTATGCCATGAGTCCAGCCAACCATGATTTGCGTGACCGCGGTCGTTTGCTTTGCGTAAGAAGATCATTGTTTTTACCCTCAGTTCGTTTCGATGAAGTAAGTGTGGACGCAATCGACCTGGGATCATAGAGGGTGAAAATTGACTCCTCTGTTCAAAATATCTGAACAAGAACAAAGGAGTCGTTCAGGCTTATCTGGCAAGGGTTACTGTGGCAGGTGAGGCCTGTTCAAAGCCCCGCTCAAGGATTTCCAGGTTGGTCATCACTTCAATTTCCTTGACGTAATTAGGGGTACCTTTTGTCAGGGTCTCATACAGCGCATCGTAGACGCGACCGTAGTCGCCGACCTCCGGTTTGATCTCCTCTTTCACCGTTACGCCCGCATCGTTAACGTACTCCAGCACGCCCACGGAATCATCCGCCGCAAACCCTGGCTCGCCCGGCATGATGTTGGCCTTCAGGCTGGTCTCCTGCTGGTCGATGCCGTACTTGATGAACGAGCCTTTGGTGCCGTGAACAATGAATTTTGGGTAGTCGGTTTTCACCAGATGGCTGGTTTTGACGATGGCTTTCAGGTCACCGTAGAACAGCTGAGCTTCGAAGGTATCGTCCGGGTTGGCTTTATTGCGCAGGCTGCGGATGTCGTAGGCCACGTGATCCGGGCGGCCAAACAGGGAGATGATCTGATCCATGGTGTGGACACCCAGGCCATAGAACGAGCCATCCTGCGGCAGGCCGGGTTTGGTCTCTGCCACCGGGCGGTAGTAATCGAAGTGGCTTTCGATCTCGACGATCTCGCCCAGCTTGCCGCTCTCAATGGCCTGTTTCGCGGTCAGGAAGCAGGTATCAAAGCGACGGTTCTGATACGGACTGACGGTCAGCCCTTTACTGCGTGCCAGTTCGAACAGCGTTTTCGCTTCGGCCATCGTCGGGGTGAAGGGTTTTTCCACCAGCACGTTTTTCCCGGCTTCCAGGGCGCGTTTCGCGTACTCAAAATGGCTGTCGGCGTGGGTGCAGACGATCACCAGCTTGACCTCGGGGTCGTTCAACACCTCGTCGAGATCGCTGGTGAAATGGATATGGGAGTACTGCGGGGCCTGCTCTTCCGGTTTCGGGTGGCGACGGAAGATGTGCGCGACATGCCAGCTGGCTTTACGGGTGAGAACGTACGGAAGGTGATAGCGGGTCGTGCTCTTGCCAAATCCAATAAATGCGCAGTGTAGTGTCATGGCTCAGTCCTTTTGGAAGGTAATTGCGTCTTACCATAGCGCAATACCTCTGCCCGCGCATCGGCCGTCGGCGTCGCAGACAGTGTGCTCACGGCAGCACGCAGCAACCGGAGCGTACTTAGCGGGCGTGGGGATGGCGAGTACATCCGTGAGGCAAAAGGGTAAGTAAGCCAGGCTGAAACAACACTCAAAAAAAAAGCCAGCAATCGCTGGCTAAAATAATACTGGAAGCAATGTGAGCAATGTCGTGCTTTCAGGTCCCCGTGTCGGTTCTCCCGAAGGCAGAGCAATAATAATCATTCTCATTCGCACTTGTCCACTGATTTTTTGCAAAAAATGCTGGTTGACTCACATTTCAAACTGACGGATGTTGGAAAGGAACCTAACTAACTGAGGATAAAGGAATGAGTGAGATAGTGATACGCCATATCGAAGCCAGCGATGCAGAAGCGTTACGTGACATCATGTCGCATCCTGGGGTTTATCACGACACGCTACAAATTCCTCATCCCTCTATGGCCATGTGGCATGAACGCGTCGCGGTAAAACCGGGAAGACGGCATCTGGTGGCGTGCCTGGACGGGCGCGTCGTTGGACATATGGCGCTGGACATCATGGAAAACCCGCGCCGGAGCCACGTAGCTACCTTTGGCATCGGCGTGGCGGCAGATATGCAAGGGCGCGGCGTCGGAAGCAGGCTGATGACCGAGATGATCAACCTGTGCGACAACTGGCTGCGCGTTGAACGCATCGAGCTCACGGTTTTTGCGGATAACGCGGCCGCTGTCGCGCTGTATCAGCGTTTCGGGTTTGAAATTGAAGGAACCGGCAGGAAGTTTGCCCTGCGCAACGGCGAGTATGTGGATGCGTATTATATGGCGCGGATGAAGTAGTTAACCTTCCCCTCACCCTAACCCTCTCCCCATAGGGGAGAGGGGACTGTAAGGTGCGGTCTTTTGCCCCTCACCCTATGGGGAGAGCGGATTTTACGGTGCGGTCTTTTCCCTCGCCACTAAGGAGAGAAGGCATTGCACGGTTCGGTCTTTTCCCCTCGCCCCTGTGAAGAGAAGGCATTGCACGGTGCAGTCTTTTCTCCCTCTCCCCTGTGAAGAGAAGGCATTGCACGGTGCAGTCTTTTCTCCCAGGCCACTAAAGAGAGAAGGCATTGCACGGTGCGGTCTTTTCCCCTCGCCCCTGTGAAGAGAAGGCATTGCACGGTGCAGTCTTTTCTCCCTCTCCCCTATGGGGAGAGGGCCGGGGTGAGGGGAAACCGTCAGTACCCCGCCGTTAAGTCATCCACCGAACGCGGATCCGATGCACCATACAGCGCACCATCCGGCCCGACCATAATGCTCTGGGTGCTGCCCATCGCCTCTTTCACCACCACTTTTTGCCCGCGCTGTTCCAGCAGCTTCAGCGTGTCCGGGCTAAAGCCCTTCTCCACGCGCAGCTCATCCGGCAGCCACTGGTGATGGAAGCGCGGCGCATTGGTCGCTTCTGCCACGTTCATCCCGTAATCGATGCTGTTGACGACCATCTGCAACACGGTGGTGATAATGCGGCTGCCGCCAGGGCTGCCGGTCACCAGCCAGGTTTTGCCGTCTTTCACCACAATCGTCGGTGACATCGACGACAGCGGGCGCTTCTTCGGCCCAACGGCGTTGGCATCCCCGCCCACCAGCCCGTAGACGTTCGGCACGCCCGGCTTGGCAGAGAAGTCATCCATCTCGTTGTTGAGCAGAATGCCGCTGTTACCCGCCACAATCCCGGTGCCAAACGTGGTGTTGAGCGTGTAGGTCACCGCCACCGCGTTGCCGTCTTTATCCACCACCGAGAAGTGGGTGGTCTGGTTGCTTTCATAGGGTGCCAGTTTGCCCGGACGGATCTCGCTCGAAGGTTTGGCTTTGTTGATATCAATCTGATCGGCCAGGGTTTTGGCATAGGCTTTATTGGTCAGCGCCTGCCACGGCACCTTCACGAAATCCGGGTCGCCCAGATACTCTGAACGATCGGCGTAGGCATATTTTTCCGCCTCGGCCATGACCTGCATCGTATCGGCACTGCCGAAACCAAACTTATGCATATCGAAGTTTTCGAGGATGTTGAGGATCTGCACGATGTGGATCCCCCCGGAGGACGGTGGCGGCATGGAGAAGACCTGATACCCGCGATAGTCCCCGCTAATGGGCGTGCGCTCCACAGCTTTGTATTCAGCGAGATCGGCTTTGGTAATTAACCCGCCGTTCTTACTCATCTCTTCCACAATCTGGTCGGCAATCACCCCTTTATAGAAGGCATCCGGGCCATTTTCGGCAATCATCTCCAGGCTTTTGGCGAGGTTCGCCTGCACCAGCTTGTCGCCCTTCTTCAGCGGCTCGCCCTCCTTCCAGAAAATGGCTTTGCTGTTCTCATGGTTGGGGAGCACTTCGCTGCCGTAGGTTTTCAGATCGTCGGCCAGCGCGTCGTTGACCTCAAAACCGTCGCGCGCCAGCTTGATGGCGGGCTGCACCACTTTGTTCAGCGGCAGGGTGCCGTACTTATCCAGCGCCAGCGAGAAGCCCGCGACGGTGCCGGGTGTGCCGGTCGCCAGATGGGAGGTGAGGGATTTTTTGCTGTCAGCGTTGCCCTGATCGTCGAGGAACATGTCGCGCGTGGCCTGGGACGGTGCCATTTCGCGGAAATCGATCGCGGTCGTCACACCATCTTTGGTGCGCAGCATCATAAAGCCACCGCCGCCGAGGTTACCCGCCTGCGGGTGCGTCACCGCCAGCGCATAGCCGACGGCCACCGCCGCATCCACCGCGTTACCGCCCTGCTTGAGGATATCCACCCCGACCTGCGTGGCGAGGGCATCCACCGAAGAGACCATCCCCTTCTGCGCCCGCACGGGATGGAACACATCCTCTTCCACGCCGTAAGAGACCGGAGGGGCAGCAGGCGGATTCGCTGCCACGCAAAACGTACCGCCTGCCGTCAGGGCAGCAATCGCTACCCAGCGTAAAAACGTTGGTTTCATCATTGTTTTTCTCCAGGTACAGGGACTCATGCTCCCGCTTAAGCCTGGTTCATAACTCTTAAAAAATCATCGTAATGCGGAAGGCGAGGTAAACTTAAAGGAGGCCTCAGAAGGAGGGAGTATCAATGAAACGACTCATTCTTGTTGCGGCGTTCCTGCCGTTTGCCGTGCTTGCGCAGCCCATCAACACCCTGAACAACCCTAACCAGCCGGGGTATCAAAACCCCAGCCAGCAGCGGATGCAAAATCAGATGATGATCCAGCAGCAGCAACAGACAGGGATGCTTAACCAGCAGCTGCAGACCCAGACACGCGTTCAGCAGCAGCATCTGCAAACGCAGATGAATAACGATACCCTGCGGGTTCAGCAGAGCCAGCCGGGAGGGCAGGTCCTGCCTAACACTAATGGCGGTATGTTGAGCGGCGTTGAGTCGTCGGGCGGCGTGCAGCAGCAACATATGCTGCCGCAGCGACAGAACGGCGATCTGCTCAATAACCCTTAGGGCTGAAAGTCCGGGCCTATCAGGGCAATCGCATCGGTACAGATGCAATCCACGCCCCAGCGCAGCAGCTCTGCTGCCCGCTGGGGCTGGTTAACGGTATAGACCAGGATATGCAGACCGGCGGCCTTAATCAGGTTTACTCGCGCCTCATCCAGCAGGCGGTGATTGAGGTGAATCGACACGCAGCCCAGTCGGGTGGTCAGCTCACGCCAGTCTTCACGCCACTCGTCCAGCAGTAAACCGCGCGGCAGCTCGGGGGCCGCAGCCTGCGCTGCCTCCAGCGCGTCGATCTCAAACGACGACAGCAGCGGTGCCGTCATCCCTTCCCATAATTCACGTGCGGCCAGCGCAATCACCTTGCCGGTCAGCGGCCCCGTACCGGTGGTCGGTTTGATCTCAATATTGGCCATCATCCCATGCTGACGGCAGCGGTCTGCCACCTCGGCCAGCAGCGGCAGCGGCTCGCCTTTAAAGTCTTTGCCGAACCAGCTTCCGGCGTCCACCTTCAGCAGATCGCGCCACGGCAACTGCCCCGCCACGCCCCAGCCGTTGCTGGTGCGCTCGAGGTTGTCATCGTGTAGCAGGAAGATCTCTCCGTCCTGCGACAATTTGGCGTCAAACTCGATCATCGTGTGACCGTAGCGCGCACCAACGTCTATCGCCGCCAGGGTGTTTTCCGGTGCCAGTTTCCCGCCGCCACGGTGGGCGACGATGTGGGGATAAGGCCAGTTACTCATACACGTTGTCCTGTTTCACCATCGAATAGATGCAGATGATTTTCCGGCAGATGCAGCCACAACGTGCTGCCCGCTTGCGGGCGCTCCTGATGCGACATACGCACCACCAGCTTCTGCTCGCCCCAGCGTCCGTGCGCCAGATTGTCGGCACCCAGCATCTCGAGGGTGTCCATCACCAGCGGCACACCGCCTTCCGACTGCGAGCTTAACGCAATATGTTCCGGGCGGATACCCAGGGTCATTTTGCGTCCGGCGTAACCGCGATAGAACCAGTTGATGGGCAGCGCCATACCGCTCTCCAGCTCAAAATGGGTGCCCGCCGTGCTGATGCGCCCTTCCAGCAGATTCATGGCCGGGCTGCCGATAAAGCTCGCCACAAAGCGGCTGGCGGGCTTTTCGTATACTTCTACCGGGGTGCCAATCTGCTCGGCGATACCTTTGTTCATGACCATCACCCGCTGGGCGAGGGTCATGGCTTCCACCTGATCGTGGGTGACGTACAGCGACGTGGTTTTCAGGCGACGGTGGAGGTGCTGCAACTCAAGACGCATCTGCACGCGCAGTTTTGCATCGAGGTTAGAGAGCGGCTCATCGAACAGGAATACCGCCGGGTCACGCACGATGGCGCGGCCCATCGCCACACGCTGACGCTGGCCGCCTGAGAGTTCGCGCGGACGGCGTTTCAGCAGGCCGTCCAGCTCCAGAATTCGGGCCGCCTCTTTCACCCGCTCTTCGATATGGCCTTTGCCCATGCCGCGGATTTTCAGCCCCCAGGCCATGTTCTCTTCCACGCTCATGTGCGGATAAAGCGCGTAGTTCTGGAACACCATCGCGATGCCGCGATCTTTTGGCTCCATCTCGGTGACGCGCTGGCGGTCGATCCAGATATCCCCGGACGTCACACGCTCCAGCCCGGCGACCATCCGCAGCAGGGTCGATTTGCCGCAGCCCGACGGGCCGACCATCACGATAAATTCGCCGTCCGCCACGTCGAGCGTCAGCGGCTGAATCACCTGGGTTTTGCCATCCCAGCTTTTGGTTACTGCCTGAAGTTTTAAACCTGCCATCTTATTTCTCGCTATCGACCAGGCCGCGGACAAACGCGCGCTGCATGGCTAAAACAATGACTACGGGTGGGATAAGGGTGAGCAGCATCGCCGCCATCACCTGGTTCCAGAGGGTGGTGCCTTCGCCAGTGGCGATCATGCCTTTGATGCCCGCCACGGCGGTGCCGAGGTTGACGTCCTGGATAATCAGCAGCGGCCACAGGTACTGGTTCCAGCCGTAGATAAAGGTGATGACAAACAGCGCCGCCAGGTTGGTTTTCGACAGCGGCAGCACGATGTCACGGAAGAAGCGCATCGGCGAGGCACCGTCGATACGCGCCGCCTCAATCAACTCGTCCGGCAGGGTCATAAAGAACTGACGGAACAGGAAGGTGGCGGTAGCCGAGGCCATCAGCGGCAGGGTTAAGCCCGCATAGCTGTCGAGCATGCCGAGGTTGGCGATCACCTCCACCGTCGGGAAGATACGCACCTCCACCGGCAGCATCAGGGTGATAAAGATCATCCAGAAGAACAGGTTACGCAGCGGAAAGCGGAACCAGACGATGGCGAAGGCTGAAAGCATCGACACCGTGATTTTGCCCACCGTAATGCCGAACGCCATGATGAAGCTGTTGAGCATCATCAGCCAGAACGGGGCGCTGTTCGCCCCCACGCCCTGGGTCCAGATGGTCGCCATGTTCTCGAACAGATGGCCGCCGGGGATCAGCGTCATCGGGGTTTCAAATATGGCGTTGCGATCCAGCGTGGCGGCGACAAAGGCCACATACAGCGGGAACAGGATGACGACGATCCCCAGGATCAGCATGGTGTGGCTGAAAATCGTCAGCCCGCGACGGTTCTCAATCATTGGTAGCGCACCTTACTTTCGACATAGCGGAACTGCACCACCGTGAGGATGATGACGAGGAACATCAGCACCACCGACTGGGCGGCAGAGGCCGAGAGATCCAGACCGGCGAAACCTTCGCGGTAGATCTTATAGATAAGCGTTGTGGTGGCCTGCACCGGGCCGCCTGCGGTGGCCGCATCGATCACCGGGAAGGTGTCGAAGAAGGCGTACACCAGGTTGACCACTAACAGGAAGAAACTCACCGGCGCGATCAGCGGCAGCGCCAGCTTAAAGAAGCGGCGAACCGGGCCTGCGCCGTCAATCGCCGCGGCTTCCACCAGCGAGCGCGGGATGGATTGCAGGGCGGCGAAGAAGAACAGGAAGTTGTAGCTGATCTGCTTCCATACCGACGCGAACACCACCAGGAACATCGCCTGGCCGCTGTGCTGGGCGTGGTTCCAGTCATAGCCGAACTCGCCAAGGAAATGGGTGATCAACCCGCGGCCAGGGTTAAAGAGGAAGATCCACAGTACGGCAGCGACCGCGGGGGCCACGGCGTAGGGCAGTAACATCAGGGTCTGGTACAGACGGCTGCCGCGCACCACGTAATCCACCAGCGCGGCGAAGAACAGCGAAGCGAGAAGGCCGCTGACGGTGACCAGGGTGCTGAATTTGATCGTCGTCCAGAAGGCGTCGATGTAATAGCTGTCGTGCCACAGCGCAGCGAAGTTATCCAGGCCGACAAACTGGCTGGATAGCCCGAACGGATCAACGCTTTGTACCGAATACCACAGCGCTTCGCCCGCAGGCCAGATAAAGAAGATTACGGTGATCACCAGTTGCGGCGCGACCAGCAAATAGGGCAGCCAGCGGGAGCGGAACACCGGACGGGATGAGGACATTGATATTCGATTCCTGAACAATGCCGGGTAGCGGCTACGCCTTACCCGGCCTACAAAACATACCCCTCACCCCGGCCCTCTCCCCAAAGGGGCGAGGGAGAAAAGACGGCTCCGTGCAGTCTTCTCTCTCCAAAGCCGCAAGGGAGAAAAGACGGCTCCGTGCAGTCCTCTCTCTCCGAAGCGGCGAGGGAGAAAAGACGGCTCCGTGCAGTCACCTCTCTCCGAAGCGGCGAGGGAGAAAAGACGGCTTCGTGCAGTCCTCTCTCTCCGAAGCGGCAAGGGAGAAAGACGGCTTCGTGCAGTCCTCTCTCTTCAAAGCGGCGAGGGAGAAAAGACGGCTCCGTGCAGTCACCTCTCTCCGAAGCGGCAAGGGAGAAAAGCCGCCTCCGTGCAGTCCCCTCTTCCCAAAGGGGCGAGGGAGAAAAGCCGCCTCCGTGCAGTCCTCTCTCTCCAAAAGGGCAAGGGAGAAAAAGATGCCTCCGCACCGTCCCCTTTCCCCAAAAGGGCAAGGGAGAAAAGACAGCTCCCTACCGTCCCCTCTCCCCTGTGGGGAGAGGGTTAGGGTGAGGGGTAAGGTTTTAATTAAGACTTCGTCGACTGCTCAAAGCGGCGCAGCAGCTGGTTACCACGCTCTACTGCGGCATCCAGCGCCTGTTGTGGCGATTTTTTACCGGTCCACACGCTCTCCAGCTCTTCGTCCACAATGGTACGGATCTGCGGCATGTTGCCCAGGCGCAGGCCTTTGGTGTACGGCAATGGTGGCTTGTTCAGCATCTGACGCGTGGCGATATCCGCACCCGGGTTCTTGTCATAGAAGCCCTGCTCGCGGGTCAGGTCATACGCGGCTTTGGTGATCGGCAGGTAGCCGGTCTTCTGGTGCCATTCGGCTGCGTTTTCTGGCTTCGCCAGGAAGTCGAGGAACTCTGCCACGCCTTTATAGGTCGTGTTGTCTTTGCCCTGCATCACCCACAGGCTGGCCCCGCCGATGATGGCGTTCTGCGGCGCGCCTTTCGAGTCGGCGTCGTACGGCATCATGCCCACGCCGTAGTTGAATTTGGCGTAGTGACGGATGTCCGCCAGCGAGCCGGAAGAGGCGGTAGTAATCGCGCAATCGCCGTTGTAGAACTTCTCGGTGGATTCGTCTTTACGCCCGAAGTAGCTGAAATCGCCCTTCTTGTTCAACTCTTGCAGCAGAGCAATATGCTTCACCTGCTCTGGCTTGTTGAACTCCAGTACCGCGTTGGTGCCGTTGAAACCGTTATTTTCGGTGGCGACCGGCTGGCCGTGCCAGGCGCTGAAGTTCTCGATCTGGATCCAGCCCTGCCAGCCGCTGGCGTAGCCACACTTCATGCCTGCGGCTTTCAGTTTGGCCGTGTACGCCGCCAGATCCTGCCAGGTTTTCGGCGGCTGCTCCGGGTCTAAACCGGCTTTCTTGAAGGCATCTTTGTTGTAGTACAGCACCGGGGTGGAGCTGTTAAACGGCTGAGAAAGCAGATGACCGGATTTGGAGTCGGTGTAGTAGCCGGAGACCGTTGGCACGAACTGGGATTCGTCGAAGTTAATGCCTGCGTCTTTAAACACTTCGTACACCGGCTTAATGGCTTTGGAGGCCATCATGGTGGCGGTGCCCACTTCGTAAACCTGTAACAGCGCCGGGGCGTTGCCGGTACGGAACGCGGCGATACCGGCGCTCAGGCTCTGCTCGTAGTTACCTTTGTACACCGGCACAATTTTGTAATCCGGGTGGGTGTCGTTGAAACGCTGCGCCAGGGAGTCAACTTCTTTACCCAACTCCCCTTCCATGGAATGCCAGAACGGAATAGTGGTGACGGCCATTGCGTTAGTCGCAAAAGCCAGACCCATTGCCAGACCCAAAGCTGTGTGTCGTAACGATGTCATTGTCATCTCTCTTATTGTGCCGGATGCGCGATATCACGCGTTTTGTGCTCGCGAGGTAACATGACATGCTCGAATTACAGAAAAATAACCGTTTGTTTACAGTGATATGACAACAAGGCGTCAGGGGGATGATGGTTGTGTGAAGGGGTTGGGTGCGGCCTGTTGCCCTCACCCCGGCCCTCTCCCACGGAGAGAGGGAGAAAACACTAAAAAGGCAACGTGCGTTGCTTTTTGCTTGTACCTTGTGCGGCCCGTTGCCCTCACCCCGGCCGTCTCCCACAGGGAGAGAGAGAAAACACTGAAAAGGCAACGTGCGCTGCCTTTTGCTTGTACCTTGTGCGGCCCGTTGCCCTCACCCCGGCCTTCTCCCACGAAGAGAGGGAGCAAACATTAAAAAAGGCAACTTACGTTGCCTTTTTGCTTTTACTATCCGCCGAGGTAAGCGCTTCTGACGGCTTCGTTCGCCAGCAGCGCCTCGCCGGTATCTTCCAGCACCACCCGGCCGTTCTCCAGCACGTAGCCGCGATCCGCAAGCTTCAGCGCCTGGTTGGCGTTCTGCTCCACGAGGAAGATGGTCATCCCTTCGCTACGCAACTGCTCAATGGTATCGAAGATCTGCTGAATGATGATGGGTGCCAGCCCGAGCGAAGGTTCGTCGAGCAGCAGCAGACGCGGCTGGCTCATCAGCGCGCGGCCGATCGCCAGCATCTGCTGTTCCCCGCCGGACATGGTGCCCGCCCGCTGAATACGACGCTCAAACAGGCGTGGGAACAGGTCATACACCCGTTTAATACGGGTCTGGAACTGTTCGCGCTCGGCAAAGAAACCGCCCATCGCCAGGTTCTCTTCCACCGTCATACGTGAAAAGACGCGACGCCCTTCCGGGACAATCGCCACGGCTTCACGCATGATTTTGGCGGTCTGCCAGTCGGTAATGTCTTTACCATCAAAGACGATACGCCCGCTGGTGGCGCGCGGGTCGCCACACAGGGTGCCCAGCAGCGTGGTTTTGCCCGCGCCGTTGGCACCAATCAGGGTCACAATCTCTCCCTGGTTGATGTGCAGGCTGACGTCGTGCAGGGCCTGGATCTTGCCGTAGTGGGCATTAACCTTGTCAAAAGATAACATCACTTTATCCATCTTATGCCTCACCCAGGTATGCGCGGATCACGTCCGGGTTGTTGCGAATCTCTTCCGGCGTACCGTTCGCCAGCGGCGTGCCCTGGTTCACCACGTAAATGCGGTCCGAAATGCCCATCACCAGCTTCATATCATGCTCAATCAGCAGGATAGTGGTGTCGTGATGGTTACGCAGCTCGACAATCAGCTCGTCCAGCTCTTTGGTCTCTTTCGGGTTGAGGCCCGCCGCCGGTTCGTCGAGCATCAGGATCTGCGGCTGCGTCACCATGCAGCGGATAATCTCCAGACGACGCTGGTCGCCGTAGGCCAGATTGCTGGCCTGACGGTTAGCGTGTTGCAGCAGGCCGATGCGGTCGAGCCAGGTGGCGGCGCGATCCAGCGCTTCATCCTGCGCCCGGCGGAAGGCCGGGGTTTTCAGCAGGCCGGAAAACAGCCCGGTTTTGAGCTGCTGATGCTGTGCCACCAGCAGGTTCTCAATCACCGTCATCTCACGGAACAGACGCACGTGCTGGAAGGTACGCACCACGCCCATGCGGGCAATCTGCTGGCCCGGCAGCCCTTCCAGATGTTTGTCACCCAGCATAATGGTGCCGCCCGTCGGCTTATAGAAGCCGGTCAGGCAGTTGAACACCGTGGTTTTACCCGCGCCGTTCGGGCCAATCAGGGAAACGATCTCTTTTTGATGCAGATCCAGCGACACGTTGTTGACCGCCAGCAGGCCGCCAAAACGCATCATCAGGCCGTTAACGGATAATAATGGCTGACTCATGCCTGCTCTCCTTTCGCTTGCCCGTTTTTCAGTTTCAGCTGTGGACGGGTCATCGGCAGCAAGCCCTGCGGACGCCAGATCATCATCAGTACCATCAAACCACCCAGCATCAGCATGCTGTACTCGTTAAAGTCACGCATCAGCTCGCGGGAGACCACCAGCAGGATAGCCGCGAGGATCACCGCGAACTGCGACCCCATCCCACCCAGCACCACAATCGCCAGCACGAAAGCAGATTCGGCGAAGGTGAAGGATTCCGGGCTGACGAAGCCCTGACGCGCGGCGAACAGCGTGCCAGCGAAACCGGCAAACGCGGCGCTGATGGTAAAGGCGGTCAGCTTGATGCGGGTCGGGTTCAGACCCAGGGAGCGACAGGCGATCTCATCTTCACGCAGCGCTTCCCACGCACGGCCCAGCGGCATACGCAGCAGACGGTTAATCACGAACAGGGTGATGACCACCAGCAGCAGCGCCACCAGGTAGAGCCAAATCACGCGGTCGGACGGGTCGTACTTAATGCCAAAGAAGTTGCTGAAGGTATCCCAGCCGCCTTCACGTGCAGAACGGCTGAACTCCAGGCCGAAGAAGGTCGGTTTCGGGATCTGGCTGATACCGTTCGGGCCACCGGTCACTTCGGTATTGTTAAGCAGCAGGATACGGACGATTTCGCCGAAGCCTAAGGTCACAATCGCCAGATAGTCGCCACGCAGGCGCAGCACCGGGAAGCCGAGCAGGAAGCCCGCTGCGGCAGAGACCAGCCCTGCCAGCGGCAGACAGGTCCAGAAGCCGAGGCCGTAATAGTGGTTCAGCAGGGCAAAGGTGTAAGCGCCGATGGCGTAGAAACCGCCATAGCCCAGCACCAGCAGGCCAGACAGACCCACCACCACGTTCAGACCAAGACCGAGGATCACGTAAATCATGGTCAGGGTGGCGATATCCACCGTGCCGCGTGACACCATGAATGGCCATGCTACAGCAGCCACCAGCAGCGCCACGAGGAACAGCTTCTGTTTAACGGTGGAGCCGTCAATCGCAGGCAATACAAACTTCGGCCCGGAGACGCTTTTCAGTGTCTTCTGGAAAACAGGACGCAGCACCTGGAAGAAAAAGACCACCGCAGTGCCCACAAAGACCCACTGCCAGCGGATATCCGCCGCGGAATCCACGACCAGCTTAGTGCCGCTCAGCTCCAGCTGAACGCCCATGAAGACGCTCGCCAGCACGAAGAACATCGCTGCCGAGAGCAGCGCCATTGCAAAATGCATCGGTTTCATACTTTCTCTACCTCCGGACGACCCAGAATACCGGTAGGCATGACCAGCAGGACCAGAATCAGCAGGGCGAAGGAGACCACATCTTTATATTCGGTACTCAGGTAGGCAGAGGAGAGCGCTTCGGCCACGCCCAGGATCAGGCCGCCGATCATTGCACCCGGAATACTGCCGATACCGCCCAGAACGGCTGCGGTAAAGGCTTTCATCCCGGCCATAAAGCCGATGTACGGGTTAATTACGCCGTAGAACTGACCGAGCAATACCCCTGCTACCGCCGCCATCGCCGCCCCAATCACGAAGGTCAGAGCGATCACGCGGTCGGTGTTGATGCCGAGCAGGCTCGCCATTTTCAGGTCTTCCGCGCAGGCGCGGCAGGCGCGGCCCATACGGGAGTAACGGATGAAAAGGGTCAGCGCCAGCATAGCGACAAAGGTGACAATCCAGATCACCAGCTGCATGGTGGTAATCGACGCCGAGAAGTTCTCGCTCGCGCCAACAATCCACTGGCCGTTGAACAGGCTTGGCAGCGCCACGTCGCGTGACCCTTCGGTCAGGCTGACGTAGTTTTGCAGGAAAATGGACATACCGATTGCGGAGATCAGCGCGATCAGGCGCTTGGAGCTACGCACCGGGCGATAGGCCACCCGTTCGATACTCCAGCCATAGGCGCTGGCAATGATAATCGCCCCGACAAACCCGGCGGCCACCAGCAGCCAGCTGCTGTCGATCCCCATCATCATCAGCGCGGCGATAATCATAAAGGAGACATAACTGCCGATCATGTACACCTCGCCGTGGGCGAAGTTGATCATGCCGATAATGCCATACACCATCGTGTAGCCGATGGCGATCAGTGCGTAGGTGCTTCCCAGCGTGACGCCGTTAAACATCTGCTGCAAAAAATAGAGAAACTGCTCGGACATAAGATAACCTTTCTAGTCCCGCCCGGTCATGCCGGGCGGTGGGATAATGATTATTTGGCGACCGAGGATGAACCGTCGGCGTGCCACTTAAAGACACCAAACTCAAATCCCTTCAGATCGCCTTTCTCGTCCCAGTTCAGCGGCCCAATCACGGTGTTTGCCCCGTGTGCTTTTAAATCTTTAATCAGATCCTGCGGTGCTTTGCTGCCGGTACGATCCATGGCAGTTGCCAGAGACTGTACGGCGGCATAGGTGATCCAGACGTACGGACCACTCGCGTCTTTCTTCTGCGCTTTCAGGGCGTCGACGATAGCAGCGTTAGCCGGATCCTGGTCATAGCGTTTTGGCATCGTCACCAGCATGCCCTCACCCGCGTCGCCGGCAATGTTCGACAGCGAGGCGTTACCTACCCCTTCCGGCCCCATAAACTGGGTTTTCAGACCGACAGCGCGTGCCTGACGGAGCATCTGGCCCATTTCCGGGTAGTAGCCACCGTAGTAAACGAAGTCGATGTTCTCTTTTTGCAGACGCGCCAGCAGCGCCGAGAAATCTTTCTCGCCTGCAGTGATGCCGTCAAAGAAGACCACGTTCGCGCCGCCTTTTTTCAGGCCATCCTGCACCGAACGGGCCAGCCCTTCGCCGTACTGCTGCTTATCGTGAATGATGGCGATACGCTGCGGCTTGACGCTGTCGATGATGTACTTCGCCGCCGTCGGTCCCTGACAGGAGTCCAGACCGGCGGTACGCATGATGTACTGATAGCCGCGCTGGGTCAGCTCAGGGTTAGTGGCGCCTGGCGTAATCATCAGGATGCCTTCGTCTTCATAGATATCGGACGCAGGCTGTGTGGAGGAGGAGCAGAGATGGCCAATCACATACTGAATACCATCGTTAACAATTTTGTTGGCGACGGCGACGGCTTGTTTCGGGTCGCAGGCATCGTCATATTCTACGCCGACCAGTTTGTCGCCTTTAATACCGCCTTTGGCGTTGATGTCTTTAATGGCCTGGCGCGCGCCGTTGAACTCCATATCGCCCCACTGGGCAACAGGGCCGGACAGCGCACCAACAATGGCAACTTTAATATCGTCCGCCGCAGCGGTATGTGAGATCGCCAGTGCAACCATCCCCGCGACTAATGTTTTCGCGTTCATTCTCATCCAGGAATCCCCATTCGTGACGTGATGTATATATTTTGTTTTATTATGGTTAAAAAGCATTCTGTACTTTTATTAAACAACGCAACTTTTGCTATTGCCTTTAATGGTTTAGCGCAGTTTTTTACTAAAAACCAGACTAAAATCTCTATATTTCAGGCGATTAAGCAAAGATAATATTCTGAAAATAGTCAGAGATAAACAAATAAAAGCGCGAGTTGCAGCATAAAATAACGGTACAAAGCGCCGAATAAAACGCTACCTTTTAGGTTAAAATTCTGGTTATTTTTCGATCCCTGCGTTTTAAGACTACGCAACGTAACGCTAAAAAAGTAATCAGCTAGAGAATGGGTTTAAAAAGTGGAAGCGTCTGACAGAATAAATTGAGTACACTGCCCGCACTCTTTTTGATTTGGACAAGCGGCTAATGAAACTGACCATCCACCGTCTGGAGAACTTTAGCGACCAGGATCACATCGACCTCAACAAGATCTGGCCGGAATATTCCCCCTCCTCACTTACCGTTGATGAAACACACCGTATTTATGCTGCGCGTTTTAATGAGCGGCTATTAGGCGCGGTGCGGGTGACGCTGAGCGGTACGCAAGGCGCGCTGGACTCCCTGCGCGTGCGTGAAGTCACCCGCCGTCGCGGCGTGGGGCAGTATTTGATTGAAGAAGTGATACGCGATAACCCGAGCGTAACCTCGTGGTGGATGGCGGATGTCGGCGTGGAAGACCGGGGCGTGATGGCGGCCTTTATGCAGGCGCTGGGGTTTACGGCGCAGGAAAATGGCTGGGTAAAACAGTAATGCGCTAGCCCCCTGAGTTTACGCTACTCATAGCGTGAAGTATGATGCAGGAGTCTCTACAGGATCATGATGATCAGGAATTCAGCATATGGAAATGTATATAGCACTGGCGGCCATTGCCGCCATTCTCATCTGGGCGGTAATCACCTACAACCGCTTTATCTCCCTGCGTCGCTTTAAAGACGAAGCCTGGAGCGGCATTGCCGTTCAGCTCAAGCGCCGTCACGATCTGGCGCCCAACCTGTTAAGCCTGGCGAAACGCTACGCCCTGCACGAAAAATCGTTGCTGGAAGAGATAGCACGTCAGCGTAGCGATCTGACGGGCAATCCCCGTGAGATCGCCGATCGCGAGCGGCACTACGCTGGTATGCTGGGGCGGTTCTTCGCCGTGGCGGAAGCCTGGCCGGAACTGAAAGCCAGCGAAAATTTTATCGCCTTACAACAATCCGTTAGCGAAATAGAAGAGTCGCTCCAGCTGGCCCGCCGCTATTTCAACGGCACGGTGCGTGATTTTAATATCCTGGTGGAATCCTTTCCCAGCCTGCTACTGGCCCGTCTGTTTAATTTCAAAGCGCAAGAGTTCTTCGAACTTGATAATCCGGCAGAAGCCAAAGCGCCACAGATGGAGTGATATTATGTCCGTTCTGCCAGGGTGGAAGGTGCTGATTTCTGGATTGCTGCTGTTTTTTATTGCCGCTCTTGCACCTGATGGGATCGTCAGCGCCTCTCCTGCCGTCCCTCACAACCAGTCCCGTTTAGCGCCAGCTTATGAACATATTCTCTCTTTCCACGCCCGGGCGCGTTTTAACGCGGACGGCAGCATGGAGGTGCAGGAAAATATTGAGGTGCTGGCTCAGGGAAATGAGATCCGTCGCGGGATATTCCGCACGCTGCCGCTTTCCTGGAACCGACAGGACGGCAAAATTTTTCGCGTTGACTACAGGGTTAAATCGGTTTTACGCGATGGTATCAATGAACCCTACAGCATCGATGATGCAGAAAAATCAGTAACCATCCGTATTGGCAGCGGCGAACGGCTCCTGAAACCGGGTATCTATAACTATGAGATCCGCTATCAGGTCAGCAACCATTTCAGCCGCTTCCCGGAATGGGATGAACTGTACTGGAACGTGACGGGCAATGACTGGGCCTGGCCTGTTGACAAGGCCAGCTTTCACCTGGAGTTGCCGGACGGCAGTCATCTGAACGGGGACGGCAGGGACGCCAGGCTACGCTCCATTGACGTCTATACGGGTGTGGCAGGGGCAAAAGAACAGCACGCAGAGATACTGGCTAATGGCGATGTGCAGACCACACGTCCTCTCAGCCGTGGAGAGGGGCTGACCGTCGTCTATACGTGGCCCCGCGATATTCTGGCCAGCGCCCCTAAACCAGAAGCCTCCTTGCCACTGGTACATCTATTATTACCCACGCAGCAAACCAGCCTAATCTGGCTCCCGTTGCTGCTGATCGGTTATTACCTGTTGTGGTGGCGTAAGAACGTGACCGCCGCAGGGCTGACAATGCCACCGGTCGTGCCGCTCTATTCGCTGCCTGCTACCCTGTCGCCGGGCTATCTGCGCTTTATTACCCGGCGTCAATATGATGATGTCGCATTCAGCAGCGATATTCTTCAACTGGTAGCCAGACGGGGCGCAACCCTCACCAGCAGTCAGAACAAACCCGCCGACCCGTGGCATGCAGATAACGGGGCTGAGCAGTGGTTATCCCGATCGTTTGTTGAAGGAACCCCCCGGCTGGATGCCAACGATAAACAGCTACTGAGCATACTGTTTAGCGGTAAACGCAAGACTATTAATCTCAGCCAGGCCCATCAAAAGCTAATGCAAAACGCACTTAAGGAGTTAGAAAAACGGTGTGAGGCGCAGCGACCAGCACTATTTCGAAAATGGTGTAAACCCCTGTGTCATTGCATCGCTATCGCGATGCTGGTGCCGGTGGTATGTGGCGTCTGGTTTGATCCCGAAATAGCGCTGTACACCATTCCATCTCTGTTATTTTTGGCTGTGGGCCTTTCGCTGCTGACGTTTTTGCTGAAATGTTTGCTTAACCCGCTGAAGACCGGCCGCGACTGGTGGCCTAATACAGTGATTTTTGCTCTCTTAGGCTGTCCCGCCAACCTTATAGGAAGTTGGCTTTTTCTGTTCGGTGTCGAACCGGCCATCCGCCATCCTGCCGGCTACTCCGGCGCATTACTGACCGCGATCGTGCTCTGTCTATTCGTTGGCTGGAAAACACCCCGTTATACCCAACGCGGGCTAACGGATTTAGCTGTCGCCAAAGGGCTAAAACGCTATCTGAAAACAGCTGAAAAGCACCGCTTCGAGGTGCTTTATCCCCCTGAGCAGATGATCGCCCATTATGAAAATCTGCTGCCTGCTGCCCTGGCGCTCGACGTAGGTAAAACCTGGGCTAACACCTTTTCCACGTATCTGAGCAAGACCGGGGCCGCGTCAGAGGCCTTTTCCAGCGTCAGTTGGGGGAGCATTCATCATTTCAGCAAGGCATGTTATTCCAGCTCGGCAAATCCTCCCGTTCGCATCTCATTATCCGGTTCTAGCGGTTCTGGCTCTTCTGGTGGAGGATCGTCCGGTGGCGGTTCCGGAGGAGGCGGCGGCGGCGGATGGTAAAACGAAAATGCCCGGCGGTTCGCCGGGCATAATGCGTTATTTAGCGTCGGTCGCCGTGCCGTTAGCATGCCAGTCGAATACGCCGAACTCGAAGCCTTTCAGGTCACCCTTCTCATCCCATGACAGCGGCCCCATCACGGTCTCGACAGAGTTCGCTTTCAGCCAGGTGGCAATTTCAGCCGGTTCAGCTGACTGATTCAGGCCTGCTTGCAGGGTTTGCAGCGCGGCGTAGGTGGTCCACACGAATGCGCCGCTTGGATCTTGTTTCTTGGCTTTGATCGCATCCACGATCGGTTTGTTCGCAGGAACCTGATCGTAGTTCTTCGGTTTGGTCACCAGCAGGCCTTCCGCTGATTCACCGGCAATGTTAGACAGTGACACGTTTGCCACCCCTTCCGGCCCCATGAACTGGGTTTTCAGACCGGCTGCACGCGCCTGACGCAGGAGCTGACCCATCTCCGGGTGGTAGCCGCCGTAGTAGACGAAATCGATATTCTCTTTCTTCAGACGTGCCACCATGGTAGAGAAATCTTTCTCACCGGCAGTGATACCGTCGAAGAACACCACGTTAGCATTGGATTTTTTCAGGTTGTCCTGCACAGAACGCGCC
Organism: Leclercia sp. GLN_9; assembly: GCF_043105735.1. Lineage (NCBI taxonomy): Bacteria > Pseudomonadati > Pseudomonadota > Gammaproteobacteria > Enterobacterales > Enterobacteriaceae > Leclercia > Leclercia sp. GLN_9. The sequence continues at coordinate 38,756 of NZ_JBICLV010000034.1, forward strand.
AGACCTTCGCCGTACTGCTGCTTGTCATGAACAATGGCAATACGCTTTGGCTTCACTTTATCAACGATATATTTCGCTGCCGTTGGTCCCTGGTCAGAGTCCAGGCCGGTGGTACGCAACACCATTTTATAACCACGGGCGGTCAGTTCCGGCGCGGTGGCGGCAGGGGTGATCATCAGAATACCTTCGTCTTCGTAGATGTCAGACGCAGGCTGTGTGGAAGAGGAGCACAGGTGGCCGATAACGTATTTGATGCCGTCATTCACGACTTTGTTCGCTACCGCAACCGCTTGTTTCGGGTCGCAGGCATCATCATATTTTACGATTTGCAGCTTTTCGCCTTTGATGCCGCCTTTGGCATTAATATCGGCAACAGCTTGTTCTGCGCCAGTAAACTCCTGGTCGCCGTATTGCGCTACCGGACCGGACATTGCGCCAACCACGGCCACTTTGATGTCAGCCTGAGCCATGGTGCTGAACGCCAACGCGATACATCCTGCCAGTAAGGCTTTGCCCTTCATATTCATCCTGAGAATCCCCATTGTGATGGTTATTGTGTTTGTTGTGATGTTGTTTTATGGCGCTTTATTTCGATTATGCGTCTGCCGTGCGCGCCTTTTCAGCATACTCTGCTAAAACATACCCCATTTTTATCTATTTGGAATAGCTATTTTGAAATGTATATAAGGTATAGGAGGCTTTAACGAGTCAGCGCACAACACAATGGTAAGGGTTTGCCAGGAGGAGGGAATTCGCCATAAAGGGCGCTAAAAAAACAAAACCCCCGGATTCTCATCCAGGGGTTATCGGGTCACTTCGCGAGAATTACGCTTCGATAGCGGCGCGAAGTTTTTTCATGGCGTTTTTCTCAAGCTGACGCACACGTTCAGCGGAGACGCCATAGCGGTCGGCCAGCTCCTGCAGGGTGGACTTGTTGTCTTCGTCCAGCCAGCGGGCACGGATAATATCCTGGCTACGCTCGTCAAGGCCTTCCATCGCGTAAGTCAGCTTGTTCGCAGCCTGCTCTTCCCAGTTGTCGTCTTCGATGCCATCGGCAAAGTTGGACGACTTATCCTGGAGATACAGGACCGGAGCCATCGGCTGGCTGTCTGACGCATCGTCGTCAGAGGACATATCAAAGGTCATGTCCTGCGCGGCCATTCGGGATTCCATCTCGCGCACGTCTTTGCTGGAAACACCCAGTTCGCGGGCAACCATTTCCACTTCGTCCTGGTTAAACCAGCCCAGACGCTGCTTGGTTTTACGCAGGTTAAAGAACAGTTTGCGCTGTGCTTTAGTGGTTGCGACCTTCACGATACGCCAGTTACGCAGCACGTATTCGTGGATTTCCGCTTTGATCCAGTGCACGGCGAAGGAGACCAGACGCACACCCACTTCCGGGTTGAAGCGACGCACCGCCTTCATCAGGCCGATGTTGCCTTCCTGAATCAGGTCAGCCTGCGGCAGGCCGTAGCCCGCATAGTTTCGAGCAACGTGAACAACAAAGCGCAGGTGAGACAGGATCAGCGTCTTAGCTGCTTCCAGATCGCCCTGGTAATGCAGCTTCTCAGCAAGCTCCTTTTCTTCCTCAGCCGTCAACATCGGCCAGGTGTTAGCGGCCCGGATGTAAGATTCCAGGTTACCAACAGGGGCTAAAGCTAAAGTTTGCATTTCTTTGGTCATTCATTCCTCTCAATCGATTCTTTCTGGCGGCGGTTTGTCCCCATCAGGCAACGAACATGCCAGAATTAATGAGCAACGAGAATATCATTCACTCTTTTATCAGACAGTGATTTTATCCACAAGTTCCGAGTGAAACTGTGAATAAATTACGCACAAAATGTGACACGGGGATGATTATGCGGGGTAAGAGACAACAGGGGACTCTTTCCCTGCATAGCGATTCTCAATGCAGGGAAAGATTATACCAGAGATTTTTTAGTCAGGGGTAAAGTGACGTAAATGTTGCACGGTTGCTAACCATGCTGCGATCCAGCCGATCATGGAGCATACCAGCAGCAATAACAGGCACTCATCAAAGGCTAACCCGCTGATATTAAACTTAGTTCCAAAAACCTGAGCCACATCGGTGACCGCTGCGGAAAGGCGCATCACCAAAATTTCTGACAATATCAGTGAAAGAAATGCGCCGGAAAAACCGAGCAATGCGCCGCCATAAAGGAACGGACGCAGGATAAAACCGTCGGTTGCGCCGATCAGCTTCTGCACGTTAATGGTGTCGCGACGGGCAAAGATGCTCAACCGCACGCTGTTGCCGATAACCAGGAACACCGCCGCGACCATCAGCACGCCAATCATCGCCGCCACGCGCCCGACCAGGCCGGTAAGCGCCGTCAGACGGGCAAACCAGCTATCGTCCATGCGCACCTCATCGATCCCGTTGATGCGGGAGACGCGATCGCGCAGGGTGTTCAGCGATTCGGTGCCCTGGAAATCCAGTTTCGGGATCACCACCGCCACCGCAGGCAGGGGGTTCTCCTCCAGCATATCCAGCGCGCCGCCAAACCCGGACCAGTTACGGAATTCGCCTAACGCCTCATCCCGCGACAGGTAATTGACCTTCTCAACGCCCTGCTCGGCCTGTAGCTGCCCCACCACCTGCGCCGCCGCGTTATCGTCGAGCGCTTTGTCGAGATAGACGGTGATCTGCGGGGATGGGTAGTACTGGGACGCCGCCTGGTTAACGTTCTTGTAGACCATGTAGCAGACGCTGGGCAGGGTCAGGGAGATGGCAATCACCATCACCGTCAGGAAAGTGGCAAGCGGTTTGCTTTTCAGATCCTGCAGCGCACCCTGGAAGGCGTACCTCACCTGCTCGTTAAACACATTAGTTTTGCGCGAGTTGGGTTTTGGCGCGGATTTGCTGCGCTTCGGCGCATTGCGGTTGCCGTCACCCGGGCCGCCCGCCGATTTACGAAAACGGTCGAGCTTGCTGCCAAACTGCCGCATCTGGTTTATTGCATCACGCTTATTCACCGAAGCCTCCGTGCAAATGACCGTCGCTCAACGTCAGCATGCGGTACGAACGACGGGAGATAAGCCCCATGTCGTGCGTCGCCATCAGTACCGTCACCCCAACGCGGTTAAACTCCTCAAACAGACGCAGGATCCCTTCGGAAAGGGCGTCGTCCAGGTTACCGGTAGGTTCATCCGCCAGCAGCACCGCTGGCTTGTTTACCACCGCGCGGGCAATGCCTACACGCTGCTGTTCACCGCCGGAGAGCTGGATAGGAAAGTTCTTCGCTTTGTCCAGCAGCCCGACCTTATCCAGCGCCGCCGACACGCGACGACGAATATCATCCCCGCTGGCGCCCGCAATAATCAGCGGGATCGCCACGTTGTCGAATACCGTGCGGTCCATCAGCAGATGGTGATCCTGGAAAATCATGCCGATCTGCCGACGCAGAAACGGCACTTCGCGGTTTTTCAGACGGCTGATGTCGTGGCCGCTAAACCAGATTTTCCCGGCGCTGGGCCGTTCGATCCCACAGATAAGCTTGAGCAGGGTACTTTTCCCCGCGCCGGAGTGGCCGGTCAGGAATGCCATCTCGCCCGGCTGCAGATGGAAGTTAATCCCCTGCAGCGCTTGTCTCCCACCGAGATAGGCCTTGCTGACGTGTTCAAAGCGAATCATTGTTAATCCTCTCGGGCAAAAAGTGCCTCAATAAAGTCGCCCGATTTAAACGGACGTAAATCTTCGATACGTTCGCCAACACCGATGTAACGAATAGGGATCCCGAACTGATCCGCCACCGAGAAGATTACCCCGCCTTTCGCGGTGCCATCCAGCTTGGTCAGCGTAATGCCGGTCAGCCCTACCGCTTCATGGAACAGCTTCGCCTGACTGATGGCGTTCTGCCCGGTGCTGGCATCAATAGTCAGCATAATTTCATGCGGTGCATCTTCGTCCAGCTTTTTCATCACCCGGACGATCTTCTTCAGCTCTTCCATCAGGTGCGATTTATTCTGCAAACGCCCTGCGGTATCAGCAATCAGCACATCAACGTTACGCGCTTTGGCCGCCTGAATGGCGTCAAAGATCACAGAGGCAGAATCGGCCCCGGTATGCTGGGCAATCACCGGAATATTGTTCCGCTGGCCCCACACCTGCAACTGCTCTACGGCGGCGGCACGGAAGGTATCACCCGCGGCCAGCATCACCGATTTTCCCTGCTGTTCAAACTGACGCGCCAGCTTACCGATGGTGGTGGTTTTACCCACGCCGTTAACGCCAACCATCAGAATAACAAATGGCATTTTGCCTTCAATATTAAGTGGTTCGTCAACTTTTGCGAGAATTTCACCCATCTCTTCTTTCAGCAAACCATACAGCGCCTCGGCGTCGCGCAGCTGTTTACGGCTGGCGCTTTCCGTCAGGCTGGTGATGATTTTGCGGGTGGTTTCCACGCCAACGTCGGCAATCAGCAGCTGTTCTTCCAGCTCTTCAAAGAGATCATCGTCGATTTTCTTGCCGCGGAACAGACTGATAAATCCTGAACCGAGGTTCTCTTTGGTTTTGATCAGGCTGCGTTTCAGGCGCGCGAAGAAACCTTCTTTGGTCGGTTTTTCCTGCTCCTGGACAATCTCTTCGACCGGTTCGTCCTCTTCGGCTACCGGGACGACGACGACCGCCTCTTCTGCCGCCGCGGCCGCCAGCGCCTGAGCTTCAAGCTCTTCATCGCTGATGGGTTCTTCAACCTCGGTCTCTGGCAGGTACTCTTCCGGGATCGCTTCCTCAATCTCGTTGAGGATCTCTTCCGGCAGCGGTAACTCTTCGTGCTCAACCGCCTGCGGTGGTTCCACCTCGGCGACCGGCTCAACACTCTCTTCCACTACCGCGGCGACCGGTTCTGGCTCTACGGCTACAGGTTCTGGCTCTACGGCCGCAGGCTCCGGTTCCACCGCTACAGGCTCTGGCTCCACCGGCTGCGGTTTTTCGCTTTCCTGGACCTGCTCAGTAACCTCAACCACCTCTTCAGCGAAGGCGTCAGTCTCTTCTTTGCTGTGGGCAGGCGTTTCTGCTTCTACGTCAGCGACGGTCTCAACAGGGGTTTCTGGCTGCGGCTGTTCAACAACCGCGGGCTGCTGTTCAGCGATCTGTTGTTCTTCGTTTTGCTGCTCAGTTTCCTGCTCTTTTTGACCAAAGCCCAGCCAGGAAAAGAAGCCACGTTTTTTCTCTTTTGCCATCTGCGACTACACCCCTCGCGGTTAATTACTGGCGCTATATACATGGAAGCTAAAAAAATGATGAAATAGTTTATCACTTAACTTAACGCACATCACCGCCTGCAAACGCAGGCCGTTGGTGTACCCGAGCAAAGATATGAAGAAACCCAACCGTGCCGCAGCGGGCCAGATACGCATTATCGGCGGCCAGTGGCGAGGCCGTAAACTGCCGGTACCGGATAGCCCCGGCCTGCGCCCCACCACCGACCGCGTGCGCGAAACGCTGTTTAACTGGCTGGCACCTTCAATGGTAGATGCCCGTTGCCTGGACTGCTTCGCCGGAAGCGGCGCGCTTGGGCTTGAAGCCCTGTCGCGCTACGCCGCCAGCGCCACGCTGCTGGAGATGGATCGCAGCGTTTCCCAACAGCTTCAGCAAAACCTGGCCTCGCTGAAAGCGACAAATGCCAAAGTGGTCAATACTAATGCCCTCGCCTTCCTTGCGCAGGCAGGCACGCCGCACGATGTGGTGTTTGTCGATCCGCCGTTCCGTAAAGGGCTGCTTGAAGAAACGCTGACGCTGCTGGAAAACAACGGCTGGCTGGCAGAAGATGCGCTAATCTACGTCGAGAGTGAGGTAGAGAACGGTTTACCGCCGGTGCCCGCCCACTGGGATCTGCACCGGGAAAAAGTGGCCGGACAGGTCGCCTATCGTCTTTATCACCGTCAATCACAAGGAGAGACTGATGCCGGTACTGATTAATCTGGGCCGTTTGCTGATGATCGGGGTCTGGGCATTTTTGCTGCTCAACCTCGTTCACCCCTTCCCGCGGCCGATGAATATCTTCGTCAACGTGGCGCTGATTTTTACCTCGTTTATGCATGCCCTGCAGATGGTGATGCTGAAAAACGGTATGCCGAAGGACGGCCCGAAAATGACCGGCTGGCAGCAGCTGCGGGTATTCATTTTTGGCGTGTTTGAGCTGCTGGTGTGGATGAATAAGTTTAAGACGCAGGCGAAGAAATAAGCCCTCACCCTAACCCTCTCCCATAGGGAGAGGGAACCGATCGAGCTTCCTCTCCAGGAGAAAATCACGGCGCGATCTTAAATCCCTCAAACTGCGACCCCTTGTAGCTCAACGTTCCTTTATCCCCCACCGTTAGCTGATGGTACTGCTTCTCGTCGAGGCGAAAGGTCATCTCCAGACCGCCACTTTCCGGTTTAAAACTCGCCTCATAGCGCATGGCGGTACCCGCTGGCGTCACCTGCTGCTGTCGTGAACGACGATCGTTGAGCACTTTTTCCCGTTTATTGCTCACCACCACGCGCTTTTGCAGCAGCGGAGCGGCGTCGTTATCCGCCTTTTCCCGGCGCTGTTGCACAAAGCGGAACGAGGCGGCAATCACGATGATTGCCAGCACGATAAGAAAAAAAAGCGGCATCTTGCTCATTGAACCATCCTATAAGACCAGGCTGAAATCAGAATAGCGTGCCGCGCTGTGCATTGCTATTGGCCCGTCTGCACCACTACACTGAAGTGAAACTGTTTATTCAACAATAACAGATACAGGGACTTAATATGCTTTGGTCATTTATCGCTGTCTGTTTCTCCGCATGGCTGTATGTCGATGCGTCCTACCGTGGTCCAGCCTGGCAGCGCTGGGTGTTTAAACCCGTCACCTTGTTACTGCTCCTGCTGCTGGCCTGGCAGGCGCCAATGTTTAATGCTATCAGCTACCTGGTGCTCGCCGGGCTTTGCGCGTCACTGGCCGGTGATGCCCTGACCCTGCTGCCGCGTCAGCGTCTGCTGTATGCCGTAGGGGCATTCTTCTTATCGCATCTGCTCTATACCATCTACTTCGCCAGCCAGATGACGCTTTCGTTCTTCTGGCCGCTGCCACTGGCGCTGCTGGTGATTGGTGCGCTGTTGATTGCGGTGATCTGGTCGCGTCTGGAGGAGCTGCGCTGGGCGGTGTGTACCTTTATCGCCATGACGCTGGTGATGGTCTGGTTGGCGGGCGAACTGTGGTTCTTCCGTCCGACGGCACCGGCTCTGTCGGCCTTCATCGGCGCCACGCTGTTGCTGCTGGGCAATATTGTCTGGCTGGGTAGCCACTATCGCCGCCGCTTCCGCGCCGATAACGCCATTGCCGCCGCGTGCTACTTCGCCGGGCACTTCCTGATTGTGCGTTCGCTGTATATTTAAATAGCGCTTGACTCTGGAGTCGACTCCAGAGTGTATGCTTCGGTTAATGAGAAAGTTATCATTACCGGAGAGTGCCATGTCGACTCCAGAAATACCCAAAAAAGTGCCGCAGTTTTCGGCACTTAAGCTCGCCCCCCTTCCCGCTAAAGAGCCCTGCTGCGCGGCGGATTGCAGCTCTGTGCAGGCCGAAACCGTACAGCCCGTCGAGGGCCAGCGCTACAGCTGGGTGGTCAACGGCATGGACTGTGCGGCCTGCGCCCGCAAAGTCGAGACCGCCGTCAGGCAGGTGGCGGGCGTTCATCACGTCCAGGTTCTGTTTGCCACCGAAAAACTGCTGGTGAATGCGGACAGCAATGTCAGCGCCCAGGTCGAAGCGGCAGTCGTCAAGGCGGGCTATACGCTGCGCAATGAACATGCTCCGGTCGAAAAAACCTCGCTCCTGCGCGACAACCTGCCGCTCATCACTCTTGTTCTGTTGATGGGCGTAAGCTGGATCCTGACCCAGTTCAACCCTCCGCTCGGCAACCTTGCCTTTATCGCCACCACCCTGGTGGGGCTATGGCCGGTGGCCCGTCAGGCGCTGCGCCTGATGAAAAGCGGCAGCTGGTTCGCCATTGAAACGCTGATGAGCGTGGCCGCCATCGGGGCGCTGTTTATCGGTGCCACGGCAGAAGCGGCGATGGTTCTGCTGCTGTTTTTAATTGGCGAACAGCTCGAGGGCTGGGCGGCAAGCCGGGCGCGTAAAGGCGTCAGCGCGCTGATGGCGCTAAAGCCCGAAACCGCCATTCAGGTGATACAGGGCGAGCGCAAAACCGTACCCATCGCCGCGCTGCGCCCGGGGGATGTGATTGAGGTTGCCGCCGGGGGACGCCTGCCCGCCGACGGGACGCTGCTCACTGCCACCGCCAGCTTTGATGAAAGCGCCCTGACCGGGGAATCTATTCCGGTCGATCGTGCGGCAGGTGAAAAAGTCCCTGCCGGGGCCACCAGCGTGGATCGTCTGGTGCAGCTGACCGTGCTGTCGGAACCGGGCGACAGCGCTATCGACCGGATCCTGAAGCTGATTGAAGAGGCAGAAGAGCGCCGCGCCCCGGTGGAGCGCTTTATCGACCGCTTCAGCCGCATCTATACCCCGGCAATTATGCTGGTTGCGCTGCTGGTGGCCGTGGTGCCGCCGCTGCTGTTCAGCGCGCCGTGGTCGGGCTGGATCTACAAAGGGCTGACCCTGCTGCTGATTGGTTGTCCGTGCGCACTGGTGATCTCCACCCCGGCGGCTATTACCTCCGGGCTGGCGACGGCAGCCCGGCGGGGTGCGCTGATCAAAGGCGGCGCGGCGCTTGAGCAACTGGCGCAGGTGCAGCAGGTGGCGTTCGACAAAACCGGCACCCTGACGGTCGGCAAGCCGCAGGTAACGGGTATTTTTCCATACCAGATCCACGAGCAGGACCTGCTCGCGCTGGCCGCCGCGGTTGAACAAGGCTCCACTCACCCACTGGCCCAGGCGATTGTGCGTGAAGCGCAGTCCCGTGGGCTGACGGTTCCGGCGGCAACCGCACAGCGGGCGCTGATGGGATCGGGGATTGAAGCCGAGGTTGCAGGCAGCAAAGTGCTTATTTGCGCCGCGGATAAATTCCCTGCCCCGCATTTTGCGGCGCAACTCGCTACCCTTGAGCAGGCCGGGCAGACGGTTGTGATGGTCGTTCAGGATGGCGAGGCAAAAGGCCTGGTTGCGCTGCGTGATACCCTGCGGGACGACGCGAAAGAGGCTGTGCAGGCTCTGCATCAGCTCGGGGTCAAGGGGGTGATCCTGACCGGCGATAACCCGCGCGCGGCCGCCGCCATTGCCGATGAGCTGGCGCTGGATTTCCGGGCGGGGCTGCTGCCTGCCGATAAAGTGCAGGCGGTGTCAGCATTAAATGCGGAAACGCCGCTGGCGATGGTGGGAGACGGGATTAATGACGCCCCGGCAATGAAAGCGGCCACGATCGGTATCGCGATGGGCAGCGGCACCGACGTGGCACTCGAGACCGCCGATGCCGCCCTTACCCACAACCGTCTGACCGGGCTGGCGCAGATGATAAGCCTCGCCCGCGCCACCCGGGCCAATATCCGGCAGAACATCGCCATTGCGCTGGGGTTGAAGGGGATTTTCCTGGTGACCACCCTGCTGGGGATGACGGGATTATGGCTGGCGGTGCTGGCGGATACCGGTGCGACGGTATTAGTGACGGCGAACGCGCTCAGGCTGTTACGTCGAAAATAAAAACAAAACGGCAACCTGGTTGCCGTTTTTAGTGTTTGCACCCTCTCCCTGTGGGAGAGGGACGGGGTGAGGGCATCAGGCCGCACACATCACTGCATCCCTAACATTCGCGGCAACCACAACGATATCGCCGGAATGTACGTCACCATCCCTAACACCACCAGCAGCATGCCGTAGAACGGCAGCATCTCCCGCACCACCGCCTCAATCTTCTGTTTGCTCACCGCACTGGCAACAAACAGCACCGATCCTACCGGCGGGGTAATCAGCCCGATCCCGAGGTTCACCATCATGATCATCCCGAAATGCACCGGATCGATACCCAGCGAATTGGTCACCGGCAGCAGCACCGGCGTCAGGATCAGGATGATCGGCGCCATGTCCATCAGGGTGCCAATCAGCAGCAGCATGATGTTGAGGTACATCAGAATGACGTACTTGTTGTCCGACAGCGAAGTGAAGAACTCGGTGATACGCATCGGCAGCTGCATGTAGGTCATCACCGCGCCAAACGCCGCTGCGAAGCCGATCAGAATCATCACGATGGTCACCGTCTTCACCGTGCGACACATCAGCTTCGGCAGTTCATTCCACTTGTAGTCGCGGTAGATAAACATGGTGACAAAGAACGCCCACAGGCAGGCGACCGCGGCGGATTCCGTTGCGGTAAAGATCCCCGACAAAATGCCGCCAAGAATGATCACCACCGTCATCAGCCCCCACAGGGCATCGAAGAAGATCTTCAGCGCCTGTTTAAAAGGCACTCTTTCACCTTTTGGATACCCCCGCTTGCGCGCAAAGCCCAGGCACAGCACCATCAGGCTTAACCCAAGGATCAATCCCGGCAGCACACCCGCGATAAACAGCGTGGCAATCGACACCGTACCGCCTGCCGCCAGGGAGTAGATCACCGAGTTATGGCTGGGCGGGATCAGAATCGCCTGCACCGAGCCGCTGGCGGTCACCGCCGCCGCGTATTCGCGCGGATAGCCTTTCTTCTCCATCTCCGGGATCATTACGGTCCCGATGGAAGCAGTATCCGCCACCGACGAGCCAGAAATGGCACCGAAAAAGGTCGAGGCGACGATATTCACCAGCGACAGTCCGCCGCGAATAAAGCCGACAAAGATATAGGCGAAGTTCACCAGCCGACGGGCAATCCCCCCCTCTGCCATGATCGCCCCTGCCAGGATAAAGAACGGGATCGCCAGTAGGGTAAATTTATTCACCCCGCTGGTGATTTGGATCATCAGCGCCTCCAGCGGCAGGTCAATCCATAGCGCCCCGGCCACCGCACTTAACCCGACGGCAAAGGCCACCGGCATCCCCAGCGCCAGTAGAATGGCGAGGGTGAATAACAAAACAAATGCATCCATTGTTCGCCCCTTAACTGTGGTTGCCGATCAGCACGACCGGGCGATGTTCCTGAGAGCCAAACATCAGACGCTCAAGCACAAACAGGATTAACACCGCCGATCCGATCGGCAGCGGCAGATAACTTTCGCCGGAGGTCAGGATCGGGAACTCCGCCACCGGCTGCTCCCAGAGCTCAATGCACAGCAGGTAGCTGTACCAGAACATGATGCCCGAGATCGCCAGCATGAGCAGATCAACCATGCGCGCGCAGAACGTTTTCAGTGAGGCCGGCAATCTGTCAGTGAGCATATTCACCGCAATATGCGAGCCGGCGCGGTAGCTCACCGCCGCGCCGATAAAGGTAAAAGTCACCATGCAGATAATGGCAATCGGCTCCGGCCACGACTCACCGCGGTTAAGTACGTAGCGCGAAAAGATGCCAATCGGGATCACAATGGTCATCACCAGCAGCGATAGCCCGGCAACGGCCATCGCCAGCAGGTAGAGACGGTCCATCCACTTTAGATAAAGTTCGGACATAGAAACTCCGGGTTACTTAACGTCAGCGATGGCTTTCATCAGATCCTGATGCTTGTCGCCATACTGGGCACGCACCGGCTCTGTTGCTTTGATAAAGACCGCCTTGTCGATGTCGTGGAACTGCACGCCGCCGGCCTTCATTTTTTCCAGCGCCTGACTGTTATATTCCTGCCACAGTTTGCGCTGCTCCATCTGTGCTTCACGGGCCAGGGTCTTAATCTTTTCCTGCTCGTCAGCGCTCAGCTTGTCCCATTTCACTTTGGAGTAGAGCAGCATTTCCGGGGTGATAAAGTGGCCGCTCAGGGTGTAGTTTTTGGCGACCGGCATGTAGTTATGCGCGATGAAGGTCGGCGGGTTGTTCTCAGCCCCGTCGATAACGCCGGTCTGCATGCCGCTGTACACTTCACTCACTCCCATTGCCACCGAGTTGGCTCCCATATCTTTCAGCGTGGCCAGCGCCACCGGGCTACCCTGGACGCGGATTTTCATCCCTTTCAGATCTTCCGGTTTCACCACGGGGTTTTTGGTGATCAGATTACGGGTGCCGGAGTCCATCCAGCCGAGGAACACCAGCCGTGATTTCGGGTTGGCGGTCAGCTTCTCACCGATGGATTTACCGATATCGCCGTCGATCACTTTGTGCATGTGGTCTTCATCGCGGAAAACGTAGGGCAGCGTAAAGACTTCGATATCCGGCAGGATCGCCGCTACCGGGGCCATGGAGACGCGAATCATGTCGATGGCGCCCATCTGCGCCTGCTCAATCATCTGCTTTTCATCACCCAGCACGCCGCCGGGGAAGACTTTGATCTCCAGCTTGCCGTCGGTTTGTTGTTTGAGTTTTTCACCCATATGCTGCACCGCCACCACGTTCGGGTAGCCTTCAGGATGGACATCGGCGGCTTTAATGGTTTGCGCCGACACAGAGGCAGCAAAAGCAGACAGGCACAGAGCAGCCAGCAACGGCTTGAGGGTCGTTTTCATCGAGTCAACTCCAGGGTAGTGAGGTAAGTATCGGAACGTTGTTTTATTTTTGAACGTCTAAAAACTAGCCTATGGCCTGGAAAGCGAGGGTGAAGCGCCTCACAAAAAGCGCTAAATATTGAAATGGCGGTTCAAATTGGTGATGAAGGTCAAACGAAATGGCAACCCCAGGCTCGCGCAAGCATCAACTTGCCGGGTGGCAGCTTCGCCAGGGCCAATGCAAAACGGCAACCTCAGGTTGCCGTTTCAGGATTTGCGCCCTCTCCCTGAAGGAGAGCGTTGGGATGAGGGCATCAGGCCGCACACCGCCTGGCAGGTTTAGCCCTTGCGTAACAGGTAACGGTACGGCAGCGCCCCGGTATCCTGCGCCAGCAGTTCATGTTCCATGAAGGTACAAAAACCGGGGATATCGCGGGTGGTCGCCGGATCGTCGGCAATGATCAGCAGGGTTTCGCCGGATTGCATATTGCGCACGGTTTTGCGCACCATCATGACGGGTTCCGGGCAGCGCAGACCCTGAGCATCAAGGGTGTGGTCCGGGTGGGTAAACAGATCGGTCATCGTGGTCTCGTCCAGATAAAAACGGCAGTAGTTTACGCCGCGTACAGAGCAAAGCAAACCAGGTTAACGATTGCGTGAAAATTAGCCATTGCAAAGCGGAGTGAAAGCAGTATCATGCGGCGGTTTTCCGACCCAGGCCCATCAACCGCTATTGTTGAAGCCAGTCAGGAGACGGACAGCGCACAGAAACCGAAGCGTACAGAGAGTACGTAAGGATTTACTCGCTTCGCTCGCCCTTTGGGCCGCTACAAGCGACGTTCAAAACGCCAACGCGTTTTGATGAGCACTGCCCGGATTCAGAATGGTGAATAAAATAGCCTGATAAGCCAGGTTCATATTGGGTTCCCTCACCCCAACGTTAAAAAGGTCACAATATGACGCAGTTCTCTCAATCGCAGCGCGTAAAAGCGTTGTTCTGGCTTTCCCTTTTTCATCTGCTGGTGATCACCTCCAGTAACTATCTGGTGCAGCTGCCAATCTCCATTTTTGGTTTTCATACCACCTGGGGCGCGTTCAGTTTCCCGTTTATCTTCCTTGCGACCGATCTCACCGTACGTATCTTTGGCGCCCCGCTGGCCCGACGCATTATTTTTGCCGTCATGCTCCCGGCGCTGTTTATTTCGTACGTGATCTCCTCCCTGTTCTATATGGGCAGCTGGCAGGGCTTTGAGGCGCTGACGCACTTCAACCTGTTCGTTGCGCGTATCGCTGCCGCCAGCTTTATGGCCTATGCGCTGGGGCAGATCCTCGATGTGCATGTGTTTAACCGTCTGCGGCAGAACCATCGCTGGTGGATGGCACCGACCGCCTCCACGCTGTTTGGCAACGTCAGCGATACCCTGGCCTTTTTCTTTATCGCTTTCTGGCGCAGCCCGGATGCCTTTATGGCGCAACACTGGATGGAAATCGCGCTCGTGGACTATGCCTTTAAGGTGCTTATCAGCCTGGTCTTCTTCCTGCCGATGTACGGCGTACTGCTGAATATGTTGCTGAAAAGATTCGCGGATAAATCTGAAATCTCAGCATTACAGGCTGGTTAAAGGTTCCCTTTAACAGTTGTGATAAGATGGATTGATGCGCCGTTATGGCCGTTTATCGAAAGGAAGAATTCAATGCGCAATCTGGTTAAATATGTCGGGATTGGCCTGCTGGTGATGGGGCTGGCAGCCTGTGATAACAGCGACACTAAAACGCCTGCTCAGGCTGCGTCTGCTGAAAGCAACGCGACGGGTCAACCGGTCAGCCTGATGGATGGCAAACTCAGCTTCTCTCTGCCGGCGGACATGACCGATCAGAGCGGCAAGCTGGGCACCCAGGCGAACAATATGCACGTCTATTCCGATGCCACCGGACAGAAAGCGGTGATTGTGATTGTCGGTGACGACACCAATGAAGACCTGGGTGTGCTGGCGAAACGTCTGGAAGATCAGCAGCGCAGCCGCGACCCGCAGTTGCAGGTAGTGACCAACAAAGCCATCGAGCTGAAAGACCACAAACTGCAGCAGCTGGACAGCATTATCTCTGCCAAAGGCCAGACCGCTTACTCTTCCGTTGTGCTGGGCAAAGTGGACAACAAGCTGCTGACCCTGCAGATCACGCTGCCTGCTGACGACCAGCAGAAAGCGCAAACTGCCGCAGAGAACATCATTAACACGCTCGTGATTCAGTAATCTGTCACGGTGAAATGGCCTCCTCTGGAGTAATGCCAGTCAGTTAAGCC
>NZ_JBICLV010000035.1:0-57156 GCF_043105735.1 Leclercia sp. GLN_9
GTGCCAATATCTGGAGAGGGGGCCGACCGTGCCAGTATCAGGAGAGGGGGTCGACCGTGCCAGTATCAGGAGCGGGAGCTGACCGTGCCAGTATCAGGAGAGGGAGCTGACCGTGCCAGTATCAGGAGCGGGAGCCGACCGTGCCAGTATCAGGAGAGGGGGCCGACCGTGCCAGTATCAGGAGAGGGGGCCGACCGTGCCAGTATCAGGAGAGGGGGCCGACCGTGCCAGTATCAGGAGCGGGAGCTGACCGTGCCAATATCAGGAGAGAGGGCCGACCGAGCCTATTTTTTGTGGGGAGCCCTCAGCCCTACGGGAGAGGGCCGGAGTCAGGGCATCAGGCCACACGTACTTAACGATCGTAATCATCCTCTAACCGCCGTTCGTCATCTTCCAGGCGACGCCGGTCTTCATCCAACTGGCGCTGCCGCTCATCCAGACGCTGACGCCGGTCCTCAAGCTGTCTGCGGCGATCGTCATACTGTCGGCTGTCGCTTTGACGCCGCTGATCGTATCGGTCATCGTCATCATTGTTGCGACTGCTGTTGGGATTATAAGCGTCGTTGATCGCCTGCTGAATATTGCCAATCGCCTCATCAACGATGTCGGCATGCGCCAGCTGGCTGGTTAAAGAGAGCAGACCAAATAACAGAGCGGTGGAGTAACGTTTCATAAAGCCAGTCTCACAGCGGTTGAGCTGGCTTTACGGTAATGAACGGCAGGTAGCGCGAGTAGCGGAGGAATCTCAAATTCTGGCCGCTTTTTGCAGCGCCTGCGCCAGCTGCTCACGGGTAAAGGGTTTACGTAATAGCGCCACGTCCGGCAGTTGCGGGTTGTGCGCAGGACGCAGATCCTGGCCGCTGATGAGCAGCACCGGCAGATGCGGGAAATGCTGGCGCACATGCTGAATCACCTCGGCGCCGCTCAGATTGCCGGGCAGCATTAAATCGCTGATAAACATCTCAATATCCGCAGAGGCATTCAGCATCTGCAGCGCCTGTTCGCCGGTCTCGGCCTCCAGCGTCAGGTAGCCCAACTGGTGCAGCTGTTCGCACAGCGTCTGCCGGACGTCGGGTTGATCGTCCAGCACCAGCACCAACCGGTCGCCTGGCGGCAAGGCGGTGGTTGCCCCGGCTTCCGGCGCGGGTAGCGCCTGCAGGGTGGCGCGCGGCAGATGCAGCCGCACGGTGGTGCCCTGCCCCGGCGCGCTTTCGATCTCTACCCGCCCGCCGGACTGGCGCACAAAGCCGTAGACCATCGACAGCCCCAGCCCGCTGCCGCTTCCGGTCTGTTTGGTGGTGAAGAACGGCTCAAAGACCCGGGACTTTATCTCCTGCGACATCCCGCTGCCGTGGTCGATCACCTCCAGCGCTACCATGTCCTGCCTGCGTCCGTCGCTGCGGGTCACGCGCTGGTTCCAGGTACGGATTTTGATCGTCCCACTTTGCCCTTCCATTGCATCGCGGGCGTTCATGACCAGGTTAATGATGGCGTTTTCCAGCTGGCTGACGTCAATCCACGCGGACCATGCCGGGGTTTGCGCTTCGATATCCAGCACAATCGTTGCAGGCAGGGAGTGGCGCATCAGCTCGGCCAGGTTTTCCAGCAGGGGCTTCATCTCCACCGCGTGCGGGTTCAGGGACTGCTTGCGGGAAAACGCCAGCAGACGCTGGGTCAACAGCGCTCCGCGTTCGGCGGCCTTCAGCGCGCGGCCGATGCGCGGGGCATCCGGCGAATGGGGATCGGCCAGCTCCAGGCTACCGATGATCACCGCCAGCAGGTTGTTGAAATCATGCGCCAGTCCGCCCGTTAACTGCCCGACGGCCTTCATCTTCTGGCTGTGCAGCAGTGCCTCTTCCAGCCCCTGACGTTCGAGGCGATCCACCTCCATCTGCGAGGTTTTTTCTTTCAGCAGCCGGGTGGTGTGCTCCAGCGAGGCGGTATTACGGGCAAAGACGTTAAATGCCCGGGCCAGTTCGCCCAGCTCATCCCGGCGTTGTAGCGCAGGCACCGAGACATCCTGTTCGCCGTGGGCCAGCCGCGACATCGCCCGGGAGATGGCGGTCAGGTTGGTGCCCAGGTTGCGGTAGATATACCAGCAGGCAAAGGCGGTGATGATCAGCGCCAGCACGACAGATACCGTGATAAAGACGCTGATCGAGCGCAGCTCCTGATGGCTCTCGGCGGTGCGCTGCCGGGAGGCCTGTGCCACCTGCTCCACATACTGATTGATATCGCTGTTTAAGATCGCCACCAGCGCCTTGATGTGGAACATATACCAGCTGATCGCCAGATCGCTCTCTTCCAGCTGCCCGGAGAGCGGGCCGAGCTTGTTCAGCTCGGCGTTGAAATCGGGCAGTACGAAGCTTACCGCTGGCTGTATGGCCTGGCGGGGCAGCATCGCCGTTACCGTATCCAACTGCTGAATAGTCGCGCGCGGCGAGGGGGTTTCGATGGCGGCGGCAATCAGCCGGTCCATCTCACTGAGCAGCCGGGCGTCGGGCAGGTTACTGGCGTAGCGACGGTTAATGTCCTGCAGATGGCGAAGATAGCTCTGGCTCTGGTAGAGCGAACTGAGGAGGGCGTTACGCTCCAGGTGGCGTCGCTGCCCGCGCTCCAGCATGCCGGTCACGCTTTGCTGTAGCGCATTGCTGCGCTGGATGATCCGCTTCACAAGGGCTGGCTCCTGCTGCGCCAGCGGCGCATCGGCCAACTGCTCCAGCGCGTGAACCAGTGCCGTCTGGGTCTGTTTCAGGCGGTTGGCTTCGTCTTTATACTCCAGCGCCCCTACCACCTGGGATAGCCTGACTGCTGCCGTCGCCACGTTGGCGGTTTCACGCGCCAGGTTCATGCTGCCGGTCATGTCGTCCAGCGTCTGACGCTGTACCTGCTCCTGGATATGGCTGGCATGGCGGAAGCCCAGCACCGCCACGCCGCTGACCATTAAGGTTACCGCCACCACCAGCAGATTAAAGATCAGCAGGCGACCACGGGCGCTGGCGAAGAAGGGGGGACGGCGTGAGGGCATTTATATCAGCTCCTGTGCGGTTTGAGGCTCTTACCCCTCACCCTAACCCTCTCCCCAAAAGGGAGAGGGAACAGTGACTCCCCGCCAAAGGGAACAGGGAACAGTTAACCCCTTCCACAAAGGGGAGCGGGAACAATTACCCCTTTCCACAAAGGAGAGAGGGAACAGTCACCCCTTCCACAAAGGAGAGAGGGGACAGTCACCCCTTTCACAAAGGAGAGAGGGAACAGTCACCCCTTCCAGAAAGGAGAGAGGGAACAGTCACCCCCTTTCCACAAAGGAGAGCGTGAACAGTTACACCTTTCCCCAAAGGAGAAAGGGAACAGCCCCCTTTTCCCAAAGGCCAGAGGGGACCGTACACCCTTTCCCCAAAGGGGAAAGGGAACCGTTACTCCCTCTCCCCTTTGGGGAGAGGGCCGGGGTGAGGGGAGAAAGCGATTCAGTGGCGTAACTGTGATCCACATTAACTATTCATAACTATGACAAATATGAACGACTTCTGACATTTTGCATTTACCGGGATGTGATGAAGTGCGGATATCGAACGTCACAGGAGATCCGCCATGAGCAGAACCCCGGTTTTAGAGATGCGCAACATTGCCAAAACCTTTGGCAGCTTTCACGCGCTGAAGGGTGTGGATCTGACGGTCTATCCCGGCGAGATCCACGCCTTAATGGGCGAAAATGGCGCCGGAAAAAGCACCCTGATGAAGATCCTCGCCGGGGCCTACATCGCCACCAGCGGCGAGATCCTGATCGACGGCAAGCCATTTAACATCAAAGGCCCGAAAGATGCCCTGGCGGCTGGTATCACCCTGATCTATCAGGAGATGCAGCTCGCCCCTAACCTCACCGTGGCAGAGAACATTTTCCTTGGCAGCGAGCTGTCACGCGGCGGGCTGGTGCAGCGCAAAGAGATGGCCGCCCAGGCTCAGGCGGTGATCGATCGTCTTGGCGCGCATTTCAAAGCCACCGACCTGGTGATGAAGCTGACCATCGCCGAGCAGCAGCAGGTGGAAATTGCCCGCGCGCTGCACCGCAACAGCCGCATTCTGGTGATGGATGAACCCACCGCCGCCCTCTCCTCACGCGAGACCCACCGTCTGTTCGAGCTGATTTTGCGCCTGCGCGACGAAGGAATGGCGATCATCTATATCAGCCACCGCATGGCCGAAGTCTATGAGTTATCCGACCGGGTTAGCGTGCTGCGCGACGGGCAATACGTCGGCAGTCTCACCCGCGACAAGCTCAACGCCTCTGAGCTGGTGCGGATGATGGTCGGGCGGCCGCTGAGCGATCTGTTCAACAAAGAGCGCGATATCCCGCTCGGCAGCCCGCGCCTGAACGTTCACCACCTGACCGACGGCGGCAAAGTGCAGCCCTGCAGCCTGCAGGTGCGCTCCGGCGAAATCGTCGGCCTTGCCGGGCTGGTGGGTGCCGGACGTTCCGAACTGGCGCAGCTGATTTTCGGTGTGCGCAAGGCCACGGGCGGAATGATTGAGGTGGATGGCGAGCCGGTGGTGATCCACTCCCCGCGCGCCGCCATCGATCACGGAATTGGCTTCTTAACCGAGAACCGCAAGGAGCAGGGGCTGTTTCTGGAACTGGCGGCACAGGAGAACATCACCATGGCGACGCTGGAGCGCGACGCTACCTTCGGCATGCTGAATCGCAAAAAAGCGCAGTCCATCTCCGATGACGCCATCGCCCTGCTCAATATTCGCGTCCCGCATTCTCAGGTGCGGGCGGGCGGTCTCTCCGGCGGCAACCAGCAAAAGCTGCTCATCTCCCGCTGGGTGGCGATCAGCCCACGCATTCTGATCCTTGACGAGCCGACCCGCGGCGTGGACGTGGGCGCCAAAAGCGAGATCTACCGGATCATGAACCAGATGGCGCGCAAAGGGGTGGCGATCCTGATGATCTCCAGCGAACTGCCGGAAGTGGTCGGCATGAGCGATCGCGTGTATGTCATGCGCGAAGGGAGCATTGCCGGTGAACTCCATCGGGCCGATATCACACAAGAAAACATCATGACGCTGGCGACCGGCGTTAACGACTCTCATCATCGGGCGGTATAACCATGACGCAACCAAACACTCCGCAACAGGTGGCCAAAGCGGCCTCCGCCAAAAAAATGCTGATGGGCGATCTGATGCAAACCATCGGTATCCTGCCGATATTGATCCTGATTGTCGCGGTATTTGGCTTTATCGCGCCAAACTTCTTTACCGAAAGCAACCTGCTGAACATTACCCGCCAGGCGTCGATCAACATCGTGCTGGCGGCGGGGATGACCTTCATTATTTTGACCGGCGGCATCGACCTCTCGGTCGGCTCGATTCTGGGCACCACCGCGGTGGCGGCGATGGTGGTCTCGCTGATGCCGGAGTTGTCCATGCTCTCGGTGCCAGCAGCGTTGATGCTCGGGCTGGTGCTCGGCACTTTTAACGGGGCACTGGTGGCCTTTGCCGGGCTACCGCCCTTTATCGTCACGCTCGGCACCTATACGGCGCTGCGCGGCGCGGCATATCTGCTGGCCGACGGCACCACGGTGATCAACTCCAGCATCAGTTTTGAATGGATCGGCAATAACTATCTCGGGCCGGTGCCATGGCTGGTGGTGATTGCCCTCGCGGTGATCGCGGTCTGCTGGTTCATCCTGCGCCGCACCACGCTCGGGGTTCATATCTACGCGGTAGGCGGCAACATGCAGGCCGCGCGCTTAACGGGCATAAAGGTCTGGCTGGTGCTGCTGTTTGTCTACGGCATGAGCGGCCTGCTCTCGGGTCTCGGCGGGGTGATGAGCGCCTCGCGGCTATACAGCGCCAACGGCAACCTCGGCACCGGCTATGAGCTGGACGCCATCGCGGCGGTGATCCTCGGCGGCACCAGCTTTGTCGGCGGGATCGGCACCATCACCGGCACGCTGGTGGGCGCGCTGATTATCGCCACCCTTAACAACGGCATGACGCTGATGGGCGTCTCCTATTTCTGGCAACTGGTGATCAAAGGGGCGGTGATCATCATTGCGGTGCTGATCGACAAATACCGTACCCGACACCATCAAAGTGCATAACAACAATATTTCCCTGAATCATTCTGGTCGCAGGGAGGCGGCAAGTGTATGAATCCCGATGCGCTGACTGTCGTCAGTGATTCGGGTGAATGCGCGCAGCCAACGCATCTGCGGCCAGAAGGATGACGGGAAAACCCTACGTGAGGAATACAGCATGAGATTAAAGCCATTAGTTACCGCGCTCTGTGCTGGCGCACTGCTTGCAGCAAGTCCGTTTGTCCAGGCCAAAGAGCTGAAGTCCATCGGCGTGACGGTGGGCGATCTGGCCAACCCGTTCTTTGTGCAGATCACCAAAGGCGCGGAGCTGGAAGCGCGCAAACTGGCGGGGGATAACGTGAAAGTGACGCTGGTGTCCAGCGGCTACGATCTCGGCCAGCAGGTTTCTCAGATTGATAACTTTATCGCCGCGAAGGTCGATATGATCATTCTTAACGCCGCGGATTCAAAAGGGATCGGCCCGGCGGTGAAGCGCGCGAAAGACGCCGGGATCGTGGTGGTGGCGGTTGACGTCGCGGCAGAGGGTGCCGATGCGACCATTACCTCCAACAACACCCAGGCCGGTGAGATGGCCTGTAAGCTGATCACCGACCGCCTGAAAGGCAAAGGCAACGTGGTGATCATCAACGGACCGCCGGTCTCTGCGGTACAAAACCGCGTGGAAGGTTGCCAGACTGAATTCAAGCGCCACCCGGATATCAAAGTGCTCTCCTGGAACCAGAACGCCAAAGGCAGCCGTGACGGTGGGCTGGAGGTGATGACCTCCCTGCTGGCCGCCAATCCGAAGATCGACGGCGTGTTTGCCATCAACGATCCGACCGCGATCGGTGCTGATCTGGCAGCAAAACAGGCGCAACGTAATGAGTTCTTTATTGTGGGCGTCGATGGTTCGCCAGATGCCGAAGAGGCGCTGAAGCGCGAAAACTCCCTGTTTATCGCCACCCCGGCGCAAGATCCGCAGGTCATGGCGGCGAAAGCGGTTGAGATCGGCTATGACATATTACAGGGCAAACCCGCGCCGAAAGAGCCCGTGCTGATCCCGGTGACGATGATCGATAAGAGCAACGTCGGCAATTATAAAGGCTGGACGGTTAAGTAAGCCTTGTGCGGCCTGATGCCCCTCACCCCGGCCCTCTCCCCATAGGGGAGAGGGTGTTCAGATTCCCTCTCCCCTATGGGGAGAGGGTTAGGGTGAGGGGTAATATTTGCACATCACTCAAGGAGTCATTATGAAACGCTCCGAAATTAACGAGATCCTCGGCCACACACGACAGTTTTTCTCGATGCACGATGTGCATTTACCCCCCTTTGCCAGCTTCCCGCCTGGCCGCTGGCAGCAGCTTGACGCCGATGCCTGGCAAGAAGTGTTCGATCTGCGGCTAGGCTGGGATGTGACCGCGTTCGGCGGCGATAACTTTGCGACGCAGGGCTTAACCCTCTTTGCCCTGCGCAACGGCTCTCCCGGCGGCAAACCCTGGAACAAATGCTATGCCGAGAAGATCATGCACGTGCGTGAAGGCCAGGTGACGCCGCTGCATTTTCACTGGCGCAAACGCGAAGACATCATCAACCGCGGCGGCGGAAACCTGATTGTTGAGCTGTGGAATGCCGATGAGCATGAACAGAAAGAGGCTGGCGATATCAAGGTCGCCATTGATGGATGCCAGCAGACCCACGTGGCGGGTAGCCATATCCGCCTCGCACCGGGGGAGAGCATCTGCCTGCCGCCCGGCATATACCACAGCTTCTGGGGTGAAAAGGGCTTTGGTGATGTGCTGGTGGGTGAAGTCTCGTCAGTCAATGACGACGAGACAGACAACCACTTCCTGCACCCTACCGCCCGCTATAACAATATCGATGAAGACGAACCGGCCGTGCTGGTCCTGTGCAATGAATACAGCCTGTTTCGCCTGTAAGGAGTGAATCATGCCGCTTATCTCTCTCGCCGACGGGCTGGCGCACGCCCGCGAACACCGTTACGCACTGGGGGCGTTTAACGTCCTCGACTCTCACTTCCTGCGGGCACTGTTTGCCGCGGCTCGTCAGGAGAATTCGCCATTTATCATCAACATTGCCGAAGTGCATTTTAAGTATGTGTCGCTCGATTCACTGGTGGAGGCGGTGAAATTCGAAGCCGCCCGGCATGATATTCCGGTGGTGCTGAATCTCGATCACGGCCTGCATTTCGAAGCGGTGGTGCGGGCGCTGCGTTTAGGCTTTAGCTCGGTGATGTTTGACGGTTCCACCCTGAGCTACGAAGAGAACATCCGCCAGACGCGGGAAGTGGTGAAGATGTGCCACGCGGTGGGCGTGTCGGTGGAGGCGGAGCTTGGTGCCGTCGGTGGCGATGAGGGCGGCGCCCTGTATGGTCATGCCGACGAAGCGCTTTTTACCGATCCGCTGCGGGCACGGGAGTTTGTCGATCAGACCGGCATCGATGCGCTGGCGGTGGCGATTGGCAACGCTCACGGCAAGTACAAGGGCGAGCCGAAGCTCGATTTTGCCCGTCTTGATGCCATCCGGCAGCAAACCGGCCTGCCGCTGGTGCTGCACGGCGGGTCCGGGATCAGCGACGCCGATTTCCGTCGCGCCATTGAACTCGGGATCCACAAAATTAACTTCTACACCGGCATGTCGCAGGCGGCGCTGGCGGCGGTGGAACAGCGGATGGCCAACCGACAGCCGCTGTACGATGAGTTTGCTGAACTGCTGCTCGGCATCGAAGAGGCGATCACCGACACCGTGGCCGCGCAGATGCGAACCTTTGGCAGCGCGGGGTACGCATGATGGAACGCCGGGGGATTATCGCGGCGGGCAACATGCTGGTGGATCATGTTCATCAGATTGTGCAGTGGCCCGAGCGCGGCTGGCTGGCGGAGATCACCCACAGCGAGCGCGCCACCGGTGGGGCACCGCTCAACGTCTTGTTAACCCTGGCGAAAATGCGTGCCGGACTCCCGCTGCAGGCGGTGGGACTGGTTGGGGACGATCACGACGGGGATTACATTCTCGCCATGCTCGACCAGTATCACGTCAACCGCCAGCGGGTACAGCGCACCACGTTTGCCCCTACCTCCATGTCACAGGTGATGACCGACCCCAGCGGCCAGCGCACCTTTTTCCACTCGCCGGGGGCCAACCGGCTGCTGGATCTGCCCGCCTTTGACCGGCTCGATCAGAGCATGAAAATCTTCCATCTGGGCTATCTCCTGCTGCTGGACAGCCTGGATAAGCCGGACGAGGAGTACGGCACCCGCAGCGCGCGTCTGCTGGCGCAGATGCGCGAGCTGGGGTTCCAGACCTCTCTCGACCTCGTGTCGCGCAAGGGCGATCCGCGCTATCAGCCGCTGGTGCTCCCTGCCCTGCGCCATCTTGATTATCTGGTGATCAACGAGCTGGAGGCGGGCGAGTTCAGCGGCCTGCCAACGCGCGATGACCGGGATGCGCCCGCGATCGCCAATATTGCCGCGGCAGCGGCAGAGCTGCTGGCGGCGGGGGTGAAGGCGCGGGTGGTGATCCACTGCCCGGAAGGGGCCTGGGGACAAGAGCCGGGCGAAGAAGGAGGCTGGATCCCTTCGTGGCGGCTGAGTCAGGACGAGATCGTCGGCAGCGTCGGCGCGGGGGATGCCTTCTGCGCGGGTTTTTTGTATGGCTGCCACGACTCGCTGTCGCTGGCAGAGAGCATCCGCATGGCGCATGCCTGCGCCCGGGCCAGCCTGCTGGCGGCCAACGCCATCGACGGGGCAAAAACCCTTGCGGAGTTACAGCACTTTATCGAGGAGAATCCGCTGGCCTAGGCCGCCCTGTCTCCATGCAGCACGTCGGCGGCAAAGACATAGCCCAGCCCACGGATGGTTTTAATCAGCAGCGGCTGATGGGGGTTAATTTCAATTTTGCGTCGCAGGCGCATGATCAGCACATCAATGGTGCGATCGAACACCTCCGCGCTTTCGCTGTGGGTCAGCTCCAGCAGCTGCTCCCGGCTGAGTACCCGACGCGCGTTTTGCGTCAGCGCCAGCAACAAACCGTACTCGCCCTGGGTCAGGGCGACCACGCCGCGCCGGGCGTCGATCAATTCACAGCGGGTAGTGTCCAGCGTCCAGCCGTTAAAGCTGATCCCGGCTGCCCGCACGGCCACCGGCTCTGCCGCCAGCGCACCGGTGCGGCGCAGCACGGCTTTGACGCGCGCCACCACCACCCGGGGGTTGAAGGGTTTACCAATGTAGTCGTCAGCGCCCATCTCGAGGCCGACCACCACGTCCGATTCACTGCCCAGGCCCGTCAGCATGATCACCGGCAGCTCGGGGCGCTGCTTTTGCAACTGCTGTAGCACCTGCAAGCCGTTGATATCCGGCAGCATCATATCCAGCAGCACCAGCGCGATCTCCGGCGCTTGCTGCGCCAGACGCAGGGCATCCTGGCCGTTATGGCACACATGGACAGTGAAGACGTGCTCATTGAGGACGTCCTGCAACAGTTCGCAGACCGCGGTGTCGTCATCGACCACCAGAATTGCTGGTTTCATACTGGATTCCATCAGGGAGATAGTGATCAGTCTGGCCCATTCTGTGCAAGGCTCCAGCCAAAACGTCCTTTCCCTCGCGGATCTTCAACCGCCGTCACATCCCCATCGCTTTCGCCGTCGCATTTTTTGACGTGGGCCTGTTTTCTGTCAGGGTTTTGACCCGAATTCACCCGTAAAGTCAGGGCAATCCCACAATAAGAATGTGGCCTGCAAGCCGCATAATAAACCAACACGTCAGCATCATTTACACTGGAGCGAGACCGATGAAAAACGTCATCACGGTGTGCCCCTATTGCGCATCAGGTTGCAAGATAAGCCTGGTCGTCGATAACGGCAGCATCGTCCGTGCCGAGGCAGCCGGGGGGAAAACCAACCAGGGCAAGCTGTGCCTGAAGGGCTACTACGGCTGGGATTTTATCAACGACACCCAAATCCTGACCCCGCGGCTGAAAACCCCCATGATCCAGCGCACACGTGGCGGCAAGCTGGAGTCCGTCTCCTGGGATGAAGCGCTGGATTACGTCGCCCGTCGTCTCAGCGCCATCAAGGCGCAGCACGGCCCGGATGCGATCCAGACCACCGGCTCCTCGCGCGGCACCGGGAATGAAACCAACTACATCATGCAAAAATTTGCGCGCGCCGTGATTGGCACCAACAACGTCGACTGCTGCGCACGCGTCTGACACGGCCCCTCGGTTGCAGGTCTGCACCAGTCGGTCGGGAATGGCGCCATGAGCAATGCCATCAACGAGATTGATAACACCGATCTGGTGTTTATTTTCGGCTATAACCCGGCGGATTCACATCCGATCGTCGCGAACCACATTCTGCGCGCGAAGCAGAACGGGGCCAGGATTATCGTCTGCGATCCGCGGCGCATCGAAACCGCGCGCATTGCCGATATGCATATCGCGTTGCGAAACGGCTCAAACATCGCCCTGCTTAATGCCATCGGCCACGTGATTATTGCCGAGCAGCTCTACGATCGGGCCTTCGTCACTGCCCGCACGGAAGGCTTTGAGGCGTACCGTAAGATCGTTGAACGCTATACGCCGGAGTCGGTCGAGGCCATTACCGGCGTGAGTGCGGGAGAGATCCGCCAGGCCGCGCGTCTGTATGCCGGAGCGAAAACGGCCACCCTGCTGTGGGGGATGGGTGTCACCCAGTTCTGGCAGGGGGTGGAAACGGTGCGCTCGCTCACCAGCCTCGCGATGCTGACCGGCAATCTCGGCAAAGCCCACGTCGGGGTCAACCCGGTGCGCGGCCAGAATAACGTGCAGGGTGCCTGCGACATGGGCGCGCTGCCGGATACCTACCCGGGCTACCAGTTTGTTAAGTTGCCAGAAAACCGCGAGAAATTTGCGAAAGCCTGGGGCGTGGCGAGCCTGCCTGCGCATCCCGGCTACCGCATCAGCGAACTGCCGCACCGTGTGGCCCACGGCGAGGTGCGGGCGGCGTACATCATGGGCGAAGATCCGCTGCAAACCGATGCCGAACTTCCGGCGGTGCGTCAGGCCTTTGCCGATCTGGAGCTGGTGATTGTTCAGGATATCTTTATGACCAAAACCGCGGCGGTGGCGGATGTCGTCCTGCCGTCCACCTCCTGGGGCGAGCATGAAGGGGTTTACACCGCCGCCGATCGCGGCTTCCAGCGCTTCTTTAAGGCGGTCGAGCCGAAGTGGGATTTGAAAACCGACTGGCAGATCATCAGCGAGATTGCGACCCGGATGGGTTATCCGATGCACTACGACAACACCCAGCAAATCTGGGATGAGCTGCGCCAGCTGTGTCCGGGCTTTAAGGGCGCAACCTACGAAAAGATGGGCGAGCTGGGCTATATCCAGTGGCCCTGCCGGGATGAATCGCCAGAAGATCAGGGCACGTCGTACCTGTTCGCGGAAAAATTTGATACCCCGAACGGGCTGGCGCAGTTCTTCACCTGCGACTGGATGGCCCCCATTGATAAGCTGGATGACGACTATCCGCTGGTGCTCTCCACGGTGCGCGAAGTGGGTCACTACTCCTGCCGCTCGATGACCGGCAACTGTGCGGCCCTGTCGGCGCTGGCCGACGAACCCGGCTATGTGCAAATTAACACTGAGGATGCCGCACGGCTGGGCATTGAGGATGAGGCGCTGGTGTGGGTCAACTCACGCAAAGGCCGGGTCATTACCCGCGCTCAGGTGAGTGACCGGCCAAACGTCGGGGCAGTGTACATGACTTACCAGTGGTGGATCGGCGCCTGTAACGAGCTGGTGACGGAGAATTTAAGCCCAATAACCAAAACGCCGGAATATAAATATTGTGCGGTGCGCGTGGAACCCATTGCGGATCAATCGGCTGCCGAACAATATGTTCTTGAGGAATATAACAAACTGAAAAATACCTTACGTGAAATGGCCACTGGCTAAGGCTTAATTAACGGAACCATAAAAAAATGGGGTGAGTATTCACTCCATTTTATAGGCGTCAGCTACGTGATGTATGACGGGTATAAAGGATGAACAGCACGACGTGGCGGCTAAATCAGCCTGCGCGGCAGGCTAACGTCAGCGGGCGGGGAAACCCGCCCGGCTTGTGGATAGTGGAGGTCTTAATGCACCCATTTTTTTCTTCTCGTCCCACGCTTATACTGCCCGTTATCTACCCCTACGAAAATAACGCATGAAATCTCTTTATCTTTTATTGATCCTTTTTTCTTCCCTGGTGGGCGCCGAAGAGATTGGCGGCCAGTACCTGAAGCAGGCTGAGGCGGGCGACAGCCGCGCTCAGTATTACCTCGCCGAAACCTACTACAGCTCGGGTGATGATAAGCAGGCCGAAACCTGGGCCGAAAAAGCAGCCAAAAACGGCGATATCGATGCCATGGCGCTGCTGGCGCAAATCAAGTTTAAACACGGCGATTTAACCC
Organism: Leclercia sp. GLN_9; assembly: GCF_043105735.1. Lineage (NCBI taxonomy): Bacteria > Pseudomonadati > Pseudomonadota > Gammaproteobacteria > Enterobacterales > Enterobacteriaceae > Leclercia > Leclercia sp. GLN_9. The sequence goes on from NZ_JBICLV010000035.1 coordinate 13,538, forward strand.
AGGCAAAGGGGCTGGCGCAGCAGGCCACGGTGGCGGGCAGTTCGCCGGGTGCGGTGATGCTGGCGCGGTTGCTGGTGAATACCCGTGCCGGGCAAACCGACTACCCGCAGGCACTGACCTTACTGCATAAAGCCGCGGCGAATACCGAGGATGACGCCGCTGTCGATGCCCAACTGCTGCTGGGGTTGATCTACGCCAACGGCGTGGAGGTGGCGCAGGATGATGTGCAGGCCGCGCAGTGGTTTAAGCAAAGCTCCGCCCTCTCGCGCACGGGTTACGCGGAATACTGGGCAGGTCAGGTGTTTCATCAGGGCGAGGCCGGGTTTATCACCCCCAATAAACAGAAGGCGCTGTACTGGTTTAATCTGAGCTGTAGCGAAGGGTTTGATACCGGCTGCGAGGAGTTTGATGCATTGAGCGGGGAGTAAATTCCCCTCACCCTAACCCTCTCCCAAAAGGGGAGAGGGAATAGTATGGTAGGCCCGGTAAGCGCAGTGCCACCGGGCTTTTTTTACACTACTGGTCAGCCGTCTTATCGAAACGGCCCAGCACCTCGCGCTCATACGCCAGGGCTTTCTTACGGTCGAATTTGTGTTCCCACTTGGCAATCACCAGCACCGCCAGCGCATTACCCACCACGTTCAGCGCGGTACGCGCCATGTCGAGGATACGGTCAACACCGGCGATAAACGCCAGCCCTTCCAGCGGAATACCCACGCTACCCAGCGTCGCCAGCAGGACCACAAACGACACGCCCGGCACGCCAGCAATCCCTTTTGAGGTCACCATCAGCGTCAGTACCAGCACGATCTCCTGCCACAGGGAGAGGTCGATACCGTACAGCTGGGCAATGAAGATCGCCGCGATACTCTGGTACAGCGTAGAGCCGTCCAGGTTGAACGAGTAACCGGTCGGCACCACGAAGCTGGTGATTGACGCAGGCGCCCCGTAGGCTTCCATCTTCTCAATAATACGCGGCAGCACGCTCTCGGAGCTGGCGGTGGAGTACGCCAGAATCAGCTCGTCTTTCAGGATGCGGATCAGGATCCAGATGCTCAGGCCACATATCCGCGCCACCAGCCCCAGCACCACCAGGGCGAAGAACAGGATGGCGAAGTGTACCAGCAGCACCAGCTTCGCCAGCGGCCACAGGGAGGCAAAACCGAAGTTCGCCACCGTCACGGAGATCAGCGCGAATACCCCAACCGGCGCATAACGCATCACCATATGGGTGACTTTGAACATGGTTTCAGAGATGGAGCGGAACACGGTCACCAGCGGCTCGCGATGGGTGGAGGGCAGCGACGCCAGGCCCAGACCAAACAGCACCGAGAAGAAGATGATCGGCAGCATTTCGCCCTTCGCCATCGACGCCACGATATTGGTCGGCACCAGCGACAGGATCGTGCCCATCAGGCCATGAGAATGGCTTTGCACTTCTGCGGTTGTGCTTTGGTATTTCGAAATATCCACCGTTGCCAGCTGCGACATATCAATACCCGCGCCAGGCTGGAACACATTCGCCAGCGTGATGCCAAGAATGATCGCGACCGTAGTGATCACTTCGAAATAAAGGATGGTTTTTGCGCCGATACGCCCGAGCTGCTTCGCGTCGCCGACCCCGGCAATCCCGACCACCAGCGTAGAAATGACAATCGGCACCACAATCATCTTGATCAGATGAATAAAGATATCACCGGCTGGCGACAGTAAGTTGGCGATCAGCCATTCGCGGCTGTCACTGTGATAATGCAGATAACTGCCCAGCAAGATACCCAGCACAAGGGCCAGCAAAATTTGCCAGGCCAGGCTGACTTTCAAATTTTTCATAACAAGAGACTTCCTCAATGAAGTGTTCGTACTCGTAAAACGGCGGGGACGACACATACTGAAAGGGTATGAATTGTGTTGCGTTCATTTATGGGGTTTTTTAACGCGCGGTATCAGTACCATTTGCACGGCATGCTGCGCAAGCCTTTAAGAACGAGGCATTTGACTGACAAAAGGCGTTATCACGCTAATTTATATCAGTAATGATAAATAACCTTTTGTTATAAAAACGCTTTTTTATCTATAAATGCAAATAATCCTCAAGAGTAATTATTTTTCTGCAAAGTGTCATTTGCTCAATTTTCGAACTCTTTAATTTTTGCGTGATCTGTCGCCCAAATAGTAAACAAAGGTCCCAAAGCCCCTACAATTAACGTTTTTGCGACATATTATTAACATTCTACAAGGAGAACAAAAACCATGAGCCAGGTCCATAAACACGACATTCCCGCAAATATTGCGGACCGCTGCCTGATCAACCCGGAGCAGTACCAGGAGAAGTATCAGCTGTCGATTACCAACCCTGACGCCTTCTGGGGCGAGCAGGGCAAAATTCTTGACTGGATCACCCCTTATCAAACGGTCAAGAACACCTCCTTTGCCCCCGGCAATGTCTCTATTAAATGGTATGAAGACGGCACGCTGAACCTCGCCGCCAACTGCCTGGACCGTCATCTTGCCGAGCGCGGCGATCAGACGGCCATCATCTGGGAAGGCGACGACGCATCCCAGAGCAAACATATTTCCTACCGCGAACTGCACCGCGATGTCTGCCGCTTTGCCAACGTTCTGCTGGCCCAGGGCATCAAAAAAGGTGATGTGGTTGCTATCTATATGCCAATGGTACCGGAAGCGGCCGTCGCGATGCTGGCCTGCGCCCGCATCGGCGCGGTGCACTCCGTCATCTTCGGCGGCTTCTCGCCGGAAGCGGTTGCCGGTCGCATTATCGACTCCAGTTCAAAACTGGTGATTACCGCCGACGAAGGCGTGCGTGCGGGCCGTGCCGTTCCGCTGAAAAAGAACGTCGATGAGGCGCTGAAAAACCCGAGTGTGAACAGCGTCAACAGCGTGATTGTGCTCAAGCGCACCGGTAATGCGGTTGAATGGCATGAGGGCCGCGACCTGTGGTGGAGCGACCTGATTGAGCAGGCCAGCGACCAGCACCAGCCAGAAGCAATGAACGCGGAAGATCCGCTGTTTATCCTTTATACCTCCGGTTCCACCGGCAAGCCAAAGGGCGTGCTGCATACCACTGGCGGCTATCTGGTCTATGCCGCGACCACCTTCAAATATGTCTTTGATTATCATCAGGGTGATATTTACTGGTGTACCGCCGACGTGGGCTGGGTCACCGGTCACAGCTACCTGCTGTATGGCCCGCTGGCCTGTGGCGCGACCACGCTGATGTTCGAAGGGGTGCCAAACTGGCCGACCCCGGCGCGCATGAGCCAGGTGGTGGACAAACACCAGGTCAATATTCTCTACACCGCGCCAACCGCGATCCGCGCGCTGATGGCCGAAGGCGACAAGGCCATTGAAGGGACCGACCGTTCCTCCCTGCGCATCCTCGGGTCCGTGGGCGAGCCGATCAACCCGGAAGCCTGGGAGTGGTACTGGAAGAAGATCGGTAACGAGAAGTGCCCGGTTGTCGATACCTGGTGGCAGACCGAAACCGGCGGCTTCATGATCACCCCGCTGCCAGGCGCGACCCAGCTGAAAGCCGGCTCCGCGACCCGTCCGTTCTTTGGCGTGCAGCCTGCGCTGGTGGATAACGAAGGCAACCCGCTGGACGGAGCCACCGAGGGCAACCTGGTGATCACCGACTCCTGGCCGGGCCAGGCGCGCACGCTGTTTGGCGATCACGAGCGCTTCGAGCAGACCTATTTCTCCACCTTCAAAAACATGTACTTCAGCGGCGACGGTGCGCGTCGTGATGAAGATGGCTACTACTGGATCACCGGTCGCGTGGACGACGTGCTGAACGTCTCCGGCCACCGTCTGGGCACTGCCGAGATTGAATCGGCGCTGGTATCGCATCCGAAGATTGCCGAAGCGGCAGTCGTCGGTATTCCCCACAGCATCAAAGGCCAGGCGATTTATGCCTACGTCACGCTGAATCACGGCGAAGAGCCGTCGCCGGAACTGTACACCGAAGTGCGTAACTGGGTACGTAAAGAGATCGGCCCGCTTGCCACCCCGGACGTACTGCACTGGACCGACTCACTGCCGAAAACCCGCTCCGGCAAGATCATGCGCCGTATTCTGCGCAAAATCGCCGCGGGTGATACCAGCAACTTAGGCGATACCTCAACGCTCGCCGATCCTGGCGTGGTGGACAAACTGCTCGAAGAGAAGCAGGCCATCGCAATGCCTTCGTAATTTTTTCTCCCTCTCCCTGTAGGAGAGGACTGGGGTGAGGGCATCAGATCGCTCCTTCCTTCACCCTCACCCTAACCCTCTCCCTCCGGGAGAGGGAATAACAATAAACCTCAACCCTACCGATACTTCTGGAGAATCTGATGAATAACGATATTTGTCAGCAGATAGAGAACAGTGCGCACTACAGGGAGCTTGTCGAAAAACGGCAACGGTTCGCCTTCATTCTTTCCATCATCATGCTGATTATCTACGTCGGCTTTATTTTACTGATCGCCTTTGCGCCGCACTGGCTTGGTACGCCGCTGCACGCCGGCACCAGCGTCACGCGCGGTATTCCAATTGGCATTGGCGTTATCATCATTTCGTTTGTGCTGACGGGCGTCTACGTCTGGCGTGCGAACGGCGAATTCGATCGGCTTAATAAGGCTGTCCTGCACGAGGTAAAAGCATCATGAAGCGAGTTCTGACGGCGCTTGCCGCCACACTTCCCTTTGCTGCCCATGCGGCAGATGCCATTACCGGCGAGGTTCAGCGTCAGCCAACCAACTGGCAGGCGATTATCATGTTCCTGATTTTCGTCGTGCTGACGCTGTACATCACGTACTGGGCATCGAAACGCGTGCGCTCCCGTAACGATTACTACACGGCGGGCGGAAACATTACCGGCTTCCAGAACGGGCTGGCGATTGCGGGTGACTTTATGTCCGCCGCCTCCTTCCTCGGGATCTCCGCGCTGGTGTATACCTCCGGCTATGATGGCCTCATTTACTCCCTCGGGTTCCTCGTTGGCTGGCCGATCATTCTGTTCCTGATTGCAGAACGCCTGCGTAACCTCGGGCGCTATACCTTTGCAGACGTCGCCTCCTATCGTCTGAAACAAGGCCCCATCCGTATGCTCTCTGCCTGCGGTTCGCTGGTGGTTGTGGCCCTCTATTTGATTGCGCAGATGGTGGGTGCCGGCAAGCTGATTGAGCTGCTGTTCGGTCTGAACTATCACGTTGCGGTAGTTCTGGTTGGCGTACTGATGGTGATGTACGTGCTGTTTGGCGGCATGCTCGCCACCACCTGGGTACAGATCATCAAAGCGGTGCTGCTGCTGTTCGGTGCCAGCTTTATGGCCTTTATGGTAATGAAGCACGTCGGCTTTAGCTTCAATAACCTGTTCACCGAAGCGATGGCGGTGCATCCGAAAGGGGAAGCGATCATGAGCCCGGGCGGGCTGGTCAAAGACCCGATATCCGCACTGTCGCTTGGCCTGGGGCTGATGTTTGGTACGGCGGGCTTACCGCATATCCTGATGCGCTTCTTCACCGTGAGCGATGCGCGTGAAGCGCGTAAGAGCGTCTTCTTCGCCACCGGCTTTATGGGTTACTTCTACATTCTGACCTTTATCATCGGCTTTGGCGCGATCATGCTGGTGGGGGCGAACCCGGCGTTTAAAGACGCGGCGGGTGCGCTGATCGGCGGTAATAACATGGCGGCGGTACACCTTGCCGACGCGGTGGGTGGCAACCTGTTCCTCGGCTTTATCTCCGCCGTGGCCTTCGCCACTATCCTTGCGGTGGTGGCCGGGCTGACGCTGGCTGGTGCCTCTGCGGTATCGCACGACCTCTACGCCAACGTCTTCCGTAAGGGTGCGAGCGAGCGCGACGAGCTGCGAGTCTCCAAAATCACCGTGCTGGTACTGGGTGTGGTGGCGATCCTGCTCGGCATTCTGTTCGAGAAACAGAACATCGCCTTTATGGTGGGACTGGCCTTCTCCATTGCGGCAAGCTGCAACTTCCCGATCATTCTGCTCTCCATGTACTGGTCTAAATTGACCACACGCGGCGCGATGATTGGCGGCTGGCTGGGGCTGCTGACGGCGGTGATCCTGATGATCCTCGGCCCGACCATCTGGGTGCAGATCCTCGGCCACGAAAGCGCCATCTTCCCGTATGAATACCCGGCGCTGTTCTCTATTGCCGTGGCGTTCATCGGCATCTGGTTCTTCTCCGCTACCGATAACTCGCCAGAAGGTAACCTGGAGCGTGAGAAATTCCGCGCCCAGTTTATCCGTTCACAAACCGGCCTGGGCGTCGAACAGGGCCGCGCGCACTAAAACCCCCTCCCCGGCCGCTGGTCGGGGATCACATTTTTTTCCCCTTCTGGTGACGTTTATCACGTCGCCAGAACGGAAAAAGCCGATGTGCATCACAGGCTTTATCTACAATTCGCAAAGGCCATCACACTTTTCCCGATTTCACCTCAATCCCCGGCTTTCCCTCTGCCCCCCGTACAGACAATCCCCGTCTCAGTTTTTATGCTTTAGTCACAGCGACTCGCTCAGGCTTCTGGCAAAGCGCTCCAGCCGCTCCGGGCTGAGGAGTAGCGGCAGGAACAAGGGGCCGCTGGCGGGTGGGTCCGCCAGCCAGCGATTCAGGGTGTCGGTGTAGTGAAGCAGCCGCTGCTGATGCTTCTGCAGGGTGTCAGCAGGCAGACTGTTCGCACCGTAGTGATCCCGCCACAACACGTCGGTCACCGCGGCGGCCACGTGGGAGAACATCTGGCTGTAGATTTCCGCGCTGCGCCAGGCGGCGAGCAGGGTAGCCAGGGTATCGTCCTGGCAGGTTATCCGCGGCATGAGCTCCCGCAGATTTTGCAGCGTGCGTGATGCGAGGAAGCAGGCGGCCTCTTTCTCTAGCGCCATCCGCTCACGCTGCTCTTTGCCCAGCGCAGGATCGTCGGCGGGCATCAGCGGCTGCCAGGCGTGCAGCCAGTTGGCGCTGCGGGTGTCCATATGCAGCAGCTGCTGCGCCTGGGCAATGCTCTCCGGGATCTGGCTCTGGTAGTGCAGCCGTCGCCCGAGGAGGTTTGGCGTTTTACACAACCAGTCGTAGCTGGCGTGGACAATGGCCGAGAGCTGATGCTTGTCCTGCAAAGAGCGAAAGCCGAGCTGATGATGTTCCGCCCAGCGATCGAAGGTGGCGGGCAACGCCGCATCGGCGGCCTGGTTGGCGGCGGTGAGACCGAACAGATTGATGGCGTTGGCGGAGTCCATCACCCGGCTGTCGGGCAGCCACTGCCAGCTCACGCGGGAAGTTATAGCTTCGATTTCGTTTTCGGCGGCGCTGAGCGCCCAGCTTAAGCGCCCGCTGATCTCATCGCCCAGATAACACGGCAGCGCGGTCCAGCCGTAACCGGTGCCGAAGAGATCGTACTCGATCCACTTTTTATGCCCCGGCAGGGTGGCGATGTGCGGATGGTTGGCAAAGCCGGGATGGTAATCCAGCTCCGTGGCTTTAACCGAGGCCCGGACGTCGTCCGGGAGCGTCGCCAGAATGTTAGCCAGCTGCTGTCGCGGCCAGCTGTTATCAATAAAGTCGCGCAGGATGAGCTTTTTGCCCCGGGCGCGCAGCAGGCTCCAGACATCATGCAGGCTTTGCTGCCAGCGGGTGGTCTGAAAGTCCGGTGTCGTCAGGCTGAGAATAAGCCCGCTGAGGTGGGGCAAGGCGTGTAATAGCGGATGCAATATGGCGGCATAAAACTGGTGCCAGAAATCCGGCGCGCTTTTTTCGTCGAACGTCAGTTCAGGAAATTTACGCTTAATAATATCGTCATCCGGCGCGGCCTCCCCTTGCAGCCAGAACGATAAGTTATTTTCCGCCAGATAGCGATCGACGCGGATTAAATATTGCAGGGCGTAATTTTGCTGATGAATAAGGTTCTCGACGTTGAGCTTTTGGCTTAATGCCGAGGGCGTGGCAAGTACCGAAAGCAGTTCCTGTTGGTGCAGGATGATCCCAGTGAAACCGTGCTGTTTCGCGCTTTTCACCCCCTGAATAAACCAGGGCCAGTGCCAGATAAAAGTGCTGTTCAGCTCCATCAACTGATGTGGAATACGTTTCATTGCGTCACCTTGCTGATATTTATTTTGCTATTTGACTTGAGGATGCCATGAAAAATTATGCTCTGGTAGGAACCGGTGGTCGTGCTGGTTTATATATTTCCGCTATCGGCGGTGCCTGGCGGGAAAATGCCAGACTGGTCGCCTTCTGCGATACCAATAGGACGCGCATGGAGTATGCCCGGCAGCTATTAAAAAACGAAGGGGCAGAGCCGGTTTCCCTCTGGCAGGCGGCGCAGTTTGAAGAGATGATCCGCGAAACGCGTCCCGATGTTGTCATCGTGACCACCATGGATCGCACCCATGACGACTACATCGTTCGGGCGCTGCACGCCGGATGCGATGTGATCACCGAAAAACCCATGACCATCGACGAACAACGCGCCCTGCGCATTCTCGATGCCATCGAAGAGACCGGCCGCAGCGTGCGGGTGGCCTTCAACTACCGATACGCCCCGCACCACAGCAAGGTGCGCGAGTTGCTGATGCAGGGCACGATTGGCAAGGTTACTTCGGTACACTTTGAGTGGCTGCTCAACACCGAACATGGCGCAGACTACTTCCGCCGCTGGCACCGGGAAAAGCGCAACAGTGGCGGCCTGCTGGTACACAAATCTACCCACCATTTCGATCTGATGAACTTCTGGCTCGGCAGCTACCCGGAACGGGTTTACGCCGAAGGCAGCCTGCAATTCTACGGCAGGGAGAACGCCGAGCAGCGCGGCGTGACGAAGTTCTACCCGCGTGCCCACGGCTTTGCCGACGCGAAAGCGGATCCGTTTGCCCTGCAGATGGCGGAGAACGCCCAGCTTAAGGCGCTCTATCTCGATGCCGAGCATGAAGATAACTACTTCCGCGACCAGAGCGTGTTCAGCGATGGCATCACCATCGAAGACACCCTGTCGGTACTGGTTAAATATCAAAATCAGGTGCAGCTCACCTACTCCCTGAACGCCTACCTGCCGTGGGAAGGGCTGAACGTGGTCTTTAACGGCACCGAAGGTCGTCTGGAGATGAAGATCGTCGAGAAGTCCTACGTCAACGCCGGGGGCGATCGCGAAAACGAGGGCAGCCTGGAGCAGTGCGATCTCACCGTCTTCCCGATGTTTGCCGAACCCTGGAAAGCGGAATTCAGCCTCGGTGAAGGGGGCCACGGCGGCGGCGATAACGCCATGCTGGCCGACCTGTTTGGCACGCCGGGCCAGGATCCGCTGCAGCGCGCAGCCGACCACCGGGCAGGGGCTATGTCCATCCTGACCGGGATTGCGGGCAATATCTCCATGCAGCAGCAACGTCCGGTCAATTTTAAGGAGTTCGAGCTGGTTTCCCGTCTGACGAAACGCTAGGAGCATGATGAAGGCGCGGCAGGAGGCCGCGCCAGCGCGACTGGTCAGTATTGTGTCGTTACTCACCTGTTTAATAATAAAAATTCCGGAGATAAAAAATGAATAAACTCCTGTCAGGTGTCATCGCATCGCTGTTATTTACCTGTACCTCTGCCTGGGCGCAGCCCGTTGAATTACGCATGTCGTGGTGGGGTGGCAACAGCCGCCACCAGGCCACGCTGAAGGCGCTGGACGCCTTCGAAAAGTCGCACCCGGATATTAAAGTGAAGGCCGAATACACCGGCTGGGACGGGCATCTTTCGCGCCTGACCACCCAGATGGCGAGCGGCACCGAGCCGGATGTGATGCAGACCAACTGGCCGTGGCTGATAATCTTCTCCAAAAACGGCGACGGGTATTACGATCTCGACAAACTGAAAGCGGAGCTGGATTTAAGCCAGTATCAGGCTCAGGATCTGCAATCCACCACAATCAACGGCAAGCTCAACGGCCTGCCGGTCTCCGTCAACGCCCCGGTCTTTTACTATAACGACGTGACCTGGCAGAAAGCCGGGCTGGCGTACCCGAAAAACTGGGAGGCGTTTTTTGCCGCCGGGAAAACCTTCCAGCAGAAACTGGGCAACAACTACTATCCCTACACCATGGTCGATCAGGATGTCATTCTGCTGCTCAATGCCTACATGATGCAGACGCACCGCAAGCCGATGTTCAATAGCGACGGCACCTTCGCCTGGAACGACGCGCAGTGGGATGAGGCCTTCAGTTTTGTGAAGCGCCTGAGCGATGACCACGTTCTGCCGTCGCCCAAAACCCTCTCCTCCTACGGCAAAGGCAACCTCTATGAGATGAAGCCGTGGATCAACGGCGAATGGGGCGGCCTGTTCACCTGGAACATTACCATTCGCATGTTTGCCAACAACATGACCCCGCCCGCGAAGCTGGTGCTGGGGGATTACGTCATGCAGCCCGGGACGGAGGAATCGGGGGTGTATTTCAAAACGGCGCAGATGCTGTCGGTGGCAAAATCCACAAAGCATCCCAAAGAGGCGGCAATCCTGGTGAACTACCTGCTTAACGATCCGCAGTCGGTAGAGGCGCTGGGGCTGGAGCGCGGTATTCCGCTTAACAAGGCGGCGGAAACACAGCTCACAGAGCAGGGGCTGATTGACCCGCAGGATCCGGTGATCGCCGGGTTGCGCCAGGCGCAGTCGCTGCACACGACCGCCGTCGCCACGCCCTATATTGAAGATTTGCAGGTGATCGACAGGTTCACCGCCGCGCGGGAAAAACTGGAGCAGGGCCAGCTTCCCGCTCAGGTCGCAGCGGATTTCCGCCAGCAGGTGGAGCGGATTGTGCGGCGTTTAAACCGTTAGTATTGTCGCATGGCGCGGCGCTTACCGACCTGGAGAACCGCAGGCCCGGCAAGCGCCGTGCCGCCGGGCAAGACTCAGAACATTAACCAGCTCACCAGCGGTGCCACCAGCACCATCACCACGCCGGAGAGCATCATCACCAGGCTGGCGACCACCCCCTCCTGCTGGCCCAGCTCATAGGAGCGGGCGGTGCCAGCGCCATGGGAGGCGGCACCAAACCCGGCCCCTTTCGCCATCCCTTCGCGGATCGAGAGCCGCAAAAACAGCATGTCCCCCACCGCCATGCCAAACACCCCGGTGACCACCACAAACAGCGCCACCAGATCCGGCTGCCCGCCGAGCGGTTTTGCCGCGGCCAGCGCAAAGGGCGTAGTGACGGAGCGCACCGCCAGGCTGCGCTGGATCTCATCCGACAGGGTAAACAACCGCGCCAGCCAGACCGAGCTGGTGACGGCCACCACCGTGGCGGTGATCACCCCGGCCGAAAGCGACATCCAGTGGCGTTTGATCACCGCGAGGTTGTCGTACACGGGCACCGCGAAGGCGATGGTCGCCGGGCCGAGCAGCCACAGCAGCCAGTGCGCCTCACCGATATAGTTCTGCCAGGAGATATGCCCCCACACCAGCATCATTACCAGCAAAATCGGGGTGAAGACCAGCGGCATCAGGGGAAGTTTGCGAAAGCGACGATACAGGCGCTTGTTGGCGAAATAGATAATCAGCGTCACCACCAGACAGAGCACGCTGACCTGAAAGTTAGTCATGTTTCTGCCTGCTAATCTCAAAGCGATAGACTTTATCCACCACCCACGCGGTGGCACCCAGCACCATCAGCGTGCTCAGGGCGATCACCGCAAAGATGCGCCAGCCATCCACCATCAGCAGCTGGACGTAATTCACCACCGCCACCACCGCGGGCACAAAAAACAGCAGCATTTCTGCCAGCAGCCAGCGTGAGCCTGCCCGCACCCAATTCAGGGGAATAACGCGGCAGAGGATCAGGCTGAACATCAGCACCATCCCGACCAGATTGGCCGGCAGCGGCAGATGTAGCCAGCCAACAAGGTATTCAGCGAAGACAAAAAGACCCGCGTAAAGCAGTACCTGAACCGGTACCTGGAGTCGTTGCACGACGGCAGGCGTAACGCGACCTAACGCCACGGTCATGGGGGATTTCCTCAAAATGAGACGGAGCGCCAGTATAGTCAGCGCCCGTAATTGACTGAAATGAATTAAAATCATCAAAGGTATAGTTTCGAGGAATAGTCATGGACATACGCACGCTGCGTTACTTTGTCGAAGTGGTACGCCAGCAGAGTTTCACCCGCGCTGCGGAGAAGCTTTTTGTCACCCAACCCACCATCAGCAAAATGCTGAAAAACCTCGAAGATGAACTGAACTGTACCCTGCTGATCCGCGACGGGCGCAAGCTGCTGTTAACCGACACCGGTCGGGTGGTGTTTGAACGCGGTCTGGCGATCCTCGCAGAGTTTCGCCAGCTGGAGGCGGAGCTTGGCGACATCAACCACCTTAACAAAGGCATATTACGCCTCGGTATTCCGCCGATGGTGGGGATGATGATGGCCGGGCCTATCGGCCTGTTTCGCCAGCGCTATCCCGGCGTAGAGCTGAAAATTTCTGAATTTGGTGGCTTAACCGTCCAGCAGGCGGTGATCAACGGCGAGCTGGATCTGGCGATGACCGCCCTGCCCGTGGAGGAGGACAGCGGTCTGACGGCACTGCCGCTGTTCAGCCACCCGCTGTGCGTGCTGGTGCCGCGCTCCGGCAACTGGTTGACCCTCGATACCATTAATCCTGAACTGCTGGCCGAGCACCCGCTGCTGATCTACAACGAAGATTTTGCCCTCAGCCGCCAGCTGATGCAGTTGTTCAGCCAGCACGGTGTTAAGCCGCGCATCGCGGTGCGCAGTGGACAGTGGGACTTTCTGGCTGCGATGGTACAGGCGGGGGTTGGGATCGCGATTTTGCCGCAGCCCATCTGTGAGCGGCTGGATAAAAACACGTTGCGCTGGATCCCGCTGCAGAGCGACCTGCACTGGCAGTTGGGGATGATCTGGCGGGAGGGAGTGTATCTGTCGCACAGCGCCCAGGCCTGGCTGAAATGCTGCGAAGGGTTTTGGGTGCCGGGGTAAACGCAAAACGGTAACCGCCAGGTTACCGTTTTTAGTGTTTGCACCCTCTCCCTGTGGGAGAGGGCCGGGGTGAAGGCATCAGACCGCACTCACCCTACTGCTTCTCTATCAACAACGCTTCCATCAAATCGAGATCGTGCAGTAGTTTTTGCAGCGTCTCGTTGCTGATCTCCCGGGTGGCACGCAGGTGGTACAGCTCTGCGCGTTCCGAGCGCAGCGCTGCCAGGCGGAAGCGGCGTTCAAGGTTCTCTTCCATCAGCGAGCTTTCCACGTCGTTGCGGCCATCCGCACGGCGGCGCAGGTTACCAATCACCCGCGAGCTCACCTCTTTCAGCAGCTGGGTATCGATGTTCTCTTCGGTATCGGCGGCCAGACGCTCCTCCATCTTCTGAATGGTGACAATCGCCACTTCAGCCGTTGCTGCCCGGGCGATACGCGCCTCTTTATGCTGCTGAACGTGGTCGCCCACCTCCATATGTTGCAGCAGGATTGGCAGCATCACCACGCCAACAAACAGGGAGAACAGAATCACCCCTGCCGCCAGGAACACCAGCTCGTAGCGCGCCGGGAAGACATCGCCAGTCGGCAGCAGCAGCGGAATGGAAAGCACACCGGCGAGGGTGATGGCCCCACGCACCCCGGCGAAGGTGGAGATCAGCAGCTCACGCGTGGTCCAGGAACCAAACTCCATCGGTTTGTTTTTCAGGAAACGCACGCTGAATCTTTTCATTGTCCACAGCCAACCGAAACGTACCAGCATCAGCGCGGCGTAAATCAGCACGATGTCGGTAAACAGCATCCAGGTTTCAACATTCGGGTCGGCCTCGGCCGCCACCAGCGAGGACTCAAGGATCCCCGGCAGTTGCAGACCCAATAGCAGGAAGACCATGCCGTTGAAGACAAACTCCAGCATCGCCCAGGTGCTGTTGGCGCGCAGGCGCATCGCCAGCGGCGCGCGGCGCATGACACCGGAGCGGGTGATGGTCATCCCGGCCGCCACCGCAGCCAGGATGCCGGAGAAGCCAATGTGTTCCGCAATCAGATAAGAGGCGAACGGCAGCAGGAACAGCAGTAAGATTTGCGTGGCAGGTTCGTCGCCGCCCCAGCGGCTGAGGAAGCGCAGCGAACGGCCATACAGCCAGCTCACCACAAACCCGGCCAGAATGCCGCCAATCGCCACTTTCAAGAATTCAACGGATGCCCCGCCGATGGTGAAGATCATGGTGCCCATCGCTACGGCGACGGCAAACTTCAGCGCCACCAGGCCGGAGGCGTCGTTCATCAGGGCTTCGCCCTGCAAAATGCCCATGATTTTCTTCGGAATGCGTCCTTCACCAACGATACCGGACAGCGCCACGGCATCGGTGGGTGACAGCACCGCCGCCAGCGCAAAGGCCGGTATCAGCGGGATCCCCGGCACCACCCAGTAGATGAGAAAACCAATCCCCACCACGGTGATCACCACCAGCGCCAGCGCCAGCCCCAGGATCTCGCGCCCATGCTCAAGAAATTCCCGCGTCGGGGTTTTCCAGCCGTCGGCAAACAGCAGAGGCGGGATAAACAGCACCAGAAACAGTTCAGGATCAAACTCGACATGCAATCCGAACGTCGGCCATGCCAGCAGAGCACCGATGGCGATCTGCATCAGCGGCAGCGGTAACTGGAAGGGCAGTACGCGGGTAACTACCCCGGAGAGGGAGACCAAAAGGGTCATGATGAGTATTGTGAAGAAGATTTCCATGCGTTCCCTGTTTGCGAGGTTTTGGTACGTTTACATCACTGGCATCTTGCCACAGTGTATCTCCCTCAGAGTAACGCATAAGGCAACAAGATGTGTTCCGAAAATAAAAACGGGCGGCCTTAGCCACCCGTCTGTTTGCGCAGTTGACAGCTTAGATAGCCCAGCCGCCCGCGTAGAACGCCACCAGCGCCACGGCAATCACCACCGTACCGATGTTCAGTTTACGCCATTCACCGGAGACGATACGCCCGATCACCAGTGATGCGAAGCCGATCATGATGCCGGTAACGATGTTACAGGTCAGCACGATGAACACCGCGGTGATAAGCCCAGCCATCGCGTCAACGAAGTCGGCAAAATCAATTTTCGCCACGTTGCTCAGCATCAGCAGGCCAACGTACATTAGCGCAGGGGCAGTTGCGTACGCCGGAACCAGATAGGACAGCGGGGCAAGGAACAGGATCAGCAGAAACAGCACGCCGATAGTGATCGCCGTCAGACCGGTTTTACCGCCTGCCGCCGTACCCGCCGCCGATTCGATATATACCGCTGCTGGCGCAGCACCCACCAGACCGGAGAAGACGCTGCTCAGGGAGTCGGTGGTCAGCGCTTTGCCGCCATCGATGATCTGACCGTCTTTATCCAGCAGGTTCGCCTGGCCCGCTACCGCGCGGATGGTGCCGGTGGCGTCGAAGACCGCGGTCATCACCAGCGCCAGCACGCTTGGCAGGACAACCGGGTTCAGCGCGCCCATGATATCCAGGCTGCCAATCAGCGAGTTGCCGTTTTCATCGCTCAGGGATGGCATGGCAAATACACCGGAGAAGTGCACCGCGGGATCGAAAATCAGCCCCACAACAGAGACGCCAATAATGGTGAGCAGGATGCCGCCCGGCACTTTCAGTTTTTCCAGACCAATGATCACCGCCAGGCCAATCAGCGACATGATCACCGGGAAGCTGGCGAAATCACCCAGCGCAACCGGCAGACCGTCCAGCGGGTTCTTGATCACCAGGCCAACGCCGTTGGCGGCAATCAGCAGCAGGAACAGGCCGATACCAATGCCGGTGCCGTGCGCAACGCCCTGCGGCAGGTTACGTAGGATCCAGCTGCGGATACCGGTGGCAGAGATGATGGTAAACAGCACACCCATCAGGAACACGGCGCCCAGCGCAACCGGGACGCTGATCTGCTGGCCCAGCACCAGGCTGAACGCGGTGAAGGCGGTCAGTGAGATGGCGCAGCCAATTGCCAGCGGCAGGTTGGCCCACAGACCCATCACGATGGAGCCGACACCGGCAACCAGACAGGTGGCGACAAAGACCGCCGCCGGTGGGAAACCGGCTTTGCCCAGCATGCCCGGCACCACGATCACCGAGTAGACCATGGCCAGGAAGGTCGTCAGACCGGCAACGATCTCCTGACGCACGGTGCTGCCGCGGGCAGAAATTTTGAACATGGCGTCGAGTGAACCGCCGGTACGCGCAGATGGCGTAGACATAGAAAACATCCCCTGAAAATTATAATCGTCGTCGGTCAGCGTGATGGACACTCCACGACCAGCGAAACGTCATATCCCTGTGCTGCGTTTATGACAAAGAGGGGCGTCATAAAAAAAGCAAACGTTTAGCTTCACGCTGACAAAACGGGTGTTGAATTAAAGGCAAACGATTATCCGTCCTGAACACGGGCATTTTCAACTTAACTTTGCCGTTTTTCGCTTATTTTCCTGCGGGGCGGTGAAGAAATAACCAGAGTATGCGCAAACGTTATCGTGAATGCGCAATTTGATAACATTTTCAGGGTTCGTTCAGGATTTGCCAGGGATTTCGAACGGACCGCCCTGCTGGATCGCCCGCTGCCAGGCCGGACGCATTTCGACGTTTTTCATCCATGTTTGCAGATGAGGGAGATCCGCGATGCCGCCACGCTCCAGCAGGGCAAACACCGGAAAACTCATCTGCACGTCCGCCATGCTGAGGTTATCCCCGGCAAACCAGCGGTGATCCTTCAGCCAGGACTCCAGAAAACGGGCGTGGGTTTGCAGCTGGCGGTTGAGATACGTCTTTTGCACCCCCTGCCCCAGCACTTTGCCCAGCGAGCGCAGGCCAAACGGGATCGGCGGTTTACCGAGGCTGGAGAAAACCAGCTTCATCAGCAGCAACGGCATCAGGGAACCTTCCGCGTAGTGAAGCCAGAAGCGGTAGTGCAGTTTCATCTCGCGATCCTGCGGCTTGAGCTGCGATGTAGGATCGTAGGTCTCCTGCAAATATTCGAGGATCGCCCCCGATTCCGCCAGAATCAGGCCGTTATCCTCCAGCACCGGGGATTTACCCAGCGGGTGAACTTTACGCAATGCGGCGGGCGCCATCATCGTCTTATCACGCTGATAACGTTCAATCTGATACGGCAGAGAAAGCTCTTCCAGCGCCCACAGCACACGCTGGGATCGGGACTGGTTGAGGTGGTGGACCTTAATCATGGACATCTCCAGTTGGGCTTACCCACTAACTATAGAAAATTGCACAACCTGGCGAAAAAATTTCGCCTATTTTATGCGCTGTGGAACTGGCAAACCCGGCCTCCCGGCCTAGACTTAAATTGTCAGCACAAACCGGAACCTCCAAACCATGCTCGACTGAGGGGTGTTGATGTCGGGGGAAACCCTCCTGTGAACCAGCGGGATAGAGAGAAAGACAAAGACCGGAAATAAACTAAAGCGCCCGTGTGGCGCTTTAGTTTTTTATGCGTCGGGCTAATCTTCTTCCAGCAACCGCGCGCCGGTGCCCTGCTCGCCCAGCTTATCGCCAGGGTTACGCAGCGGGCAGTCACTACGCGACAGGCATCCGCAGCCAATACAGCCGTCAAGATCGTCGCGCAGCGCCTCCAGGGTATGAATGCGCCGATCCAGCTCATCGCGCCACTGTGACGAGAGTGCTTTCCACTCCTTTGTACTCAGCGTATGCCCCTCCGGCAGGATGCCGAACGCCTCGCCAATGGTGGCCAGCGGGATCCCGATGCGTTGGGCAATCTTGATGATCGCCACATAGCGCAGCACATCGCGGGTATAACGGCGCTGGTTGCCCGTGTTGCGGATACTCTTAATTAACCCTTTGCTTTCATAGAAATGCAGAGCCGACACCGTCACGCCGCTACGCCTTGCCACCTCGCCCGGCGTCAGCAGCGATTTAATCCGCGGTAATTTCTTTTCCATAAAACCTCTTTACCTCAAGTTAACTTGAGGAATTATACTCGCCCGAAGACAAAACGACGAATTAACCGATACAGGTGTAACCAGAAAGAGGCTGCTCTATGTCGCATCAACAAATTATTCAGACACTTATTGAATGGATGGATGACCATATCGATCAACCCTTGAGTATTGATGTGGTGGCTAAAAAGTCGGGTTACTCTAAGTGGTACTTACAGAGAATGTTCCGCGCCGTCATGCACCAGACGCTGGGCGAGTACATTCGGCAACGCAGATTATTGTTGGCGGCTCAGGCGTTACGCACCACCCAGCGCCCTATTTTTGATATCGCCATGGATCTGGGCTATGTCTCCCAGCAGACCTTTTCCCGCGTATTCCGCCGCGAGTTTGATCGTACTCCCAGCGACTATCGTCATCAGCTGAACTAGTGACTGTGGGCGAGTGATGCCGCGACAGGCTGTTGCTGCCAGGTCATGAAATCCTGCGGCGACATCGCCTTCGCGAAGTGCCAGCCCTGACAATACTGCACGCCGCGCTTGTTTAACCAGGTGACCTGTTCCGGTGTTTCCACCCCTTCGGCGATGGTTTTTAAGCGCAGGCTTTGAGCCATTTCGATGATGTGCTCGACAATCAGGTGGCTGGTGCTGTTGGTCGTCAGAGTATCGATAAAAGATTTATCGATTTTCAGGATATCGACGTTCAGCGAATAGAGGTTGTGCAGGTTGGAATAGCCGGTACCAAAATCATCGATCGCCACTTCATAACCCGCCTGACGAAACGCCTGAATTACCGGCGTCGTTTTCGGCACGTCGATAAACCCACGCTCGGTCACTTCAATTTTGATTTGCTGCGCCCGGACATTGTAGTGGCAGGCTTTATCGGTGATCATCGCAATCAGGCGTGAAGAGTGGAAGTCCGTTGCCGACAGGTTAATGGAGATATAGATATGCGGATTGCAGGCGAGAAACGGACCCAGATCGCTGAAGACTTCTTCCACTACATAGTCGGTAATGCGCTCGCTCATGCCCTCTTCTTCTGCCAGCGGAATAAATTCTACCGGACTCATTACCGGGCCGTTAAAACCCGGCCAGCGCAATAACGCTTCAGCCCCGACACAGACATTGGTTTTGATATCGATAATGGGCTGGTAGTGCAGGCAAAGCTGTCTTTTATTTAATGCCCGATGCAATAAGCGCCCCGGAGAATTAAATTCGCGTCGTGTTCTCGACCACATTAATAAAATAATAATGCTGCTGATCATCCCCAGCGGCAGAGTTAATGTCGCCTGGTGATAAAGGACTTCATAAAAACGTTGGTTAGTCGTTGAGACAATGGCGGCAATCGGGCGCTTGTCCGAGCGAACAATCGTATAAAAACGGCCTTCATTCTGGAATATAAGATCGTCATTGCTAATCTGGGTTTTCAATTCACTCTGATTAGCCTGTTCACTGGCGGAGAAAAAGGTATTGGTGACCGTATCAAATACTCCCCACGCCAGGGATCGGTCTGAAGACATTACTTCGCTATACGTCAGGGGGTTAACCACCACCACATAATGACCTAACTGCATATAGGTCATTTTATATCCCTCATAAAACGGGGTGTCGCGGTAATAATAGATAGAGACGTCAGGCTTGCGTTGGTAATTGGCGGCGGAAATGGTATACGGATTCTCGGGGGTGCTCGTCGTTGAGCAAAGGAATTCACGGCCTTGCGCATACACCAGGTCAGCAATGTAGAGTCGCCCCCGGACGATATTCAACATATTTTGTCGGTGTGCCGGCGTGCAAATATCGCCCGAATACTGTTCGGCAGCATGACGAGCCAGCTCAACCTGCTGAATGACCAGTTCAGTTTTGTCTAAAGCGAGTTTTGCAAAGGAACGAAGTTGGCTGCTTGTTTCGTTAATCGCGCGTTGCTGGGCAAACCATAGCGCAAGCATCACAGGTAGCAAAACTACCATGATAACCCCGACTATCCTCAGCACCTTGTCCCGTGCGTTACGATTCATTTCCGCCCTATATCCCTGCTTTTTATGTGCCTGTAATCATGAAGGCCGGATGCTTTGCTAAACAGGTGATTACGTTGCATGAATCATGCGAAGTTAGCAACTGACTTTTAACACCAATAACCTAATATTTGGTTATGCCGATAATATTTGTCCGTAAGCCAAACTGAAAGTATTCGTTTCCTGGTTATTAAGTAAAATAATTACCGGTGTCGAAAGCCAGGCTCCCGGATAACTCAACAGAATGTCGTCGATTAACTCAAACTACCTACAGCATGTAAAAAGCGCAACTTCATCATGAGATTTTGTGCTATTTATCCCATGATAATGATTAAAGTGATTTATAAATAATCAACCGCGACGATTGTTTTTCCTCTTCCCGCGCGTTTGGCATCGTAAAGTGCCTTATCTGCGCTAATGAGTAGCGAGGAGGTATCGTGCGGTTCGCCGCTCACCTCCACGACCCCCGCGCTAAAGGAAAGGGTCAGCATTCGGGTGCCTACGTTAAGCGGCGTCACGGTCAGCGCCTGGCGGAGACGGGTGGAAAGCTGCACCGCCGTGTCGCTGCGGGTCTTAGGCAACAGCAGTAAAAATTCTTCTCCACCCACCCGGCCCAGCGCTGCATCTGGGGGGATCAGCGCCCGCAGGCAGTCGCAGAAGTGCACCAGCGCGGCATCTCCCACCAGGTGGCCCCACTGGTCATTAATCTGTTTGAAGAAATCCAGGTCAAACATCAGGACTGAGAAGTAGCTGTCGCCCTCCTGTCGCTGGCTGGCTTCAAGGGCAACGGCAATTTGCTGCAGGATGGCAAAACGATTTAAGCAGCCCGTCAGATCGTCGGTCATGGCCTTCATTTCCAGAAGCCGCTCCGCGTTTTTACGGGCGGTAATATCAAGCCCGATATTGAGTATTGAGCCGTCCGGCAGGGAAATGTTCGACCACAGGATCGTCAGCTGCATCCCGTCCCGGCGCACAGGGTGCCATTCGTACATGTCGTTAAGCGGGGTGATGTTGACCGACTCATGCACCCGGCGACGCATCTCCGGGTCAGGATAAAACTGCGCCAGCGGATCGGGATGGGCGTTGATCTCCGCCATCGTCCAGCCAAACACCTTTTCGCATTCGGCATTCCACAACACGCAGCGGCTATTTCTGTCGAACGAGTTCATCAGCACCGGCGCCCGTTCAAACAGTGTTTTGTACTGGGCGATCATCCGCTGCATCTCTTTTGCCGTGCGCTCTCGGGCGACAAGCCCGGTGACAACATCCTTCAGCTTTTCCACCAGGATAATTACCACCTCTTTCAGCACAGTGAGGGGGCTTTGCGGCTGCGTAAACCCAAGGAAGAAGTAGCCGTGCTGATGCGGGGCCATTTTACACAGCACCCCGCACTGTAATTGGTGGTGTCCCGGATGGCCGGGAGGGAATATCAGCGTGCCGGTATTCTCTTTCCAGCCGATTGTCTGCCATGAACGCTGATGACGTTGCAATAACAGGCTGGCAAGAAAAGCATTAATTTCCAGCGGATGGCAGGTTAACTCACCGGCACTGACCAGCTGCGGCTGGCCCGTCTCATCCTGCATCATCACCCAGCTGAGCTGGGCGCCAAAGGTATAATTTATCGTCTCCAGCAAAGACGTTAAGGTGGCATGGGAGGATAGTTTTGGCATTAATTTAGCTAATGCATGCAAGGCCCGGGTACTGTCATTAATATTTTCTCGATTTACTTGCTTCATTGTTTATTCGCAGCTCATTAACGAGACAGAAATACCGCAACGAATTAATCAGGAATGAAATGACATTCAGTCAGATACATGAATCCGAGAATCTTCCAGAGACGCGTGTGTAAAATTAAAAGAAAAAAGAATAAACAGAAAAAAAGCTCAAGCCTGATTTATTTATTACGAACATATTAAGCAACCGGAAGAAGCATAATCCATACCTCTGAGGCTGTAAATATTGTACATCGACCTTCGCTCTGTACATGTTTTCTTATCCTGATGAATTATCAGCAAAGTTATCATAAATACAGCGCATGGCAGACTAAATATATATTTCAAGTAGTTATAACCATGCTGACAGCATGGTTTAAAAATCGCTATTTTTATGCATTTGCCCAGTGGCGAATAAAAGAACAAATGTGATATAGTTCACACATCTTATGTAACAAGAAACATTGTTTCATTGTTGTGAGTCTGAGCCTGCCGATAGCCAGTTTGCCACAGTGTGTGGGCAACGTCGCGCTTTACCCGGCGGCGGTTATCTTTGAGGATCGTTTTATGGCAGCTATTACCACTGGCGTTGTGTTTGCACGCTGGGAGTTGTTGAGCGCGGTGCTGATGTTTCTGGCCAGCACGCTGAACATTCAGTTTCGTAAATCGGATTACGCCGTTCTGGCGGTGATCAGCACCTGTCTGGGTCTGGCGGCGGCATGCTGGTTTGCCACCGGCCTGCTGGGTATCACCCTGCTGGATGTGGCGGCGATCTGGAATAACGTTAAAGCGGTAATGGTCGAGGCGATGAGCCATACGCCACCAGACTGGCCAATGATGTACACCTGATGCCTGTGGGCGAGACATTCTGAAAAGAAAAACTGAAAATAAAAAACCCAGACCGCGGTCTGGGTTTTTTATTGTTGCGAAACGCAGGTTCTGATTATCAGAACGGGATATCGTCGTCGAAATCCATTGGCGGTTCGTTAGACTGCGCTGGTGCAGACGGCTGCTGCTGCGGGCGAGACTGCGCGCCGCCGCTGAACTGGTTGCCGCCCTGAGGCTGCTGAGGCTGACCCCAACCGCCCTGCTGCTGCTGGCCGCCACCTGCTGGTGCGCCACCGCCCTGACGGCCACCCAGCATCTGCATGGTGCCGCCGACGTTTACCACCACTTCAGTGGTGTATTTTTCTGCGCCGGACTGATCGGTCCATTTACGGGTACGCAGCTGGCCTTCGATATAGACCTGGGAGCCTTTACGCAGATATTCACCGGCCACTTCGGCCAGTTTGCCAAACAGCACAACGCGGTGCCATTCGGTCTGCTCTTTCATCTCGCCGGTCGCTTTATCACGCCAGGATTCGGAAGTAGCCAGCGTAATGTTGGCCACTGCACCACCACTCGGCATATAGCGTACTTCCGGGTCCTGGCCCAGATTACCGACGAGAATCACCTTGTTTACGCCTCTGCTGGCCATGATCGTGTCTCCTGAAAACTTGTCTGAAAAGAGTGTAGCGCGCGAGTGTACCATTTCCACGTGGTCTTTCGATAGTTTCGAAGCATCTTCCAGAGTTCTCACGAAGGATACATTGTTGCACAAGTCACCAGAATTTGCATTCCAATACTGTATATCCAGCCAGGTCAATTTGTGTCATAATTAATCGTTTCTGCCGGTTGTCCTTCAAACAAACCAGGCATTCCGTGTATCTACCTACCGGGAAAGGTGAATGGATAAGATAGAAGTTCGGGGCGCCCGCACCCACAATCTCAAGAATATCAACCTCGTCATCCCTCGCGACAAACTGATCGTCGTGACCGGGCTTTCAGGCTCAGGCAAATCTTCACTGGCTTTCGACACCCTGTATGCCGAAGGGCAGCGTCGTTACGTCGAATCGCTCTCTGCTTATGCGCGCCAGTTCCTGTCGCTGATGGAAAAACCGGACGTCGACCATATCGAAGGGTTGTCGCCGGCCATCTCTATTGAGCAGAAGTCGACCTCCCATAACCCGCGTTCCACCGTCGGGACCATCACCGAAATCCATGACTACCTGCGTCTGCTGTATGCCCGCGTGGGCGAGCCGCGCTGCCCGGATCACGATGTTCCGCTGGCGGCCCAGACCGTCAGCCAGATGGTGGATAACGTGCTGGCGCAGCCGGAAGGCAAACGCCTGATGCTGCTGGCGCCAATCATTAAAGAGCGTAAAGGCGAGCACACCAAAACGCTGGAAAACCTGGCAAGCCAGGGCTATATCCGCGCCCGTATTGACGGCGAAGTGTGCGATCTTTCCGATCCGCCTAAGCTGGAGCTGCAAAAGAAACACACCATTGAAGTGGTCATCGATCGCTTTAAGGTGCGTGACGATCTGACTCAGCGCCTGGCAGAGTCGTTCGAAACCGCGTTGGATCTCTCCGGCGGTACGGCCGTGGTTGCCGATATGGACGACCCGAAAGCAGACGAAATGCTCTTCTCGGCTAACTTTGCCTGCCCGGTGTGCGGTTACAGCATGCGCGAGCTGGAACCGCGTCTGTTCTCGTTCAACAACCCGGCGGGCGCGTGCCCGACCTGCGATGGTCTGGGCGTGCAGCAGTATTTCGATCCTGACCGGGTGATCCAGAACCCGGAGCTGTCGCTGGCAGGCGGCGCGATCCGCGGCTGGGATAAGCGTAACTTCTACTACTTCCAGATGCTGAAGTCGCTGGCGGAACACTACAAATTCGACGTCGAAGCGCCGTGGGGTAGCCTCAGCCCAACCGTGCACAAGGTGATCCTGTTCGGTTCCGCGAAAGAGAACATCGAGTTCAAATACATGAACGATCGCGGCGATACCTCGGTACGCCGTCATCCGTTCGAAGGCGTGCTGCACAACATGGAGCGCCGTTACAAAGAGACGGAATCCAGCGCGGTACGTGAAGAGCTGGCGAAGTTCATCAGCAACCGCTCCTGCGCGACCTGTGACGGCACCCGTCTGCGTCGCGAAGCGCGCCACGTGTATGTTGAAAACACGCCGCTGCCGACCATCTCGGACATGAGCATCGGCCACGCGATGGACTTCTTCACCAACCTGAAGCTCTCCGGCCAGCGTGCGCAAATCGCCGAGAAAGTGCTGAAAGAGATCGGCGATCGCCTCAAGTTCCTGGTCAACGTCGGCCTGAACTACCTGACCCTCTCCCGCTCGGCAGAGACCTTGTCCGGCGGCGAAGCGCAGCGTATCCGTCTGGCGAGCCAGATTGGTGCGGGCTTAGTCGGGGTGATGTACGTGCTGGATGAGCCGTCTATCGGTCTGCACCAGCGCGACAACGAACGCCTGCTCGGCACGCTGATCCACCTGCGTAACCTCGGTAACACGGTGATTGTGGTTGAGCATGACGAAGATGCCATTCGCGCGGCCGACCACGTGATCGACATCGGCCCGGGGGCTGGCGTCCACGGTGGTCAGGTTGTGGCAGAAGGGCCGCTGGACGCCATTATGGCGGTACCGGAATCCCTGACCGGCCAGTACATGAGCGGCAAGCGTAAGATTGAAGTGCCGAAACAGCGCGTGCCTGCGAACCCGGAAAAAGTGCTGAAGCTCACCGGGGCGCGTGGCAACAACCTGAAAGACGTCACGCTGACCCTGCCGGTTGGCCTGTTCACCTGTATTACGGGTGTGTCAGGTTCCGGTAAATCGACGCTGATCAACGATACCCTGTTCCCGATTGCTCAGACGCAGTTGAACGGTGCGACCCTGGCTGAGCCAGCGCCGTATCGCGACGTTACCGGTCTGGAGCATTTCGACAAGGTGATCGATATCGATCAAAGCCCGATTGGTCGTACCCCGCGTTCTAACCCGGCGACCTATACCGGTGTCTTTACGCCAGTACGTGAACTCTTTGCCGGCGTGCCGGAATCGCGTTCGCGCGGCTATACGCCAGGTCGTTTCAGCTTTAACGTGCGCGGTGGTCGCTGCGAAGCCTGTCAGGGCGATGGGGTGATCAAAGTCGAAATGCACTTCCTGCCGGATATCTACGTGCCGTGCGACCAGTGCAAAGGCAAGCGCTATAACCGCGAAACGCTGGAGATTAAGTACAAAGGCAAGACCATCCACGAAGTGCTGGATATGACCATTGAAGAAGCACGTGAGTTCTTTGATGCCGTTCCGGCGCTGGCGCGTAAGCTCCAGACCCTGATGGATGTCGGTCTGACCTACATTCGTCTGGGCCAGTCGGCGACCACGCTGTCAGGCGGTGAAGCGCAGCGCGTGAAGCTGGCGCGTGAGCTGTCCAAGCGCGGCACCGGTCAGACACTGTACATTCTGGATGAGCCAACTACCGGTCTGCACTTTGCCGATATCCAGCAGTTACTCGAGGTGCTGCACCAGCTGCGCGATCAGGGCAACACCATCGTGGTGATTGAGCACAACCTGGACGTGATTAAAACCGCGGACTGGATTGTCGATCTCGGCCCGGAAGGCGGCAGCGGCGGCGGCGAAATCCTGGTTTCCGGCACCCCGGAAACCGTCGCGGAATGCGAAGCCTCACACACGGCCCGCTTCCTTAAGCCTCTTCTGAAGTAGTTATACCGAAAGCTGCTGCCGGGTCATCTCCGGCAGCAGTTCCACCGCCTGTTTGTAAGAGGCATCCACCAGGTAGTAAATCTGCGAATCCGGTATCGACCCATCCAGGTAGACCGTGCTCCAGTGGGCTTTATTCAGGTGCTGGCTGGGACGCACATCGGTATGCTGCTGGCGCAGCAGCTCCGCCAGTTCCGGGCTGGTTTTTAACGAGGCCGCCGGACGCCCCTCCACATCTTTCACCATCGCAAACAGCACGTCTGCGACTTTAATCTGGGTTGCCTTCCAGTCACTGTGCACGCTCTGCTCCGCACCCGGCTTATTCATGCAGTACTGAAGTATCTCCGAAATTGTCATCATTATTCCCCTTGTAGCGTAGCGATAATTTTGCGCGAACCGCCATGGATACGATGTTCTCCCAGCCAGATCCCCTGCCAGGTACCCAACTGCACGCGGCCATGATTCACCGGCAGCAGCAGAGAGACGCCCAGCATGGAGGATTTAATATGGGAAGGCATGTCGTCTGGCCCCTCATCATCATGTTCCCAGCGGGCACCGTCGGGAACGGATTTGAGAAAATGCTGCTCCATATCGGAACGGACGGTGGGATCGCAATTCTCGTTGAGCGTGAGAGAGGCTGACGTGTGTTGCAGCAAAAGATGCAGTAAACCGACGTTGATGCGGGAAAGATCGCAGATCTGTCCAAGGACCTCGTCCGTCACCAGGTGAAAACCACGAGACCTGGCGCGCAGGGTCAGGGTTTGCTGATACCACATGTGCTGCTCCGTGTTACAGGATAATCCTTCTAAGTGTGCAGCAATACGACGAAAGGTAAAACCCGTAGCGGGTAAATCTGCTTAAAAAAGCGACTTTTCCGCCCCATGCACTCAGTATTCTGAATTGACGATCACCTCTTCGCCAAACGCCCCTGCCTGTGGCAGCGGTTTGTACGTCGAGTTGGAGGCGCGCAGCACCCGGATGCCTCTGGCGCCTGCCTCGCGGGCTGCGGCGATGTCGCTATCGGCATCGCCGTAGTAAATCTTGATCTGTTTCTGCTCCATCCACGACGCTTTGTTGTTTGTGCCCGATGTGTCACCGGCAAAAATGACCGGGTTCATGGCCGCGGCGGGGATCAGAAAGGCGTCCTGCAAGGTTTTGGTGACGGTTTCGGTTCGGGTAGGATGACGCCCGGTAATAAACCAGATCCTGTCGCCACGCTTAACGTGCATGGCAATCAGCGAGCGGGCCACCTCTTTCGGAATGCTGAACTCATCCCAGCCGTTGTTCATCTGCTGCCAGAAAGCCGGATTTTTCAGGTAATCCTCGCTCTGCGGTGACCAGGTCTTTTTACCCCGCCAGAAGCCCGGGCTGGAGAACAGGACGGTGTCATCAATATCAAATCCCACCGACATGGGCGGACGTCCCATCAGGCTGTTTTCTATCTGGGTAACAGACACCCAATGGATCGGCTCCTGTTCGGCCAGTCTGGCGGCGTTGGTACCGGTATATAACGGTGGGGGTGATGAGGGGCGCGCGACTACCGGGTGACTAAGCGAGAGTAATAAGCAGGCAGCGCTGAAAGCCAGTGTGATCTTGCGCATATTATCCCCTGAATATTCAAACCGTTATTGTTTATTTTTGAGCGGATGGTCAAAAACCACATCGAAAATAACCGCAGCGGGAGGGGAATGAAAGGAAATTCTTCATTAAAGGCGTAATAAAAGGAGGGATATCACAGCGCGGGGTTTCCTGATTGCGGCCCCCTTCGTCAACGCAAGGAGGCCGCGAGTAAGTACTTACATTACAGCGGCAAAGGCCTGCGCCACGCGCTGAACGTTGCTGCTGTTCAGGCCTGCCACGCACATACGTCCGCTGGCAATCAGGTAGACGCCAAACTCATCGCGCAGGCGATCCACCTGCTGCGCGCTGAAGCCGGTGTAGCTGAACATGCCGCGCTGCTGCAGCAGGTAGTCGAAGTTGTGCCCCGGCACCGCCTCTTTCAGCACATCGACCAGCGTCTGGCGCATGGAAAGGATACGGGTACGCATCGCTTCCACTTCCGCCAGCCACTCGGCTTTGAGTGCGTCGTCGCCCAGCACGGTCGCCACGACCTGCGCACCAAAGTTTGGCGGGCTGGAGTAGATACGACGCACGGTGGCTTTCAGCTGGCCAAGCACGCGCCCGGCAGCGTCCTGGTCTTCGCAGACCACGGAGAGGCCACCCACACGCTCGCCATACAGGGAGAAGATTTTGGAGAAGGAGTTGCTGACCAGTGCCGGCAGGCCAGCGCTGGCGATGGCGCGAATGGCATAGGCGTCCTCTTCCATCCCGGCACCAAAGCCCTGATAGGCAATGTCGAGGAACGGGATCAGGTTGCGCGCTTTCAGCACCTCAATCACGGCATCCCACTGATCGTTGGTCAGATCGGCACCGGTCGGGTTATGGCAGCACGGGTGCAGCAGCACGATGCTGCGTTCCGGCAGAGTGCTCAGTTTTTCCAGTAACGCACCAACACGCACCCCATTGCTCTGATCGTCAAACCACGGGTAGGTGTTCACCGTGAAGCCTGCGCCTTCAAAGATGGCGACGTGGTTTTCCCAGGTCGGGTCGCTCACCCAGACACCGGATTCCGGGAAATATTTGTGCAGGAAGTCTGCGCCAACCTTCAGCGCGCCTGAGCCGCCCAGGGTCTGGATGGTGGCGACACGCTTTTCCACCAGAACCGGATGGTCTGCGCCAAACAGCAGCGGGGCAATGGTGTGACGATAGCTGTTCAGCCCTTCCATCGGCAGATAGAGCGAGGCGCCGTGCGGCGTGGCGTTCAGACGTTCTTCGGCTTTGGCCACCGCCTGCAGCTGCGGAATAATGCCGGCTTCGTTGTAATAAAGACCGATGCTGAGGTTAACTTTATCGCCGCGCGGATCTTCTTTAAAACGCTCCATTAAGGAGAGGATGGGGTCGCCAGCATAGGCGTCAACTTTCTGGAACACGCGATGGTTCTCCGGGTAATAATGAGGCAGGGAATTCAACAATAAACCGGAAGCGGCAGAAGATCGAGAGGATGTTAAGGAAGATGAGGTGTGGGCGACAGAACCTGCGGGCGGCCTGTTTCCCCTCACCCTGGCTCTAAAAGGCCGAGGGCTCCCCAGTATTTTATTGCCCTTAAAGCCATGTCGGCGTTCTAAGAGGATAAATAACTTATAGCGGCTCCCTGGTCCGGCTGAAAATCGTCGAAGCGTTTCCGGAAGGCCGGGGCGAGGCACAGGGATGCGCCGGGAGGGCATAGCCTGCAGGGATGCTGGCTGGTGCCCGACCCGAAAGTCTGAAGGAATAAGCTGAGTGCACCGCGACGCGGCGATTTTCCTGGCCGGGAGCCGGGATTGTGAAGAGGGAGGCGGCGAGCCCCCTTAACAGGTTCGCGAGTGACGCGACTGACAAAGAAGTGCAGAACCTAAGGTGAACGGAACAATCACCTCAGTCGCATGCTCCCCCTTACCCCAGCCCTCTCCCTAAGGGAGAGGGAGCAGTCCGTGCGGGTTTCTCACTCACACAGAATTGAGGGAAAGTCGATATCAGTCGAGGTAGTGCATTGCCACCCGCGACGTCAGTCGGGTGATAAGTTCGTAAGCGCTCACTTTTGTAATTTCCGCGATTCGCTCCACGGGTAAACCTTCTCCCCACAGGATCACCGGATCGCCCGCCTTCTCCTGCGCCTCTGGCCCGAGGTCAACGCAGATCATGTCCATCGCGACACGGCCGACAATAGGCACTTCGCGGCCATTGACCAGCACTGGCGTACCGGATGGGGCCGCGCGCGGGTAACCGTCGCCATAGCCCATCGCCACCACGCCCAGACGGGTGTCGCGCTCGCTGACCCAGGTGCCGCCGTAGCCCACCGGTTCACCGGCTTTGTGCTCGCGCACCGCAATCAGGCTGGAAGTGAGTGACATCACCGGCTGAAAACCGAAGTCCGGCCCCCAGGGTTTGCCCTCCAGCGGTGAAACGCCATACAGAATAATGCCCGGACGCGCCCAGTCGAAGTGGGACTGCGGCCACAGCAAAATACCGCCGGAGGCCGCTATCGAGCGTAAGCCCGGCTTGCCTTCGCAGAAGGTATTGAAGATATCGAGCTGCTGTTCGGTCGCGCCACATTCCGGCTCATCGGCGCGAGCAAAATGGCTGACGATATTGACCGGCTGACGAACGTTCTGGCACTGGCTTAAACGCTGATAAAAAGCCTCAGCTTGCTCCGGGCGTACGCCGAGGCGGTGCATGCCGGTGTCGAGCTTCATCCACACGGTGACCGGCTCACTGAGTACCGCGTTCTCCAGCGCCTCGAGCTGCTCTCTGTTGTGCACGGCGGTATGCAGCTGTTTTTCGGCGATGGTTGGCAGATCGGCGGCATTAAAGAAGCCTTCGAGCAGCAGTATCGGCTGGGTGATCCCCCCTTCGCGCAGGCGTAGGGCTTCTTCGAGACGGGCGACGCCAAAGGCGTCTGCATCAGGGAGCGTTCGCGCGGTCTCGATCAGACCGTGTCCGTAAGCGTTCGCTTTCACGACTGCAACCAGTTTGCTGGCGGGAGCCAGTTCACGCAGGCGTTGCAGGTTGTGTCGCAGAGCGCGGCGGTTAATGACTACAGTTGCCGCTTGCATTTGAATTCCTTAATAAAAAGACTCTCCAGCATCATTCACGATGCAGAACAAAAACGCTATCGCGTTTTTGAACAGCGCCTGCGCAGGCCCCGAAGGGGCGAGGACGCAGCCGAGTCACGTGACAAGCCCGTTCACCCCGGGAGCTTAGTAAGCCGGGGTGAGCGGGCGCAGTCAACGCCCCTGCGGCGTGAAGGATGAGGAAGCGCTATTCGTCGTCGTATTGCGGGCCCGCATAGTTATCAAAGCGTGACCACTGGCCGTTAAAGGTAAGCCGCACCGTACCGATCGGGCCGTTACGCTGCTTACCGATAATAATTTCTGCGATGCCTTTAAGATCGCTGTTCTCGTGATACACCTCATCACGGTAGATGAACATGATGAGGTCAGCATCCTGCTCGATGGAGCCAGACTCACGCAGGTCGGAGTTCACCGGGCGTTTATCGGCACGCTGTTCCAGAGAGCGGTTAAGCTGCGACAGCGCCACAACAGGCACCTGCAACTCTTTCGCCAGCGCCTTCAGCGAGCGGGAGATTTCGGCAATCTCCAGGGTACGGTTATCCGACAGGGACGGAACGCGCATCAGCTGGAGGTAGTCGATCATGATAAGGCCAATGCCGCCATGCTCGCGGGCAATGCGGCGCGCGCGGGAACGTACTTCCGTCGGCGTCAGGCCGGAGGAGTCATCGATATAGATGTTCCGTTTTTCCAGCAGAATGCCCATGGTGCCGGAGATCCGCGCCCAGTCTTCGTCGTCCAACTGGCCGGTACGAATGCGAGTCTGATCCACGCGCGACAGCGAGGCCAGAGAACGCATCATGATCTGCTCGGAGGGCATCTCCAGACTGAAAATCAAAACCGGTTTATCCTGCAACATCGCCGCATTTTCGACGAGGTTCATCGCAAAGGTGGTTTTCCCCATCGACGGACGCGCGGCGACGATAATCAGATCCGACGGCTGTAGACCCGCGGTCTTTTTGTTCAGATCGTCATAGCCGGTGTTGACCCCGGTTACCCCGTCATGCGGCTGCTGGAACAGTTGCTCGATACGCGAGACGGTGGCGTCCAGCACTTCGGCAATGTTTTTTGGCCCTTCGTCTTTATTGGCGCGGCTTTCCGCGATTTTAAATACCCGGGATTCGGCTAGATCGAGCAGCTCGTCGCTGTTACGCCCCTGCGGATCGAAACCGGCTTCTGCGATTTCATTGGCGACGGAAATCATGTCGCGCACAACCGCACGTTCGCGCACGATATCGGCGTAGGCGCTGATGTTCGCCGCACTTGGGGTATTTTTCGATAACTCGGCCAGATAGGCGAAGCCGCCAACGGATTCGAGCTGTCCCTGTCGCTCCAGCGATTCCGCGAGCGTGATCAGGTCAATCGGGCTGCCCGACTCCTGCAAACGCGCCATCTCGGTAAAGATATGGCGGTGCGGGCGGGTATAGAAATCGTCGGTGACAACGCGCTCGGCAACATCGTCCCAGCGTTCGTTATCCAGCATTAAACCGCCCAACACCGACTGTTCCGCTTCAATCGAGTGCGGCGGGACTTTTAACCCGGCTAACTGCGGATCGCGCTCGCGGGGCTCAGTCTGTTTGTTGAAGGGTTTATTTCCTGCCATAGTGAAGGGAGCCGAGATAGAAATGGGGTCGATATTTTACCATGATTCATAACATTTGCCCCACCCAAATGTCACTGGAGGATAAATGGCAACGCGTATTGAATTTCATAAGCACGGCGGCCCGGACGTTCTCAAAGCGGTAGAGTTTACCCCCACCGCGCCTGGCGATAACGAAGTCCAGGTCGAAAACA
Organism: Leclercia sp. GLN_9; assembly: GCF_043105735.1. Classification (NCBI taxonomy): domain Bacteria; kingdom Pseudomonadati; phylum Pseudomonadota; class Gammaproteobacteria; order Enterobacterales; family Enterobacteriaceae; genus Leclercia; species Leclercia sp. GLN_9. The sequence goes on from NZ_JBICLV010000035.1 coordinate 46,188, forward strand.
AAGCCATTGGTATTAACTATATCGACACCTATATCCGCGGAGGCCTTTATCCGCCCCCGGCTCTGCCAAGCGGACTGGGCACCGAAGCGGCGGGCGTAGTGGTCAAAGTGGGCAGCGCCGTTAAGCATATAAAAGAGGGCGACCGCGTGGTGTATGCGCAATCTGCCCTCGGCGCCTACAGCTCGATCCACAATGTCCCGGCAGATAAAGCCGCCATTCTGCCTGACGCCATCTCCTTTGAGCAGGCCGCCGCCTCCTTCCTGAAAGGGTTAACGGTGTTTTATCTGTTGCGCAAAACCTATGAGATCAAACCCGATGAACAGTTCCTGTTCCACGCGGCCGCAGGCGGCGTTGGGCTGATTGCCTGTCAGTGGGCAAAAGCGCTGGGCGCCAAACTGATCGGCACCGTCGGCAACGCGCAAAAGGCGCAGCGCGCGCTTCAGGCGGGTGCCTGGCAGGTGATCAACTACCGTGAAGAGAGCATCGTTGAGCGGGTGAAAGAGATCACCGGCGGTAAAAAGGTGCGCGTAGTGTATGACTCGGTGGGCAAAGACACCTGGGAAGCCTCGCTGGATTGTCTGCAACGTCGCGGCCTGATGGTCAGCTTCGGTAACGCCTCCGGCCCGGTGACCGGGGTGAATCTCGGCATTCTCAACCAGAAAGGGTCGTTGTTCGCCACTCGTCCTTCGCTGCAAGGCTACATCACCAATCATGACGAACTGGTTGAGGCCAGCAATGAGCTGTTCTCATTGATTGCCAGCGGCGTAATTAAGGTGGATGTGGCGGAGGCGCAGAAATATCCGCTGGCCGATGCGCAACGGGCGCATGAAGTGCTGGAGAGCCGGGCGACGCAGGGGTCGAGTCTGCTGATCCCCTGAATAATTCATGTTGCAGGACAAAACGCTTAAGGCTTTGAACAGCGCTTGCGCTGGCCCCGAAAGGCCGGGTAACGCGACAATTGAATGAACCCTAGGAGCTTACTCAGGTAAGTGACTGGGGTGAATGAAAGCAGTCAACGCATTTGCGGCAGGAATGATAACGGGTCAGAAAGAAATTGGGCTTCCCGGAGGAAGCCCTTTCTTTTTTTAGTTCGGCTGTATGTAGGGTACAGCACGATGAATTCTTTAACGGCGGCAATAGTGACAGATTCGATAACTAAATCCTATTCTGTTCTAAGCAATGCTGCCGTAAAAGTTGCAAGGATGTGACGAACCGCTCAATACCTTAGTAACGAAAGCGGTTATTGCGCTGATAGCGTGGGATTTTTGGCGATTTAATCGCCCGTATCGCCCACACCACCGCCACGGCCAACAGCAACCACGGCAGCAGTTTTAGCATCAGGGCAAACAGCCCACCGATAAACATCACCGCGGTGGCAACCACCAATGCGGCAATGATCCCCAGCAGCGAGACGCCGGTTACCAACAGCATGACAAAAAATCCAATCACAAAAAGTAGTTCCAGCATGGCTCTCTCCAGTAATGCATAACAACGATACGCTGCTATGACTATTACAAGATCCGTGCCAAAAATAAGTGATTGATAGTAAATAAAAACGCCCGGCAATGCGGTGCCGGGCGTGGTGAATTTGACCAGGTTTTAGTGAAAATTATCGCTTGTCTGCCACCAGACGCAGCGCTTGCTCCAGCACCTCGATATCGGCTCCCGCTTTATGGGCGTTTTCACTCAGGTAACGACGCCACTGGCGCGCCCCCGGGATCCCCTGGAACAGACCCAGCATGTGGCGGGTCACGTGGCCCAGATAGGTGCCGTTGCTCAGCTCACGCTCAATGTAGGGGTACATTGCCCGCACCACCGCGACCGGATCGCGATCGGCGCAATCCACACCAAAGATTTCGCGATCGACCGCCGCCAGCACGCCCGGGTTCTGGTACGCCTCGCGGCCCACCATTACGCCATCCATATGCGCTAAATGCGCTTTGGCCTCGTCCAGAGATTTGATACCGCCATTGATCGACATGGTCAGCTGCGGGAAATCACGCTTCAGCTGATAGACACGCGGGTAATCCAGAGGCGGGATCTCACGGTTCTCTTTCGGGCTAAGGCCAGAAAGCCAGGCTTTGCGGGCATGGATGATAAACATGTCGCACTCGCCCTTGCCGGCTACCGTGCCGATAAAGTCGCAGAGAAATTCGTAGCTGTCCTGATCGTCGATGCCGATACGGGTTTTGACCGTCACCGGAATGGAGACCACATCGCGCATCGCTTTCACGCAGTCGGCCACCAGCTGCGCATTGCCCATCAGGCAGGCACCAAACATGCCGTTCTGCACACGATCGGAGGGGCAGCCAACGTTGAGGTTGATTTCGTCGTAACCGCGCTCTTCTGCCAGCTTCGCGCAGTGCGCCAGCGCGGCCGGATCGCTGCCGCCGAGCTGCAAGGCTACCGGATGCTCTTCTTCGCTGAAGGCGAGGTAGTCGCCCTTGCCATGAATAATCGCCCCGGTGGTCACCATCTCGGTATAGAGCAGAGTATGGCGCGACAGCAAACGCAGAAAGTAGCGGCAGTGTCTGTCTGTCCAGTCGAGCATCGGCGCGATGGAAAAACGGTGAGCAGGATAGATGGACGAGTTTTCTGACGACATGGCGAAATTTTAAGCATCTGGTGAAAAGGGGGCGCTACTATAGCACAGATTTGCCGGAGGCAGAGCGCCTCCGGTTCCTGTCAGAACCTCACGCTAAATTGCGCTCCGGCCCCCCAGGTTTCATCCTCGCCGACGATGCCGGTCAGATCGATATGCACGGTGTTAAAGGGGGCGAAGCCCAGCCCGCCGGTAAAGACGTTACTGTCGTTGCCCTTCACGTCACCGCGAAAGCCGCCGCGCACCGCCAGCCAGCCCAGCAGAGAGACCTCTGCCCCTGCCCCGACATACTGCGAATTTTCTTCGCTTTTGAAGCCCCGGGTTTGAGTCAGATCGCCGTCGGCGCTGAGGGTTAACAGGCCGGTATGCCAGGCCACCCCCGCCGTGACCAGAGGGCGGATCTGCCAGGTATCCTGATAACTCACCTCTTGCCCGGTACGCCCGTTGAGAACGCGGATATCGTTGGTATCAATATCGCGGGACAACAGGTTCTGCCCGCTCAGGCCGACCGTCCAGTTTTCACCGAAGTCCACCGCAACGCCGACATCGACGTTAAAACTGGTATCGTCATTGCGGTAACGGCTGCTGTTAAAGTCGCTGCTGTCGTAGGTATAGATGGAGGTGGTGTAGTTGTAGAGCCAGGTTTGTTGCAGTTTTGGCGTCACGCCGACCGAAACCGGCAGGCCGTTGAAATCAAACTGGCGGGCAATCGCCACGCCGTAATCAGAGACGATCGCCGCCCTGCCCTTGGCGATGGAGTTAAGGTTGCGGGTAATCACGTCACTGCCGTTTCGCGCCGCACCCAACGCCATCTGGTTGGTCATCCCCATGCTGCCCTGCAATCTACGAAGAAAATCGATATCCTGCTGGTCGATCTCCGAGCTGACGCGCGCGTGGGCATTGGCCTTAGCGACAAACGCCAGCGACAGCCCCGAGCCGGGAATACTGACGGCGATCCCTGCCCCGGCGTTGCCGTGCGCGGTTTTTCCCTCAAGAAACTCCAGCTGGTCGGCCAGACTGCCTGCGGCACCCTGAAGCTCACTGAGCGTTCCCTGCGGATCGGCCATGATCCTCGCTACGGTCAGATCGTCGATCATCTCCTGATCGGCGCGGATCTCATCGCTGATTTCGTCGATCTTATCCTGCAGATTGTCTTTATCGCTGATTTGCGCCCCCACCGAGGGAAATATAATGGCGACGTCATCTTCCGCCTGGGATTTTGCCAGCAGGGCCGGGTTGATCAATACCCCACTGCTATAATGCGCCGACGCAACGCCAGTCCCACCCATTGCATCGCCGCGTGCTTCCGTCCATGTATTTGCAGCTCCGGCCTGATTAGACAAAAGAAAAGCGGTGGCAATTCCCGCCACAGAAAATTTGAATTTTATTTTCACAGGACACCTGACTTATTGTGGGTGAATAAACCCCGGCAGCTAAATGCCGCGCAGGGGCATACGTCCTTTGTGAAAAAAGTATTAGGCGACGAATTTATCTAAACTTTCGTATTAGATAACTCGTTGATTTTCTTATCTGTTTAAATATGTATAGAACAAGAAATTATTTTTGCCCTGGTTTTCCATCATGAGGTCCAAAAAATTGCGGCGGATGATCGATCCAGCGATCTTCGCGCGTGGCGGCATATACCGGATTCAGCGGATAATAAATTCGGTTATGTTTTTTATTTGCTTCACCCACGACTAATAACCGTACATCTTCACTGGTATTATTAATAAAGGTGTGACAGACCCCCGTCCCGGCAGGAAAACCCACGCTATCCCCCGGCTCCAGCTTCCATAAATAGCCGTTGATCCAGGCTTCGGGATAACCCTCGAGCACAAAGATAAATTCCTCTTCATCGCTTTCGGCATGAGGATAAGAAGTGCGACGTCCGGGCGGCAGACGTTCGTGGTGGATACCGAGGCGGCCAAGCCCCAGCGCACGCGCCAGCGGCGCGCCAATGGAGAAACGCTCTGGGCTGTCAGGATAGGTCGAGTTGTCAGCACCTTCTACTTCACGCCAGTGTCGAATGCAGTCCGGTCTTTTCATCTTTTCATCCCCTGTGGTTTTTCGTCAGGGTAGCACACCCGGTGGATCTCGGCGTTTGGGCCAGAACATGATAAAGTGGCGGTTTGTTATTCCACGTTATTCGAGGTGCAAAATGGAAACGACCACAATGCAGGCACTGTTAGCGCAAGCCGAAAAGCTGTGCGCGCAACGCAATGTGCGCCTGACTCCGCAGCGCCTTGAAGTGTTGCGTCTGCTGAGTCTGCAAAACGGGGCCATCAGCGCCTACGATCTGCTCGACCTGCTGCGCGAAAGCGAGCCTCAGGCCAAACCGCCTACCGTATATCGGGCGCTCGATTTTTTACTTGAGCAGGGCTTTGTACATAAGGTGGAATCGACCAACAGCTATGTGCTGTGCCATCTGTTCGATCAGCCGACCCACACCTCTGCGATGTTTATCTGTGACCGCTGTGGCAGCGTGAAGGAAGAGGGCGCGGAAGGGGTGGAAGATATCATGCATACCCTGGCAGCGAAGATGGGCTTTGCCCTGCGTCACAACGTGATTGAGGCGCACGGCCTGTGCCGTAACTGCGTCGAAGTGGAAGCCTGCCGCCATCAGGAAGATTGCCAGCACGATCACTCTATCCAGCTGAAGAAAAAGCCGCGCTGAGGGCAAAAAAAGGGGCGACCTGTAAGGTCGCCCTGGGCGTACATCCGTGTACCTGCGGGTATAGGTTAATTACCAGCGATAGTTGTTACGGGTTTCCCAGTCACCAACTTCTTTCTCCGCCTGGTCTTTCTCATAACCATAGCGTTCCTGAATTTTACCCACCAGCTGGTCACGTTTACCTTCGATGACGGTCATGTCATCGTCGGTCAGGTCGCCCCACTGTTCTTTCACTTTACCTTTGAATTGTTTCCAGTTACCGCCGACTTGGTCTTTATTCATCATCGATTCCTCTTCGTTCGGTCGTTAAGGTTAAGTTCGTCCTGAAATACGTTTCGTGCTGGACGTGATAATAATTATAGATAAGCCTGCGGCGTTAGGTTTGTTATTCGGAATCTTTTACCATTTGGCAAGGCGAGGCCGCTATGAAAACCAGCTGCCGTTGCGCCAGTGCCTATGCCAGATCCAGCCCAGAGACAGCCCGCGCAGGGCCAGGAACACGCTCAGGGCCAGCCACAAACCATGGTTGCCCAGCCACGGCAGGGTGAAGAGCGTCAGGCCAAACCCGGCAGCGGCCACCGCCATGCTGTTGCGCATCTCCGCCCCGCGGGTGGCACCGATAAACATGCCATCCAGCAGATAGCACCAGACGCCCACCACCGGCAGGATCACCTGCCAGATAAGATAGTGGCTCGCCAGCTCGCGCAGTTCGGGCAGTGAAGTCAGCAGGGCAATGATTTGATCGCCTGCCAGGGCATAGATGAGGGCAAAGGTCAGCGCGACCAGGCCAGACTGACGGCAGGCCGCCCGCCACACTTCCCGCAATTGGCCGCTTTCCCGTGCGCCATAGGCCTGCCCGGAGTGCGCCTCGACCGCATAGGCGAAGCCATCCAGCGCGTAAGCGGTAAAGGTCAGCAAGGTCATCAGCACGGCGTTGACGGCAATAATCTCCGGCCCTAGCCGTGCTCCCATCACCGTCAGCGCCCCGAAGCAGAGTTGCAGCAGCAGCGAGCGCAACATGATGTCGCGATTGAGGGCCAGTAGCTTACGGATGTTGCCGCGCCAGCTCGTTTTCAGCAGCGCCAGCGAAATACCGCGCAGCGCCAATACCCGCCAGACCATCCATAAGCCGATCAACAGGGTGGCGTATTCCGCGATAGCGGTCGCCAGGGCAGCGCCCTGAACATTCATCTTCAGCCCCATCACCAGCCACACATCCAGCACGATATTGAGCAGGTTGCCCACCACCAGCAGGATCACCGGTGCCCGGGCATACTGCACGCCCAACAGCCAGCCGAGCAGCACCAGGTTAGCCAGCGATGCCGGGGCGCTGAGCCAACGGATCTCAAGGAAGCGCCGCGCCTGATGCAGGACGGCCTCGCTACCACCGACAATATGCAGCGCCAGATCGATAAGCGGCGTGCGCAGCAGCACAATCACTAACCCTGCGCCCAGCGCCAGGATCAGCGGCTGCACCAGCGCACGGGCCAGACGCAGCGGATCTTTCGCGCCATAGGCCTGAGCGGTAAGCCCGGTAGTGCTCATGCGCAAAAAGAGCAGCAGCATAAACAGGAAGCTGGTTGCCGTCGCGCCGATGGCGACACCGCCCAGATAGACGGGCGAATCGAGATGACCAATCACCGCTGTGTCCACCAGCCCAAGCAGAGGAACGCTGATGTTGGAGACGATCATGGGAAGTGCAAGACGCCACAACGCCTTGTCTGAAGAAGTCAGGAGAGACATGGAAATGTTCGCCAGAGGCAAGAAAAACAGACTGCGACACTGCCGCAGTCTGTCAGAAAAGCATTATAACCATTCACCGTTGCGGATGACGCCAACCGCCAGGCCTTCGATAGAAAAGTTATTTTCACGCAGGTCGACAACAATCGGGGAAAACTCGCTGTTTTCCGGCAGCAGTTGCACAGTGTTACCCTGCTTTTTCAGGCGTTTAACGGTCACTTCATCATCGATACGTGCGACCACGACCTGCCCGTTACGCACGTCCTGAGTTTTATGGACTGCCAGCAGATCACCGTCCAGAATACCGATATCTTTCATCGACATGCCGCTAACACGGAGCAGAAAGTCTGCGCTCGGTTTAAACATGCCAGGATCGACCTGATAGTGGCCTTCAATATGCTGTTGCGCAAGCAGCGGTTCACCGGCGGCGACACGACCGACGAGGGGAAGACCCTCTTCCGCTTCGACCAGCAGACGAATGCCGCGAGACGCACCGGAGACAATTTCAAGCACACCCTTGCGCGCCAGTGCCTTAAGGTGCTCTTCAGCGGCATTTGGAGAACGGAAGCCCAGACGCTGCGCGATTTCTGCACGCGTCGGCGGCATACCCGTCTGGCCGATATGATCCCTAATGAGATCAAACACCTCTTGCTGCCTGGTCGTTAACGCTTTCATTCCGCCCCCTGGGTGTATATACAGTTATGCTGTGAGTATATACAGCTAAAGGTGATTTTGGAACCACAAACCGCATAAAAAACCAGAGACTTTTGCGGTTTCTGAAGGCTTATCGTAAATGTCCCCAAAGCAGCGTGACCCAGGTAAACAACGCAACGATAATCGCCATCAGCACTGCGGCAGAACCCATATCTTTCGCCCGGCCCGATAGCTCGTGAAAATCAGTGCCGATACGGTCTACTACCGCCTCGATCGCACTGTTCAGAATTTCGACTATCATCACCAACATCACCGAGCCAATCAGTAATACGCGGGTGATGGGATCCACATCCAGCCAGCAGGCAATAATAATCGCCGCGATGACAGCAACACCCTCCTGGCGAAATGCGGCTTCATTGATCCAGGCAGCACGGATGCCTTTCCATGAATAGCCGGCAGCTTTAATGATTCGGGTTAACCCAGTGGTATTATTGGCCATTAAAAGAAACCTTTCTTCGAAAATAGCGTCAGAAACGGTGGTTTAAGCGCCCTGCGCAGCCACCGGAAGTATGACGGGTAACAACAGAAATTTTGCGCGCTTTCTGTTATCCTTGCGCCGCAATTGCATTTTTAACCAGAGGCTTTACATCGTTTATGTCTGGCTGGCCACGAATTTACTACAAATTACTTAATTTACCATTAAGCGTCCTGGTAAAAAGCAAGTCTATTCCGGCGGTTCCTACGCTGGAGTTAGGACTCGATAACTCGCGTCCTATTATGTACGTTTTGCCTTATAACTCGAAGGCCGACTTGCTGACGCTGCGCGCCCAATGTCTGGCGCACGATCTTCCCGATCCGCTGGAGCCGCTGGAGATCGACGGCACCCAACTGCCGCGCTACATCTTTATCCACGGTGGCCCTCGCGTGTTCACCTGGTACACACCGAAAGAAGAGTCGATCAAGCTGTTCCATGACTACCTCGATCTGCACCGCAGCAACCCGCTGCTGGATGTGCAGATGGTGCCTGTGTCGGTCATGTTTGGCCGTCGTCCGGGGCGCGATAAAGGCGAAGAGAATCCGCCGTTGCGCATGCTCAACGGGGTGCAGAAATTTTTTGCCGTCAACTGGCTTGGCCGCGACAGCTTTGTCCGTTTTTCACCGTCAGTTTCACTGCGCCGCATGGCCGATGAACACGGTACGGATAAGACCATCGCCCAGAAGCTGGCACGTGTGGCGCGCATGCACTTTGCCCGTCAGCGTCTGGCCGCGGTAGGCCCACGCCTGCCTGCTCGCCAGGATCTGTTTAACAAGCTGCTGGCCTCAAAAGCCATTGCCCGCGCCGTCGAAGACGAAGCGCGCAGCAAAAAAATCTCCCACGAGAAGGCGCAGCAAAACGCCATCGCCCTGATGGAAGAGATTGCGGCCAACTTCTCCTATGAGATGATCCGCCTTAGCGACCGTATCCTGAGCTTTACCTGGAACCGTCTCTATCAGGGGATTAACGTGCACAACGCCGAGCGTGTGCGGCAGCTTGCCCACGACGGCCATGAGATTGTCTATGTGCCCTGCCACCGCAGCCACATGGACTACCTGCTGCTCTCGTATGTGCTCTATCACCAGGGGCTGGTGCCGCCGCACATCGCTGCGGGTATCAACCTCAACTTCTGGCCAGCAGGCCCGATCTTCCGCCGTCTGGGTGCGTTCTTTATTCGCCGTACCTTTAAAGGTAACAAGCTCTACTCTACCGTGTTCCGCGAGTATCTGGGCGAGCTGTTCAGCCGTGGCTATTCGGTGGAATATTTCGTGGAAGGCGGCCGTTCCCGTACCGGGCGTTTGCTCGATCCGAAGACCGGCACCCTGTCGATGACCATTCAGGCGATGCTGCGTGGGGGTACGCGTCCAATCACCCTGGTGCCGATTTACATCGGTTACGAGCACGTGATGGAAGTGGGCACCTACGCCAAAGAGCTGCGCGGCGCCACCAAAGAGAAAGAGAGCCTGCTGCAGATGCTGCGGGGCCTGAGCAAGCTGCGTAACCTCGGCCAGGGGTATGTGAACTTCGGCGAACCTATGCCGCTGATGACCTACCTGAATCACCGTGTGCCGGAGTGGCGTGAGTCCATCGACCCGATCGAAGCAGTGCGTCCGGCCTGGCTGACGCCAACGGTTAACGCCATTGCCGCCGATCTGATGGTGCGCATTAACAACGCCGGTGCGGCCAACGCCATGAACCTGTGTTGTACCGCCCTGCTTGGCTCTCGCCAGCGTTCGCTTACCCGCGAGCAGCTGACCGAGCAGCTCGACTGCTACCTGAACCTGTTGCGCAACGTGCCGTACGCGGAAGACGCCACGGTGCCGACCGCCAGCGCCAGCGAGCTGCTTGAGCACGCGCTGCAGATGAACAAGTTTGAGGTCGAGAAGGACACCATCGGCGATATCATCATTCTGCCGCGCGAGCAGGCGGTGCTGATGACCTATTACCGCAACAACATTGCGCATATGCTGATGCTGCCTTCGCTGATGGCGGCCATCATCACCCAGCATCGCCAGATCACCCGTAAGGCGCTCCTGGAGCATGTCACCGCCCTTTACCCGATGCTGAAAGCCGAGCTGTTCCTGCGCTGGAACAACGACGAGCTGGCCGAGGTGCTGGATAAGCAGATTGAAGAGCTGACCCGCCAGGGTCTGATTTCGCAGAAAGATGACCTTCTGCTGATCAACCCGTCCCGGGCGCGCACGCTGCAACTGCTGGCGGCAGGCGCACGCGAAACCGTGCAGCGCTACGCCATTACTTTCTGGCTGCTGAGCGCCAACCCGTCGATCAACCGCGGTACGCTGGAGAAAGAGAGCCGCACGCTGGCACAGCGTCTCTCGATGCTGCATGGCATCAACGCGCCGGAGTTCTTCGATAAAGCGGTATTCAGTTCACTGGTGTTAACGCTGCGTGACGAGGGTTATATCAGCGACAGTGGTGATGCCGAGCCTGAAGAGACGATGAAGGTGTACCAGATGCTGGCAGACCTGATTACCTCCGACGTGCGCTTAACGATTGAGAGCGCAACGCAGGGCGAGTCTGCGGTCTGATGCCCGCCCCTCTTCCACCGGGAGAGGGAGCAAACATAAAAAATGGCAGCCTAAAGGCTGTAATGCCAGTCAGTTAAGCCCGATGGATTGTTCCGTTCACCTCATGTTCAGCAGAATATGGCATTACATAACCCGCGAACGTGACAAGGGGGGCCGCCGGGCCCCCCTTGTCAATCCATGCGGCCCCGCAATGAAACCTGTGCTTCGCACTGCGCTCA
>NZ_JBICLV010000036.1:0-667 GCF_043105735.1 Leclercia sp. GLN_9
GTGGGTAGTTTGACTGGGGCGGTCTCCTCCTAAAGAGTAACGGAGGAGCACGAAGGTTAGCTAATCCTGGTCGGACATCAGGAGGTTAGTGCAATGGCATAAGCTAGCTTGACTGCGAGAGTGACGGCTCGAGCAGGTGCGAAAGCAGGTCATAGTGATCCGGTGGTTCTGTATGGAAGGGCCATCGCTCAACGGATAAAAGGTACTCCGGGGATAACAGGCTGATACCGCCCAAGAGTTCATATCGACGGCGGTGTTTGGCACCTCGATGTCGGCTCATCACATCCTGGGGCTGAAGTAGGTCCCAAGGGTACGGCTGTTCGCCGTTTAAAGTGGTACGCGAGCTGGGTTTAGAACGTCGTGAGACAGTTCGGTCCCTATCTGCCGTGGGCGCTGGAGAATTGAGGGGGGCTGCTCCTAGTACGAGAGGACCGGAGTGGACGCATCACTGGTGTTCGGGTTGTCATGCCAATGGCACTGCCCGGTAGCTAAATGCGGAAAAGATAAGTGCTGAAAGCATCTAAGCACGAAACTTGCCCCGAGATGAGTTCTCCCTGAGCCTTTAAGGCTCCTGAAGGAACGTTGAAGACGACGACGTTGATAGGTCGGGTGTGTAAGCGCAGCGATGCGTTGAGCTAACCGATACTAATGAACCGTGAGGCTTAAC
>NZ_JBICLV010000037.1:0-585 GCF_043105735.1 Leclercia sp. GLN_9
TATGATGGTGTTTTTGAGGTGCTCCAGTGGCTTCTGTTTCTATCAGCTGTCCCTCCTGTTCAGCTACTGACGGGGTGGTGCGTAACGGCAAAAGCACCGCCGGACATCAGCGCTATCTCTGCTCTCACTGCCGTAAAACATGGCAACTGCAGTTCACTTACACCGCTTCTCAACCCGGTACGCACCAGAAAATCATTGATATGGCCATGAATGGCGTTGGATGCCGGGCAACCGCCCGCATTATGGGCGTTGGCCTCAACACGATTTTACGTCACTTAAAAAACTCAGGCCGCAGTCGGTAACCTCGCGCATACAGCCGGGCAGTGACGTCATCGTCTGCGCGGAAATGGACGAACAGTGGGGCTATGTCGGGGCTAAATCGCGCCAGCGCTGGCTGTTTTACGCGTATGACAGGCTCCGGAAGACGGTTGTTGCGCACGTATTCGGTGAACGCACTATGGCGACGCTGGGGCGTCTTATGAGCCTGCTGTCACCCTTTGACGTGGCGATATGGATGACGGATGGCTGGCCGCTGTATGAATCCCGCCTGAAGGGAAAGCTGCACGTAATCAGCAAGCGATATAC
>NZ_JBICLV010000038.1:0-126941 GCF_043105735.1 Leclercia sp. GLN_9
TCGAACCAAGGACACGGGGATTTTCAATCCCCTGCTCTACCGACTGAGCTATCCGGGCAACGGGGCGCATTAAACCGCAATCACGTACGGGCGTCAACCTTATTTCTGGAAAAGCTGTTCAACTGCTTAAGTTTGCGGCAATCTGTCGGTTTGCGCGTCGATTTTGCACAAATCTTCCAGACATAAAGGTGAACCGGGGCAATGCTGACAGCGAAAAAGGGGGCGCGACAGTGAGCGACTGGCTTGAGCTGCGACAGCATGCGGATACAGGAATTGAAACCATCAAGGCGCACTTTGAAGGGCACGCCTACGATCCGCACTGGCACGACAGCTATCTGGTGGGGATCACCCTCAGCGGCACCCAGCAATTCCATTGCCGCCGTAAGCGCTATCTTAGCCATCCGGGTGATGCGTTCCTGCTTGAGCCGGGTGAGATCCATGACGGTGACGCACCCGTCGCGGGCGGTTTCACCTATGTGACGTTCTACCTCGACGAGCGCTGGCTCCTCAACACTCTGCATGGCCTTTATGAGGCCACACCCGGCAGTTATTCTCTGCATTTCTCGCAAATCCTGACCCGCGAGCCGCAGCTGGCGCACACCATCGGCAATACCTTTGCGGCGCTGCACAATGACGAGATGAAGATCGTGCAGCAGAGCACGATGGATAATCTGCTGGCGCAGCTCACGTCCCATAGCCACTGGCGTAAAAAATTACCGTCACAGTTGCAGAGCGCAGCGGTGGCGCATCGTGCACGGGACTATCTCTATGCCCATCTGGGCGACAATATCGGCCTGTCCGATCTGGCCCGGGAGACCGGCACCGATCGCTTCACGCTCACCCGCTGCTTTAAGCGAGAGTTCCACCTGGCGCCGCATGCCTGGCTCATTCAACTGCGTCTGGCCAAAGCGCGGCAGTTTCTGGCGCGTGGGGATCAGCCCGTCGATGTGGCGGCGGCGCTGGGGTTTGCCGATCAAAGCCATCTGGGCCGCTGGTTCCAGCGGGCTTACCGTATCACGCCTGCCCACTACCGTCGGTTGTGCACAAACCTTCCAGACGTTTCCAGAAAATAGCGGCACTGTCAGGACTCTTATAATAAGGAGTCACCTGTGAATCTAATGCCGTTTCTGTTATTTGCTTTTGTCGCCTCGATAACGCCAGGGCCAACCAATATCCTTGTACTGACCAACAGCCAGCATTTCGGGGTGAGGGCAACCCTGCCGGCGCTATTGAGTGCCTGCGTGGCAGCCAGTGCCATTGTGCTGATTTCCGGGGCCGGAGCGGGTGAGATGCTGCATCAGTATCCGCTGGTGCGTCAGGTGATGAGCTGGGCCGGAGTACTGTGGTTAAGCTGGATGAGCTGGCAGCTGTTTTGTGCGCCAGCGGCAAACGTCTCCCGCGACACGCATACCCGCTTCACCGCGCGGGCGGCGGCGTTACTGCAGGTCATTAACCCTAAAACCTGGATGATGGCGCTGGCGGTGGTCAGCCTGTTTGCCCCTGCGGGAGAGGGGGCGTTGCGGGATATCGCGCTGATGGCGCTCTGGTTTCTGCTGATCTCCGTGGCCTGTCTGCTGTGCTGGGCATGGCTGGGACAGGCGGTAAACAAAGTGTTTCGGACCGCTGCGGCGATGGTGCGTTTTCAGCGCCTGATGGCGCTGTGTCTGTTCATCTCTGCCTGGGCGGGAATGCTGGCTTAAGTCAGCGCTCCACCTTTGCGACATTGCGCAAAGTGCAGAATATCTTCCGCCAGCCGCTGGGCGGTATCGACATCGGCCTGGCTGCGGTTCACCAGCATCCGGCTGAGGCAGCCTTCAATAATCAGATCCATCTGCTTTGCCACCATCGCCGGATCGTCCACTTCCAGCGTGGTCAGCAGTTCATGCGTAAAGTCATGCGAGGCGCGTTTTTGCTGGTCGGCAAGCTGGTGGATCGGGTGGCCCGGATCCGGGTAAAAGGTACAGGCGGCAATAAACAGGCAGCCCGGATAGCGATGGTTACGCACGCATTCGGTCAGCGCAGAGTAGCGCGCCAGTAATTTTTGCTCTGCCGAAAGCTCGGTGTTGAGCATCAACTGTCTGCGCCAGGTATCCACCTGCTGGCTGAGATAACGCAGGGAATCGTACAGTAGCGCCTCTTTATCGGGCCAGAAACGACGTAGTTCATCCAGAGGATAATTAATACGTTCGGCAACCATTTCCAGCGAGGTGCTGGCTATCCCTTGAATTTCAAGTAATTGCAGGGTTGCACCCAGAACATCTTCACGTTGCACGGTTTTCTCCTCCGTTTACTTTCGTACTTTCCCATTTGAAGTGTCGTTTACGGTTGGCGATCGCGCAAATGCGCACTGAACGCGGCGGCATCCATAAAACCCGTTACCCGCTGTGCGGGCTGCTCTTCACCTTGTGCGTTGAAAAACAAGATAGTCGGCAGGCCGAGCACGTTAAGCTCCTTCAGCAGGGCCTTATCCTGCGGGCTGTTCGCCGTGACGTTAGCCTGCAGCAGGACGGTCTCTTTCAGGGCATTTTGCACCTGTGGATCGCTAAAGGTGTATTTTTCAAACTCTTTGCAGGCGACGCACCAGTCGGCGTAGAGGTCGAGCATCACCGGTTTTCCCTCTGCCTGTGCCAGTGCGCGGTGTAATGCGTCGACATTGTCGACAGGCGTGAAGTTCAGGTGCGCCTGGCTTTGCGCAGTAGGCGCACCAAAGGCCCAGTCCTGCAACGGACGCACGCTGACCAGCGCGGCAGCCAGCAGCAGGATCTGCACCAGGCGGATCCATGGCTTGCGGGCGTTCAGGCTGCTGATAAAGGCCCAGCTAAAGAAGGCGACGCCCAGCATGGCCCACAGCCGCAGGCCCCAGACGTCACCGACCACGCGCTCCAGCAGGAACACCGGCAGGGCCAGAATGACAAAACCAAAGGCGGTTTTTACCGTCTCCATCCACGGGCCGCTCTTCGGCAGCAGGCGGTTGCCAAACACCGTGACCAGGATCAGCGGCAGACCCATCCCGAGGGCATAGAGATACAGCGTGCCGCCGCCGAGCCACATATTGCCGCTCTGGGCGATATACAGCAGGATCGCGCTGAGCGGGGCGGTAGTGCAGGGCGAGCAGATCAGCCCGGCAATGGCTCCCATTGCAAATACGCCGCCGACAGATCCACCCTGCTGGCGGTTGCTCATCAGCGTTAAACGGGTTTGCAGGGAGGAGGGCAGTTGCAGGCTGAACAGGCCAAACATCGACAGCGCCAGCAGAATAAAGACCGCCGACAGCCCGATCAGCACCCAGGGGTGCTGGAGCGCCGCCTGAAACTGTAGTCCGGCTGCCGCGACGACCAGACCGAGCGCGGTATAGGTGAGCGCCATCCCCTGAACGTAGATAAACGCCAGCAGCAGCGCACGGCCAGTAGAGAGCCGCTGTTTACCGCCGAGAACGATGCCTGAGATCAGCGGATACATGGGTAATACGCATGGCGTGAAGGCGATACCGATGCCAATTAACAGCGCCCAGAGCGCGGAGAAGGGCAGCTCAGCGCCGCTTTCGTCCTTCGCCCCGGTCCTCTCTTCTGAGGGAAGAGGGGCAACAGCAGGTTGGGCGGCTGCTTTCACTTCACTGAGGGGAATTACTTTGGTTTCGGGCGGGTAGCAGAGACCGGCATCGGCACAGCCTTGATAAGTTACCGTCAGCGTAGCGCCTTTATCGGCCTGCGCGACGGCGACAGGCACAGACAGCTGGCCCCGGTAGATTTCACTTTTGCCGTAAAATTCGTCTTCGTGCGCTACTCCGGCGGGCAACTGGAGTGGACCTACCTGCGCCTGAGCAGGCGTAATGCTGATCTGCTTGCGATAGAGGTAGTAACCCTCTTTTACCTGCCAGTTGAGATTCAGGTCATGTTGGTTTTGCTGAAAATCGAAGACAAAAGCCTGGTCGGCAGGCGTGAAATTCGAGCGGCCGGGCGCGTCAAATAACCCGGCAAAAACTGATGTGCTGCACAGCAGCAGGATCAGCGTAAGGAAACGTTGAGCCATGAGAGATAGTCGTTATCACCGTGGAGCACTGGCAGCACCAGCAGTTCCGGGGTCTGGTAAGGATGATGCGATTTGAGGCAGTCGAGGAGTGCTTGCTGATGGGTCACGCTGGATTTGAGGAGCATCTGCACTTCGTACTCCTGTTCCAGCTTGCCTTCCCAGTAGTAAAGGGAGGTGGCGCCGGGGAGGATGGTCACGCAGGCTGCAAGCTTATCTGCCAGCACTTTGGCGGCAAGATCCTGGGCGGTAGCTTCATCGGGAGCGGTACACAGAACAACAACAGTGTCGGGCGTATTCACAAGTCGACCTCGGTATCGCGAAAAAAATTACTATATCACGACCGGCCGCTGCTCATTAATGAATCGGGCCGCTAAGCGGCCCGACTTTAACTCTTTTTACAACCGAAAGCGGTTTACAGCACAATTCCGCCGATGATGAAGCCGAGCACGACACACAGGGTAATGGCAATCACGCCCGGGATCAGGAAGGCGTGGTTAAACACGTACTTACCGATACGGGTAGAGCCGGTGTCATCCATCTCGACCGCAGCCAGCAACGTCGGATAGG
The DNA here is from genome assembly GCF_043105735.1 of Leclercia sp. GLN_9. Taxonomy (NCBI): domain Bacteria; kingdom Pseudomonadati; phylum Pseudomonadota; class Gammaproteobacteria; order Enterobacterales; family Enterobacteriaceae; genus Leclercia; species Leclercia sp. GLN_9. The sequence goes on from NZ_JBICLV010000038.1 coordinate 4,597, forward strand.
TTGGCAGAACAAACAGCGCGGAAACGGCCGCAAAAGAGGCAATCGCCGTCAGCGGAGAGACGCCCAGCATCAGCGCCGCAGGCATCAGCGCCTTAGTGGTCGCCGCCTGGGAGTAGAGCAGGGTCGCAGCAAAGAACAGCACCACCGCCAGCAACCACGGGTAGTTATGCAGCAGATCGCCCGCAACGGTCTGGATATCGGTGATATGGGCTTTCACGAAGGTATCACCCAGCCAGGCCACACCCAGTACGCACACACAGGCGCTCATACCGGATTTGAAGGTGCTGGCGTTGAGTACTTCGCTGGTGTCGATTTTACAGGTGATGCTAATCAGCGTGGCGATGGTCAGCATGAACACCACGATCGCTTCGTTACGTGGCAGAACCGGGTTCTGAATCAGCCCCACGGTATCGCTGATGGCGGTCGCGTAGAACATCACCGCGATGATCCCGATCAGGAACAGCAGCACGGAGCGTTTAGCGTGTGGCTTCAGGACAAAGGCCTGGCTGCCGCGCAGCTTCACTTCACCTTTTGCCAGACGCTCCTGATAGACCGGATCGTCTTTCAGCTCGGCACCGAGGAAGTTACAGAACACCGCGGTGATCATCACCGCAATCAGGGTGACCGGAATACAGATTGCCAGCAGCGTCAGGTAGCTTACGCCCAGCGGCTCGAGGATCCCGGCAAAGAACACCACCGCCGCAGAGATAGGAGACGCGGTGATAGCAATCTGTGACGCGACAACGGCAATGGAGAGTGGACGAGAAGGACGGATGCCCTGCTCTTTCGCCACTTCGGTAATGACCGGCAGGGTGGAGAACGCGGTATGGCCAGTACCGGCCAGAATCGTCATAAACCAGGTTACCAGCGGGGCGAGGAAGGTGATGTATTTCGGGTGGCGGCGCAGCATACGCTCCGCCAGGCTCACCAGGTAGTCCATCCCCCCGGCAACCTGCATGGCGGCGATAGCGGCGATAACCGCCATGATGATTTCAATAACGTCGAACGGAATAGCGCCGGGTTTAATTTGAAAAATGAGAGTAAGGACAAGTACGCCAAGACCGCCGGCGAAACCGATGCCGATTCCCCCGAGCCTTGCCCCTAAATAGATCGCCAACAGGACGACGACGAGTTCTGCTCCAAACATGAGTGCCTACCTTGTTTATTAACAAGTTGATATTGAATTGTTGTGTTTTGGTAAAGCCTAAAAACAAAAAAGGCACGTCAAGTGACGTGCCTTCATGAAGATTAACCTGAACTGTTATTGTTCACTTTCATCCGTATATCTTTTTGCTTTATAGGCCGGGTGCATTAAGTTTTGTGCGGAGAAGATATCATCCAGCTCAGCTTCTGTCAGCAAGCCACGCTCAAGTACGACCTCTCGTACGCTCTTACCGGTTTCGGCACAGATCTTACCAACGATGTCGCCGTTGTGGTGACCGATGAACGGGTTGAGGTAGGTGACGATACCGATGGAGTTATAGACGTAGCTTTCACACACCGCTTTGTTCGCCGTGATGCCGTTGATGCATTTCTCCAGCAGGTTGTAGCAGGCGTTGGTCAGAATGTGAATCGACTCAAACATCGCCTGGCCAATCACTGGCTCCATCACGTTCAGTTGCAGCTGGCCCGCTTCCGAAGCCATGGTGACAGTGATGTCGTTCCCGATGACTTTGAAGCACACCTGGTTAACCACCTCTGGCACCACCGGGTTCACTTTGGCTGGCATGATGGACGAGCCTGCCTGCAGTTCTGGCAGGTTGATTTCGTTCAGACCTGCACGCGGACCTGAAGAGAGCAGGCGCAGGTCGTTACAGATTTTGGAGAGCTTCACCGCCAGACGTTTCAGGGCGCTGTGCACCATGACGTAAGCGCCGCAGTCGGAGGTGGCTTCGATCAGGTCTTCCGCTGGCACAACCGCCAGGTTGGAAACTTCGGCCAGCTTCTGCACTGCCAGCTGCTGATAGCCATCCGGGGTATTCAGTCGTGTACCGATGGCCGTGGCCCCAAGGTTTACTTCCAGCAGCAGTTCAGAGGTGCGCATCAGGTTGCGGGTCTCTTCATTCAGCAGCACGTTAAATGCGTGGAACTCCTGGCCGAGGGTCATCGGCACCGCGTCCTGCAGCTGGGTGCGGCCCATTTTCAGGATGTCCTGGAATTCGACGGCTTTATTCTGGAAACCTTCACCCAGTTGGTTAATGGCATCAACCAGCTTCACCACGGAAGCGTAAACGGCGATACGGAAACCGGTCGGGTAGGCGTCGTTGGTGGACTGGCATTTATTGACGTGATCGTTCGGGTTCAGGTACTGGTACTCACCTTTCTGGTGGCCCATCAGCTCAAGACCGATGTTTGCCAGTACCTCGTTGGTGTTCATGTTCACCGATGTCCCCGCGCCGCCCTGATAGACGTCGACCGGGAATTGATCCATGCACTTGCCATTGTTCAGCACTTCATCGCAGGCGGCAATGATGGTATTGGCAATGTTTTTCGGAATGGTTTGCAGCTCTTTGTTCGCCATGGCTGCCGCTTTCTTCACCATCACCATGCCACGCACAAACTCAGGGATGTCGCTGATTTTGCTGTTGCTGATGTAGAAGTTTTCAATCGCTCTCAGAGTGTGAACACCATAGTAGGCATCCGCTGGAACTTCCCTGGTACCCAACAAATCTTCTTCGATACGAATGTTGTTTAACATGTGAACCTTCTTTTCAAGCTGCCGATTGATTGTACTAAACACACAGTACATCTGTGGTTATGTCTATTTTCTGACCGACGATTATCCCCTGAATCGACCAGATACCCGGAATGATATGCTGATGATAGCGAAATGCCGTAACCTGGATCACTTATTATCGACCCCGTAACATGATATTTATCAATATGTGAAATGAGTCACCGCTTCAATATTTCCAAAAAAAATATCCGTGCAAACCGATTGAATTTTGACTAAACGCCTCCATTTCAGACAGACGCGAATCGCAAATTGATACCGACAGGGGCCTTAAGGCGTCTGCCACACAGGAGAAGCCATTGCGCTGGATACCGTTAGTTGCCATTTTCCTTTATGTTTACATAGAGATATCTATTTTTATTCAGGTCGCCCATGTGCTTGGCGTCCTGCTGACGTTAATCCTGGTGATTTTCACGTCGGTCATTGGTATGTCGCTGGTGCGTAATCAGGGTTTCAAAAATTTCCTGTTAATGCAGCAGAAGATGGCCGCAGGCGAAAGCCCGGCAGCGGAGATGATCAAAAGCGTGTCGCTGATTATTGGCGGTATCCTGCTGATTATTCCCGGCTTCTTCACCGATTTCCTCGGCCTGTTGCTGCTCTTCCCGCCAGTGCAAAAGTTGCTGACGCTGAAGCTGATGCCGCACCTGCGTTTTAACCGGATGCCGGGCGGCGGATTTAGCACCGGCCCAGGTAACGGCGAGACGTTTGACGGGGAATTCCAGCGCAAAGATGACCAGCGCGACCGTCTGGATCATAAAGACGACCGTTAAGATATTTTGCCCGGCGGCGCTGCGCGTACAATGGGCCTACGGTTTTGTAGGCCAGGTAAGCGAAGCGCCATCCGGCGCTTACACTGCACTCCGCTTCGGCAAGAACCACCACAGCCCCGCCAGCATCACAATGGCGTACAGACTCTTCCATCCCACCATCGCCAGCAGCAGTAAGCACAGCACCCCACCGATCACCGCCAGCGCCTTATAGCGGCCTTTCAGCAGGCGGCAGCCCGCCAGCATGCACAGCAGATAGATCATGATGAATATGCCGTTGGCATAGACGATAAGCGCGTCGAGGTTGATGTCCAGCCAGTAGATCGCCAGCGTGCTCAACACGCAGCAGCCCAGCACGGCGTTCAGCGCGTTGAGCGGCAACTGGCGTTTCGACAGACGCGACAAACGGCTGTCCGGCTTATACAGCGCCTGGGACCATACCAGCCGGGCAAAACTCTGGATGTAGATATTCAGGCTGGCGAAGCAGGCGAGATAGCCAATGACGCAGGCGATCCACAAAGCCTTCACACCAAACAACTGCACCACAATGGCTGGCAGCGAGGCCGCCGCGGCCATATCGGCGCCATAAGCGGTGAAATGAAGGACCAGGACCGTACAGGCCCAGTAGACCGTGCCCGCCAGCAGCAAGCCAATCATCAACGCCCGTGGGAAATCGCGTTCTGGCTGTTTGAATTCCGAGGCTAAGTGGGCGAAAGCTTCGAGGCCGACAAAGCACCAGAACATTACCGAAAGGGCGGCGAAAAGCTGTGAATGGTCGATATCAGTCACGGCAGGGAAGGGGATAGCACTAACGTTAATTTCCCCGGCCCACCAGATGGCGGCGATCAGCGCCACAATCAGCACCGCAACCAGCGTCTGGAGGTTGGCGCTGGAGCTTGCGCCCCGTGAACCGACCCACCAGACAATCGCCAGGGTACCCAATTCGGCCAGCAATAGTTGCGCATCATGCCAGCCAAACAGCGCCTGACCAAAACCTGTCGCGATATGCAAGGCTGCCGGTAAGCCTACGGGGATCACGGAGAGGAACAACCAGCCGGTAACGCGCTCCAGGCGTGGGCCAAACGCCATCCCGACAAAATGCGCCACCCCGCCGGCACTGGGAAAGTGTCGCCCGAGAATGGCAAAGACAATCGCCACCGGAAACACCAGCACGATTAACACCGGCCATGCCCACAGACTGTTATCACCTGCGACCAGGGCAGCCAGCGCCGGTACGGCAAACACCCCCGTACCCAGTAACGACGTTGAAAGTAAGCCTACACCCTGTGCGAGTCCCAGCTCCTGTTTGAGTCCACTCATTCCGTTGTCCTGCCGCCATCAAAAGAGAGGCGATGGTAACACTTTCGCAAATTTTTTTTCGACTACCCCTTGAAGGGGTAAAACCCCATCCCCATCTCTCTGGGCACTAGCCGGAAAACCGCTTACGGCCCGGCGTCACCCATAACTGATAATGACTTTCTCAAAGGAGAGCTATCAATGAGTATTCGTCCGTTACATGATCGTGTGATCGTCAAACGTAAAGAAGTTGAAACTAAATCTGCTGGCGGCATCGTTCTGACCGGTTCTGCAGCAGCGAAATCAACTCGTGGCGAAATCATCGCTGTCGGTAAGGGTCGCATTCTGGAAAACGGAAATGTGCAGCCTCTGGACGTTAAAGTTGGTGACATCGTTATTTTCAACGATGGCTACGGTGTGAAGTCCGAGAAGATCGACAATGAAGAAGTGTTGATCATGTCCGAAAGCGACATTCTGGCAATTGTTGAAGCGTAATCCGCGAACGACACTGAACATACGAATTTAAGGGAAAGATTAAAATGGCAGCTAAAGACGTAAAATTCGGTAACGACGCTCGTGTGAAAATGCTGCGCGGCGTAAACGTACTGGCAGATGCAGTTAAAGTAACTCTGGGTCCAAAAGGCCGTAACGTGGTTCTGGACAAATCCTTCGGCGCGCCGACCATCACCAAAGACGGTGTGTCCGTTGCGCGTGAAATCGAGCTGGAAGACAAGTTCGAAAACATGGGTGCTCAGATGGTGAAAGAAGTTGCCTCTAAAGCGAACGACGCTGCAGGCGACGGCACCACCACTGCAACTGTACTGGCGCAGGCAATCATCACTGAAGGCCTGAAAGCCGTTGCTGCGGGTATGAACCCGATGGATCTGAAACGTGGTATCGACAAAGCTGTCGTTGCTGCTGTTGAAGAGCTGAAAGCGCTGTCCGTACCGTGCTCTGACTCTAAAGCTATTGCTCAGGTTGGTACCATCTCCGCTAACTCCGACGAAACCGTAGGTAAACTGATCGCTGAAGCGATGGATAAAGTCGGTAAAGAAGGCGTGATCACCGTTGAAGACGGTACCGGTCTGGAAGACGAACTGGACGTGGTTGAAGGTATGCAGTTCGACCGCGGCTACCTGTCCCCATACTTCATCAACAAGCCGGAAACTGGCGCAGTAGAACTGGAAAGCCCGTTCATCCTGCTGGCTGATAAGAAGATCTCCAACATCCGCGAAATGCTGCCAGTTCTGGAAGCCGTTGCGAAAGCAGGCAAACCGCTGGTTATCATCGCTGAAGACGTTGAAGGCGAAGCGCTGGCAACCTTGGTGGTTAACACCATGCGTGGCATCGTGAAAGTGGCTGCGGTTAAAGCACCTGGCTTCGGCGATCGTCGTAAAGCCATGCTGCAGGATATCGCAACTCTGACTGGCGGTACCGTGATCTCTGAAGAGATCGGTATGGAGCTGGAAAAAGCCACTCTGGAAGATCTGGGCCAGGCGAAACGCGTTGTTATCAACAAAGACACCACCACCATCATCGATGGCGTGGGTGAAGAAGATGCCATCCAGGGCCGTGTGACTCAGATCCGTAAGCAGATCGAAGAAGCCACCTCTGATTACGATCGCGAAAAACTGCAGGAACGCGTAGCGAAACTGGCTGGCGGCGTTGCGGTAATCAAAGTCGGTGCAGCTACCGAAGTTGAAATGAAAGAGAAGAAAGCTCGCGTTGACGATGCCCTGCACGCGACCCGTGCTGCGGTAGAAGAAGGCGTGGTTGCTGGTGGTGGTGTTGCTCTGGTTCGCGTTGCAGCGAAACTGGCTGGCCTGACCGCTCAGAACGAAGACCAGAACGTGGGTATTAAAGTTGCGCTGCGCGCAATGGAAGCACCACTGCGTCAGATCGTTTCCAACGCCGGTGAAGAGCCGTCTGTTGTAGCGAACATGGTGAAAGCGGGCGAAGGTAACTACGGTTACAACGCAGCGACTGAAGAATACGGCAACATGATCGACTTCGGTATCCTGGACCCAACCAAAGTGACCCGTTCTGCTCTGCAGTACGCGGCCTCTGTTGCGGGTCTGATGATCACCACCGAATGCATGGTGACCGACCTGCCAAAAAGCGACGCGCCTGATTTAGGTGCTGCTGGCGGTATGGGCGGCATGGGTGGAATGGGCGGCATGATGTAATTGCCCTACGCCCTGCATCTTTCAGGCTGTAGATGCGTTGGCTACGTTCGCGAACCCCAGTTACTTACTGGGGATTCACAAACTTGCCGCCTTCCTGCAACCAGAATGATTTGGGCGTATACCTCGCAGAAATGAAGAAACCCCCGGTCAGAAATGACCGGGGGTTTTTCTTTTGGTCATCTTTTTAGTATAAGGTTTAGACGCGGGCAGCGAGTGCTCAACTTTTTGAAAACGAGGAATAATATGCGCGTTAACGTTTGTGCAGGGATTGTAGGAGCAGCACTGCTGCTGGCGGGGTGTAGTTCCGGTAATGAGCTGTCTGCTGGTGGGCATAGCGTTCGCTTTGTAGAAGATAAGCCGGGCAGCGAATGCCAGCTGATTGGCACCGCTACGGGCAAACAAAGCAACTGGCTTTCCGGGCAGCATGGCGAAGAGGGCGGTTCAATGCGTGGTGCAGCGAATGGTCTGCGTAACCAGGCGGCAGAGATGGGCGGGAATGTGATTTATGGCGTCAGCAGCCCGACGCAAGGCCTGTTATCAAGCTTTGTGCCGACTGCCAGTGAAATGCAGGGCCAGGTTTATAAGTGTCCGAATTGATATGCTGTGCCTCTCTCTGCGCGATCGGAAAGAGGCTCAACATTCTCTTCTTGCTTAACTCTCTTGTTTCAGCCCTAAATCAAGCGGTGTTTTACTCGGTTGACCGCCAATTTCCCGGGCTAACCTTGGCACCATGTACCCTGATACCAGGGTCAGCAGTTCACGCATAATGGCGCGGGCTTCATCATCATTCACCATGAAATGCGCGGCGCCCTGCACCTTATCGAGCACATGGATGTAATAAGGCATCACCCCCGCATCAAATAAGGCATTGCTCAGGTTAGCGAGGGTGTGGGCATTATCGTTCACGTCGCGCAGCAGAACGCTCTGATTAAGCAGTGTTACTCCGGCCTGGCGTAAGCGGGCCATTGCCGCCCGGAATGTCTCGTCAATCTCGTTAGCATGGTTGATATGGTTAACCAGCAAGATTTGCAACGAAGACCGCGCAAGACGTGCCGTGAGTTCTTCAGTAATACGCGCCGGGATCACAATCGGTAAACGGCTATGAATGCGTAACCGCTTGATATGCGGGATCGCTTCCAGCTGGGTGATCAGCCAGTCCAGCTCATGATCTTTCGCCATCAGCGGATCGCCGCCAGAGAAGATAATCTCATCCAGCTCAGTATGAGAAGCAATGTAGTCGAGCGCGGCCTGCCAGTTGCGCTTGTTGCCCTGATTGTCGGCGTACGGGAAGTGACGACGGAAGCAATAGCGACAGTTTACTGCACAGCCGCCCTTAACCAGCAGCAGGGCGCGATTACGGTACTTATGCAGTAAACCGGGCACCACGCTGTTCTGCTCTTCGAGGGGATCGGTGCTAAAACCCGGAGCGGAGATAAACTCATCCTGGGCTGTGAGCACTTGTTTTAACAGCGGATCATCGGGATTTCCTTTCTCCATGCGAGCCACGAAAGCACGTGGAACGCGCAGGGGGAAAAGACGTTTCGCTTCACGTCCGGCGAGAAGTTTTTCATCATTATCCAGATCCAACAGATGAAGCAGTTCATCAGGACGGGTGATTACATCGGCAAGTTGCGATAACCAATCTTCTCTGGACGGGGTATTTAGGGTTACAATATGCGCCATTTTGTGGCTTAGCTACCAGTTAACAATTTCAGAGGGCCTTATGGCGACTTACTATAGCAACGATTTTCGTGCCGGTCTTAAAATCATGATGGACGGCGAACCGTACGCGGTTGAAGCCAGCGAATTCGTTAAACCAGGTAAAGGTCAGGCATTCGCACGCGTTAAGCTGCGCCGCCTGCTGACCGGTACCCGTGTAGAGAAAACCTTCAAATCCACCGACTCTGCTGAAGGCGCAGACGTGGTTGATATGAACCTGACCTACCTCTACAACGATGGTGAATTCTATCACTTTATGAACAACTCCACTTTCGAGCAGCTGTCTGCTGACGAGAAAGCGGTAGGTGACAGCGCTAAATGGCTGCTGGATCAGGCAGAGTGCATCGTGACCCTGTGGAACGGCCAGCCTATCGCTGTGACCCCACCAAACTTCGTTGAGCTGGAAATCGTTGAAACAGACCCAGGTCTGAAAGGCGATACCGCAGGTACTGGCGGTAAGCCAGCCAAGCTGTCTACCGGTGCCGTGGTTAAAGTTCCACTGTTCGTGCAGACTGGCGAAATCATCAAAGTGGATACCCGCTCTGGTGAATACGTATCTCGCGTGAAGTAATTCACTTCGGGATGAAAGGCGCAGTTTTTTGCTGCGCCTTTTTGACCGAAAAAGGATTCATGGACGATGCAGCGCACAATCAAAATTTTCCTGCTGATAATCCTTGCTGGCTCACTGCTCACCGGCTGCAATACGGCTCGTGGCTTCGGGGAAGACATTAAAAGCCTCGGCCATGCCATTTCGCACGCCGCCTCCTGATTTTTCTTCTTTTCCTAAAAATTCTTCCTTTTCCATCACTCGCCGGGATCCTGGCTATGCTTATGTAGCTGTACACAATAACTTTGGCTAAAAAAGGAAGACATTATGCTTAAGAAAACATTTGTAGCGATCTTTTCGGTTCTGGTGCTTTCGTCTGTACTGACGGCCTGTAATACCACTCGCGGCGTCGGTGAGGATATCTCCTCTGGCGGTAGCGCGATTTCTGGTGCGGCAACTAAAGCACAACAGTAATCTTGGGCGGTACGGTGCTGAATACGTCGCCGTACCCTCAGTTTCCCCCTCAGGGTAGTGACAGAAACGGCGAGTACCGTGTATCCATGTGCAATTTCATTCGAATATTGCGCTTGTAGGTGTAAACCGTTTTCCCGTGAATACTCAGTTTACTGGCAATCTTCTGGTTGCTGGCGCCGTCCATCCATAGCGTTAACACTTTCTCTTCCTGGCGCGTCAGTAATGGCGTTGCGACAGGTCCAGGTTCACTGATTTCTTGTGAGGCTAATGCCTCATTAATTGTCTGCGCCAGTATCGCCAGCGGGATCGTTTTGGCTAATGATGCCCACAAGGGAAAGGTATTCATAAAGGCCGACGTTTCAGGTTGTTCCTCTGATTGCAGTAAAACAAAAGGCACGGTTTCACTGGCGCTCATCAGAGAAGAGAGCTGCTGGATATGTTGTATGTCTGACGTAAACCCCTGCAAATCTGCAATTACCAGCGTCGGTTTCCATTGCAGAATATGCTCTCTGGCCAGAAAGAGATTGTTAAGGCCCGTTACCAGAACGGGGGAGGGGAACAGCCCTGAATGATTGATCCACATTTCCAGGCCCATGCGGGTGTAATGACACCGGTCAATCAAAAGAATTTTGAACATTTGGTTTTCGCAATCGGCAAAGTGAAGTCGCTTCCTGCATCGAGGAAGTCACTCATAGTAAAGAAGTCGGATGAGTTATAAATGGGGGAATTTCGCAGCTAATTACGTCTATTTCTTGCATTCAAATGGTTAACTATGGCCAGAAACAAAGACGTTGAAAAATGAATGCATGCTCTTCACAATAAGTTGTTCACCTGCCTTACAGGACGACCTGTAAGCGCTTCTCTCATCGGGGACGGCCCCAGACTGTTATTTAAGTTAAGGAGCCTTTATGTCCTGGATTATTCTTTTTATCGCCGGTTTACTCGAAGTGGTTTGGGCCATTGGCCTGAAATATACCCACGGGTTCACGCGTCTCACGCCCAGCATTATTACCGTTTCTGCGATGATCGTGAGCATTGTGCTGCTCTCCTGGGCCATGCGTTCGCTGCCCGTAGGGACGGCTTATGCAGTGTGGACGGGGATTGGTGCGGTAGGCGCGGCCATTACCGGGATTTTACTGCTGGGTGAGTCTGCGAGCCTGGCGCGTATTGCCAGCCTCGCATTGATCGTCGCCGGGATTATTGGGCTGAAGCTCAGCACTCACTAATGGGTCTGCTCAACCCAGACCAACTGGCTGATATCAAATCCCTGACGGCTGGCAGAGTCCAGCAATCTCTGTTTCATCTCATCTGGAATCGTTGGTGTGCGGGAAAGAACCCACAGGTAGTCACGATCGGCCCCGCACACTAGCGCATGCTGATAATTTTTATCCAGCGCAATCACGTTATACCCGCCATAAAAAGGACCGATGAAAGAGGCTTTCAGCGCGGCGGTATCAGACGCGCCGGTAAAGTAGGCTTTCCCCGTCATTTTTTGCCACATGCCGCGGTCAGGATTATAGCCACGGTTGATGACCTGGATTCCGCCGTCGCTCATCAGGCTGTAGTGAGCCGTTACCTGTTGTAAGGCACGCTCATAGCGATGGTCAAAACGGGCAATTTCATACCAGGAACCCATAAACTGCTGGGCGTTAAAGGGCCGGACGACAGTCACGCCCTGAGGCGGGGCAGGCGTACTACAGGAAACAACCAGAAATGCAGCGGCAATGGCGGCGATGACGGGCAGGATGCGCATAGGCGTTTCCTTACAGGATTTTTCATAAGTGTAGAACCTGTCAGGAATTTTGCTCTCCCACCAACAGGTGGGAGAGCGGAGGAAGATCACATAAACACAACGGCAACCAGCGTGACCACGCTGAGAATGGCGGCCAGTCCGTAGAACACCCATTTCCCGTTAGGGACGTGGATCTTCAGGTCGTGCATGGCGTGATGAATGCGGTGCAGGCCACACCACAGCGGCAGCACGATCATCAGGAAAATGAACACCCGGCCAATAAGGCTATGGGCAAAAGCCAACACCCGCTCGTAGCCCAGCGCATCGCCGGGGTAAAGCCCCAGCGGCAGCATAATGCCCACCAGCAGAATAATGACCGGCGCGATAATGGCGCACCACATACCACCTGCCCCGAAGAGTCCCCAGAAGACTGGCTCATCAGAACGTTTTGGAGTTGGATTAATCACAGAGGTCTCCTTACCAGAACAGGGCTACGCCAAGAACAACCACGGTCACGACCGCAGTCACCGCCCAGAGTCCTTTGATGATCGGCTCTGGCCCCAGCTTTTCGTTTTTGACGATAATATTTGCCGCTTTCGGCGCCAGCTCAAACCAGGTTTTGGTATGCAACAGCGCTGCCGCCAGCACGATGATATTCAGGATCACCACAATAGGGTTCTGCAGGAATCCAACAAAACCGGCCCAGGTTTCAGGCCCGTGCTTAAGGGCAAACAGACCGTACAGCAGTTCGATGCTGAACCACACCGCCGGCACCGCCGTGCCTTCACGCAGCATATAGAAGCGATAAAACGGCAGATTTTTCCACCAGGTGGACGGCATCGGCCGGACATAGGCTTTGCGTTTAGTCGTCATCATGCACTCCTTAGCGTGGTTTCAGGGTAGCGATAAGAAAGTCTTTCGAACTTTCCACTTTGCCCTGCTGGATCGCGGCGGCCGGGTCGACATGCTTCGGACACACTTCCGAGCAGTAGCCAACGAAGGTACAGGTCCAGACACCGTTCTGGCTGTTCAGCTGCGCCATACGTTCTTTCTTACCGTGATCGCGGCTATCTTCGTTGTAGCGATGCGCCAGGGTAATCGCGGCTGGGCCAATAAACTCTGGATTCAGACCAAACTGCGGGCAGGCGGCATAACAGAGACCGCAGTTAATGCAGCCGGAGAACTGATGATATTTAGCCATCTGCGCCGGGGTTTGCTTGTTCGGTCCCTGTTCCGGCGTGCGCGGATTGCCAATAATGTACGGCTTGATGGCTTCCAGGCTCTCGATAAAGTGGGTCATGTCGACCACCAGATCGCGCTCAATCGGGAAGTTAGCCAGCGCTTCGACCTTCATCCCTTTCGGGTATTCACGCAGGAAGGTCTTACAGGCCAGTTTGGGCACCTTGTTGACCATCATGCCGCAGGAGCCGCAGATCGCCATACGGCAGGACCAGCGGTAGCTCAGGTCCGGCGCCAGGTTGTCTTTAATGTAGCCAAGCGCATCCAGCAGGGAGGTCTGCTCATCGTAAGGCACGTCATAGAAAGTGCTGTGCGGCGCGCTGTCTACTTCCGGGTTGTAGCGCACCACTTCCACTTTCATTGTTTGCATCTCAGCCATTTGTCGTCTCCTTCTTCTCGGCTGCTTCCGCTTCTGCACCGTACACACGTTTCGCCGGTGCCAGCGTGGTGATCTTCACGTCGCTGTAGTCCAGACGGGTAGAGCCGTCTGCATCGCGATAAGCGAGGGTATGCTTCAGGAAGTTCACGTCGTCACGCTCCGTGCAGCCTTCGTCCAGGCGCTGGTGCGCACCGCGCGACTCTTTACGTGCGAAGGCGGAGTGCGCCATACATTCGGCCACATTCAGGCCATGACCCAGCTCAATGGTGTAGAGCAGATCGGTATTAAAGACGCTGGAGGTGTCAGTCACGCGTACCCGTTTGAAGCGCTCCTGCAGCTCGGCCAGTTTGTCGATGGTCTTCTGCATCAGCTCCGGTGTACGGTAAATGCCGCAACCTTCTTCCATGGACAGACCCATTTCGTCGCGGATCTTCGCCCAGTTTTCAGTGCCTTCCTGATTAACCAGCTTTTTCAGGCGCTGCTCCACATCGGCCACCTGCGCATCAAGCGCGGCACTGTTAGCGGTGCCAGCCGTCGCAGCGCGTGCCACGGCTTGTTCACCAGCAAGACGGCCAAACACCACCAGTTCTGCCAGTGAGTTTGAACCCAGACGGTTAGCGCCATGCAGGCCGACGGACGAACATTCGCCCACTGCAAACAGCCCTTTAATACGGGTTTCACACTGCTGATCGGTTTCGATACCGCCCATGGTGTAGTGCGCGGTTGGGCGTACCGGAATCGGATCTTTGACAGGATCGACGCCCACATACGCTTTCGACAGTTCGCAAATGAAGGGCAGACGTTCCAGCAGCTTCTGCTCACCCAGGTGGCGCAGGTCGAGATAGACCACATCGCCGCGTGGGGTTGGGATGGTGTTGCCTTTACGCCACTCGTGCCAGAACGCTTGCGACACTTTGTCGCGCGGACCGAGTTCCATGTATTTGTTTTTCGGCTCACCCAGCGGGGTTTCGGGACCCATGCCGTAATCCTGCAGATAGCGATAGCCATCTTTATTGACCAGAATACCGCCTTCGCCGCGGCAGCCTTCAGTCATCAGAATGCCGGAGCCGGGCAGGCCGGTTGGGTGATACTGGACGAACTCCATGTCGCGCAGTGGAATACCATGCTGTAACGCCATGCCCATTCCGTCGCCCGTCACGATGCCGCCGTTGGTGTTGTAGCGATAGACGCGTCCGGCACCGCCGGTGGCCATCACCACCGCATTGGCGCGGATCTGAACCAGCGTGCCTTCCATCATGTTCATCGCCACCAGGCCGCGGGCCTGGCCGTCATCGACCAGAATGTCGAGGACGAAATGTTCGTCGAAGCGTTGGATCTGTGGGAACTGCAGCGAGGTCTGGAACAGGGTGTGGAGCATATGGAAGCCGGTCTTATCGGCGGCAAACCAGGTACGTTCAATCTTCATGCCGCCGAAGCGACGCACATTGACGCTGCCATCTTCACGACGGCTCCAGGGGCAACCCCACTGCTCCAGCTGGGTCATTTCCGTTGGGCAATGATGAACGAAATAATCAACGACATCCTGTTCGCACAGCCAGTCGCCACCGGCAACGGTGTCGTGGAAGTGATACTCAAAGCTGTCATGATCCTGCGCGACGGCGGCGGATCCTCCCTCCGCGGCGACCGTATGGCTGCGCATCGGGTAGACTTTTGAAATCAGGGCAATTTTAGCGTTTGGGTTAGCCTGGGCTGCAGCAATTGCTGCGCGTAATCCCGCTCCGCCTGCGCCTATAATGGCAAGATCGGCTTGAAAGGTATGCACGACATTCCTCCAGATTTTTGATATTTCGCATCTCCGCTACCCTGAGGTAGTGCACGGCCCGGTAAGGCGAATGCGAAAGCGATTCCACTGCTCCTTTATGGGTAACGCAGTATAGCCTTAGGAAAGAAAGGGAAATTTGACGTGTTCGATTTTTTTGCGGTTCTTTCCCGCGATTTATCACTGTAATTGATGAATCACGTCACGAAATTATTGGAAGTTATGAAAACCACAAAATTGACTGTGCAAAATTTGTCTCTGCCATAGGTTACGAGTAGACTTCGTCCCCTTGTCTGAAATCGGAGAACTTCTCATGAGCGAAACGGCCACCTGGCAGCCGAGCGCATCCATCCCCAATCTTTTAAAACGCGCAGCAATTATGTCGGAGATCCGCCGCTTCTTTGCCGACCGCGGTGTGCTGGAGGTGGAAACGCCCTGCATGAGCCAGGCGACGGTAACGGATATTCACCTGGTGCCGTTTGAGACCCGTTTCGTTGGCCCTGGTCACTCCCAGGGGATGAATCTCTACCTGATGACCAGCCCGGAATACCACATGAAGCGCCTGCTGGCGGCGGGATGTGGCCCGGTATATCAGCTGTGCCGCAGTTTCCGTAATGAAGAGATGGGGCGTCATCACAACCCGGAATTCACCATGCTGGAGTGGTACCGGCCGCATTATGATATGTACCGCCTGATGAACGAGGTGGACGACCTCCTGCAGCAGGTGCTGGAGTGCCCGGAAGCCGAGACCCTCTCTTATCAGCAGGCTTTCCAGCGCCATCTGGAAATTGATCCGCTCTCTGCGGATAAAACCCAGCTGCGCGAAGTGGCGGCAAAACTGGATCTCAGCAACGTTGCCGATACTGAAGAAGATCGCGACACGCTGCTGCAGCTGCTCTTTACCTTTGGCGTTGAGCCGCAGATTGGCAAAGATCGTCCGACCTTTGTCTATCACTTCCCGGCAAGCCAGGCGTCACTGGCGCAGATCAGCACCGAAGATCACCGCGTGGCGGAGCGTTTCGAGGTGTACTTTAAAGGTATTGAACTGGCGAATGGTTTTCATGAACTGACCGACGCCCGTGAACAGCAGCAGCGTTTTGACCAGGATAATCGCAAGCGTGCCGCGCGCGGCCTGCCGCAGCAGCCTATCGATCACAATCTGTTGGGCGCGTTAAAAGCCGGCTTGCCGGACTGCTCCGGCGTGGCGCTGGGGGTTGATCGTCTGGTGATGCTGGCGCTTGGCGCAGAGCAGCTTGGCGACGTGATTGCATTTACGGTCGATCGCGCGTAATAAAATACCGGGCGGTACGCATCTCTGCCCGGTATGCTTCCCTCCCGGGCAATAAATTCCTCATTAATTATTAGTAACATCAATAACTTCCAGTGCCGCGTAACGCAGGCTATTTTCCTAATTTGCCCTGAATAGCCACACTGTTCATCTGGTCATCTGCTACCATCCGCGCAGTTTATTTTCGCTTTGGATGGTTCTATGTCCCACTCAATGAAAAAGATGACCCTGACCGGTCTCATCCTGATGATCTTTACGTCAGTGTTTGGTTTTGCCAATAGCCCCTCGGCGTTTTACCTGATGGGCTACAGCGCGACGCCGTTTTATATCGTCTCTGCTCTGTTCTTCTTTATTCCGTTTGCGCTAATGATGGCGGAGATGGGGTCCGCTTATCGCAAGGAAGAGGGCGGGATTTACTCGTGGATGAACAACAGTATCGAGCCGCGCTACGCGTTTATCGGCACGTTTATGTGGTTCTCTTCCTACGTGGTCTGGATGGTCAGTACGGCCGCCAAGGTGTGGGTACCCTTCTCGACGTTTCTCTTTGGAGCAGATAAAACGCAGGTCTGGTCTTTGGCTGGACTTAGCTCCACGCAGGTCGTCGGGATTCTCGCGGTCTGCTGGATGATGCTGGTAACGCTGGTGGCATCGAAAGGCATCAACAAAATCGCACGCATAACCGCCGTGGGCGGTATTTCAGTCATGTGTCTGAACCTGGTCCTGCTGTTGGTGAGCATCGCGATTTTGTGCCTCAACGGCGGCCATTTTGCGCAGGAGGTGAATTTCGTTTCGTCACCTAACCCGAGCTATCAGTCCGGCCTCGCGATGCTCTCCTTTGTGGTGTTTGCGATCTTTGCCTACGGCGGTATTGAAGCCGTGGGCGGCCTGGTCGATAAAACCGAAAACCCGGAAAAGAACTTTGCCAAAGGGATCATCTTCGCGGCGATGGTTATCTCTGTCGGCTACTCGCTGGCGATTTTCCTCTGGGGGGTGAGCACCAACTGGCAGCAGGTATTAAGCAACGACACCACTAACCTTGGCAATATTACTTACGTGCTGATGAAAAGCCTGGGGATGACGCTCGGGCAGGCAATGCAGCTGACGCCGGATGCGGCCACGACGATGGGCGTCTGGTTTGCGCGTATCACCGGCCTGTCAATGTTCCTCGCCTATACCGGTGCTTTCTTCACGCTGATCTATTCGCCGCTAAAAGCGATTATCCAGGGAACACCAAAAGCGCTGTGGCCGACCCGCATGACGCAACTCAACACGGCAGGCATGCCTGCGAATGCCATGTGGATGCAGTGTCTGCTGGTCTGTGTGTTTATTCTTCTGGTGTCGTTCGGAGGGGATACTGCTTCTGCGTTTTATAACAAGCTGACCCTGATGGCGAACGTATCAATGACGCTGCCCTATCTTTTCCTGACTCTGGCGTTCCCGTTCTTTAAGGCGAAGCAGGATCTCGAACGTCCGTTCGTGATTTTCAAAACCCGCGCCGCCACGCTGCTGGCAACGACCGTCGTCGTGCTGGTGGTAGCCTTTGCAAATATTTTCACCGTGATCCAGCCGGTTATTGAGGCCAACGACTGGAACAGCGCGCTGTGGATGGTCGGCGGCCCGATCTTCTTCTCGCTGATGGCGATGGGGATTTATGAGAATTACCGTCGTCGCGTAGCGCCATCACCGATTTGGGTGGCTGACTGAGTTCGCTATTCCCCTACTGCCTGAAAGTGTGCGGGGAGTAGGGGGGTGAATTTTATTTACGCGATTTAACCTCTTATGCCAATCCGGGTATCCGAACCGATAATCTGGCAGATGAAAAATCATTCTGGCAGGTTCACGATGTAACAGAGATACCCAAAGAAGTGCGGGTAATCGCATTGCTTCCATTCACCATCCCGTGGGTCAGTCTTCACGAGTATACGGTGAGACGCATAATTGCGAAAAAAAGCGCGATCATGGCCATCTTAGAAGGTATTTAAGTGAGCTATAAAATATTTACGCTTGGGATCATCTGGCTGTGCTTATCGATTATCGTCACTGTTATCTTCTCAACACAGGATAAGGAATGGTGGATTGGAGAAGAGAACATCAAAAACATCTGTGACCTGATGGCGTATGTCGAGAATGATGATATCCGCGGTTTCGGAATGCTCATTACGTTCCCGATTTTTTTACCTGCGCTTTATGCTTTTTTGATAAAAAAAGCCCATCACGGATTTCTGTACCTTATAACAATACTTATCGCAGGCATCTGGTTATGGCGATTTGTTTTCAGGTACCAGTTTTGTCTTGGGTAAAATCGCAGGCAAAAAAGCCAGCCACTGATGCGGCTGGCTTTTATTTTTACAAACTTCCCGCCGGGCGTGTCTTCGCCGCTGACGTTAATGTTCTTCCCGTCTTATGTCCATCCAGGGTTTCCAGTCGCATCTGGAACGGTGGGAATGGCATGTCGATACCGTGTTCACGGAAGCCCGCCAGAATCAGCTGGTGGATCTCATGACGCAGCGGCATGCGATGACCCATTTCGGCCGCATAGATACGCAGCTCGAAAATCTGGATCCCCTGTTGTAAATCCACCAGGAACACTTCCGGTTCCGGCGTGCTGATCACCAGCGAACAGCGCTCGGCCGCGGTATAGAGAATTTGCGTCACCTCTTCGCTGTTGGCATCTGACGGGGCCGGTACGGTCAGTACCACACGCGTCACGGAGTCCGACAGCGACCAGTTGATAAACTGCTCGGTGATAAACGCCTTGTTAGGAACGATAATCTCTTTGCGATCCCAGTCGCTGATCGTGGTGGCGCGGGTGTTGATCTTCGTAATGCTGCCGGTCAGATCGCGGATCGTCACGGTATCGCCAATACGGATCGGCTTTTCAAACAGGATAATCAGGCCTGAGATAAAGTTGGCGAAGATCTCCTGCAAGCCAAACCCAAGCCCGACACCGAGCGCGGCTACCAGCCACTGCAACTTCGACCACTCGATGCCGATCATCGAGAAGCCCACCAGCCCGCCAAACACCATCAGCAGGTATTTGGTGATGGTGGTAATGGCGTATCCGGTGCCCGGGGTGAGATCCAGATGCTGCAACAGGGCCAGCTCCAGCAGCGCCGGGAAGTTTCGGATTAGCTGGGTGGTGATGATGAACACCAGAATGGCGATCAGCACTGCCCCGAGCGTAATCGGCTCCAGACTTTCCACGCCCTGAACCGTCGAGGTAACATCCCAGAGGGTAATGTTTTCCAGGAAGCCAAACGCTGAATGGATTTCCGACCACAGCACAATGACGGACAGCAGCGCGATCAGCATCAGAATGGAACGGACCAGGCGCAGGGACTGGGTACTAATGGCATCCAGATCCAGCTCCGTTTCATCGACCTCCACCGTTCCTTCCGTGCTGAGCATATGGGCTGGCTCTTCTTCGCCGCGCGCACGTTGGGCGAGAATTTCGGCACGACGGTTTTTCGCCCGGTCGAAGGCCAGACGACGACGCTGAATCAGCATCCAGCGGCGAATAACGTGGTAGACCACCAGCAGCAGGAACCAGATTGCTACCGAGGTTTCAAGACGCGCCAGTAGCGCCTGGGCAGTGGCCAGATAGCCGACGGCTGCCGCCAGAATCGCCGCCAGCGGGGCGCTGAGCAGCAAATTCCACAGCATATGGTTGACCATGTTATCGCCGCTGCCCTCTTTGTCGAGATAGAGCGGGATCCCGGCTCTCTTCAGACTCAGCGTGACCACCGCCAGCGCACCACAAATCAGGATGAAACACAGGCGGCCGAACGAGCCGGAAAACTCCCTGTCGTTCAGATTATCAAACATGATCAGCGCCATGATCAGCGGCACAATCAGCCCGATGCTCATCAGATAGTAGCGCATCGCCCGCGCCACGCGGTGACGCGGCCAGCCAAAGTGGGCGACAAACAGGCCATTCGGCCGGGCGAAGGTGGCGCAGATCATCACGACCCACAGCAGCGGCACGGTGGCCGTTACTCCAAAGCCAATCGCCACCGCCAGCGGGTAAGGCCAGGCCTCACGCAGGCCATAACCCAGGGTCATCCACAGTACCGGCAACGGCGAGGCCACCAGGATCGACCAGAAGACCGTACGCAGCGTGAGCCAGAAATGGTCCTGGGTCACCTTACCGACGCGCGCGCTGGAGCGGTCGAGGAAGCGGGTGAAGTGACGGCGGGAGTAAATACTGAATCCAACCAGAATTAATGCGCCAAGCAGCGGGAAAATCGTCTCCTTGCTGGTGAGCATCATCACGCTGGCTTTACCAAGCTGGCTGAAGGTATCCAGCGAAATCAACCGCCGCAGATCCTGAACAATATCAAGCGGCCAGGAGAAGGTGATCGGGCGTACGTCCGAGGTCCAGAACAGATAGCGGTGAGTGGCCTCGTTGACCTCTTTTAACGCATCTTCCAGCTGGCTATTTGAGACTTTCAGTTTGGTCAGCTCGAGCAGCAGCGTATCGCCCCCCTGTAACAGGGAGTTCAACAGCTCGCGCTGGGTGCGTAGCTGGGCTTCCAGAATGCGGTTTTGCTCGGCGGTGAGCGGCTTGCCGTCCGGCTGGTGGATCTGGCGCAGCTGCGGCTGCTTATTCAGCAGATCTTCAAAGCGCAGACGCTGCACACGCAGTTGCGCCATTTCGGTATCGAGCTGCTGGGGTTTTGGCATTTCAGGAAGACGGGCAACCTGGGCGCGCAGGGCTTCACCAAGCAGGTTCGATGAGCCAAGCCACTGCGACTGCTCGCGCAGCGTATTCAGCGCCTGACGTACCTGTAGCGTTTGATTGGTGGCCTGGCGTTGCTGGGAAGCCACCAGATCCATGCGCTGCGCCTGCTGGTTGAGCGCGGCAGAAAGCTCACGGTTGACCTTAAACTGCTCGACGATACCGGCGGGCAGGTTCTCGCTGTTTTCCGCCAGCAGTTCAGTGCTTTCCAGCGCCCGCTCGGCTTCGCGCTGGCGCTGGCTGTTGAGTTGATTGCGCAGCGCCTGGAGATAAGCATCCAGCTGCTCGCCCTGTTTTTTCGCCAGCTCAGAGCGCATACGCGCCAGCTCCTGGCGATTGTTGGCCGAAAGCTGCGCCAGCTCCAGTTCATCTACCCTGGCTTTTAACCTGGCAGATTCCGCCTGTAGGCCGAGATTTTGAGCCTGGCTGAGGGCGTTAGCGCCGGTTTGCGCTCCGGCCCGGCGTTCTACCTCATTGAGCTGACGGCGGGCATCGGTTTGCTGCTGAGGCAGCTGGTTCAGGGAGTCCGCAATATCGCGGGCGCGCTCCTGCTCCTGCTGCGCCTGGCGGGTTTTTTCCAGTAACTGGCTGCTGACCTGCAGGATCTCCTGATTCAGGGTGTCAGAGGTCATGCCCGCAGGCACCTGGCGCGGCTCTTCACGAATATCGTTCAGCTGCGCGCGCAAGGTTTGTGAAAGTTTGGGGAAGTTATCGATGACCTGCTGGTACTGCGCGGCGCGCTCAAGGGAGGCTTTACGCTCCTCAAGCGCGTTCAGCGCAGCCTCGAGCGCCTCAACGGTTTCTGGCTGGGCAGGCTTTGCCGCCTTCGCCTGCTCGAGTTCCTGTGAGATTTGTTTACTGTCAGGGGCGTTCGCGGCGTACGCCCCCGTACTGAGGCACCAGGCCATCAGCAAAGTGATAATCAGGCGCACGTCAGTTTACCTTTGCTTAGCTTGCGTCTTTTTTGTCATCAACCAGCGGGCTGGCTTCGAGTTCAGCGGCGATCTCTTCGTCTGACAGCGGGGCAGGCTCTGCGTCCGTTGTAACGAAAGGCTCCGTCGAAACCGCCAGCGGCTGGCCGAGTTTGGTTACGGACAGGCTTTCAAGCTGCTCTACCAGCTTCACTTTACCCGGGGCAAACAGGTTGATTACAGTGGAGCCGAGTTTGAAGCGGCCCATCTCCTGACCCTTCAGCAGCGCCACGGAGCCTTCGCTTTCACCCTCAGGCCAGGTCCAGCGTTTAATCACGCCTTCGCGCGGTGGCGTAATGGTGCCCGCCCAGACGGTTTCAATGCTGCCGACAATGGTGGCACCCACCAGAATCTGCGCCATCGGGCCAAACTCGGTGTCGAACAGGCAGATAACGCGCTCGTTACGGGCAAAAAGGTTCGGAACATTTTGCGCGGTCAAATGGTTCACCGAGAACAGATCGCCCGGGACGTAGATCATTTCACGCAGAATACCGTTGCACGGCATATGCACGCGGTGATAGTCGCGTGGCGACAGGTAAGTGGTGGCAAAGGAACCATTGCGGAACAGATCCGCCATCAGGTAGTTACCTGCCAGCAAAGCTTCCAGACTGTAGTTATGGCCCTTAGCCTGCAGGATCTTGTCGTTTTCGATCGCGCCCAGCTGGCTGATCACGCCGTCAGCAGGCATCACCAGCACGTTCGGGTCGGTATTCAGCGGACGCACTTCATCGCGCAGTGGGCGCACGAAGAAATCGTTAAAGGTGCGGTAGCTGGCGGTATCCGGCTTCTGCGCTTCACGCATATCGACCTTGTAGTATTTCACGAACAGATCGATTACCAGCTTGGTCAGCCAGCCCGCTCGTTTGCTCGCGCCCCAGCCCGCCAGGCGAGTGAGCCACAGTTTTGGCAGAATGTATTGAAGCGAAAGTTTAAATGAGTTTAACAAGGTAGCCTCCAGGCCATTGTTTTGTCGTTCCTGAACCGGCTGTCAGACAGCCGGAACCTGAAAAAAAGGGGACGATTTTAGCGACGCTTAGCTTAGTTGTCAGTCATCAGATTCAGAAAAGCTTTTACGCGTTTTTACCTGCGCCATGCTGTCGAGAATATGGTGATAGTTGGCAAAACGGGTTTCCGCAATTTCACCGTTTTCGACCGCGGCACGAATGGCGCAGCCAGGGTCGTTATCGTGCTTACAGTCACGGTATTTACACGCGCCTAAATAGTCGAGGAACTCGACAAAGCCGTTAAAGATCTGATCGGGTTCGAGATGCCACAGACCAAATTCACGCACCCCCGGGGAGTCGATAACATCGCCGCCGTGCGGGAAGTGATACAGACGTGAGGCAGTGGTGGTGTGCTGACCCAGACCGGAGTTGTCAGAGACATCGTTAGTCAGAATCTCTTGTTGTAGACCCAGCAGGTTGTTCAGCAGGCTGGATTTGCCTACGCCGGACTGACCGGCAAAAATGCTGATGCGATCGGTTAATGCCTCTTCGAGCGGCTGCAGGCCATTCTGCGTCCGGCTCGAGACCATCAGCACGCGATAGCCAATCTTGCGATAGATATCCATCTGCTCATTAACGAAGTCCATGCCTTCGCTGTCGAGCAGATCGATTTTGTTCAGGACAATCAGCGGCTCTACTTGCAGGGTTTCACAAGCGACGAGATAACGGTCGATAATATTCAGCGACAGCTCGGGCAGGATCGCCGAGACAATGACGATCTGATCGATATTGGCGGCAATGGGTTTTACGCCGTCGTAGAAGTCCGGGCGCGTCAGAACCGACGTGCGCTCATGCACGGCTTCAACGATGCCTTTCACCGTCACGCCTTCTGCTGCAGCTTTACCCGGACGCCAGACCACGCGGTCACCGGTTACCAGCGAGCGGATGGTGCGGCGAATATTGCAGCGGTGAACCTCGCCATCACCCGATTCCACATCAGCATGCATACCGAAGCGGCTAATCACTACGCCTTCAGCGGGTTCGCCAAACAGGTTGTCGTCGTAATCGACCTTCTCCGAAGTGGTTTTAAGACGGCGCTGGTGATTGGCTTTCACGCGGCGCTGCTGCCCTTTGGAGAGTTTATTTTTACTCAATCGTGCTGGCTCCTGGTCGCCCATATTGGGCAAAACCTCTATGATACACACTAATTAATACTAGTTAACCTGCCACGGCCGGTTATACGAGAAGGGTGGAAAATAACATGAGTGCAGATGAAAACAATCTGATTTGGATTGATCTGGAGATGACCGGGCTGGATCCCGAGCGCGATCGCATTATTGAGATCGCCACACTGGTAACCGATGCGAACCTGAATGTGCTCGCGGAAGGGCCAACCATTGCCGTGCATCAGTCCGATGAGCAACTGGCGCTGATGGATGACTGGAACGTACGTACCCACACCGGCAGCGGCCTGGTGGACCGCGTGAAAGCCAGCACCCAGGGCGACCGCGAAGCCGAGCTGGCTACCCTTGAGTTCCTCAAGCAGTGGGTACCGCAGGGTAAGTCACCGATTTGTGGTAACAGCATTGGCCAGGATCGCCGTTTCCTGTTTAAGTACATGCCGGAGCTGGAAGCCTATTTCCACTACCGCTATCTCGATGTCAGTACCCTGAAAGAGCTGGCGCGCCGCTGGAAGCCGGAAATGCTGGATGGCTTTAAGAAGCAGGGGACGCATCAGGCCATGGACGATATCCGTGAGTCAGTGGCGGAACTGGCGTATTACCGCGAACATTTCATTAAACTGTAAGCGAGAACCCCGGCGGTGCTGCAGTTGCCGGGGCTAAACCGCTATAACGATTTAAAAATGCGCAATGTGACGAATATTGCAGCACTTGAATTAAATTTATAAAAAAACGCTTTTGGGGGGGTTGCAGCAGAAAGGATTTCTCGTATAATGCGCCTCCCGTAACGACAGAGAATTCATCGTTACGACAGCATAGATTTTGCGGGAATAGCTCAGTTGGTAGAGCACGACCTTGCCAAGGTCGGGGTCGCGAGTTCGAGTCTCGTTTCCCGCTCCAAATCTGTTCGCTGTGCAGTAAGACCACCAATCGCAGGCTTTCAGGTTGCAACAAAGCAGCAACGTGAAAGACGAAGATTAAGCGGGAATAGCTCAGTTGGTAGAGCACGACCTTGCCAAGGTCGGGGTCGCGAGTTCGAGTCTCGTTTCCCGCTCCAAAATTTGAAAAGTATCGCAAGATACGCACCACCAAAATCGCAGGATTTCAGGTTGCAACAAAACAGCAGCGTGAAAGACGAAGATTAAGCGGGAATAGCTCAGTTGGTAGAGCACGACCTTGCCAAGGTCGGGGTCGCGAGTTCGAGTCTCGTTTCCCGCTCCAAATTTTTTCTCCCCTTCCAGATATCCACCGCAGCAAGCCCCGCCGGGGATGACTTGTTTCATTTCTGACAAACTCTTCTTAACAGACTTATCCACAGCTTTGTTAATTTTCTGCGAATAGCCAAATACTTCGCCTGATGAATAGTAACTTTATAATTTATTGAAAATTATAGAGAAAATATCATTTCAAAATGTTAAGCCGATCACTTGACCAATAGCCTGGCCCAGATGGTTTCTGGCTTTTAAATTTTATTCACAGGCTGTGGAAACATCATGCATCCCGCGGCAGCCCTTTTTCGACCACCCGGACCAGCCTGTTTTTCTGCGGTAATTGCACCTCTACGGCACAGGCGTTTCGCCTGGCGATTTGCTGCGCAACCGCCCATTCTATGTGTTCATCAAGAAGTGGGTGCTCACCTCGGCGACTTTCCAGAGCCTGAATATTGGCTTCATCCCAGGGAGCATTTCCCAGCGCGACGGCGATATTACGCAGCCAGCGCAAGTGCCCGATACGGCGAATAGCCGATCCCTCCGTTACCTTTAAAAACCAGGCTTCACTCCAGCCAAACAGCTCAATGAGCGGCGGAGCGTGCAGGGCCTTGCGCGGACTGAAGTCGTCCTCTTCCGTTAACTGTGAATAACGGTTCCACGGGCAGATCAGCTGGCAGTCATCGCAGCCATAAATGCGATT
Source organism: Leclercia sp. GLN_9 (assembly GCF_043105735.1). Taxonomy (NCBI): domain Bacteria; kingdom Pseudomonadati; phylum Pseudomonadota; class Gammaproteobacteria; order Enterobacterales; family Enterobacteriaceae; genus Leclercia; species Leclercia sp. GLN_9. The sequence goes on from NZ_JBICLV010000038.1 coordinate 30,483, forward strand.
GCCGATTAACGGCCTAAACTCTTCCGGGATCGCCCCTTCAAGTTCAATGGTCAGATAGGAGATGCAGCGGCGGGCATCGACGGTGTAAGGCTCTACGATGGCGCCGGTAGGGCAGATAGTCATGCAGGCGACACAGCGCCCACAGCCATCTTCAACCGGCTTATCCACCGGCAGGGGGAGATCAATCAGTAGCTCGCCCAGGAAGAAAAAGGAACCGGCGTCGCGGCTGAGGATAAGTGAGTGCTTACCTGTCCAGCCAAGTCCCGCTTTTTCAGCCAGGGGCCGCTCAAGAACAGGCGCGGAATCGACAAAGGGTCTAAAATTCAGCGTGGCGCATTGCTGCTGGATCATTTCCCCCAGCTTTTTGAGCCGGTTACGCAACAATTTATGATAATCACGCCCCAGGGCATAACGGCTGACGTATCCCAGCGTGGGGTCTTTTAGCGTGCTGGCAAAAGCGGCCCGGGCGGGAAGGTAGTTCATCCGCACACTGATCACGCGCAGCGTTCCCGGCAGCAGTTCATGCGGGCGGGCGCGCATCATGCCGTGACGCGCCATCCACTCCATCTCGCCGTGGTATTGATTATCCAGCCATGCCTGGAGTTTTGGCTCACTGGCAGAGAGATCGGTATCGGTGATACCCACGTGTTGAAAACCAAGCTCAGCGCCCCACTGTTTAATGTTTTGCGCTAACTGATTGAGATCGAGGGGCTGTGACATGACGGACCATACTGTGAAGAAAAACCCCGCAAGTATACCACATTCTGTCTGGCCGGCGGAGGCGCTACGTCGCGTCGAACAAGAGGCTGCAGACAGCATTGGTATGACGCTTTATGAACTGATGCAGCGCGCGGGTGAGGCAGCGTTTGCCGTTGCCCGCAGGGCGTATCCGCAGGCCAGACACTGGCTGATCCTGTGTGGCCATGGCAACAACGGTGGCGATGGTTATGTCGTCGCACGCCTGGCGCTGGCCGCCGGTATAACCGTGACGCTGTTGGCGCAGGAGAGCGACAAACCGCTTCCCGAAGAGGCTGCAAAAGCGCGGGAAACCTGGCTGGAGGCGGCGGGGGTGATCCATGCTGCAGATACGGCCTGGCCCGAAGAGGTCGATCTGATCGTCGACGGCCTGCTGGGAACGGGGTTACGTAGTGCGCCACGTAATGAGATTGCCAGATTAATCGCGCACGCTAACCACCACCCGGCCTCCATCGTTGCGCTGGATGTGCCCTCCGGGCTGAACGCCCAGACGGGCACCACGCCCGGCGACGTCATTCACGCTAACCATACGGTGACCTTTGTTGCCCTCAAGCCCGGCCTGTTGACCGGGAAAGCGCGTGATGTCGTCGGGGAACTGCACCATAACGCCCTCGGGCTGGAAGGCTGGCTTGCCGGACAAGAGACGCCCATCAGCCGCTTTGATGCTTCGCAACTGGCGCAATGGCTACCTCCGCGTCGTCCTACCTCCCATAAGGGCGATCACGGCCGACTGGTGATCATCGGCGGCGATCACGGCACCGCAGGGGCTATCCGCATGACCGGCGAAGCGGCGCTGCGAACGGGGGCAGGGCTGGTGCGCGTTCTGACCCGCCGCGAAAATATTGCCCCGATCGTCACCGCCCGGCCTGAGCTGATGGTACACGAACTGACCGCTGAGGCGCTGGACGACAGCCTGCAGTGGGCCGATGTGGTCGTAATTGGCCCCGGTCTGGGACAAGCGTCCTGGGGTAAAGAGGCGTTACGCAAGGTCGAGAACTTTCGGCACGCCATGCTTTGGGACGCTGACGCGCTGAACCTTCTGGCAATCAACCCGGATAAACGTCACAATCGCATCCTGACGCCGCACCCCGGCGAGGCCGCGCGTCTGCTTAACTGCAGCGTTGCAGAAATTGAAAGCGATCGCTTACATTCTGCCCAGCGTCTGGTAAAACGTTACGGTGGTGTGGTAGTGCTGAAAGGCGCTGGCACCGTCGTCGCCAGTGAAAGCGGAATGTCAGGTATTATTGATGCCGGCAATGCGGGCATGGCGAGCGGCGGTATGGGCGATGTGCTTTCCGGTATTATCGGGGCGTTGCTCGGACAGAAACTGGCGCTTTATGATGCTGCCTGCGCAGGCTGCGTCGTGCATGGTGCAGCCGCCGATCGGCTGGCTGACCAGTACGGTACGCGCGGCATGCTGGCAACCGATCTTTTTGACACGCTACGGCGTGTTGTTAACCCGGAAATAATTGACGTAGAAAATGATTAATCGAGTGATCCCTTTACCCGACGAACAGGCAACTTTAGATCTCGGCCAGCGCGTGGCGCAGGCCTGCAAGGGCGCAACCGTCATTTATCTGTATGGCGACCTTGGCGCGGGTAAAACCACCTTTAGCCGGGGCTTCTTACAGGCGCTGGGACATCAGGGAAACGTGAAAAGCCCGACCTATACGCTGGTGGAGCCGTACACCCTGGATAACCTGATGGTGTACCACTTCGATCTCTATCGCCTTGCCGATCCTGAAGAGCTGGAATTTATGGGGATCCGTGACTATTTCGCCAACGATGCCATTTGCCTGGTAGAGTGGCCGCAGCAGGGTACGGGCGTCTTGCCTGACCCGGATGTTGAAATTCACCTGGAGTATCAGGCGCAAGGGCGTGAAGCCCGCGTCACTGCTGTCTCCGCATCAGGTCACTCCATACTGGCGCGGTTGGCCGGTTAAAAGAAGAGATAACGGGATGATTAATCGCGTTAAAAGTTGGTTGATGGCTGCAACGGTGCTGTTTTGTGCCCAGACCGGGGCAGCAACGTTGTCCGATATTCAGGTGTCCAACGGCGACAATCAGGCCCGGATCACCTTCAGCTTTATGGGCGATCCTGAGTATGCTTTTTCGCAGGACGATAAGCGCAGCGTCGCACTGGATATCAAACAGACCGGTGTTATCAAAGGGTTGCCGCTGCAGTTCAGCGGCAATAACCTGGTGCATAGCATTCGTTCCGGTACGCCGAAAGACAATCAGTCCTTGCGTCTGGTGGTCGATTTAACGCAAAACGGCAAGACCCGGGCGGTGAAGCAACAGAACGGCGCGAACTACATGGTGATTTTTACCATCAACGCCGATGCACCGCCGCCGCCTCCACCACCACCGGTAGTGGCAAAGCGGGTGGAAGCGCCTGTGGTTGCACCGCGTCCTTCAGAGCCAGCCCGCAATCCGTTTAAATCCGGCAGCGATCGTATTACCAGCGTCACCAGCAGCAATACCGTGACCCGTCCGGCCGTCCAGGCGCGCCAGACAAACGGCGATAAGGTTATCATTGCGATTGATGCAGGACACGGTGGCGATGATCCTGGCGCTATCGGACCGGGCGGCACGCGTGAGAAGAACGTGACTATCGCCATTGCCCGTAAGCTGCGAACCCTGCTGAACAACGACCCGATGTTTAAAGGTGTATTAACCCGTGACGGCGATTATTTTATCTCGGTCATGGGCCGTTCTGACGTGGCGCGTCAGCAGAACGCTAATTTCCTCGTTTCTGTGCATGCCGATGCGGCTCCCAACCGCAGCGCGACGGGGGCATCCGTATGGGTGCTTTCCAACCGTCGTGCTAACAGTGAAATGGCAAACTGGCTTGAGGAACATGAAAAGCAATCCGAGCTGTTGGGCGGGGCAGGTGACGTGCTGGCGAACAGCCAGTCGGATCCCTACCTGAGCCAGGCGGTACTGGATTTACAGTTCGGCCATTCCCAGCGTGTCGGGTATGATGTAGCGACTAACGTCCTGAATCAGCTGCAAAGTGTGGGTTCCCTGCATAAGCGCCGCCCGGAACATGCCAGCCTGGGCGTGCTGCGTTCGCCGGATATCCCGTCCATTCTGGTCGAAACTGGCTTTATCAGTAATAACGGTGAAGAGCGACTGCTGGGCAGCGATAACTACCAGCAGCAGATTGCCGAAGCGATTTATAAAGGCCTGCGTAACTATTTTGATACGCATCCGCTCCAGTCTGCACCGCAGGGTGGCGCGGCGCAGACAGCCAGCGCCGTATTACCGGGCGAGTCGACCTCGACCAACTAAGGAGATTTCATGCCGATTCAGGTTCTGCCGCCGCAGCTTGCGAACCAAATCGCCGCCGGTGAGGTGGTAGAACGCCCTGCGTCGGTCGTGAAAGAGCTGGTGGAAAACAGTCTCGATGCGGGTGCGACCCGCATCGATATTGATATTGAGCGCGGCGGCGCGAAACTCATCCGTATTCGTGATAACGGCTGCGGCATCAAAAAAGAGGAGCTGGCGTTAGCGCTGGCCCGTCATGCAACCAGCAAAATCGCCTCCCTTGACGATCTCGAAGCCATCATCAGCCTCGGTTTTCGCGGCGAAGCGTTGGCGAGTATCAGCTCTGTCTCCCGCTTAACGCTCACTTCCCGCACGGCAGAGCAGCCGGAAGCCTGGCAGGCTTACGCCGAAGGCCGGGATATGGACGTGACGGTTAAACCCGCCGCGCACCCGGTGGGCACCACGCTGGAAGTGCTGGATCTGTTCTACAACACCCCCGCGCGGCGCAAATTTATGCGCACCGAGAAAACCGAATTCGGCCATATCGACGAGATTATTCGCCGCATCGCGCTGGCGCGTTTCGATGTCACCATCAATTTGAGTCATAACGGCAAGATGATGCGCCAGTACCGCGCCGTGGCGCAGGGCGGGCAAAAAGAGCGCCGACTGGGTGCCATCTGCGGTACGCCCTTCCTTGAACAGGCGCTGGCGATTGAGTGGCAGCATGGCGATTTGACCCTGCGCGGCTGGGTGGCGGATCCGAAAGCGAGCAGCGCGGCATTTGCTGAGATCCAGTATTGCTACGTGAACGGGCGCATGATGCGTGACCGCCTGATCAATCATGCGATCCGCCAGGCGTGCGAGGATAAACTCGGTGCCGGAGAGCAGCCCGCTTTTGTGCTCTATCTGGAGATCGACCCGCATCAGGTGGACGTTAACGTTCATCCGGCCAAACATGAAGTGCGTTTTCATCAGTCACGGCTGGTGCATGACTTTATCTACCAGGGCGTGTTGAGCGTGTTACAGCAGCAGGCCGATCCGACCCTGCCGTTGACTGATGTGGCACCTGCGCCGCGTCCTATCCCGGAAAACCGCGTAGCGGCGGGTAAAAACCAGTTTGCAGAACCGGCTGTCGCACGTGAACCGGCCGCGCCGCGCTTTGCATCCAGCGGATCGGCCCCGCGAGCATCGGGTGCCAGCTACCCCCATGCCCAGCCGGGTTACCAAAAGCAGGCGGGCGCGGTCTATCGCACATTGCTTGATACCCCAGCTCCCGCACATAAAGCAGAAGATAGCGCGCCCGCGGCCCCTACGCTGGCGGGGCATAGCCAGAGTTTTGGTCGGGTGCTGACCATCGTAGCGCCGGATACTGCCCTGCTGGAGCGTGACGGCCAGCTGGCGCTGTTGTCCCTACCGGTCGCCGAACGCTGGTTAAAGCAGGCGCAGCTTGCCCCCGGGCCGCATCAGGCCTGCGCCCAGCCGCTGCTGATCCCGGTGCGGATAAAAATCTCGGCGCAAGAGACGCAGGTCATCCAGCGTTATCAAACGGCGCTGGCTGAAATGGGCATCCAGATGGTGACCGAAGCGCACCATGTCACGCTTCGGGCCGTGCCTTTACCCTTACGCCAACAAAATTTACAAAACTTGATTCCTGAACTGATAGGCTACCTGGCGCAACAAACGACGTTTGATGCCGCCAACACCGCGCAGTGGATCGCTCGCCAACTGGCCAGCGAACATTCGACGTGGAGTATGGCGCAGGCGATCACGGTGCTGGCTGAGGTCGAACGCCTCTGCCCGCAGCTGGTGAAAGCGCCGCCGGGTGGTTTATTACAACCTGTAGATCTACATTCGGCGATGAACGCCCTGAAAAATGAGTGACTTGAGTAATACCAGCCTGCCTAAGGCGATATTTTTGATGGGGCCAACGGCCTCCGGCAAAACAGCGTTAGCCATTGAGTTACGTAAAGTTTTGCCAGTAGAGTTGATTAGCGTTGATTCCGCCCTTATTTATCAGGGGATGGATATCGGTACAGCAAAGCCGAACGCAGACGAATTACGCGCCGCGCCGCACCGATTACTGGATATCCTTGACCCGGCGCAGGCGTATTCGGCGGCAGATTTTCGTCGCGATGCGCTGGCGCAGATGGCAGAGATCAGTGCGGCAGGTCGTATCCCCCTGTTAGTGGGTGGAACCATGCTCTATTTCAAAGCCTTACTGGAAGGGTTATCGCCATTGCCATCGGCAGATCCTGAAGTAAGAGCAAAAATTGAGCAACAGGCGGCAGAGCAGGGATGGGGTGCGTTGCATGAACAACTGGCTGAAATCGATCCGGTTGCCGCAGCACGTATTCATCCAAATGATCCGCAAAGGCTTTCCCGGGCACTGGAAGTTTTTTTCATTTCGGGTAAAACTTTAACGGAACTGACGCAAACGTCAGGAGAGGCTCTGCCGTATCAGGTGCATCAGTTCGCCATCGCCCCGGCGAGCCGTGAACTGCTCCATCAACGAATTGAGCAGCGTTTTCATCAGATGTTAGCTTCAGATTTTGAAGCAGAAGTGCGGGCGCTATTTGCCCGTGGAGATTTGCATACGGATATGCCTTCCATTCGTTGTGTGGGTTATCGCCAGATGTGGTCATACATTGAAGGTGAAATATCACATGATGAAATGGTTTATCGAGGTATTTGCGCCACGAGACAGTTAGCGAAACGCCAGATGACCTGGTTGCGCGGTTGGGACGGTATTCACTGGTTAGACAGTGAGAAACCGCAGCAGGCGCTACAAGATGTGTTACAGGTTGTTGGTGATATCGCAGACTGAATGTGTACAATTAAGCCGTATCGTGCGCAATTTTTCAGAATCGCAAGGTTCTAAGTACAAAACAAGCATATAAGGAAAAGATAGAATGGCTAAGGGGCAATCTTTACAAGATCCGTTCTTGAACGCACTGCGTCGTGAACGTGTTCCAGTTTCTATTTATTTGGTGAATGGTATTAAGCTGCAAGGTCAAATTGAGTCTTTCGATCAGTTCGTGATCCTGTTGAAAAACACGGTCAGCCAGATGGTCTACAAGCACGCGATTTCTACTGTTGTTCCGTCTCGCCCGGTATCTCATCACAGCAATAACGCTGGCGGCGGTTCCAGTAACTACCATCATGGCAGCAACGCACAGGGCTCTTCTGCGCCTGCGCAGGACAGCGAAGAAACCGAATAAGGTTACTGGCTGTTATTTCCATATCGGGGAGCCAGGTTTCTGCGTTCCCCGCTGATCTTTTTAGAGAGGTTTACGCTTGTTTGACCGTTATGATGCCGGTGAGCAGGCGGTGCTGGTACACATCTATTTTTCGCAAGACAAAGATATGGAAGATCTCCAGGAGTTTGAATCTCTGGTCTCTTCCGCCGGTGTCGAAGCAATGCAGGTGATTACCGGTAGCCGTAAAGCGCCGCACCCAAAGTATTTTGTTGGTGAAGGTAAAGCAGTAGAGATTGCGGATGCCGTTAAAGCGACTGGCGCATCAGTCGTGCTTTTTGATCACGCCCTGACACCGGCCCAGGAACGCAACCTGGAACGTCTGTGCGAATGTCGTGTTATCGATCGAACGGGTTTGATTTTAGACATTTTTGCTCAACGTGCGCGTACTCATGAAGGGAAGCTGCAGGTTGAGCTGGCGCAGTTGCGCCATCTGGCAACGCGCCTGGTGCGCGGCTGGACACACCTTGAAAGACAGAAAGGCGGGATTGGTTTGCGTGGCCCGGGTGAAACCCAGCTCGAAACCGACCGTCGCTTGCTGCGTGGCCGTATAATGCAAATCCTCTCACGGTTGGAAAAAGTTGAGAAACAACGTGAGCAAGGGCGCCGCTCCCGACAGAAAGCAGACATTCCGACGGTGTCGCTGGTCGGTTATACCAACGCCGGTAAATCCACCCTGTTTAACCAGATCACTGAGGCCCAGGTTTACGCCGCAGACCAGCTGTTTGCGACCCTGGATCCGACGCTGCGCCGCATTGATGTAACGGATGTCGGTGAAACCGTGCTGGCGGATACCGTTGGGTTTATCCGCCATTTGCCGCACGATCTGGTGGCTGCGTTTAAAGCCACCTTGCAGGAGACCCGTCAGGCGACGTTGCTGCTGCACGTGATTGACGCTGCGGATGTACGTCTGCAGGAAAACATTGACGCAGTGAATATCGTGCTGGAAGAGATTGATGCGCACGAGATCCCAACGCTGCTGGTGATGAACAAGATCGATATGCTGGACGGTTTCGAACCGCGTATCGACAGAAATGAAGAGAACATACCGATTCGGGTCTGGCTTTCTGCCCAGACCGGTGTCGGTGTACCACTGCTTTTCCAGGCCTTAACAGAACGTCTTTCCGGTGAAGTGGCCCAGCACACGCTGCGTCTACCGCCCGAGGAAGGCCGACTGCGCAGCCGTTTTTATCAGCTTCAGGCGATAGAAAAAGAGTGGATGGAGGATGACGGCAGCGTGGGGTTGCAAGTGCGTATGCCGATCGTTGACTGGCGTCGCCTCTGTAAACAAGAACCTGCGCTGGTCGACTACGTCGTCTGACCGGAAAGGAGATGCCTGAAGGTTTTTGCCCTTTGGGATACCCCAATCGCCATGGATGCTCCGGCATACCAGGCCTTTGAAGGTATATCACCGCATAACAAATATGGAGCACATACATGGCGTGGAATCAGCCCGGTAATAACGGACAAGACCGCGACCCGTGGGGGAGCAGCAATAATCAAGGCGGCAACTCCGGGGGAAATGGCAACAAAGGTGGTCGCGAGCAGGGGCCACCCGATCTGGATGATATCTTCCGCAAGCTGAGTAAAAAGCTGGGCGGTCTTGGCGGTGGTAAAGGCACTGGCGGCGGTACTGGCCAGGGGCCGCGTCCTCATATGGGCGGTCGCGTAGTGACTATTGTTGCGGCTGCAGCGGTAATTATCTGGGCTGCCAGCGGGTTCTACACCATCAAAGAAGCCGAGCGCGGTGTTGTCACTCGTTTCGGTAAGTTCAGCCATCTGGTTGAGCCAGGTCTGAACTGGAAGCCAACCTTTATCGATGACGTTAAGGCGGTAAACGTTGAATCGGTGCGTGAGCTGGCGGCATCCGGTGTGATGCTGACGTCTGACGAAAACGTGGTGCGCGTTGAGATGAACGTGCAGTACCGCGTAACCGATCCACAGCACTATCTGTTTAGCGTGACCAGTGCAGATGACAGCCTGCGTCAGGCTACCGACAGCGCCCTGCGCGGCGTGATCGGCAAATACACCATGGACCGTATTCTGACCGAAGGTCGTACCGTTATTCGTAGCGATACCCAGCGCGAGCTGGAAGAGACCATTCGTCCGTACAACATGGGTATCACCCTGCTGGACGTCAACTTCCAGGCTGCTCGTCCGCCGGAAGAAGTGAAAGCAGCGTTTGACGATGCGATTGCTGCCCGTGAAAACGAACAGCAGTATATCCGTGAAGCGGAAGCATACATCAACGAAGTCCAGCCACGTGCAAACGGTCAGGCACAGCGTATCCTCGAAGAAGCGCGCGCCTATAAGACTCAGACTATCCTCGAAGCTCAGGGTGAAGTGGCGCGTTTCGCGAAACTGCTGCCTGAATATAAAGCCGCACCGGAAATTACCCGCGAGCGTCTCTATATCGAGACCATGGAGAAAGTGCTGAGCCATACCCGTAAGGTACTGGTGAATGACAGCAAAAATGGCAACCTGATGGTTCTGCCACTGGACCAGATGCTGAAAGGCGCAAACGCCACTGGCGCGAAGAACGACACCAGCGGAGCGAATAACCTGCTGCGTCTGCCACCTGCGTCAACAGGCAACTCCAGCGCAAATACCACCTCTTCTTCAAACGATGGTGACATCATGGACCAACGCCGCGCCAACGCGCAGCGTAACGACTACCAGCGTCAGGGGGAATAACGATGCGTAAGTCAGTTATTGCGATCATCATCATCGTGCTGGTCGTGCTTTATACCTCTATTTTTGTCGTCAAAGAGGGCGAGCGCGGAATTACCCTGCGTTTTGGCAAAGTCCTGCGTGACAGCGAAAACAAACCGCTGGTTTACGAGCCGGGTCTGCACTTTAAGATCCCGATGATCGAATCGGTTAAAACCCTGGATGCCCGTATCCAGACTATGGATAACCAGGCCGATCGCTTTGTGACCAAAGAGAAGAAAGACCTGATTGTCGACTCGTACATCAAGTGGCGTATCAGTGATTTCAGCCGTTACTACCTGGCAACCGGCGGCGGCGACGTCTCCCAGGCCGAAGTGCTGCTGAAACGTAAGTTCTCTGACCGTCTGCGTTCTGAAATTGGTCGTCTGGATGTAAAAGACATCGTGACCGACTCCCGTGGTCGTCTGACCCTGGAAGTGCGCGATGCTCTGAACTCCGGCTCTGCTGGCACCGAAGATGAAGTGACCACGCCAGCGGCTGACGATGCGATCGCCAAAGCGGCTGAACGTGTTCAGGCTGAGACCAACGGCAAAGTGCCGGTAATCAACCCGAACAGTATGGCTGCATTAGGTATCGAAGTGGTTGACGTGCGTATCAAGCAGATCAACCTGCCGACCGAAGTGTCCGAAGCGATTTACAACCGTATGCGCGCTGAGCGTGAAGCGGTAGCCCGTCGCCATCGTTCACAGGGTCAGGAAGAGGCTGAAAAGCTGCGCGCAACCGCAGACTATGAAGTGACCAAAACGCTGGCAGAAGCTGAGCGTCAGGGTCGTATCCAGCGTGGTGAAGGCGATGCCGAAGCCGCTAAACTGTTCGCGGATGCGTTCAGTCAGGATCCAGACTTCTATGCCTTTATTCGTAGCCTGCGTGCATACGAAAGCAGCTTCCAGAGCAATCAGGATGTGATGGTACTCAGCCCGGATAGCGATTTCTTCCGCTACATGAAGTCTCCGACTGCTGGCCGCTGATTTTCACCGTCTGAATACGAAAATGGCGTCTCTTTGAGGCGCCATTTTTTTATCCGTACTCAACCAACAGGTGTTTTCCATCAGGCTACATTTTTGTCTATCCGGCTCTTCTTGTGATGAAAACAAGCGTGCCACACAAGATATTGAGGTAATCGTTTAACTGAACATGAACCCGGCAATTTCGGCGAAATTTGTATACAAAAAAAGCTGAACATCATCAAAACCGATGGTAGAATCCATTTTTAAGCAATCGGTGATTTTGAAAAATGGGTAACAACGTCGTCGTACTGGGCACCCAATGGGGTGACGAAGGTAAAGGGAAGATCGTCGATCTTCTGACTGAACGTGCTAAATTTGTTGTACGTTATCAGGGTGGTCACAACGCGGGCCATACTCTCGTAATCAACGGTGAAAAAACCGTCCTCCATCTTATTCCATCAGGCATTCTTCGTGACAATGTGACCAGCATCATCGGTAACGGTGTTGTGCTGTCTCCTGCTGCGCTGATGAAAGAGATGAAAGGCCTGGAAGACCGTGGCATCCCGGTTCGCGAACGTCTGCTGCTCTCTGAAGCCTGTCCGCTGATCCTCGACTACCACGTTGCGCTGGATCTGGCACGTGAAAAAGCGCGTGGCGCGAAAGCGATCGGTACTACCGGTCGTGGTATTGGCCCGGCTTACGAAGATAAAGTTGCACGTCGCGGTCTGCGCGTAGGCGACCTGTTCGACAAAGCTACCTTTGCTGAAAAACTGAAAGAAGTGATGGAATATCACAACTTCCAGCTGGTGAATTTCTACAAAGTTGACGCGGTTGACTACCAGAAAGTGCTGGACGATGTGATGGCCGTTGCCGACATCCTGACCGGTATGGTTGTTGATGTGTCCGATCTGCTGGACCAGGCGCGTCAGCGTGGCGATTTCGTCATGTTCGAAGGTGCGCAGGGTACGCTGCTGGATATCGACCACGGTACCTATCCGTACGTAACCTCCTCTAACACCACCGCGGGTGGCGTGGCGACCGGCTCTGGCCTGGGTCCACGTTATGTGGATTACGTTCTGGGTATCATCAAAGCTTACTCCACTCGCGTGGGTGCAGGTCCATTCCCGACCGAACTGTTTGATGACATCGGTGAGTTCCTCTGCAAGCAGGGTAACGAGTTTGGCGCGACCACTGGTCGTCGTCGTCGTACCGGCTGGCTGGATGCGGTTGCTGTGCGCCGTGCAGTGCAGATCAACTCCCTGTCTGGCTTCTGCCTGACCAAACTGGACGTCCTGGACGGCCTGAAAGAAGTGAAAATCTGTGTTGCCTACCGTATGCCGGATGGCCGCGAAGTGACCACCACTCCGCTGGCTGCTGACGACTGGCAGGGCATCGAGCCGATCTACGAAACCATGCCAGGCTGGTCTGAAACCACCTTCGGCGTGAAAGAGCGTAGCGGTCTGCCACAGGCGGCTCTGAATTACATTCAGCGTATCGAAGAGCTGACCGGTGTGCCGATTGACATTATCTCTACCGGCCCGGACCGTTCTGAAACCATGATCCTGCGCGACCCGTTCGACGCATAATCGTGGTTTTGCCCGGCGGCGCTGCGCTTGCCGGGCTGACAAAACGCAATGTAGGCCGGAAAGCCATGCGCATCCGGCTTTTTCTTTCTCCTTCCCTCCTTTCAGTCCAAATAAATTCGCCGTTAACTATCTGGCTGGTTTATCATCATTAATGAATATCTCTGCGGATATACCGCGATTTACCCTTTTCCTGAGGTTGATGTGCAGTTAACAAGTTTCACCGATTACGGATTACGTGCGCTGATCTACATGGCGTCGTTACCCGCTGGACAGATGACCAGTATCTCTGAGGTGACAGAGGTGTACGGCGTGTCCCGTAATCATATGGTCAAAATAATCAATCAACTTAGCCGTGCTGGATATGTTGCTGCCGTCCGCGGGAAAAATGGCGGCATCCGCCTCGGTAAACCGGCACAGAGTATTCGTGTTGGCGATGTGGTACGTGAACTGGAGCCATTGTCTCTGGTGAACTGCAGCAGCGCGTTCTGCCACATTACCCCTGCCTGTCGTCTGAAACAGGCGCTTTCAAAGGCCGTGCAAAGTTTTCTCATGGAGCTGGATAACTACACGCTGGCCGATTTGGTTGAAGAGAATCAACCGCTGTATAAATTATTGCTGGTGGAATGAAGAAAACTTCCACCGGAGATGACAACGGAGGAACCGCTATGTCACAAGATCCTTTCCAGGAACGCGAAGCTGAAAAATACGCTAATCCTATCCCAAGCCGTGAGTTCATCATTGAACACTTAACTAAACGCGAAAAACCCGCTAACCGTGAAGAACTTGCCGTTGAATTAAACATTGAAGGCGAAGAGCAGATTGAAGCCCTTCGCCGTCGTCTGCGTGCGATGGAGCGCGATGGACAACTGGTCTTTACCCGCCGTCAGTGCTATGCCCTGCCAGAACGTCTCGACTTGCTGAAAGGCATCGTGATTGGCCACCGAGATGGTTTTGGCTTCCTGCGCGTCGAAGGCCGCAAGGACGACCTATATCTCTCCTCTGAACAGATGAAGATGTGCATCCATGGCGACCAGATCCTGGCCCAGCCGCTGGGTGCCGATCGTAAAGGTCGTCGTGAGGCGCGCGTGGTGCGTGTCCTGGTGCCGAAAACCAGCCAGATCGTGGGTCGCTACTTCACCGACGCTGGCGTCGGTTTCGTGGTGCCGGACGACAGCCGCCTGAGCTTTGATATCCTTATTCCACCGGAAGAGGTGATGGGCGCGCGGATGGGCTTTGTGGTGGTCGTTGAACTGACCCAGCGCCCAACCCGTCGCACCAAAGCGATCGGTAAGATTGTTGAAGTGCTGGGCGATAACATGGGCACCGGCATGGCCGTGGATATGGCGCTGCGCACCCACGAAATCCCCTACGTCTGGCCAAAAGCGGTTGAAGAGCAGATTGAAGGCCTGAAAGAGCAGGTGCCGGAGTCGGCAAAAGAAGGCCGCGTGGATCTGCGCAACCTGCCGCTGGTCACCATCGATGGCGAAGATGCCCGTGACTTTGATGACGCCGTCTACTGCGAGAAAAAACGTGGCGGCGGCTGGCGGCTGTGGGTGGCGATTGCGGATGTAAGCTATTACGTTCGCACAGGTACGCCGCTGGATGGTGAAGCGCGCAACCGTGGCACCTCGGTATACTTCCCGTCCCAGGTCGTGCCGATGCTGCCAGAGGTGCTCTCCAACGGTTTGTGTTCACTTAACCCGCAGGTTGATCGTCTGTGCATGGTGTGTGAAATGACCATCTCCACCAAAGGGCGCTTAACGGGCTACAAATTCTATGAAGCGGTGATGAGCTCACATGCTCGCCTGACCTACACCAAAGTGTGGCACATGCTGCAGGGTGACCAGGATCTGCGTGAGCAGTATGCGCCGCTGGTGAAGCACATCGAAGAGCTGCACAACCTCTATAAAGTGCTGGATCAGGCGCGTGAAGAGCGCGGCGGCATTTCATTTGAGAGTGAAGAGGCGAAGTTCATCTTCAACGCCGAACGTCGCATCGAGCGTATTGAACAGACCCAGCGTAACGATGCACACAAGCTGATTGAAGAGTGCATGATCCTGGCGAACATCTCCGCGGCACGCTTCGTTGAGAAAGCCAAAGAGCCAGCGCTGTTCCGTATTCACGATAAACCGACCACGGAAGCCATTACCTCGTTCCGTACCGTACTGGCGGAACTGGGGCTTGAGCTGCCGGGCGGCAACAAGCCGGAGCCGCGCGATTACGCCGAATTGCTGGAATCCATTGGCGATCGCCCTGATGCAGAAATGCTGCAAACCATGCTGCTGCGTTCGATGAAGCAGGCGATTTACGATCCAGAAAACCGTGGTCACTTCGGCCTGGCATTGCAGTCTTATGCCCACTTTACCTCGCCGATCCGTCGTTACCCGGATCTTTCCCTGCACCGCGCTATTAAGTATCTGCTGGCGCAGGAGCAAGGTCATAAAGGCAACACGACGGAAACCGGTGGTTACCACTACTCCATGGAAGAGATGCTGCAACTGGGCCAGCACTGTTCCATGGCAGAACGCCGGGCAGATGAAGCAACCCGTGACGTGGCTGACTGGCTGAAGTGTGACTTCATGCTGGATCAGGTCGGCAACGTCTTCAAAGGCGTGATTGCCAGCGTCACCGGCTTTGGCTTCTTTGTCCGTCTGGATGAACTCTTTATTGATGGTCTGGTTCATGTGTCCAGCCTGGACAATGACTACTACCGGTTTGACCAGGTTGGGCAGCGTCTGATCGGTGAATCTGGCGGGCAAACCTATCGTCTGGGCGATCGGGTGGAAGTGAAGGTTGAAGCCGTCAACATGGACGAGCGTAAGATCGACTTCAGCCTGATCTCCAGCGAACGAGCGCCGCGCAACGTGGGTAAAACCGAGCGCGAGAAAGCGAAGAGAGGGGCCGCCGGTAAAACCAGCGGCAAACGTCGTCAGGCCGGGAAGAAGGTGAACTTCGAGCCGGACAGCGCGTTCCGTGGCGAGAAAAAACAGAAGCCGAAGGCCGCAAAGAAAGAAGCCAGAGCCGCGAAAAAGCCGTCAGCGAAATCTCAGAAAATCGCCGCCGCGACCAAAGCAAAGCGCGCAGCGAAGAAAAATAGCGCTGAGTAATACCTCCCTGTCACCCCTTCCAGCCGGAAGGGGTGACTCTTTTTAGCCGTAAGGCATCTCGTAACAAAATAGATATTTCCTTGCGTCCTGCCATGCCTCCACGCGCTTTTTGCTGAACGCCAGTTTGCCTGCGCACCCGGTCCCGACAGACGTTGCGTGAGCGGTGGTGAACGGCTAATGCCGACAGGAGTCGATTTGACCGGCGGGTCGGTTATAATAGGCGCAAGTGACGACATTCACGGCCCCATTTAACCCGGCGCACACCGCCTCACATGAGTACCTTTAATGAGTGAAATGATTTACGGCATCCACGCGGTGCAGGCCCTGCTGGAGCGCGCACCGGAGCGTTTTCAGGAAGTGTTTATTCTGAAAGGGCGTGAAGATAAACGCCTGATGCCGCTGATCCACGCCCTGGAAGCGCAGGGTGTGGTGATCCAGCTGGCGAACCGTCAGTATCTGGATGAAAAAAGCGAAGGCGCGGTGCACCAGGGGATCATCGCCCGCGTGAAGCCGGGCCGCCAGTACCAGGAAAACGATCTGCCGGATCTTATTGCTTCGCTGGAGAATCCGTTCTTCCTGATCCTCGACGGTGTGACCGATCCGCACAACCTCGGTGCCTGCCTGCGTAGCGCCGATGCGGCGGGTGTCCACGCGGTGATCGTGCCCCGGGACCGTTCCGCACAGCTGAACGCGACGGCCAAAAAAGTGGCCTGTGGCGCAGCGGAAAACGTGCCGTTGATCCGGGTAACTAACCTGGCACGTACCATGCGTCAACTGCAGGAAGAGAACATCTGGATCGTGGGCACGGCGGGTGAAGCTGACCATACTCTGTTCCAGAGCAAAATGACCGGCCGCATGGCGCTGGTAATGGGTGCAGAAGGCGAAGGTATGCGCCGCCTGACCCGTGAGCACTGCGACGAGCTGATCAGCATTCCGATGGCAGGCAGCGTCTCGTCCCTGAACGTCTCCGTGGCAACGGGTATCTGCCTGTTTGAAGCGGTGCGCCAGCGCGGGAAATAAGCTAAAGGCCTTCAAAGAAGGCCTTTAGTGTTTTCTCCCATAGTAAGAGGGAGAAGGTTGGGGTGAAGGCACCAGAGGGTGATCATCCGGGCCGGGTAAGCGTAATGCTACCCGGCACATACCTCACTCCTCCAGTGACCGTAAATGGTCATCCTTTCTCAGCGTCATCAGCGCCACAATACTCACCACTGCCGTCGCCATCACGTAATACGCCGGGATATCCAGATTCCCCGTCTCTTTTATCAGACCCGTAATAATTAAACCCGCACAGCCCGAGAAGATGGCATTCGACAGCGAATAGGCCAGCCCCAGCCCGGTATAACGTACTCGCGTCGGGAACATCTCCGACAGCATGGCCGGCCCTGGTCCTGCCAGCATTCCTACCAGGCCACCAGCAATCAGCACCACAATCGCTTTCACTGCCAGGGTACTGGATTCAGCCTGCAATATTTTCAGCAGCGGCAGGGCGAGGATCAGCAGCAGGACAGCGGCAATCACCATCACCGTGCGGCGTCCGATGCGGTCGCTGAGGATCCCCGACGGAATAATGGTCAGCGCAAAACCGATATTGGAGATCACTGCAATCAGCAGCGCCTGGTTAAAGCCGGTATGCAGGGCAGATTGCAGGTAGGCGGGCATGATCACCAGATAGGTATAGCCCGCAGCAGACCACACCATCACCCGGCCGATCCCCATCACAATGGCTTTCAGCGTGTCGCCGGTTTTGGCCTTCGCAACGACTGGCCTGGTTTGCTGTTTCACGAAGCTCGGCGTCTCTTCCATACTCACCCGCAGCCACAAGGCGACGGCCCCCAGCGGCAGGGCGATAAAGAACGGTATGCGCCAGCCCCAGTCATGCAGAGCTTCTGGTGTCAGCAGCGCCGACAGCAACGCCACAATGCCCGCACCGGCCAGCAGTCCCAGTGCAACGGTAAACGACTGCCATGCGCCGTACAGCCCCCGTTTGCCGCGCGGGGCGAACTCGGTCATCAGCGATACCGCGCCGCCATACTCGCCGCCCGCGAACAGCCCCTGCAGGATCCGCAGGACGGTGATAATCAGCGGGGCGGCAATGCCGATGCTGGCATACACCGGTACGAGACCGATGGCCGCGGTGGCCAGCGTCATCATCACCAGCACGATGATAAGCGTGGGCTTACGCCCGATACGATCGCCGATCCGCCCGAAGACGATGGCGCCCAACGGACGAAAGAAAAAGGCGATAGCAAAAGAGGCGTAGGTGAGGATCAGGCTGGTCAGCCCGGCCTCGCCGCTGAGCTGGAAAAAGTTTTTCGCAATCACAGTGGCCAGAAAACCGTACACCGCAAATTCGTACCATTCGATGAAATTACCAATTGAGCCAGCAATTAAAGCGCGCTTATGGGCATCCGGCGCTCGTTGAGGGGTTTGCATCGTTATTCTCTCCATGAGGGTAGGAATAAATTATTCACCATAAAAGCTATTTGGAAATTTATTATTCGCGCAATCTGTGACCAGATTCACGCTTACGGAGGGCGAAATTTTGCGCCCGCTCCCGTGCAGCGTCTGCCTGGCCTGTCCATAATTACGTCATTGCCATAGAAGGAGGGATACATTATGCACTGGCAGACGCACACTGTTTTTAATCAGCCTGCGCCACTCACCAACAGCAACCTTTTTCTTTCCGATCGTGCCCTGTGCGAAGCGGTCAGCCGTGAAGGCGCGGACTGGGACGCCGAGCTGCTCGCCAGTATCGGCCAGCAACTGGGTACGGCAGAATCTCTGGAACTGGGCCGCCTTGCTAACGCCAATCCACCTGAACTGCTGCGCTTTGACGCCAGCGGAACCCGGCTGGACGATGTGCGCTTTCATCCCGCGTGGCACCTGCTGATGCAGGGTCTGTGCGCCAACCGGGTGCATAACCTGGCGTGGGAAGAGGAGGTGCGCAAAGGCGCATTTGTGGCCCGGTCGGCACGCTTTATCCTGCATGCGCAGGTGGAGGCCGGCACGCTTTGCCCGATCACCATGACCCATGCCGCCACGCCGCTGCTGCAACAGGCATTACCGCGCGCCTTCCACGACTGGCTGACGCCGCTCCTCAGCGACCGCTATGACTCGCATCTGGCCCCGGGCAATCAGAAGCGCGGTCTGTTAATTGGCATGGGGATGACGGAAAAACAGGGCGGATCGGATGTTCTCAGTAATACCACCCGGGCAGAACGGTGCAGCGACGGTAGCTACCGGCTGGTGGGCCATAAATGGTTCTTCTCTGTGCCGCAAAGCGATGCCCATCTGGTGCTGGCGCAGGCGAAAGGCGGCCTGTCGTGCTTTTTCGTTCCCCGTTTTCTCCCAGACGGCCTGCGCAATGCCGTGCATCTGGAGCGTCTGAAAGACAAGCTGGGGAACCGTTCGAACGCCAGTAGTGAAGCCGAGTTTCTCGAGGCGACCGGCTGGCTGCTGGGCGAGGAGGGTGAAGGGGTGCGCCAGATCCTGAAAATGGGCGGCCTCACCCGATTCGATTGCGCGCTTGGCAGCCATGGTCTGATGCGCCGGGCATTCTCGGTGGCGCTGTATCATGCCCACCAGCGGCAGACCTTTGGCAAAAACCTGATCGATCAGCCGCTGATGCGCGACGTATTAAGCCGCATGGCGTTGCAGCTTGAAGGGCAGACCGCTCTTCTGTTCCGCCTGGCGCGCGCCTGGGATCGCCGGGATAACGAGCGCGAAGCGCTGTGGGCGCGGCTGTTTACCCCGGCTGCAAAACTGGCCATCTGTAAAGCGGGGATCCCCTTTGTCGCTGAAGCGATGGAGGTGCTCGGCGGTATAGGCTATTGCGAAGAGAGCGAATTGCCGCGCCTGTACCGTGAAATACCGGTCAACAGTATCTGGGAAGGCTCAGGCAATATCATGGGGCTGGACGTACTGCGCGTGCTGGCGAAACAGCCTGCGGTGATGGATCTGCTGGCCGATGATTTTGCCGAGGTGAAAGGGCAGGATCGGCACTTCGATCGCAGCTGGCGCCAGTTGCAGCAGAAGTTACGTAAACCGCAGGAGGCGCAGGGCAGGGAGATCGCCCGGCAGATCTTCCTGCTGGGCGCGGGGGCGCAGATGTTGCGCCATGCGTCACCGCCGGTGGCGCAGGCCTGGTGCCGTGAAATGCTTGATGCCCGCGGCGGATCGCTGATCGGCGAGCAGGTCCAGGACGACCTGCTGCTCCGCGCCACGGGCGGTGTTGCCTGATCCTTACAGGCGGAACAGGCTGACCAGATCGGTCAGGTGCGAGCCTTTCCCGCGCAGGACCTGCGCGGTCTGTTCGCTGCGCGAGACGCGATCGGCGTTAATATGCGACGCTTCGCCGATATGCGTCATCGCCAGGTTCACCTGACCGATGCCTGCCGACTGCTCGCGGGAGGCATGGTTAATTTCCGTGACCAGCTGGTTGATATTGTCGATGTGCTCAATGATGCTATCCATCGCCTGACGGGTCTGCTCCGACAGGGCGTGGCCCTCGCTCACCTTGCTGAGCGTATCGCCAATCAGCTGTTCAATCTCCTTCACCGCGTTAGCGCTTCGTGCTGCCAGGGCGCGAACCTCCTGAGCCACCACGGCGAAGCCTTTACCGTGCTCACCTGCGCGGGCGGCTTCTACGGCGGCGTTCAGCGCCAGAATATTGGTCTGGAAAGCGATACCCTCAATCACCCGGGTGATGGCTTCGATTCGTTTCGATGCTTCGCGAATATCATCCATCGTAGAGACAGCATTGCTGACGGTCTCCCCGCCCTGATGCACTGCCCGGGACGTTTCGCCCACCAGCTGCTGGGTCTGCTCCATATTGGCCGCATTCTGCTGCACGCTGGCCGCCAGTTGCTCCATACTGGCAGAGGTCTCTTCCACGCTGCTGGCCTGCTTGTTGATCTGTTCGGAGATCTCACCGGTATCCGCCGCCAGGGCGTTGGTTCCCAGATGGATATCTCCCGCGGCTTCACGCACCTGCAGCACGATTTTTTGCAGCCCACCGCCAATACCGTTAATGGCGCTGATCAACTGACCCACCTCATCCTGACGGGTGGCTGGCAGCGTGGCGCGCAGATCGCCTGCGGCATACTGTTCTGCCAGACCAATCACATCGCGCAGCGGGCGTGTCAGCCAGCGGCGGATAATAAACACGAACAGCATGGCGAAGAGCGCAGACAGGACTACGCCAGCCAGCAGGAAGCGATCGCGCATGCTGGTCACATCGGCCAGCAGGACGGTTTTATCCACTTCGCCCACTATCGTCCAGTTCCAGCCCGGGAGCGGCGTCCAGGCCATAATCAGGGTGCGACCATCGGCGCTCTGACGTTCCAGGGTGCCGGAATCATCCCCCAGTAACTGTTGCTGAACCTCGTTCTCCCACGTCGGCAACCGTCCCTCTTCTGCGCTGTGGAACAGGTACTGGCCGTGATTTTTGCCATTGCTGCGGTCCAGCACAAAGAAGTGGCCACTTTCGCCCAGACGGCGGCTGAGGATCTTCTCACGCATGACGTTCCACGAGTGGGTGATGTCGACCCCGACGAAGATAATGGCGATTACCTGTCCACCCGCATCTTTTACTGGTTGGTACTGGGTGATATAGCGTTTGCCGAACAGCAGGGCGAGGCCGCGATAAACCTCTCCTTTGGCCACCACTGCCCAGGCTGGACTGGCGTGATCCAGTTTCGTACCGATGGCCCGATCGCCGTTCTCTTTACGCAGGGAGGTTGCCACGCGAACAAAGTCGTCACCGCTGCGAACAAACAGCGTAGAGATGGCGCCGGTGCGATTCAGAAAATCATCGGGTGTGGTGTTGTTCTCATGGAGTTCCGTATCGCCGCCTTTCAGCAGCGGGACAGTCTGACCGTTGATGGTGCGGGTCTGGCTGGCGTCAAGGTTCAGCGGCTGCGGCAAAAAGGTGGTGAACAGGCGGGTATAGCTTTCCACCTCTTCGGTGAGGCTGGTGTTGAACATCTGCACCATATCCACCACGCCGGTGGACTGGTTATGCAGGTCTTCTATGGCCAGCGATTCGAGTTTTTGACTGGTGTTATAGCTCAGAAGGAAAGTGAAAAGCAGAAAGAGTGTGGCAACACTCAAGCCAGTAAGCAGCGATAGCTTTGTGCCCAGACCTGCACGGCGAAAAAAGTTGATCATAAATTGCTCATTGTTAAAAAGATAACGCTTTTCAACGGCAGAGCAGGGATAACATTTATTGGGTTTATGTAACAAAATGTTACATAAGTGTCTCGTGGTAGTAACGGCAAGGATAATAGAATTGTAAATAATAAAAAGCCACTCTTTTTTAGTGGCTTTTTATTGATGCTTTTTAGACGTAAAGGATGGCCTGGACTCGCCAACGATCGACATGGCTCTCTTCCTGCATAGCAATAATGCGATACCAAGACGCTCCCTGTTCATCTGCTTTTAGCGCGATCATGCGCTCTACATCCTGCGGACTCCCTGAGATATCACTCACGGAAATCAGTCCGATTTCATTTAAACCCGTCACGCAATCAGCACTGGCAAATTCGGCTGACTGGGCGGCAGTGCTCACCAGACCGGCTGAGAGCAACAGTGAGGTCAAAGCAAGAGATCGTTTCATCGTCAGCTCCATTTTACGTGTCCCCGGAATCCGCCGGGCAATCCTTCGCTAATAAACTCGCTTCCATTGACCCAGGCATGGAGTTTATTGTGAACAGGAAAACGTCTATGGACGCAAAGCAGTGTAAATGTCGTTTAAATACCGCGCGTTATTTACGGTATAAAATGGCCTGCGAGTACCATTGTCCTGTCACGATGGTTTCATCAACAAGGACAATGACGTAATAATCTGCTTTCGCAGCGACGGCTTTTGCTTTAATGGCATCTTCCACATCTGCGGGAGAGCCTCGCTCCAGGGCGGTGACCGTACCCATCCGCTGTAATCCTTCCGTCTGATTACGACGAATTTCTTGTGGGTGGTCGGCAACCGGTGGTGCAGGCTGCGGCGAGCCTTCTAATACACTACATCCGCCCAACGCCAGCGTTAGCAATAAAGCAGCAAACCTACGCATAACCATATCTCGTTTCCTGATAGCCATAGTGTAGAACTCTGTTGATTTAGGATTGGGGGAATGTTCCCAAATTGTTAGCTGCGGCGTAAATTTCGAATGAAAATTGTGCGAAAGCGTAATCTGGTTCTCAACATTTTAAATCACCCATTAGCATGAGGCCCATTAATGATTGAACTTGAAATACGTCAATTTGGCGACCATGAGTGTGTACACGCTTTTCCTGCCGGGAAAAAGGCTCAGCCGTTGCCCGTTGTCATTTTTTATCATGGTTTTACATCCTCAAAACTGGTTTACAGCTATTTTGCGGTGGCGCTGGCGCAAGCGGGTTTTCGGGTGGTGATGCCAGATGCACCCGATCACGGGGCGCGTTATTCCGGCGATGAGCAGGCTCGGCTGGGCCAGTTCTGGCCGATTCTGCATGGTAATCTCACGGAGTTTGCCGCATTGAAGAGCGCGTTATACCAGGCCGGGCTGGTGGCGGATGAACGCCTGGCAGTCGCCGGAGCCTCGATGGGAGGGATGACTGCGCTGGGTATCATGGCGCGCCATCCAGAGGTGAAATGCGTGGCAAGCCTGATGGGTTCTGGCTACTTTACCTCGCTGGCCCGCACGCTGTTTCCGCCGCTGCAACCGGGGGACTTTGCGACCATGGTCTCTCCGCTTGCCGACTGGGAGGTGACGAATGCGTTACCGCGCCTGGCCGATCGCCCGCTGTTGCTGTGGCACGGGGAGGAGGATGATGTGGTGCCCGCCGGGGAAACATTCCGTCTGCAGCAGGCCTTGCAGCATGAAGGGCTGGATAAAAACCTGACCTGCCTTTGGGAGGCGGGAGTAAAACACCGCATCACGCCCACGGCCCTTGATGCCACGGTGGCCTTTTTCCGTCAGCACCTTTAAACGCGCAGGATCTTCACCCCCTGATCTTCCAGTTTCTGGAGGATTGTGGGGTCAGCACTTTTACCGGTGATCACCAGATCAATCTGCTCGGCGCGGCTGAATAACATCCCCGCACGCTCTCCGACCTTGCTGCTGTCGACCAGCACCACCAGCTTGCCGACGACGTTCAGCATGTTCTGCTCCGCCATCGCCGTCAGCATATCGGTTTTATACAATCCCTCGGCGGTGAGTCCTTTCCCGCTGGTAAACATCCAGTGTCCGGCATAGAGGGTGTTCTCGCTATCCTGCGGGCTTAGAGTAATGGACTGGCTCTTGTTGTACTGCCCGCCCATGATCACCACGCTTTCGTGCTCCTGATCGATGAGGTAGTTAGCCAGCGGCAGGTAGTTGGTAATGATCTGCACCGGCTTACCACACATTTCCCGACCCAGCAGGAAAGCGGTTGAACCACAGTTGATCACCACGCTTTCGCCGGGATTGACCAGCTGAGAGGCGGCCCGGGCAATACGCACTTTTTCGTCGTGATTCTGCGCCTGATGAATATTCATCGGCGACCAGCGTGGACGCTGTTGGCTAATACCTTCGGCACCGTTGCGGACTTTTTTCAGCTTCCCGCTTTCATCAAGCTTATTGATATCCCGGCGCGCGGTGGCAGGGGAAACGCCCAGCCGGGCAATCACCTGTTCCACGGTGACAAACCCCGTCTGCGCCAGGAGTTCCAGTAAAATTTGATGCCGCTGTGCTTCTGTCATGAGCTATTCCGAAACAAATTGATTTCAAAAGATGATATTTGAAATAGCGTGAAATTACTAAGTAAAAGATGGTATCGCCAGGCGCTGTGCCCGGCGATAAGAGGGGTATTACAGGAAAGATTTGAACGGCAGATCCGGCTCAATGGTAAAGCAATCGTCAAACCCGCGCGGGTAGTGATATTCAAAATTGTCTTTATCAAGCGGCCAGGTAAACTTGCCGCCCACCTGCCAGATAAACGGCTTAAAGCCATATTTCAGACGGTCTTTTTTCATCTCCCACAGCACACGGATCTCCTGCGGATCGGCCTGGAAGTTTGACCAGATATCGTGGTGGAATGGGATTACCACCTGGGTGTTCAGTGCTTCTGCCATGCGCAGAATATCGGCACTGGTCATCTTGTCGGTGATACCACGCGGGTTCTCGCCATAGGAGCCCAGCGCCACGTCGATGTGATGCTCGTTGCCGTGTTTGGCATAGTAGTTTGAGTAGTGGGAATCGCCGCTGTGATACAGCGTACCACCGGGGGTTTTGAACAAATAATTTACCGCCCGCTCATCCATGCCGTCCGGCAGTACGCCGGCTGCCTTCTGGTCTGCCGGCAGGGTAATCAAAGCCGTGCGGTCAAAGGCATCCAGCGCGTGGATTTCAACATCTTTGATTTTTACGACATCACCCGGCTTCATCACGATGCAGCGCTCTTTTGGCACGCCCCAACCAATCCATAAATCAACGCAGGTCTGTGGGCCAATAAAAGGAACATCATCTGCACAATTCTGCATTACCGCCGCCGCGACGTTGACGTCAATATGATCGTTGTGATCGTGGGTCGACAGGACGGCGTCGATCTGGCGAATCGCAAAGGGATCAAGGACAAATGGAGTAGTACGCAGGTTGGGCTGCAGTTTCTGCACCCCCGCCATACGCTGCATCTGATGTCCCTTTTTCATCAGCGGATTGCCATGGCTTTGCTTGCCGGTGCCACACCAGAAGTCGACGCAAATATTGGCTCCCCCCTCTGATTTCAGCCAAATCCCGGTACAGCCCAGCCACCACATTGCAAAGGTGCCAGGCGCAACCTGTTCCTGCTCAATCTCTTCGTTCAGCCAGCTGCCCCATTCCGGGAAGGTGCTCAGAATCCATGATTCGCGGGTGATGGTGTTCACTTTACTCATCTTTTTGACTCCTGGTTTAATCAAATTAAATCATTTTGTGATTTGTTGTGATTAATGCTGTCACTATTTCACGCGCTTTGCAACGGTGGGAATGCGGAATTTTGGCTGATCGACTTCACGAATTGTTCAATTATTGCTTATTAAACGATCGCGTTATTTTCATTAATATAATGAATTATAAGAATTTAATTGGAATTTTTAGTGGTTTAATAAAATCAACACTAACAACAGGGAAATAATTTGCGTGACGCGTCACAAATAATCAAATGCAATCTTGTGATGATTATTCTTGATTACTAGAGTGGGGGCCTGTTGTACGAGCATTACGCAGCGTACTGCCTTTATCGGAGAGTGTTATGGAGATCCTCTACAGCGTCTTTACCGTCTTTTTTAATCAGGTAATGACCAATGCCCCGCTACTGCTGGGTATCGTGACGTGTCTGGGCTACATCCTGTTACGCAAGAGCGTCAGCGTCATTATCAAAGGCACTATTAAAACCATCATCGGTTTTATGCTCCTCCAGGCGGGGTCCGGCATTTTAACCAGCACCTTTAAACCTGTGGTCGCCAAAATGTCGGAGGTCTACGGCATTAATGGCGCAATATCAGACACCTATGCATCAATGATGGCCACCATTGAACGCATGGGCGACGCCTACAGCTGGGTGGGTTACGCCGTCCTGCTCGCGCTGGCGCTGAACATCATTTACGTTCTGCTACGCCGGATCACCGGCATCCGCACCATCATGCTCACCGGCCACATCATGTTCCAGCAGGCGGGGTTGATTGCGGTTTCCTTCTATATCTTCGGTTATCCAATGTGGACCACGATTATCTGCACGGCCGTATTGGTCTCACTCTATTGGGGTATTACCTCCAATATGATGTACAAACCGACGCAGGAAGTGACCGACGGTTGCGGTTTCTCTATCGGCCATCAGCAGCAGTTCGCCTCGTGGATTGCCTACAAGGTTGCCCCGTATCTGGGTAAAAAAGAGGAGAGTGTGGAGGACCTTAAGCTGCCAGGCTGGCTGAATATCTTCCATGACAACATCGTTTCTACAGCGATTGTAATGACCCTCTTCTTCGGCGCCATTCTGCTCTCTTTCGGTATCGACGTAGTCCAGGCGATGGCGGGTAAGACCCACTGGACGGTCTATATCCTGCAAACCGGTTTCTCTTTTGCAGTGGCAATTTTCATCATCACGCAGGGCGTACGCATGTTTGTCGCCGAGCTGTCCGAAGCTTTCAACGGTATTTCTCAGCGTCTGATTCCTGGGGCCGTTCTGGCAATTGACTGTGCAGCTATCTATAGCTTCGCGCCAAATGCCGTGGTCTGGGGCTTTATGTGGGGCACCATCGGCCAGCTGATCGCGGTGGGTATTCTGGTGGGCTGCGGCTCTTCCATCCTTATTATTCCTGGCTTTATCCCGATGTTCTTCTCCAACGCCACCATTGGCGTCTTTGCTAACCACTTTGGTGGCTGGCGCGCGGCGCTCAAGATCTGCCTGGTGATGGGGATGATTGAAATCTTTGGCTGCGTGTGGGCGGTCAAGCTCACCGGCATGAGCGCGTGGATGGGTATGGCCGACTGGTCAATTCTGGCGCCGCCAATGATGCAGGGCTTCGCCTCCGTCGGCATCGTCTTTATGGCCGTCATCATTGTTATTGCCCTGGCTTATATGTTCTTCGCTGGCCGTTCGCTGCGGGCGGAAGAAGATGCAGAGAAACAAACAGCAGAAGTTTCTGCTCACTAAGGAGTTTCGATTATGACCGTACGTATCCTGGCTGTGTGTGGCAATGGGCAAGGTAGCTCCATGATCATGAAGATGAAAGTGGACCAATTTTTAACCCAGTCCAACGTTGACCACACGGTGAACAGCTGCGCGGTGGGTGAATACAAAAGTGAACTGAACGGCGCAGACATCATCATTGCCTCGACCCATATCGCCGGTGAAATAAGCGTCACAGGCAATAAATATGTGGTGGGGGTGCGCAATATGCTGTCGCCTGCGGATTTTGGCCCAAAACTGCTGGAGGTGATCAAAGAACACTTCCCGCAAGACGTGAAGTAAGGAGGCCCGATGAAGCTCCGTGATTCGCTGGCAGACAACCACTCCATCCTTTTACAGGCCGAAGCCAGCACCTGGCAGGAGGCGGTAAAGCTGAGCGTTGATTTGCTGGTTAAGGCTGATGTTGTTGAGCCGCGCTATTACCAGGCCATTCTCGATGGCGTTGAGCAATTTGGCCCCTATTTTGTGATTGCGCCAGGGCTGGCGATGCCGCATGGCCGCCCAGAGGAGGGAGTCAAAAAAACCGGCTTTGCACTGGTCACATTGAAAACGCCGCTGGTGTTTAACCATGAAGATAACGAT
Organism: Leclercia sp. GLN_9; assembly: GCF_043105735.1. Lineage (NCBI taxonomy): Bacteria > Pseudomonadati > Pseudomonadota > Gammaproteobacteria > Enterobacterales > Enterobacteriaceae > Leclercia > Leclercia sp. GLN_9. The sequence continues at coordinate 58,397 of NZ_JBICLV010000038.1, forward strand.
CCGGTCGATATCCTGATCACCATGGCGGCCGTTGATGCCAATACCCATCAGGAGGTGGGCATCATGCAGATCGTCAACCTGTTTGAAGACGAAGCCAATTTCGACCGTTTACGCGCCTGCCGCACCGAGCAGGACGTGCTGGATTTAATCGACAACGCCACAGCGGCGGCAGTTTAAGAGGGAATTGAAATGTCATTACCAATGTTGCAGGTCGCACTGGATAACCAAACCCTGGCCCACGCATACGAAACGACGCGTCTCATCGCCGAAGAGGTGGATATCATCGAAGTGGGCACCATTCTGTGCGTCGGAGAAGGCGTGCGCGCCGTGCGCGATCTGAAAGCGCTCTATCCTCACAAAATTGTGCTGGCTGACGCCAAAATCGCGGATGCAGGCAAAATCCTGTCGCGCATGTGCTTCGAAGCTAACGCCGACTGGGTGACGGTGATCTGCTGTGCAGACATTAATACTGCCAGAGGCGCGCTGGAGGTTGCCAAAGAGTTTAACGGCGACGTGCAGATCGAACTCACCGGCTTCTGGACCTGGGAGCAGGCGCAGGCGTGGCGCGAGGCGGGCATTCAGCAGGTGGTCTATCACCGCAGCCGCGATGCCCAGGCCGCGGGCGTCGCCTGGGGTGATGCCGATATTACTGCCGTGAAGCGTCTGGCGGAGATGGGCTTTAAGGTTACCGTCACCGGCGGTCTGGCGCTGGAGGATCTGCCGCTGTTTAAAGGTATCCCGATTCATGTCTTTATCGCCGGGCGCAGCATTCGTGATGCTGCCTCGCCGGTGGAAGCGGCACGTCAGTTCAAACGTTCCATCGCCCAGCTGTGGGGATAAGGAGCGGTTATGTTAAGCAAGCAGGTGCCGCTTGGCATCTATGAAAAGGCACTTCCTGCCGGGGAGTGCTGGCTTGAACGGCTAAAACTGGCTCAGTCTCTGGGTTTTGATTTCGTCGAAATGTCGGTGGATGAGACGGATGCGCGTCTCTCCCGTCTCGACTGGAGCCGCGAGCAGCGTCTGGCGCTGGTAAATGCGGTGGCCGAAACTGGCGTGCGCGTGCCTTCAATGTGCCTGAGCGCTCATCGTCGCTTCCCGCTCGGCAGCGAAGATGACGCCGTGCGAGCACAGGGGCTGGCGATCATGCGTAAGGCGATTCGCTTTGCCCAGGACGTGGGGATCCGCGTCATCCAGTTGGCGGGCTACGACGTTTATTACCAGCAGGCCAACAACGAAACGCGGCGGCGCTTTCGTGAAGGGTTGAAAGAGAGCGTGGAGATGGCGAGCCGCGCCCAGGTGACGCTGGCAATGGAGATCATGGACTACCCGCTGATGAACTCCATCAGCAAGGCGCTGGGCTATGCCCACTACCTCAATAATCCGTGGTTCCAGCTTTATCCCGATATCGGCAACCTGTCTGCGTGGGATAATGATGTGTCTATGGAGCTACAGGCGGGGATGGGCCATATCGTGGCGGTACACGTCAAAGACACCCGGCCTGGCGTATTTAAAAACGTACCTTTCGGCACAGGTGTGGTGGATTTCGAAGCCTGTTTCGCCACTCTCAAGCACAGCGGTTACTGCGGACCCTACTTGATTGAGATGTGGAGCGAAACCGCAGAGGATCCGCTGCAAGAAGTCGCAAAAGCCCGCGACTGGGTGCTCGAGCGCATGGCACGGGCCGGGCTGACGGGAGCAGAAAATGCAGCAGCTTAAGCAGCAGGTTTTTGAAGCAAACATGGATTTGCCGCGTTACGGTCTTGTTACCTTTACCTGGGGAAACGTCAGTGCGATAGATCGCCAGCGCGGGCTGGTAGCGATCAAACCCAGCGGTGTAGCCTATGAGGCCATGCGTGTGGAAGACATGGTGGTGGTGGATCTCGACGGCAAGGTAGTAGAGGGCCAGTGGCGGCCCTCGTCGGATACCGCAACCCATCTGGAGCTGTACCGGCGTTATCCGTCACTTGGCGGCGTGGTGCATACCCACTCCACCCATGCCACGGCCTGGGCGCAGGCGGGGCTGGCCATTCCGGCGCTGGGCACCACCCATGCCGACTACTTTTTTGGCGACATCCCCTGTACGCGCGCATTAACCGAAGCGGAGGTGCAGGGTGAGTATGAACGCAACACTGGCAAGGTGATCATTGAAACGCTGGGGGAGGGTGAACCGCTGCACTCCCCGGGGATAGTGGTGTATCAGCATGGCCCCTTTGCCTGGGGTAAAGATGCTCACGATGCCGTACACAACGCCGTGGTGATGGAAGAGGTAGCGAGAATGGCGTGGATTGCCCGCGGCATCAACCCGCATCTGCAACCTATCGACAGCTATCTCATGAACAAGCATTTTATGCGTAAGCATGGCCCGAATGCTTATTATGGGCATAAATAAAAAAAGCCCCCGGGCAGGGGGCTAATTCGACTATGACAATATTTTAGTTGTTGGCTTTCCTGGTGCTAGCGTCAAAGCATTATCTGTAGATATCTGCACTGACATGCATATTGCCGTTGCTGCCCGGTTCACGGGTGAGCATGACGTGATAGTAGCGGGCATCCCGCGCATCGGCTTCTGCATTAATGGCTTCCGTCGCTTCGCTTTCCGTTGCGAAGTTATGGTTGATATAAATGACGCCCAGACTTTGCACGTCATCCATATTTCTAGCCTGTCGGCCGTCAACCTGAATCGCTGCTGTCGCGTTTGCACTGAGCAAAAGCGCAGCCAGAATGGCAAGGTTTATCTTTTTCATGATATGCGCTCCACGACAAACTACGGTGCGACGATAATCACTTCGGGTTTTGTCCTCAGAAGGGGTCTGATTAAAGTGTAACCCCTTATCTGACGGGCATTGGCGACCATTTCTGATGCTGTTGTTCAAAAAATCGCCGCGATCGTCCGTGAGCCATGGTAAATCACTCACTTAGACGAGCTTTACGCTTTGTGCGAATTATTTGTGCAATCAGCTTGAGTTTCCAGGGGGGTACAAGTATTATGGCGCGTCAATTTTTCAGCCGACCTTTAACACGTTCCTTGCCTCCCCGGGCCTCGGCTGACCCAGACAGGAGGCTGAATAATCCGTAAGGAGCAATTCGATGCGTCATTACGAAATCGTTTTTATGGTCCATCCTGACCAGAGCGAACAGGTTCCGGGTATGATCGAGCGCTACACTGGTGCAATCACTGCAGCAGAAGGCACGATCCACCGTCTGGAAGACTGGGGCCGCCGTCAGCTGGCTTATCCGATCAACAAACTGCACAAAGCTCACTACGTTCTGCTGAACGTTGAAGCACCGCAGGAAGCGATCGATGAGCTGGAAACTAACTTCCGCTTCAACGATGCCGTTATCCGCAGCATGGTTATGCGTACCAAAAACGCAGTGACCGAAGCATCTCCGATGGTTAAAGCGAAAGACGAGCGCCGTGAGCGTCGCGATGATTTCGCAAACGAAACCGCAGATGATTCTGATGCTGGGGATTCTGAAGAGTAATTTCTGATGACCAACCGTCTGGTGTTGTCCGGTACCGTGTGCAGGACCCCCCTTCGTAAGGTCAGCCCATCAGGAATTCCTCACTGCCAGTTCGTGCTTGAGCATCGTTCAGTGCAGGAGGAAGCCGGGTTTCACCGGCAGGCGTGGTGCCAAATGCCCGTTATTATTAGCGGACACGAAAACCAGGCCATTACTCACAGTATAACGGTCGGTAGCGCAGTAACCGTTCAGGGGTTCATCTCTTGCCATAAGGCAAAGAACGGTCTGAGCAAAATGGTTCTGCATGCCGAGCAGATTGATTTGATAGATTCTGGAGACTAGCCATATGGCACGTTATTTCCGTCGTCGCAAGTTCTGCCGTTTCACCGCGGAAGGCGTTCAAGAGATCGACTATAAAGATATCGCAACGCTGAAAAACTACATCACCGAAAGCGGTAAGATTGTCCCAAGCCGTATCACCGGTACTCGTGCAAAATACCAGCGTCAGCTGGCTCGCGCTATCAAACGCGCTCGCTACCTGTCTCTGCTGCCGTACACTGATCGTCATCAGTAATCGGGCACGGTCCATTAATACGACTTTAAGAGGATAAGGTAATGCAAGTTATTCTGCTTGATAAAGTAGCAAACCTGGGCAGCCTGGGTGATCAGGTTAACGTTAAAGCGGGCTACGCTCGTAACTTCCTGGTTCCACAGGGTAAAGCTGTTCCTGCTACCAAGAAAAACGTAGAGTTTTTCGAAGCACGTCGTGCTGAACTGGAAGCCAAACTGGCTGACGTTCTGGCGGCTGCTAACGCTCGCGCTGAAGAAATCAACGCACTGGGCACCGTTACCATCGCGTCTAAATCTGGCGACGAAGGTAAACTGTTCGGTTCCATCGGTACCCGCGACATCGCTGATGCAGTAACTGCAGCTGGCGTTAAAGTGGCTAAGAGCGAAGTTCGTATGCCGAACGGCGTTCTGCGTACCACCGGTGAGCACGAAGTGGACTTCCAGGTTCACAGCGAAGTCTTCGCTAAACTGGTTGTTAACGTTGTTGCTGAGTAAGTAATTACTCGTCATCACGTTCGAAGCGCCGGCCTTGTGCCGGCGTTTTGCTTTTTAATGAGACCCGTCCCTACCTTTTGCCTTGTAAGGTAGCTATTCCCATCACATTCTCTGATAATAAAATGAAACAACATTTTAACTTTTGGATGTGTTATGGATGCCGTTCTGCCCACGCCGGTTTTTGCCCGTAAAAACATCGTATTCGCCAGCGCGACGCTGTGCTGTTTGTTATGGGGAAGCTCCTATCCCGCAATTAAAAGCGGCTACGAACTCTTCCAGATCGCCACTAACGACATTTCGTCAAAGGTGGTCTTTGCAGGATATCGCTTTGTGTTTGCCGGCCTGCTATTGCTGCTGTTAGCCCTTGCCCAGCGCAAGCCGATTGGCCGACTCAGTCCACGGCAGTTTGGGCAGTTGACGGTGCTGGGCCTGACGCAGACGGCTATCCAGTACACCTTCTTTTATATCGGTCTCGCTTACACGACGGGTGCTAAAGGGTCGATCATGAACGCGACCGCCACGTTCTTCAGCGTCATGCTGGCGCACTTCATCTATCAAAACGATAAGATCAGCTACAACAAAGCCCTCGGTTGTATCCTCGGTTTTGCCGGGGTGATGATCGTCAACTTCAATAGCGGCTTGCAGGACTTCCACTTTGTCTGGAACGGCGACGGTTTTGTTGTGCTGGCGGCGTTTATCCTCTCTGCGGCCACGCTGTATGGCAAACGTATTTCTCAGACGGTCGATCCTATGGTGATGACCGGCTGGCAGCTGGCGATCGGTGGGGTGATGCTGGTCGTGGGGGGCTACATAACGGGCGGGACGCTGGCAGTACCGAGCGTCAAAGCGGCGGCCATCCTGGGCTATCTGACCTTGCTCTCCTCGGTGGCATTTGCGCTGTGGAGTTTGCTGCTGAAATACAACCGCGTCAGCATGATTGCGCCGTTCAACTTTTTAGTACCGGTCGCCGGAACCGTGCTCTCTGCCATTTTCCTTGGGGAGAATATCCTGGAGATCAAATATGCCGTGGCGCTGGTGCTGGTCTGCTCAGGGATCTGGTGGGTCAACAAAGTGAGTGGAAAACAGGCCCGGTAAAGGGTGCATTACCGGGCGAACCGCTATTTAGCGCGGACAAAGCTGCCGTCAGCCTGACGAGTAAACAGCACCTGCTGACCATTGCCGCTGTCGATGGTCAGCCCTGTCACCACGCCGCTCGCGTTCTGGCGGATCTGTACCATCTGACCGTTTTGCAAATTGCTCAGCGGCTTGCCTGCGCCCTCAACCTGCGCCATCGCATAGACGTCAGTCGGAGGAAGGTTGTGATCGCGGAACAGCTGCGCCATCGTTTTGCCTGACTCTACCCGATAGGAACGCCACTGCTGTTCGATACCAGGCACCGGCTGCGACTGCACCGGCGCGGCGGCCTGCTCCTGCGGTTGCTCTTCCTGAATTGGCTCCGGCTCTACCGGCGCCATCTGGCCTGGATCGTTTGTCGGGGAAACCAGCTGCGTCTGCATCGGCTGGGTATCGGGTTGCGGCTGCGTTTGCGAGCGGAAATCCAGTTCGGCATCCCGCCGGACAGGCGTTGTCGCGCTGTCGTCAGCCCCTGGCAGCAGAAAACCAACGATAACCATCAGCGCACCGATGATAATGCCTCTGCGGTGCAGGGGCGGCAGCGGGTCCATGAGGCGAAAGTTGTCTGGCGCATGCCAGATTTTCGTCAGGGTAGGTTTTAGTTCAAATGGCCCGGGCATGGCTCTCCTCCTGCTCCGCGTCTTTTTTCCTGTCCCAAGAAGTATAGTTCGCTAACTGCCTGATGAGCGTAGTAAAGCGGGCTTCCGTGACACACATTCGGGAAAAATCCAGATAGCCTCTATTGTTTCCGTTTCATCGCAATTTGTCATCTTTCCATGCGACAAAGTTTTACCGGATGGAAGGTGGCTGTTATGCTGCCCGCTACTTTAAATGTGATGGAAGGAAATCCCATGACCACCCCGACTTTTGACACAATCGAAGCGCAGGCAAGCTACGGTATTGGTTTGCAGGTAGGACAGCAGCTGAGCGAATCAGGTCTGCAAGGTCTGTTACCTGAAGCGCTGGTGGCGGGTATCGCCGATGCGCTGGAAGGTAAACATCCGGCGGTTCCGGTAGATGTGGTTCACCGCGCGCTGCGCGAAATCCACGAACGTGCTGACTCCGTACGTCGCGCGCGCTTCGAAGAGATGGCCGCGGCAGGCGAGAAGTTCCTCGAAGAAAACCGTGAGCGCGAAGGCGTGAACAGCACCGAAACCGGTCTGCAGTTCCGCGTGATCAATCAGGGTGACGGCGCAATTCCGGCGCGTACCGACCATGTTCGCGTGCACTATACCGGTAAACTGATTGACGGCACTGTGTTTGACAGCTCGGTTGCCCGTGGCGAACCGGCTGAATTCCCGGTCAACGGCGTGATCCCAGGCTGGATCGAAGCCCTGACGCTGATGCCAGTAGGCTCCAAATGGGAACTGACTATCCCTCAGAACCTGGCCTACGGCGAGCGTGGCGCAGGCGCGTCCATTCCGCCATTCAGCACCCTGGTCTTTGAAGTTGAGCTGCTGGAAATTCTGTAATTCCGCTCTCTTTCCTCTCCCCAGCCGGGGAGGGGAATTCAGTTTAAAAACCTATAGTTACGCGACAATCAACAGATTATCTTGCAAATGGTCACAGTAAGTGTATTTTTGTGAGCTGTTTTGCGTTGCTTAAGTGATATGCCACTCACTTTCAACATATTGTTAACATAATATTTAAATCATAGTATTCATCCCGCCGATTCTTACCTAATATCGATGAGTCCTTAACCGGGCCGTCGCTTTTCGACGTAATAAAGGGCCAGAAGAGCCTAAACAACACAGGCAGTAACAACAGGAAAACATCACATGGTAGATCAGGTAAAAGTCGTTGCCGACGAAGAGGCACCGTCTGAACAATCGCTACGGCGTAATCTCACAAACCGTCATATTCAGCTTATCGCCATTGGCGGTGCCATTGGCACCGGGCTGTTTATGGGGTCAGGCAAAACCATCAGCCTTGCGGGTCCGTCGATCATTTTTGTCTATATGATCATCGGCTTTATGCTCTTTTTCGTGATGCGTGCAATGGGTGAATTGCTGCTCTCGAATCTCGAATACAAATCCTTTAGCGACTTTGCGTCCGACCTTCTTGGGCCGTGGGCGGGGTACTTTACTGGCTGGACCTACTGGTTCTGCTGGGTGGTTACCGGGATGGCCGACGTTGTCGCCATTACGGCCTATGCGCAGTTCTGGTTCCCCGGACTGTCGGACTGGGTTGCCTCGCTGGCGGTAATTGTTCTGCTGCTAAGCCTTAACCTCGCCACCGTAAAAATGTTTGGTGAGATGGAGTTCTGGTTCGCGATGATTAAAATCGTCGCCATTGTCGGGCTGATTGTGGTCGGCCTGGTGATGGTCATGACTCACTTTACCTCGCCGACGGGCGTAGAAGCCTCGTTCTCCCATCTGTGGAATGACGGCGGCTGGTTCCCGAAAGGGCTGAGCGGATTCTTTGCCGGTTTCCAGATTGCGGTCTTCGCCTTCGTGGGGGTTGAGCTGGTAGGGACTACCGCCGCAGAAACCAAAGATCCTGAGAAATCCCTGCCGCGGGCGATTAACTCCATTCCGATCCGTATCATCATGTTCTATGTGTTTGCGTTGGTCATTATTATGTCCGTTACGCCGTGGAGTTCCGTCGTACCGACCAAGAGCCCATTCGTGGAGCTGTTTGTACTGGTTGGCCTGCCGGCTGCGGCGAGCCTGATTAACTTCGTGGTGCTGACCTCCGCGGCCTCTTCGGCCAACAGCGGTGTGTTCTCCACCAGCCGTATGCTGTTCGGTCTGGCGCAGGAAGGCGTGGCGCCGAGTGCATTCGCCAAGCTGTCAAAGCGTGCGGTTCCGGCGAAAGGGCTGACCTTCTCCTGTATCTGCCTGCTGGGTGGCGTGGTGATGCTTTACGTGAACCCAAGCGTCATCGGCGCGTTCACCATGATCACCACCGTCTCGGCGATCCTGTTCATGTTCGTCTGGACCATCATCCTGTGCTCGTACCTGGTGTACCGCAAACAGCGTCCGCACCTGCATGAAAAGTCCATCTATAAGATGCCGCTGGGCAAGTTCATGTGCTGGGTCTGCATGGCGTTCTTCGTGTTTGTGCTGGTACTGCTGACGCTGGAAGAGGATACCCGTCAGGCGCTGATCGTCACGCCGCTGTGGTTTATCGCACTGGGGCTGGGCTGGCTGTTTATCGGTAAGAAAAGAATGGCAGGCGTAAGATAAAAAAACGGCAACTTCGGTTGCCGTTTTTTTATCTGTTCTTTTTCTCCCTGTGGGAGAGGGCATCAGGCCGCAATGGCCTTATTATTCCCCGGCAAGCGCCCGCGGGAACAGCACGTTATTCTCGAGGCTGATGTGCTCCATCAGGTCGTCGATCATCTCGTTAATCCCGTTATACATCGCGCGCCAGGTGGTGCAGGCATCCGCCGGTGGGGTAACGTTATGGGTGATGTGTTTGATCACTTCCACCAGTTCACCCGCGTCATCATGCTCGCTTTCCATCACGCTGATTGGCCCCATCGCCTGGCTGCCCATTCCCTGTTTGATCATCGGGAACAGGATCTGCTCTTCTTTCATCATGTGGCTGGACAACTCTTCATGCAGCATGGTCAGGCTCTTCGCCAGGCCACGCGGTACAGAGGCTTTCTCGGCATGAACGCGCTCCACTTTGGTCGCCTGCAGGATCAGTTCCGGCAGCTGTTCGCGGTGGCGGTCATGGTAACGCACGATGATGTGATTGATGATCTCTGCCAGTGCCACGTTGCGCCAGTCTTTTTCCAGCGGTTGCTCAGCCAGTTTTGCCAGTTCAGCTTCGATGAGATCCAGATTCAGTTCCTTACGCGATGCCGCACGCGCCAGGGTTTGCTTACCGCCACAGCAGTAATCCATATCGTATTTGCGAAACAGCGCGGAAGCGCGTGGGATGGAGAGCGCCAGCTCGCCTAAAGGTTGGTCGCGGAAGGCCATCATTGTTACCTCATCGTGATTTAATAACATGCATTTTAAATACATCTTTAAGGTAAGGATATAACCCTTTAGGGGCACAGGGAATAAAGTCGGTAAATTATCAAAAATTTCTTATGTTTTAACTTGCTGAATGGATTTGATTATTTCCAAATAATTGAGGTGGTTAGACCACCCAATGTTAAATAACATGCCTTCTCTGCCGATATACCCCTCAGTCAATATCCTGCAAAAGAAGGCTGAGAATGTTCAAACGTATTAAAGTAATCACCCTGTTAGTTTCGGTACTGCTGGTGCTCGGGCTGATGCAGATCATCGCCGCGACGGTTTTTATCAATGCCCTGAACAATGATAAGGACAATTTCACCGTCTCCCAGCTATCCAGCCAGAACGTGGCAGAGTTTACTGACGCGTGGATCAGCCTGAACCAGGCGCGCGTAACCCTTAACCGCGGCATGCTCCGTCTGCAAAGCAGCACGGCGACCGAGATCAACGGTACGCAACTGGGTGAGCTAGTCACCGCCGGTAAAGCCCGGCTGAATGAAGCTCAGGAGCATTACGACAAATATTACGCCCTGCCGGAAACCCCAGGGCTGGACGAGAAGCTGGCCGATCGGCTGGAAGAGCAGTACCGCGCTTACCACACTACGCTGACGAATATGAATGCGCTGCTGGCAGAGGGCAAGCTGGACGATATGTTCAAGCAGAATGCCGAGCAGAAGCAGGTGGCAATGCAGGCGGTGTACCGCGAATGGCGTGAAGCGCAGGCGAAGCTGGCCAGCGCAGGCATCACCGATAACGAAAACGACTACAAGCGTATCCTGTGGATCCTCTCCGCCGTTATGGTGATTGTCGTGGCAGTGATTATTGCCAGCTGGATCGCCATGCGCAACGTGCTGCTGAAGCCGCTGCATGAGGTGATCGCGCATATTCGCGCTATTGCCGCAGGCGACCTGACGCAACCGATCGATGGGCAGGGGCAGAACGAAATGGCGCTGCTGGCGCATAACGTTCATGAGATGCAAAAGGCGTTGGCCAACACCGTGGGCGTGGTGCGCGATGGGGCCGATACCATTTTCACCGGTGCCGGTGAGATCTCCGCAGGCAGTAACGACCTTTCTTCCCGTACCGAGCAGCAGGCGGCCTCGCTGGAAGAAACCGCAGCCAGCATGGAGCAGTTAACCGCGACCGTGAAGCAGAACGCCGATAACGCCCGTCAGGCGTCACGTCTGGCGCTGGATGCCTCATCCACTGCGAAAAAAGGCGGCAACGTCGTCGAAGGCGTGGTGCGTACCATGGACGAGATTGCCACCAGTTCCAGCAAAATCGCTCAGATCACCAACGTGATCGATGGTATTGCTTTCCAGACCAACATCCTGGCGCTGAACGCAGCAGTAGAAGCGGCACGTGCTGGTGAGCAAGGACGTGGGTTTGCGGTGGTAGCAGGGGAAGTTCGTACCCTGGCCCAGCGCAGCGCCCAGGCCGCGAAAGAGATCAAAGGGCTGATTGACGACTCGGGCGCGCGCGTCAGTGCGGGGTCCGCGCTGGTGAATGAAGCCGGGGCGACAATGGCGGAAATCGTCAGCGCCGTAACCCGCGTGACCGACATCATGGGCGAAATCGCTTCCGCCTCGGATGAGCAGAGCCGCGGTATTGACCAGGTGGGTCAGGCAGTGGCCGAGATGGATCGCGTGACCCAGCAGAACGCCTCGCTGGTAGAGGAGTCTGCGGCAGCAGCGGCAGCGCTGGAAGAGCAGGCGGCACGTCTGAATGAGGCGGTGGCGGTGTTTAAGATCGTTCACGGCCAGGCGACCAAAGCGGCACCAGTGAAATCCTATACCGCAAAAGCGAAACCGGTGCTGGCGACCACGGACGCTAACTGGGAAACCTTCTGACAGACGCCGGGTAGCGGCTACACCTGATCCGGCCTGCGGCTTGTACGGTCCGGTGTCCTCAACCCAACCCTCTCCCACCGGGAGAGGGAGCACACACTAAAAACGGCAACCCCTGGGTTGCCGTTTTACGTTTATCTTGCTGCGGGGGACGGTAGGGAAGCCGGAACAACCCGTGGCGAAGGCCCGCTACCTCTTCCGGCAGTTCCGGCTCGAAGGAGATCATCCGGTAGCGCCAACCGTGCGGGCCAGTTTTCACGACCGGAGATGACCCGCAGAGACGCCGCAAAAATCACCCTTTTTGACAGCTACAGGATGCCTTTCACGCTCTCCGCAAGGGAGGTAGTCGGATGACCCAGCAGTGCGCTCAGCGTATGACTGTCATCAAACAGACCGCCCTTTGAGGCACCGACATCGGAGTCGGCCAGCATATCGGCCAGGCCCGCCGGTAAACCGACACTCTTCAGCGCGGCGGCAAAATCGGCCTCGCTCAGGTTCTGATACACCACATTTTTACCGCTCTGACGGCTCAGTTCGGCAGCCAGTTCGCTTAATGTCCACGCCTGGTCGCCCGCCAGCTCATAGACTTTCCCGGCATGACCCTCTTCGCTGATGACGCGCGCGGCAGCGGCGGCATAGTCGGCACGGGTGGCGGAGGCAATCTTGCCTTCCCCCGCAGCGCCGATGAACACGCCATGCTCCAGCGCAGGCGGGGCGCTGGCAAGATAGTTTTCGGTATACCAGCCGTTACGCAGCAGGGCGTAAGCAATGCCGGATTCGGCCAGCGCTTTTTCGGTGGCGACGTGCTCCACGTGCAGCCCCAGCGGCGAGGTATCGGCATGCAGCAGGCTGGTATAGGCGATAAATTTCACGCCCGCCGCCTTCGCCGCATTAATCACGTTCTGATGCTGCGCCGCACGCTGGCCCACTTCGCTGGAGGAGATCAACAGCAGTTTATCCACGCCCGCGAGCGCGGCGGTGAAGGCGGTCTGGTCGGTGTAATCGGCCTGACGGACGGTCACGCCCTGCTGGCTCAACGCTTCGGCCTTGGCGGGGTTACGCACAATGGCGACCAGTTGGCTGGCCGGAACGGTCTCCAGCAGCTTTTCAATAACGTGTTGGCCAAGCTGGCCGGTAGCTCCGGTAATGGCGATCATGATGAATATCCTTCGTCTCGTGTGAATGTTATGGCACACTACCACCCAAGCTAACTTTTAGTAAGTACGTACAAAAAGGTAAGTATCAAATGAGCAATCTCACCCTCAGCGAACAAATGCGCGACGGCAATCTTTTTGCCGAACAGTGCCCTTCCCGGGATGTACTCAAGCACGTCACCAGCCGCTGGGGTGTGCTGATCCTGGTGGCGTTGCGTCAGGGGACGCATCGCTTTAGCGATCTGCGGCGCAAAATGGGCGGGGTGAGCGAGAAGATGTTAGCCCAGTCGCTTCAGGCGCTGGAGCAGGATGGTTTTATCAATCGCGTGTCGTATCCGGTGGTGCCCCCGCACGTGGAGTACAGCCTGACGCCGCTGGGGGAAGCGGTGAGCGAGAAGGTGGCGGCGCTAGCCGACTGGATTGAGCTGAATTTACCGCAGGTGATGAGTCACCGGGATGAACATGCGGCGTGATGCCGGGTGGCGGCTACGCCTTACCCGGCCTGCGGGTTTTGTCGGCCCGACAGGTAAAGCGCCGCCGGGCGTTTTCTATGGTTGAGAAGCCGGAACAACCAGTGGCTTTTCCGGCTTCGCGCTGACGGCGATCACAACCCCCACGACCAGTAACACAATCCCCGTACCGGTTAACAGCGGCGGCAGGCTCTGGCGCATCAGGAAGGTATACAGCAGCCCGGCCAGAGTTTCGAAGACTATCAACGGACCTAAGATCACCGTTGGTAATTTCTGGCTGGCGACGTTCCAGCACAAGGCACCCACCCACGAGCAGCAGATGGCAATCGCCACCATCAGTCCGAGGAAGACCCAGGGGCGCGGCCCCAGCGGCAGTGCGAATTCCGGCTGCTGCACATTCAGCCAGGCGCAGGCGGCGATATAGCCCAGCACCGACACCGGCAGCGTCACCAGCGCCTGCGCGGTGGCCCACATCATTGGATGTTTGTCCGGGTTCTCCCGCAGCCAGCGGGCATTACGCAGCGCATACCATGCCCAGCAAACCACCGACACCGACGCCAATAGGATCCCGGAGACATAGCGCCAGCCGCTGCCCCCGGCCGCGCCATGACGCAGCTCGGCAATGTTGACGCAGGCCAGCCCCAGCGCAATGGCGATCAGGCCTGGCACCATCTTCGACCACGCCAGTTTGCCGTCACGCTGGCTGTAGAGCAGATTGGCAAATACCGGGATCACCACCGGCAGAGTGCCGATGATCATCGTCGAGACGGGAGCGCCGGTGCGCTGGATGGCGCTGGCCAGGCAGATGTAATAGATGAGGTTGCCCATCATGGTCAGCGCCAGCGCGGTCAGCCAGTCCTGGCGTTTCAGCTGGCGTAAGCGCGCGCGGCCCAGCCAGGCGATCGGCAGAGCGATAAGCCCCAGCGCCAGATAGCGCCCCATCGACTGCAATGCCGCCGGGTACTCCGGCACGATCAGCGGGCCGACAAAAATCAGCCCCCACATTAACCCTGCAAGCAGGGCATACAACACGCCACTAACCATTTTTGTATCCATTTTCGCTAAACCTGCTGGCAGTGTAGAAAGGCAAAAGGGGGGCGTATTGTATGAGATTGCGCATTAGCGCTTCGCGACCTGCTTCTGGTAACGCACGGGGGTGATGCCATACCGCCGGGTAAACGCCCGGGTCAGGTGCGACTGATCGGTCAGGCCCGTCGCGGCAGCCACCTCTGCCGCCGGCAGCCCCTGGGTGAGGAAGTCTTTGGCGCGCCACAGGCGGATCGCCATCAGCATCTGATGGGGCGTGACGTGGAAATGGGCCTTAAACTGGCGCTGAAAATGGTACGGGCTGAGCGACACCACCTGCGCCAGCTCATCGAGGGTCAGGGAGTGCATGTAATTATCGTGCAGATAGTCGCGCACGCGCTCGAAGCGATGCGCCCCTTCGTGCAGGACCGGGGCATGGCGCGCCAGCGGTGTAAAGGTATCAATCAGATCCAGCAGCAGGCCTTTTTGCGCCAGCGGGTCGTCGGTGTGCCACAGGCCATAGATCAGCTGGCATATCTGCTGCGAACGACGGGGATCGTGGCGGGTGACATCGCTGAACCACCAGTGGCGAATGCCCGTCACCTCTTCCAGCAGATCCGGCTCGAGGTAGATCATCCGGTAGCGCCAGCCGTCAGCGGTTTCGGCTTCGCCGGTATGCAGCTCATCGGGATTCATGGTAACGACGGAATGGACGGGGGCAACGTACTGCGTTCCGCGATAGCGAAAGCGTTCGGCACCGGCTTCAATGGCGCCGATACCAAAGGCCTCGTGGGTGTGCGGCTCAAAGGCGTAGCGTGAAATATGGGCATGATACAGTTCGACGCCCGGCAGCTGCGCCAGATGGCGAAAGCGCGCGCTGTCTCTCTCATCGAAGAACTGTTCGGGTACGCCTTGCACGGTGAGCCTCCTCGCGGGTCAGATTTCATTATCAGAGATGACCCAAAGGGATGCCACCAAAAATAACCACTTTTTAACAATTACAGGGTGCTTTTCACGCTCTTTGCGAGGAGCGGCGTGGCGGCATAATCCGCCTCGCTCAGATTTTGATACCCTCCGGCAAAAAGATCTCCGATATCTCCCGGGGTCGTCGCGGGTGGCTTCATGGCCGATCACCGGCGAGGCGTGTAAACCCGTGTGCTGGCGCCTTAAATATTCCAGGTAAAAATATTTCTGACCGGTCCCCGCAAGCAGGAACCGGTTAAAAATAAGAGGGATGTAAAATATTTCGCACTGAAAAGGAAAGCGGGCCAGAAAAATAAATTTATCGGACAAATTTTTCGCGTTTAATAAATAAAACAGATAAAAATAGCTTTATGGCAGGAAGACGACTAGGCTGTGCCTGTGATGAATCCCCCTATGCGGCGGGGCGTCCAGACAGGCAGGTGAGTAGCGCGGTTCTGTGGTCTGGCATAGAGTCACCGGGAGGCACCCGGCATCACACCCAATCATGCACTCCTTTTTAGCCCATTATGTAAATTATGTTCACTGTACTGAATCGGATAGCGTCCCCTCGGAAATATCCGGCATGCTGCTCATGAATAATGGCCAGGTGATTATCAGGTAGGGTTTCAACGGTGCCACGACCGCAAACTGTGGCCCCGTAGATGATGGATAAGGCTGGTTACCTAAAAATTATTTTCGTTCCCAAGGGGTTCCTTTAAAAACAGCTTCGATAGTTTCATCATCGCGTTTTCTTGTCGCATCGACATCTTGCTGTAGAACATCATCCTTATTAATTTCTCGACCACACTCAACACAACTTACGTCAACAAAGTTGGTTTCAAAATCAAAGTCATTGGGCATCGTCAGGAACGGGCTGCCGCAATACGGGCATGTAACTTTGAGATTTTTATTTTTAAGCATGGAAAAACCTCCTTTTTATTGTGGCGTATAAATATTAGCTCAGGTTTTTTATAGAGAAAATACGAAACAAAGATGTCAGTGGTCGATAATTAGGGTGATAACAATGCGTTAAGTTTTTTCCAGCCAGAGCGACTTTATTCTGAATAGATGCGCACCGGGAAAGGTTATAAATAAACAGCGAAGGATAGCGGTTACGGAGCGATGACAGGCAAACATTGGGTCGGGTATTTATAGCTGCCACTATGGTCGGTGAAACAGGAACAGAAGTCCTGCCGAAACCGTACGTCTCTGACTGTGTAGAGAGGCCAGTGGTGAGCATCTGGCGTCAGCGCCAGCAGCAAGTCGTGCGTATACAGGTTGAGCAGGAGGCGGCAAGGTTTAAGGCAGGGCAGGGTGGAGACTACGGCTGTCGCCAATTCGAGAGAATATCAGGCTGTTCAGCTGTCGTTATCACCAGGCTCCCCACCCTCCGACCAGGTAACGCAGGTGGCCGACGTAAAAATTTCAGGATGCTAATGACAAATGAAAAATCCGTTCTAAGATTCTGTAGCAAGAAAAGTGAGAATAAGGAGTTTCTTATGACATTAGCTATGCTGGCTGTTTTATCCGCGCTACTGATTGTTTCCGGGCTTATCTACATTTTGAGGCAGTTAATGAATGCCTGGTGTGACCCGGAACATCCTCAGGCAGGGAACTCTCTCCCTGGAACAGCAGACGATCTCTTAAAACGGTAAAACGGATAATCCAGGGGGGAGGTATCGCTGATCCTCATCTGGCGCACTCTGTACTACGTTTTATATCTGCTATGCGCGACAGGCGGACGCCCGCACAGAGTACACGGGCGTCCGTTAACGTGACGTGGACAGATTACTTAACCCGCTTCCCCGTTTCGTCAATGACCTTCTCGCCATCCTCTTTGGTAAACACGCCTTTCTGATCTTCCGGCAGAATATCCAGCACGACTTCTGACGGGCGGCAAAGACGCGTGCCAAGCGGCGTCACTACGATGGGACGATTAATCAGGATCGGATGCTGAAGCATAAAATCAATCAACTGCTCATCCGTAAATTTCTCTTCACCAAGACCCAGTTGTTCATAGGGTTCAACATTCTTACGCAGCAGTTCGCGAACTCCAATCCCCATATCTGAAATCAGTTTAATCAGCTCGTCCCGGGTCGGTGGCGTATCGAGATAGTAAACGATGGTCGGTTCGTTACCGCTGTTACGGATCATCTCCAGCGTGTTGCGTGAAGTGCCGCAGGCCGGGTTGTGATAAATGGTAATGTTGCTCATATCAATATCTCATTACAAAGTGACAGAGAGCCGCCACGCCAGCGCGGCCAGAGTGACTAACAGCACGGGCACCGTCATGATAATGCCGGTACGGAAATAGTATCCCCAGGTGATCGTGATATTTTTCTGGGCAAGCACATGCAGCCACAGCAGGGTTGCCAGACTGCCAATCGGGGTGATTTTCGGGCCTAAATCGCAGCCAATCACGTTGGCATAAATCATGGCCTCTTTGACAACGCCCGTCGCGGTACTGCCGTCAATCGACAGCGCGCCAATCAACACCGTTGGCATATTGTTCATCACCGACGACAGGAACGCCGTCAGAATGCCGGTGCCGAACGTTGCAGTCCATAACCCCTTAGCTGCCAGCAGGTTCAGTACGCCTGACAGGTACTCCGTAAGCCCTGCATTACGCAGACCATAGACCACCAGATACATGCCCAGCGAGAAAACAACGATCTGCCATGGCGCACCGCGCAGGACTTTCCCCGTATTGATGGCATGACCTCTTTTCGCTACCGCAAACAGCACCGCTGCGCCGGAAGCCGCTATCGCGCTGACCGGGATCCCCATCGGCTCCAGTACAAAGAAACCGATAAGCAGCAGTAACAGCACAATCCAGCCCGCCCTGAAGGTCGCCGGATCCTTTATCGCACTGGCAGGGGTTTTCAGCAGCGAAATGTCATACGTCGCCGGTATATCCTTGCGAAAGAAGAGGTGCAGCATGATCAGCGTGGCCGCAATCGCGGCCATGTCCACAGGGATCATTACGGAGGCGTACTGCGCAAAGCCCAGATCGAAGTAATCCGCCGAGACGATATTCACCAGGTTAGACACAATGAGCGGCAGGCTGGCGGTATCGGCGATAAATCCTGCGGCCATGACAAAGGCCAGTGTCGTGCCCTGGCTGAACCCCAGCGCAAGCAGCATCGCAATCACAATTGGCGTCAGGATCAGCGCGGCGCCGTCATTGGCAAATAACGCAGCAACAGCGGCACCGAGTAACACTATCCAGGTAAACAGCAGACGGCCACGCCCGTTACCCCAGCGGGAGACGTGCAGTGCGGCCCATTCAAAGAAACCGGACTCATCAAGCAGCAGGCTGATAATGATGACCGCAATAAATGCCGCCGTCGCGTTCCAGACGATATTCCAGACAACGGGAATATCAGCAATATGAATGACACCGGTTCCCAGCGCCAGCGCAGCCCCGATACTCGCGCTCCAGCCAATACTCAGGCCTCTGGGTTGCCAGATCACCAGCACCAGCGTCAGTAAAAATATACTCCCTGCCACAAGCATTTTAGACTCCATTATATATGATTATGTGAATGTGTTTTTCTGTCTCAGCAGGCGGTGCAGGCTGATTTGTTCAGCCATTCACGTACATCCTCCCGCAGACACTGCCAGGACGACGTGATGGTTTCAGCCGCCCACGCCGGTATGTGGGGTGACAGACGATAGTGGATCCACTTGCCTTCCCGGCGGTCAAGCACCAGCCCCGCCTCGCGGAGAATAGCCATATGGCGCGAGATTTTGGGCTGCGATTCAGCGGTGGCCGCGCAGATATCGCAGACACACAGCTCTCCAGACTCCCGCAGCAGCATCACGATGGCGAGCCGTGTTTCATCGGACAGGATTTTAAAAAGCTGAACAGGTTGTAGCATGATTCACTCCGTTCCCTTTAGAATACACATATGCTAATTCATATGTATTGATTTTGAAATCACCTGTTCTCCCCGGAGGAGAAAAATGGAACAATTTCCTGCCCTGAACACTGAATGCTTTGATCGACACATCGCTGAACGCCTGCACCTGCAGGAGCCGCCACGGATTCTGATTCTGTATGGCTCAGTAAGGGAGCGCTCCTACAGCCGCTTTGCCGCAGAGGAGGCCGGTCGCCTGCTGACGGCGATGGGCGCGGAGGTGAAACTCTTTAATCCCTCTGGTTTACCCTTGCCAGATGATGCGCCGGACACGCACCCGAAAGTCACCGAGCTGCGCGGTCTGGTCAGATGGTGTGACGGTATGGTCTGGAGTTCCCCGGAACGACATGGGGCGATGAGCGCAATTATGAAGGCGCAGATCGACTGGATACCCTTAAGTGAAGGCGCGATCCGTCCTTCGCAGGGCAAAACACTTGCAGTCATGCAGGTGTGCGGCGGGTCGCAGTCTTTTAACGCCGTGAACCAGATGCGCATTCTGGGTCGATGGATGCGGATGTTCACTATCCCCAACCAGTCCTCAGTGGCGAAAGCCTGGCAGGAATTTGATGAGAACGGCCGGATGAAACCCTCTTCCTGGTATGACCGTATTGTCGATGTCACCGAGGAGCTATTTAAGATCACGCTACTGCTGAAGGGGCAAACCGGCTATCTTGCCGATCGTTACAGCGAGCGAAAAGAGAGTCATCAGGCGCTTTCTTCCCGTGTTAATCAGGACAAAATTTAACGCTGCAGGGGCAAAGAGGGTGTAGGCGCTGGAGGTAGTCGATCTTGCTCTCTGTCCGCCACCCTTTTTAGCCACCGTTTTATCGATACAAAGCACTTCTTCACGCCGTTTTGCGGTCTGACTGCCGGGGGCGGCTTCGCCTTACCCGGCCTTCAGAAACCCTCACTTCTGTTATTTGCTTAAATCTACCTGATAAATCGCAAACCCAATCTCATCGGTTGCGACCTGCTGCATCGGATACTGCGCTTTCTCTTTGATAAACGCCGCCGCTTTTTCTGATGGCGACGTCTCAAAGCGAACATCCAGCTTCACCTTGCTGGCGATCGGTGCCAGACGCCAGTTGTTGTCCGCTGCCGGATGAATTTCAACACTCTTTTTCGACTGCTCACCGATCCACGCAGCCAGCACCGAGCGGTTCTCATCCGGTGAAGCGAAGGCGATATGGCTGTCGCCGGTTCCGGCAAACTTACCGCCGTAGGCGCGATAGTTATTGGTCGCCACCAGGAAGGTCGCTTTAGGATCGATTGGCTTACCGTTAAAGGTCAGGTTTTTGATACGCTCCGCCTGGGCATTTACTACCTGGCACTCGCCGTCATATTTTGCCGGCTGCGAGACATCAATCTGATACTCCACGCCGTCGATTACGTCGAAGTTATAGGTACGGAACCCGTCCCAGTTAATCAGCGACTGCGGTTGGGGGCTGTTCGTATCGATCTGGTTGAATTGTCCGGCAGAGCACTCCAGCCACTCCTTCACCTCCTGGCCGGTCGCTTTCACCACTACCAGGGTGTTCGGATAGAGATAGAGATCGGCGGCGTTACGGAAAGTCAGCTGGCCTTTTTCCACTTCGACGTAGCTGGCCGGATCGTTCTTACGTCCGCCCACTTTAAATGGCGCGGCAGCAGAGAGTACTGGCAGTTTCGCCAGGTCCGGGTCGCCCTGAATATAGCGCTCCACGTAGGCTTTCTGCGCCATGTTCACCACCTGTACGGTGGGATCGTCCTGCACCAGCGACAGGTAGCTGTACATGTTGTCCGAGGATTTACCGATCGGTTTGCTGACAAACTCACGGGTAGCGTCGTGATCGTGTTTCAGCACCTCGACGATGTTTTTATCCTCACCCACCAGCGCTTTTTTGGCGGCCAGATCGTAAATCGGTCGTGCTTCGGCCTTCGACTGCGTCACCTGCCATTTGCCGTCGTCATTATTCAGCACCAGATCAACCACCCCGAGGTGATCCCCCCACATGCCCGGCATGACAGCAGGTACACCGTTCAGCGTTCCTTTGGCAATATCAGCCCCTTTAATGCTGGCGAAATCTTTGCCCGGGAACACTGCGTGCGCGTGGCCGAAGAGAATGGCATCAACGCCTTTCACTTCGCTGAGGTAGTAGACGGAGTTTTCCGCCATCGCCTGATACGGATCGGCAGACAGACCCGAGTGCGCCACGACGACCACCAGATCGGCGCCTTTCTCACGCATCTCCGGCACATACTTACGTGCAGTTTCCGTAATGTCATTGACCGTCACTTTGCCGCTCAGGTTGGCCTTATCCCAGGTCATGATTTGCGGCGGTACAAAACCGATATAACCAATCTTCAGGGTCTGTGTTTTCCCGTCCTGATCGACCACGGTCGTCTCTTTGATCAGATAAGGAGTGAACAGCGGCTTATTGGTCTTAACGTCGATGATATTGGCGTTAACGTACGGGAATTTGGCTCCGGAGAGCGCCATGTGTAGATAATCCAGCCCGTAGTTAAACTCGTGGTTGCCGAGGTTACCCACCGCGTAGTCCAGGGTGTTCAGCGCCTTATAGACCGGATGCACATCGCCCTTTTTCAGACCTTTCGCCGCCATGTAATCGCCAAGCGGACTACCCTGAATTAAGTCCCCGTTATCGACCAGCACGCTGTTTTTCACTTCGCTACGGGCGGCATTAATCAGGCTGGCAGTGCGAACCAGGCCAAATTTTTCCGTCGGTGCATCTTTGTAGTAGTCGAAGTCCATCATATTGCTGTGCAGGTCGGTCGTTTCCATAATGCGGAGATCAACTGTCGCTGCCTGTACGCTCGCGGCAATCAGCGTCGCCAGGAGCGTTGCGCTAAACTTAATCATCAGAGGAGTCCTTTTTTTGAAGCAGGCCACAAAAGAATATGTATCTATATTTTTTTGCTTACAGAATTGTGAATCCTGCCAGAAAAAAGTGCCCTGAAACCGGAATTGCTTCACAGATAGCGGATTTATTCACAATGCGATATAAATAAAACAAAGAGTTAAACCCACTGTGTTAACAAAGAGGTGGAGAATGTTAGATAAAATTTGTCAGCTCGCACGGGATGCGGGCGATGCCATTATGCAGGTCTACGATGGCAAGATCCCGATGGACGTGCTCAGCAAAATCGACGACTCGCCCGTGACCGCAGCGGATCTCGCGGCACACAGAGTGATCCTGCAAGGCCTACAGGCGCTGACGCCCGATATTCCGGTGCTGTCAGAAGAAGATCCTCAGCCCTGGGAAGAGCGCCAGCACTGGCAACGTTACTGGCTGGTTGATCCGCTGGACGGTACCAAGGAGTTCATCAAACGTAATGGTGAATTCACCGTCAACATTGCCCTGATTGAGAATGGCAAAGCGGTGCTGGGTGTGGTCTATGCCCCGGTGCTGAACGTGATGTATAGCGCCGCCGAAGGCAAAGCCTGGAAAGAAGAGTGCGGCGTGCGTAAACAGATTCAGGTGCGTGATGCCCGGCCACCGCTGGTGGTCATCAGCCGCTCGCACGCCGATAACGAACTGCAGGAGTACCTGCATCAGTTAGGTGAGCATCAGACGACGTCGATCGGTTCCTCGCTGAAGTTCTGCCTGGTAGCAGAAGGGCAGGCGCAGTTGTATCCCCGCTTTGGGCCGACAAACGTCTGGGATACGGCGGCAGGTCACGCCGTTGCCGCCGCTGCGGGAGCACACGTTCACGACTGGCAGGGCAAGCCACTCGACTATACCCCGCGTGAATCGTTCCTCAATCCCGGCTTCCGGGTCTCGCTTTACTGACCGAGCAGCTTATGCAGCAGGGCAACCACTTGCTGCACCTCTTCCTGCGTCAGCGATCCGTCTTTGGCCCATTGAATGCGGCCTTCTTTATCCAGCACGGCAATCGCTGAACTCTCTTCTTGCAGCTGCCATGCGGCGCGCGCCGTGCCGTTGCTGTCGACGATAATCTGCGACCACGGATAGAGCTTTTTATTGCTCTCAAGGCTGCTACGTACAAACATGCCAGAGCCAGGAATCGCATCGTCGGTATTGACGATGGTGGTCGTCTGGTAGTGATCTCTTGGTAAATTTGCCGCCTTGATCGCTTCAATTAAGGTTGCGTTTTTCTCTTTTGCTGACGAGCGACCGGCAATATGTAGCACAACTCGCACTTTGCCTGGGAGCTGCGCGCTATTCCAGGTTTTATAGCTAAACTTATCATTGTCGAGGATCAATTCTCCCCGGTCGGCAATGCCCACCGGCGGCACACGTTGTCCCTTATCAAAATTATGTGCGGAAGCCATCAGTGGCAGCATCAGGCAGGCAGTTGCCAGAATGTTACGTAGAGTCATGGTGTTTCCTTATTTTTTAGCAGGTGATCCGACCACTTGGTCTGACGTTTAATCATAAGTGCGATTGCGGCGCTTTACCCGCAATCCCGGTGCCAGAGTGAGGCGGAACGCACATATCTGCGCAAAAACGAAGGCTTATACTGCTCGAAAGTTACCATTGCAAAGAATATTCTGATTATTTGTCATCAAAAGGTAAATAAACTTATGCAGACTGGGTATCACCGTTTTTCTGGACTATAGTCATTGGGCAATAAATTTGCGCTCCAGAGGGTCGGCCCGATTGTGGTGCCGCAAGAGCGTATGATTCGCAGGAGATAATAGAATGAAAATTTTCCAACGCTACAATCCGCTTCAGGTGGCGAAATACGTAAAAATCCTGTTCCGTGGACGGTTGTATATCAAGGATGTTGGCGCTTTTGAGTTCGATAAGGGCAAAATCCTTGTCCCAAAAGTGAAGGATAAACAGCACTTTTCTGTGATGTCCGAAGTCAACCGTCAGGTTATGCGTCTGCAAACTGAGATGGCTTAACCAACGTGCTATGCAGTAAAAAAATCGCAGTAAAAAAAACGGCTCCCCAGGGAGCCGTTGATGTTTCTGGCTTAGGCCGACGCGTTCTCTTCGGCGTCCGGCAGTTTCGGCACCAGCACGGTCGGCTTGTTGTCGATGCGCGTCACCAGCAGCTGGTCGATGCGGTAGTTGTCGATATCCACCACTTCGAACTTATATCCCGAGAACTTCACCGAGTCGGTGCGTTTCGGGATCTTACGCAGCATAAACATCATAAAGCCGCCAATGGTCTCGTAGTTACCGGACTGCGGGAACTCGTCGATATCCAGCACGCGCATCACGTCGTCGATCGGCGTACCGCCATCCACCAGCCATGAGTTCTCATCACGCGCCACAATCTGTTCTTCCAGACCCTGGCCCACCAGATCGCCCATCAGCGTGGTCATCACGTCATTGAGCGTGATGATCCCCACCACCAGCGCGTATTCATTCATGATTACCGCGAAGTCTTCCCCGGCGGTTTTGAAGCTTTCCAGCGCTTCGGAGAGCGTCAGGGTGTCCGGCACAATCAGCGTATTGCGGATCTGGACGCCGCTGTTCAGCGCCAGGCTCTGGTTCGCCAGCACACGGTTCAGCAAGTCTTTGGAATCCACATAGCCAATGATGTGGTCAATATCCTCATTACAGACCAGGAACTTGGAGTGCGGATGTTCCGCCACTTTGTTCTTCAGGCTCTGCTCGTCTTCGTGCAGATCGAACCAGATCACGTTCTCGCGGCCGGTCATTGATGACGGCACGGTACGCGACTCCAGCTCAAACACGTTCTCGATCAGCTCATGCTCCTGCTTACGCAGCACCCCTGCCAGCGCACCGGCTTCGAACACCGCGTAGACATCATCAGAGGTGATGTCGTCTTTACGTACCATCGGCAGCTTGAACAGGCGGAAGATGGTGTTTGCCAGGCCGTTAAAGAACCACACCAGCGGGCGGAACACGAACAGGCAGAAGCGCATCGGGTTGATGATGCGCAAAGCCACGGCTTCGGGCGCAATCATACCGATGCGTTTCGGGGTCAAATCGGCAAACAGAATGAACAGGCCGGTCACCAGCGAGAAGGAGAGGATAAAGCTCAGTTGCTCGGAGAGTTCAGGAGAGAAGTAGTTAGAGAAAACGCTATGAAACACCGGGGAGAATGCGGCGTCGCCGACGATACCGCCCAGGATGGCGACGGCATTAAGGCCAATTTGCACTACGGTGAAGAACATCCCCGGATTTTCCTGCATTTTCAGGACCCGTTGGGCATTAAGGTTGCCATCATCGGCGAGCAGCTTAAGTTTGATTTTACGTGATGCGGCCAGAGAGATTTCCGATATCGAGAAAAATGCACTGACAGCGATTAGACAAAGTATGACTAAGATACTGTTTAACATAGTTTATCCGGCTTCTCGCCAGATCCTCAGAGATAATACTGTGAAGAGACATTGAGTACCCGCTCGTAGCGTTGAGCCGGTTATTTACGCGGCTAGTATAGCGTAAAGGCGTGTAAATCTGCCAGAGGTCACGTTTTACACATATTTTGAGGGTAAATGTATGCCGGGTAACGCAAGGTGTTACCCGACATAGCAGGGGGGGAACTGCCTGCTCTGCTCTCGCACCAGATACCTCTCTCCCGTACGATAGGGCACAGCTTACGGCGTCAGGCCATCGTATAACCCGCGTTTTGTGTTCGAGGGATGTTAAGCGACACCTCCTGCACCCGCAAAAGGCCAGGGAAGAGAATGTCAGCACCGCGCGGGATCGGGGTATAAACGCTGTGCAACTATTGCAGACGCGGCTCAACCGGCCGCAGGCACTGGTTTTGAAGCTGCTGTTAAAGGGTAAAGAGATAAAGGACGATTCGGTGAGCAATGCCATGCGCCACGCGGCTCGCGTGGCGCTAAAGCCGTAATCAGGCCAGTTGTGGCGGCAGGCATACGCCGATGCCACCGATACCGCAGTAGCCGTACGGATTTTTATGCAGGTACTGCTGGTGCTCGTCTTCCGCATAGTAGAACGGCAGCGCGGTGGCGATTTCCGTGGTGACCTGACGGTCGTCGTTTGCCGCGAGCATCGCCTGCTGGAAGCGCGCCAGGCTGTCGCGGGCTGCCGCGTCCTGTTCCGGGGTGAGCGGATAGATCGCCGAGCGGTACTGGGTGCCGTGGTCATTGCCCTGACGCATACCCTGCGCCGGGTCGTGGTTTTCCCAGAACACCTGCAGCAGCTGTTCATAGCTGATCACGTTCGGGTCATACACAACCCGCACCGCCTCGGCATGACCGGTCTGGCCGGAGCAGACTTCGCGGTAGGTTGGGTTAGGGGTATAGCCGCCGGTGTAGCCCGCAGCGGTGCTGTAGACGCCAGGCAGCTGCCAGAACAGGCGCTCCACGCCCCAGAAACAGCCCATCGCGAACAGGGCGATAGCCATGCCGTCGGGGACGTTGGTCATTGAGTGACCGTTCACGGCGTGCAGGGTGGCGACTGGCATAGGGGTGTTCCGTCCCGGTAATGCATCCGCCTGAGCAACAAGGTGCTTTTTATCGAATAAACTCACGGTGTGACCTCCGGGTAGGTGATGTTTGGGTTAAGGTTGTCACGACGCGTTTAATTGAACACAATAAATGCCGTGAATGAGTCTAGATTTAAACATAAGAAATATTAGGTTGTTTAACCATTTTTCAACCCGTGTATTGGGTTTTGGGCTTTATGCCGTGATCTGCCGCGGAGCGGCAATTCATCTGCTTCCAGGGGTGGAAACAAGGATATTCAGGAGAAAACGTGCCAAAAATCCGCCAGTTATGTTTAGTCAGTTTCTTGCTGACAAGCGGAATCGCCGACGCGGCGAATGTTCGTTTGCAGGTTGAGGGGTTATCCGGGAAACTGGAAAAAAACGTACGCGCACAGCTCTCCACGATCCAGAGCGACGAAGTGACGCCAGACCGTCGCTTCCGCGCCCGCGTGGATGACGCCATCCGTGGCGGTTTAAAAGCGCTCGGCTACTACGAACCCACTATCGATTTCGAACTGCGTCCACCTCCGGCCAAAGGGCGGCAGGTATTGATTGCCCGCGTCAAGCCGGGCGAGCCGGTGCTGATCGGCGGCACGGACGTGGTGCTGCGCGGCGGCGCGCGCACGGATCACGACTACCTCGATCTGCTGAATACGCGACCGAAAAACGGCACCGTGCTTAATCACAGCGATTACGACGGCTTCAAAAAAGATCTGACCAAAGTAGCGCTGCGCAAAGGCTATTTCGACAGTCAGTTCAATAAAAGCCAGCTGGGCATTGCCCTCGACAGACGCCTGGCATTCTGGGATATCGACTACGACAGCGGCGAACGTTACCGCTTTGGCGACGTCACCTTTGAAGGGTCGCAAATTCGCGACGAATATCTGCAAAATCTGATCCCCTTCAAAGAGGGCGACTATTACCAGTCGAAAGATCTGGCCGAGCTTAACCGCCGCCTCTCTGCCACCGGCTGGTTTAACTCAGTAGTGGTAGCCCCAGAATTTGATAAAGCGCGGCAGACCAAAGTGCTGCCGCTGCACGGCGTGGTCTCGCCACGCACCGAGAACACCATTGAGACCGGGGTAGGTTACTCCACCGACGTCGGCCCGCGGGTCAAAGCGACGTGGAAAAAGCCGTGGATGAACTCCTACGGCCATAGCCTGACCACCAACGCCAGCATCTCTGCTCCCGAACAGCAGCTGGATTTCAGCTATAAAATGCCGCTGCTGAAAAACCCGCTTGAGCAATATTACCTGGTGCAGGGCGGCTTTAAGCGCACCGATCTGAACGATACCGAAGCCGACTCCACGACCCTCGCCGTGTCGCGCTACTGGGATCTCTCCAGCGGCTGGCAGCGCGCCATTAACCTGCGCTGGAGCCTCGACCACTTTACGCAGGCCAATGTAACTAACACCACCATGCTGCTCTATCCGGGGGTGATGATCAGCCGGACCCGCTCCCGCGGCGGGCTGATGCCGACCTGGGGCGATTCACAGCGCTATTCAGTGGATTATTCCAATACCGCCTGGGGTTCAGATGTCGATTTTGTCGTGGTGCAGGCGCAGAACGCCTGGATCCGCACCCTCTACGATCGTCACCGCTTCGTGATGCGCGGCAATCTGGGCTGGATTGAGACCGGCGATTTCGAAAAAGTGCCGCCGGATCTTCGCTTCTTCGCCGGGGGCGATCGCAGTATTCGTGGCTATAAATACAAATCCATCGCGCCAAAAGATGACGACGGCAAGCTGATCGGGGCCTCGAAGCTGGCCACCGGCTCGCTGGAGTATCAATACAACGTCACCGGAAAATGGTGGGGTGCGACCTTTATCGACAGCGGGGAAGCGGTAAGCGATATCCGCCGCAGCGACTTCAAAACCGGCGCGGGCGTCGGGGTGCGCTGGGAATCCCCGGTCGGGCCGATCAAGCTCGATTTCGCCGTGCCGGTGGGTGATAAAGATGAACACGGTTTACAGTTTTACATCGGTCTGGGGCCTGAATTATGAGTTTATGGAAGAAAATCAGCCTCGGCGTTGTGCTGTTTGTTCTGCTGCTGCTGTCTGCGGTGGCCTTTCTGGTGGGCACCACCAGCGGGCTGCATCTGCTGTTTAAGGCGGCCAACCGTTGGGTGCCGGGGCTGGAGATTGGCCAGGTCACCGGCGGCTGGCGCGACCTGCATCTGAAAAACGTCCGCTATGACCAGCCGGGCGTGGCGGTCACCGCGGGCGATCTGCACCTGGCGGTGAAGCTCAGCTGTCTGCGTGACAGCAGCCTGTGCGTTAACGATCTGTCGTTAAAAGACGTGTTCGTGACGATCGATTCGAAAAAAATGCCGGAAGCGGCACCGCCTGCTGAAGAGGAGAGCGGGCCGCTGGATCTCTCCACGCCATACCCGATTTCGCTTAACCGGGTGGCGCTGAATAATGTCAACGTCAAAATCGACGACACCACCGTGTCGGTGATGGACTTCACCTCGGGCCTGCGCTGGCAGGAGAAAAACCTGACCCTGACGCCGACCGCCCTGCAGGGGCTGCTGATTGCCCTGCCGAAAGTGGCGGACGTGGCGCAGGAGGAGATCGTCGAGCCAAAAATTCAGAATCCGAAGCCGGAAGAGAAGCCGCTGGGCGAAACGCTGAAAGATCTCTTCTCTAAACCGGTCCTGCCGGAGATGACCGACGTTCATCTGCCGCTGAACCTCAACATCGAAGAGTTTAAGGGCGAGCAACTGCGCCTGACCGGCGATACGGACCTGACGGTCTTCAACATGCTGCTGAAGGTGAGCAGTATCGACGGCAATATGAAGCTCGACGCGCTGGATATCGACACCAACCAGGGGAGCGTCAACGCCACCGGTAATGCGCAGCTGCGCGATAACTGGCCGGTGGACATCACTCTCAACAGCAGCCTGAACATCGACCCCATCAAGGGCGAAAAGGTGAAGCTGAAGGTCGGCGGTGCCCTGCGCGAGCAACTGGAGTTTGGCGTGAACCTCTCCGGTCCGGTGGATCTGGTGCTGCGCGGCCAGACCCGGCTTGCAGAGGCGGGCCTGCCCCTCAACCTGGAAGTGGTCAGTGAACAGCTGTACTGGCCCTTCACCGGCGAGAAGCAGTATCAGGCCGATGACGTGAAGCTGAAGCTCACCGGTAAAATGACCGACTACACCCTGTCGTTCCGCACTGCGGTGAAAGGGGAGGGGCTACCGCCTGCGGGCATTACCCTTGATGCGAAGGGCAACGAACAGCAGATCAACCTCGATAAGCTGACGGTCGCGGCGCTGGAGGGCAAAACCGAGCTGACGGCGCTGCTCGACTGGCAGCAGGCGATCAGCTGGCGCGGGGAGCTGAAGCTCACCGGGATCAACACCGCCAAAGAGGTGCCGGACTGGCCATCGAAGCTCGACGGCCTGATTAAAACCCGCGGCAGTCTGTACGGTGGCAGCTGGCAGATGGATGTGCCGGAGCTGAAAATTACCGGCAACGTGAAGCAGAACAAAGTGGATGTGCATGGCTCGCTGAAGGGCAACAGCTACCTGCAGTGGATCATTCCCGGCCTGCACGTGGCGCTGGGCCGCAATACCGCCGACATCAAGGGCGAGCTGGGGGTTAAAGATCTGGATCTGGATGCCACTATCGACGCGCCGAATCTTGATAATGCTCTGCCGGGGCTGGGCGGAACGGCGAAAGGGCTGGTGAAAGTGCGCGGCACGGTCGAGGCCCCGCAGCTTCTGGCTGACATCACCGCTAACGGCCTGCGCTGGCAGGAACTCACCATCGCCCGCGTGCGCGTCGATGGCGATGTGAAATCCACCGACCAGATCGCCGGACACATGAACCTGCGCGTGGATCGTATTTCGCAGCCGGGGGTTAACCTTAATCAGGTCACCCTGGAGGCCAAAGGCAGCGAGAAACAGCACGACCTCCAGCTGCGCGTCCAGGGCGATCCGATCTCGGGTCAGCTGCATCTGGCGGGCAGTTTTGACCGCAAAGAGATGCGCTGGAAAGGCACGCTCGACAACACCCGCTTCGCCACCCCGGTGGGGCCGTGGTCGTTAACCCGCTCGATTGCGCTGGATTACCGCAATGCGGAGCAGAAGGTCAGCATCGGGCCACACTGCTGGACCAACCCGAACGCTGAGCTGTGCGTGCCGCAGACCATTGATGCCGGGGCCGAAGGGCGGGCGGTAGTGAACCTCAATCGCTTTGACCTGGCGATGCTCAAACCGTTTATGCCGGACGCCACCCAGGCCAGCGGCGTGTTTAGCGGTAAAGCGGATGTGGCCTGGGATACTACCAAACCGGGGCTGCCGCAGGGCAACGTCACGCTCTCCGGGCGCAACGTGAAGGTCACCCAGGTGGTGAACGACGCGCCGCTGCCGCTGGCATTCACCACGCTCAATCTTACCGCCGATCTGCACAACAACCGCGCCGAGCTGGGCTGGCTGATCCGCCTCGCCAACAACGGCCAGTTTGATGGCCAGATCCAGGTAACCGATCCGCAAGGGCAGCGTAACCTGGGCGGCAACGTCAATATCCGCAATCTCAACCTGGCGATGGCCAACGCCATTTTCTCCCGGGGCGAGAAAGCGGCAGGGATGCTGAACGCTAACCTGCGGCTGGCCGGTAACGCGCAAAGCCCGCAGCTCTTCGGTCAGATGCAACTGAACGGGGTCGATATCGACGGCAACTTTATGCCGTTCGATATGCTGCCGAGCCAGCTGGCGATGAACTTCAACGGCATGAGCTCGACGCTGACCGGGACCGTACGCACCCAGCAGGGGCAGATCAACCTCAGCGGCGATGCCGACTGGAGCCAAATCGATAACTGGCGCGCCCGGGTGGCGGCTAAAGGCAGCAAGGTGCGCATCACGGTGCCGCCAATGGTGCGTTTAGACGTCTCGCCGGACGTGGTCTTTGAGGCCACGCCACAGCTGTTCACTCTTGATGGCCGGGTCGATGTGCCGTGGGCGCGTATTGTGGTGCATGACCTGCCGGAAAGCGCGGTGGGCGTCTCCAGCGACGAGGTGATGCTCGATAAAAATCTGCAGCCGGAAGAGACCAAGCGGGCTTCTATCCCGATCAACAGCAACCTGATCGTGCATGTGGGCAACAACGTGCGGCTGGATGCCTTTGGCCTGAAGGCGAGGCTCACCGGCGATCTGAAGGTCGCGCAGGATAAACAGGGGCTGGGCCTGAACGGGCAGATCACTATCCCGGAAGGGCGCTTCCACGCTTACGGGCAGGATCTGCTTGTCCGCAAAGGCGAGCTGCTCTTCTCCGGTCCACCGGATCAGCCGCTGCTGAATATCGAGGCGATTCGTAATCCAGAGGCCACCGAGAATGACGTGATCGCCGGGGTGCGAGTCACCGGCACCGCTGACGAACCGAAAGCGGAGATATTCTCCGACCCGGCCATGTCCCAGCAGGAAGCGCTCTCATACCTGCTGCGTGGGCAAGGTCTGGACAGCAATCAGAGCGACAGTGCGGCGATGACTTCAATGTTAGTCGGTCTGGGGGTTGCACAAAGTGGTCAGGTTGTGGGTAAAATCGGGGAGACGTTTGGCGTAAGCAATCTGGCGCTGGACACCCAGGGGGTCGGTGACTCTTCACAGGTGGTGGTCAGTGGCTATGTACTGCCGGGTCTGCAGGTGAAATATGGCGTGGGGATCTTTGACTCGCTGGCGACACTCACGTTACGCTATCGCCTGATGCCTAAGCTATATCTGGAAGCGGTGTCTGGCGTAGATCAGGCACTCGATTTGCTCTATCAGTTTGAGTTTTAGCAATGCGAATATTTGTCTACGGCAGTTTACGAACCAAGCAGGGCAACAGCCACTGGATGACCAACGCCCAGTTGCTGGGGGATTACAGTATCGAGAACTACCAGTTGTACAGCCTGGGCCACTATCCAGGCGCGGTTCCGGGGAACGGAGCAGTACAGGGTGAGGTTTATCGTATTGATAATGCCACGCTGGCTGAACTTGATGCCTTGCGCACTAAAGGCGGGGAATATGCTCGCCGGTTGATCCAGACGCCCTACGGCAGTGCCTGGATGTACGTGTACCAACGTCCGGTCGATGGCCTGACGCTGATTGAAAGCGGTAACTGGTTAGACAGAGACCAGTACTGAGATCAACAACGCCACCCTCGGGTGGCGTTGTTTTTTGTTATGCCCCTTCCTGGCGCAGCTTAAAGATCTGCACCGTCTCCAGTAGCTGTTCAGCCTGGCGATGCATCGCCTGTGCCGCCGCGGACGACTCCTGCGAAAGCGTAGCGTTTTGCTGCGTGGCGGCATCCATATGGGTGACGGCCACGTTCACCTGATCGATGCCCGTGCTTTGCTCGTGGCTGGCTAACGAAATTGCCTCAATCAGTTCACTCACCTTGCTGACGCTTTGCAGAATACCGGCCATGGCAATCCCGGCTTCTTTGACCTGACCATTACCCTCATCGATGCGGCTGACAGAGCGATCGATAAGGATGCGAATCTCTTTGGCGGCCGAGGCAGAACGCTGGGCCAGGGCGCGCACTTCAGCCGCGACTACCGCGAATCCGCGGCCTTCGGTTCCCGCCCGGGCGGCTTCGACCGCGGCGTTCAGCGCGAGGATGTTGGTCTGGAAGGCGATACTGTCGATCATGCTGATGATAGTGTTGATCTCGCTGGAGAAATTATGGATCTCGCTCATGGTCTGCATGGCACGATCCACGGCTTCCTCCCCCTGACGCGCCACCTGACGGGCATTACGAGCCAGATCGCTGGCGGTTCGTGAATGTTCCGCGTTGCTTTTGACCACCGAGGTCAGCTCTTCCATCGACGCGGCGGTCTGCTCCAGGGCACTGGCCTGGGCTTCGTTACGTGAAGAGAGTTCATGGCTGCCACTGGCAATCTGTGCCGAGGCGGTGGCGATGGTCTCAGTGCCGCTGCGTACCCCGGACACAATGCGGGTCAGGTTGATGTTCATCTCTTGCAGGGCATGCATCAGTTCGGCCGTCTCATCGCGACCGGCAACTGTAAAGCGGGACTGCAAATCCCCGGCGGCCACGGTACGGGCGATGCTCACAGCCTGGGCCAGCGGCCGGGTGATGCTGCGGATTAACCACCAGGTCACCAGCATTCCGGCGCCGAGCGTTAACGCCATCGTCAGCGCCAGCATCCAGCGGGTCTGCTGATAGCGGGCCTGGTTCTGGTCAGCGATCTGCTGGTGAAGCATCTTTGCGTGCTGGAGAGTGTTCGCCACCACCTCGTCGATCATTCTGGTCGGTTCGCGGTCAATGCCAGTGACCTGCTTATCCACGCGCTGGGCGCTGGTCACATCCCCCACCTGATAATCGGTCAGCGCTTTCAGGTACTGTTGCTCCAGCCCGGCGTGGATCTGCCGGGTTGCCAGCACCTCGCGGTTATCCATACCGATTTTGGGCAGCAGCTCGCTCAAATGGGTGAGCAGCGCCTGGGTGGCCTGGCTCTCGCGGCTAAAAGCATTTTTGTATTTATCGAACGCCTCCTGCCCCTGGGCACCGCGCAGCAGGGTGTTTTTCCACTCTTGCACCTGGATTTTAAACTGCACCTGGGCGCTACGTGCAGTGTCGATGCTTTCCGTGATGGACTGTTCCATTGCCATAATGCGTTGTTGCTGCGTCAGGCTGTCGTTGTTAATCGCCAGGCCGCGCAACCCGGTGAAGAGTGTTGCAAGCAGCAGCAGTGCGGCCAGCAATCCTAGCCGCTGGCCAATTGTAAGGGTGTTGATTTTCATCTGTAGCAGGTATTTCCCTGGTGGAATAAAGCGATCGTGATCACGTAACGGAGGTATCGACCGAGGGCAGACAGACTTTAAGGGCGCAGAAGGGGAATAAGACAGGCTAAACGCGCTATCTCGTTAATATACAGAGAGAAAAAGGGTGTGTGACATTTTCGTGACAATTGACGGGCATAAAAAAGCCCCGACAAATCGGGGCTTTTTACACGTTAAGAATTACTTCTTAGCGCGCTCAAAGGAGGCAATGATTTCAGCTTTAGCCGCTTCTGCATTGTCCCAACCTTCCACTTTCACCCATTTGCCTTTCTCGAGATCTTTGTAGTGCTCGAAGAAGTGGGCGATCTGCGCTTTCAGCAGTTCTGGCAGGTCGTTCACATCTTTGATGTGATCGTACTCTTTGCTCAGCTTGGTGTGCGGTACCGCAACCAGTTTCGCATCTTCACCGGCTTCGTCGGTCATTTTCAGAACACCAACCGGACGGCAGCGGATTACGGAACCAGGCTGCAGTGGGTATGGGGTTGGGACCAGCACGTCTACCGGGTCACCGTCCAGAGACAGGGTGTGGTTGATGTAACCGTAGTTGCACGGATAGAACATCGCGGTAGACATGAAACGGTCAACGAACAGCGCACCGGTGTCTTTGTCGATTTCGTATTTGATAGGATCAGCGTTCGCCGGGATTTCGATAACTACGTAGATGTCTTCCGGCAGTTCTTTACCCGCTGGGACGTTGAGTAAGCTCATGTCTGTGTCCTTTAAAATGATTGGTAATCAAGTGGCGAGTATTATAGCCAACTGACGCGGAATGTCTTCGCCTGTTTTCATCCTTCACCGCTTCTGAGTGCCAGTATTAGACCTTTCTCATGACAAGATAATCCATAAACTTAGCCGCATCTTTAATGGCTCAATGAAAGCGATTACAAACTTGTGATTAACGTTTTATTCACTTCTTCGAAGTGTGATGTAACACACTCCGTTACATCTCGTATTGTCTATAGTCATTTCGCAGAACACCTTTTACCCAACAATAAACTACCCTACGAGGACGTTCTTATGTGGAAGCGCTTACTTCTTGTCACAGCAGTTTCAGCAGCCATGTCGTCTATGGCAATGGCCGCCCCATTAACCGTAGGATTCGCTCAAGTCGGCTCAGAATCAGGCTGGCGAGCAGCTGAAACCAACGTCGCGAAAAGCGAGGCCGAAAAGCGCGGCATCACGCTGAAAATCGCTGACGGTCAGCAAAAACAGGAAAACCAGATCAAAGCGGTGCGTTCTTTTATCGCCCAGGGCGTTGACGCCATCTTCATTGCGCCGGTCGTGGCAACGGGCTGGGAGCCGGTATTGAAAGAAGCCAAAGATGCCGAAATTCCGGTGTTCCTGCTTGATCGTTCCATCGATGTAAAAGACAAATCTCTCTATATGACCACCGTCACTGCCGACAACGTGCTGGAAGGCAAATTGATCGGTGAATGGCTGGTGAAGCAGGTGGATGGCAAGCCATGTAACGTGGTGGAACTGCAGGGCACCGTCGGTGCCAGCGTGGCCATCGACCGTAAGAAAGGCTTTGCCGATGCTATTTCCAAAGCGTCAAACATCAAGATTATCCGTTCTCAGTCCGGCGACTTCACCCGCAGTAAAGGGAAAGAGGTCATGGAAAGCTTTATCAAAGCCGAGAACAACGGCAAAAACATCTGCATGGTTTACGCCCATAACGATGACATGGTGATCGGCGCCATTCAGGCTATTAAAGAAGCGGGTCTGAAACCAGGCACCGATATCCTGACAGGCTCTATCGACGGCGTACCAGACATCTATAAAGCGATGATCGACAAAGAGGCCAACGCCAGCGTTGAGCTGACGCCAAACATGGCTGGTCCGGCTTTCGATGCGCTGGAAAAATTCAAGAAAGACGGCACCATGCCAGAGAAAGTCACCATCACCAAATCCACGCTTTATCTGCCTGATACCGCAAAAGAAGAGTTAGAGAAAAAGAAAAATATGGGCTACTAAGCCTTAACCCCTCACCCCTGCCCTCTCCCCATAGGGGAGAGGGAGAAAGGCGGGTTGGGCAGAAAATTAAAGCCTGCACCATCAATTCCCTCTTCCCATAGAAGAGAGGGAGAAAGGCGGGTTGGGCAGGAAATTAAAGCCTGGCACGTTCAATTCCCTCTTCTCATAGAGGAGAGGGGGAAAGGCGGGTTGGGCAGAAAATTAAAGCCTGCACCATCAATTCCCTCTTCTCATAGAGGAGAGGGGAAAAGGCGGATTGGGCAGAAAAGTAAAGCCTGGCACCATCAATTCCCTCTTCTCATAGAGGAGAGGGGGAAAGGCGGGTTGGGCAGAAAATTAAAGCCTGCACTATCAATTCCCTCTTCTCATAGAGGAGAGGGAGAAAGGCGGGTTGGGCAGAAAATTAAAGATTTGCACGATCAATTCCCTCTCCCCTCCGGGGAGAGGGTTAGGGTGAGGGGGAAATATGACCACTGAACAACACCAGGAAATCCTCCGCACAGAGGGCTTAAGCAAATTCTTCCCCGGCGTAAAAGCTCTGGATAACGTCGATTTTAGCCTGCGGCGCGGCGAGATCATGGCCCTTCTTGGGGAAAACGGCGCGGGTAAATCCACGCTGATTAAAGCTCTGACCGGCGTGTATCACGCCGATCGCGGCACTATCTGGCTGGAAGGCCAGGCCATTTCGCCAAAAAATACCGCCCATGCCCAGCAGCTGGGGATCGGGACGGTCTATCAGGAAGTGAACCTGCTGCCGAACATGTCGGTCGCTGATAACCTGTTTATTGGTCGCGAGCCGCGGCGTTTTGGCTTTTTGCGCCGCAAAGAGATGGAGGCCCGCGCCACCCGGCTGATGGAATCCTACGGCTTTTCCCTCGACGTGCGCGAACCGTTGAACCGTTTTTCGGTGGCGATGCAGCAGATCGTCGCTATCTGCCGCGCTATCGATCTCTCTGCCAAAGTGCTGATCCTCGATGAACCCACCGCCAGCCTGGATACCCAGGAGGTGGAGATGCTCTTCACCCTGATGCGTCAGCTGCGCGATCAGGGGGTGAGCCTGATTTTTGTCACCCACTTCCTCGATCAGGTCTACGAAGTGAGCGACCGCATTACCGTGCTGCGTAATGGCGGCTTTGTTGGCTGTCGCGAAACCCGCGAGCTGCCGCAAATCGAGCTGGTGAAAATGATGCTTGGCCGCGAGCTGGAGACCAACGCCCTCCAGCGTGCGGGCCGGACGCTGCTAAGTGAAAAGCCCATTGCGGCGTTCAAGGATTACGGCAAGAAAGGCACCATTGCGCCGTTTAACCTGGAAGTCCGCCCTGGCGAGATCGTCGGCCTGGCGGGGCTGTTGGGTTCAGGCCGTACCGAAACCGCAGAGGTGATCTTCGGCATTAAACCAGCCGACACCGGCACTGCGCTGATCAAAGGTAAACCCCAGGCGCTGCGTTCGCCGCATCAGGCCTCCAGCCTCGGGATCGGCTTCTGCCCGGAAGATCGCAAAACCGACGGGATTATTGCCGCGGCCTCCGTGCGTGAAAACATTATTCTGGCCCTGCAGGCCCAGCGCGGCTGGCTGCGGCCAATCCCACGTAAAGAGCAGAACGCCATTGCCGAACGCTTTATTCGCCAACTGGGGATCCGCACCCCGAGCGCCGAACAGCCCATCGAATTTCTCTCGGGCGGCAACCAGCAGAAGGTGCTGCTGTCGCGCTGGCTCCTGACCAAACCGCAGTTCCTGATCCTCGACGAGCCGACACGGGGCATCGACGTGGGGGCGCATGCGGAGATTATCCGCCTGATCGAAACGCTCTGCGCCGACGGCCTGGCGCTACTGGTGATCTCCTCGGAACTGGAGGAGTTGGTGGGCTATGCCGATCGCGTGATCATCATGCGTGACCGGCAGCAGGTGGCCGAGATCCCGCTGGACGGGCTGTCCGTTCCGGCAATCATGAACGCCATTGCGGCATAAGGAGTAGATCGTGATGCCACGTTCGCTGACTCAAACTGGCGAGCCGAAACGCCGCTTCCGCTGGCCCACCGGGACGCCGCAAATCATTGCGCTGCTGCTGGTGTTACTGGTGGATAGCCTCGTTTCGCCGCATTTCTATCAGATTATCCTTCAGGATGGCCGCCTGTTCGGCAGCCCGATTGATATCTTAAACCGCGCGGCCCCGGTGGCCCTGCTGGCGATTGGCATGACCCTGGTGATCGCCACTGGCGGTATCGACCTGTCGGTAGGGGCGGTGATGGCTATCGCGGGCGCCACAGCGGCCTCGATGACCGTGGCCGGACACAGCCTGCCGGTGGTGCTGCTGGTGACCCTGGGAACGGGCGTGCTGGCGGGGTTGTGGAACGGCATCCTGGTGGCGATCCTCAAAATACAGCCCTTCGTTGCCACCCTGATCCTGATGGTGGCCGGACGCGGGGTGGCGCAGCTGATCACCTCCGGGCAGATCGTTACCTTTAACGCCCCCAATCTGGCGTGGATCGGCAGCGGCTCGCTGCTGTTCTTCC
Source organism: Leclercia sp. GLN_9 (assembly GCF_043105735.1). Lineage (NCBI taxonomy): Bacteria > Pseudomonadati > Pseudomonadota > Gammaproteobacteria > Enterobacterales > Enterobacteriaceae > Leclercia > Leclercia sp. GLN_9. The sequence goes on from NZ_JBICLV010000038.1 coordinate 97,078, forward strand.
CGACGCCGGTGATTATCGTAGTGGTGACGCTGATTGCGTTCTGGCTGTTCACCCGCAAAACCGCCCTCGGGATGTTCATTGAAGCGGTGGGGATTAACATTCGCGCGGCGAAAAACGCCGGGGTCAGCACCCGCCTGATGGTGATGCTGACCTACGTCTTAAGCGGGGTCTGCGCCGCCATCGCCGGGATCATTGTCGCGGCCGATATACGCGGAGCCGACGCCAACAACGCGGGCCTGTGGCTGGAGCTGGATGCGATCCTCGCGGTGGTCATCGGCGGCGGGTCGCTGATGGGCGGGCGCTTTAACCTGCTGCTGTCGGTGATTGGCGCGCTGATTATCCAGGGCATGAACACCGGGATCCTGCTGTCTGGTTTCTCGCCCGAGTTAAACCAGGTGGTGAAAGCGGTAGTGGTACTCTGCGTGCTGATCGTCCAGTCGCCGCGCTTTATCAGTCTTATTAAGGGGATGCGTGGCCATGATAAAACGTAATTTACCGTTAATGATCACCCTGGGCGTGTTCGTGCTGGGCTATCTCTACTGTCTGACGCAATTCCCCGGTTTTGCCTCGACGCGTGTGATCTGCAACATCCTGACCGATAACGCCTTTCTTGGGATCATTGCCGTCGGCATGACCTTCGTGATCCTCTCCGGCGGGATCGACCTCTCCGTTGGGTCAGTGATCGCCTTTACTGGCGTCTTCCTGGCGAAAGCGATCGGCTACTGGGGGATCTCCCCACTGCTGGCCTTCCCGCTGGTGCTGGTGATGGGCTGCGCCTTCGGCGCCTTTATGGGGTTGTTGATTGATGCGCTGAAGATCCCGGCGTTCATTATCACCCTCGCCGGGATGTTCTTCCTGCGCGGCGTCAGCTATCTGGTATCGGAAGAGTCGATCCCGATTAACCATCCGGTTTACGACACGCTCTCCAGCCTGGCGTGGAAAATTCCCGGCGGCGGCCGTCTGAGTATTCTCGGGCTGGTGATGCTGGGCGTGGTGGTGATCGGTATTTTCCTCGCCCACCGTACCCGCTTCGGTAACGAGGTGTACGCCATCGGCGGCAGCGCGACCTCTGCCAACCTGATGGGCATCTCCACCCGCAGCACCACCATCCGTATCTATATGCTCTCAACCGGGCTGGCGACGCTGGCGGGGATTGTCTTCTCCATCTATACCCAGGCAGGCTATGCCCTGGCGGGTGTGGGCGTTGAGCTGGACGCGATTGCCTCGGTGGTGATTGGCGGCACGCTGCTGAGCGGCGGGGTCGGCACGGTGCTGGGGACGCTGTTTGGCGTGGCGATCCAGGGGCTGATCCAGACCTATATCAACTTCGACGGCACGCTGAGTTCCTGGTGGACCAAGATTGCGATAGGCATCCTGCTGTTTATCTTTATCGCCCTGCAGCGCGGTCTGACGGTGCTCTGGGAGAACCGCCAAAGCTCGCCTGTCACCCGCGTGAGCACAACGACCAGCAAGGGATAACTTGCTGAATTTTCGCAATGTCTAAATCTTTTCCGGTAGCGGCCGATAACCCTTAATTCTGTCCAGATTTATCTCGCTACCGGAAATTACATCATGCTTAAAACGCTATCGATTCGTACCGGCTTGCTTTCGTTACTGGCCGTCATGACCCTCCTGCTGCTGCTCGTCAGCGGTATCGGCATTTATGCCCTCACACAAAGTTCCGCTTCACTGCAGCGCATTAATCATCTTCAGGGTGAACAGCTGGTGCAGCTTAACTCGGGCTACACCCTGATCCTGCGCGCGCGCAACGAAGCAGGGCAGGCCGTGCGCATGATGGAGGTGGGTCTGCTGGATGACGCCGCAAAAGCGGTGAAAAACATCAATGATGAAATCACGCAGGCACAAACCACGTTGAAAAACGTGATCGATAGCGGGGTAAACGATCCCGAAGGCGAACTGCTGCTGAAGAAGGTTGCGGCAAGCCTCGCAGCCTATAATGACCAGGGGATCGTGCCGATGCAGAACGCGCTGAAAGAGCAGAGCGCGGATGCCTATTACGATCTGCTGGAGAACCATCTGGTGCCGGTGGCACGTCAGTTTGATAACGACATGCAGGCCTTCCAGACCTGGAGCAACAGCCGCGGTAAAGCCGAAGTGGCGGCGGTGCAGGCCAGTAAAAACCGGGTAATGATGCTGATTATCGTCGCCGCGCTGCTGACCGCCGGGATTATTGTGCTGGCCTGGCTGGCACTGCGTCATATGCTCCTGAAGCCTCTCTCCACCTCTATCGCCCAGCTTGAACACGTGGCTGCCGGGGATTTGACCCACACTCTGCCTGTGCCCGTAAGTCAGGAGTTTAACCGCCTGAATGCCGCCATCGAAGCGATGCGCCAGTCGCTGATGGGATCGGTGCTGCGCGTGCGTGATGCCAGTTCCCAGATCGACACCGGCAGCCGGGAGCTGACCGCCGGCAACATGCATCTTGCCCAGCGCACCGAATCCACCGCCACCTCGCTGGAGCAGACCGCAGCCAGCATGGAAGAGCTTACGGCCACGGTGAAACAGAACGCCCATAACGCCGAGCAGGCACATCAGGTGGCGAAGACGATGTCTGACACCGCTGACCGCGGCAGCGAAATGGTGTGCTACGTGATTGAGAAGATGCGCGATATCTCCGGCAGCGCCGACCGTATCGCCGATATTCTCAGCGTTATCGACGGCATTGCCTTCCAGACCAATATCCTGGCGCTAAACGCCTCGGTAGAGGCCGCCCGCGCGGGTGAGCAGGGTCGTGGTTTTGCGGTGGTGGCCGGTGAAGTGCGTATACTCGCCAGCCGCAGCGCCGATGCGGCAAAAGAGATCCGTACCCTGATTAGCGACTCGCAGTCACACGTCAGCGAAGGCAGCGAACTGGCGCAGCAGGCGGGTGAAACCATGGATGAGATCGCCAGCGAGGTCATGCGCATGACTCGCCTGATGCGTGAGATTGCTAACGCATCGCACGAGCAGAGCAGGGGCATTGAGCAGGTTAATATTGCGGTCAATCAGATGGACGAAACCGCCCAGCAAAACGCGGCGCTGGTCCAGCAGTCTTCCGCCGCGACGCGCTCGCTGGAAGAGCAGTCGCGCGAGCTTATCGAGGCGATGTCGTCGTTTAAACTGTCGATGCAACAGGCGTAGCATCATCACATTCCGGCGCTGTAACAGGCGCCGGAATGCTCTCACCCATGGACGGCGCATTGGCGATCTGGTCATGGATCAAGCCCAGCAGTTTTTCCATCTCGACGGTCAAATGCAGCGCATAAGGCGTTGGCTCCAGAAATAGACCCTGGCGGGTAAACAGCGGCACATTAAAAAGCATCCCAAAGCGTTTCAACGCCATGCTCACGGCCGGTCTGGACATATCAAGACGTAAAGAGGCTTTGGCCATACTCCCGCACCTGACAACTTCAATAAAGATCGGAATCAGATTGAGGTCGATCCCAGTAGCTGCGCGAGAGAGATTTTTCATTTCTGCGAATTTCCGTTGAACACACTTTGAACGCCATAATGATGACGGATTGATTCAGCGGGTTACAGCAGCATTTTTATATAGTTTTATAGCGAAAAAGGTATAAATCACGGGGAAAGTAACGGGCCGGATGGTGGGAGGAGTCCCTGGTAAGTGTCTTGTTCTTAAAGCAATAAAATAGTACCGATTTAATAAATGACTTACAGCGACTCCCTGGTCCGGCTGAAAATCGCCGAAGCGTTTCCGAAAGGCCGGGGCGAGGCGCAGGGACGCGCCGAGAGGGCATAGCCTGCAGGGATGCAGGCTGGTGCCCGACCCGAAAGCCTGGAGGAATAAGCTGAGGGTACCGCGAAGCGGCGATTTTCTTTGCCGGGAGCCGGGATTGTGAAGGGGGCGGCGGCGAGCCCCCTTCACACGTTCACGGGTGACGCGACTGACAGAGAAGTGCAGAACGTAAAGTGAACGGAACCGCCACCACAGTCGCATGTTCCCCTCACCCCAACCCTCTCCCCAAAGGGGAGAGGGGGCCGACCGTGCCAATCTTTGGTGGGGATTCTTCAGGCCAGTTGGCCCCTCTTACTCAAACTAACACATCAGGCATCCGGGTATTCCCGGATTAAGCGCTCGACGTCTTCCACCATATGATCGTTGCCGACGAAGAACGAACGGCGCTGGTGCAGGCTTTCAGGGATGATATCCATGATCCGCTCTTTACCGTCGCTGGCTTTACCGCCCGCCTGTTCAGCGAGGAAGGCCATCGGGTTGCACTCGTACAGCAGACGCAGTTTACCTTCCGGGTGGCTGGCGGTGCTTGGGTAGAGATAGATGCCGCCTTTCAGCAGGTTGCGGTGGAAATCCGCTACCAGGGAGCCGATATAACGGGAGGTATAAGGACGCTGGGTGTCTTTATCCTCTTCCTGGCAGAATTTGATGTATTTCTTCACGCCCGCCGGGAATTTGATGTAGTTCCCTTCGTTGATGGAGTAAGTGCTGCCTTTCTGCGGGTAGCGCATGCGCTCCTGGCAGAGACAGAACACGCCCAACGACGGATCGTACGTAAAGGCATGCACCCCGCAGCCGGTGGTGTAAACCAGCATGGTGGAGGAGCCGTAAACCACATAGCCCGCGGCAACCTGCTTGTTGCCCGGCTGCAGGAAGTCTTCTTCGGTAACCGGCGTGCCGACAGGGGTAACGCGGCGGTAAATGGAGAAGATCGTGCCGACAGAGACGTTAACGTCGATGTTGGAGGAGCCATCCAGCGGATCCATCAGAACGACATATTTTGCGTGTTCACACCCTTCAAAGACCACGATTTCGTCTTCTTCTTCAGAGGCGATCCCCGCAACGATGTCGCGTGCGCGCAGTGCAGCTTTGAGTTTTTCATTCGCGAACAGATCGAGTTTTTGTTGAACTTCGCCCTGCACGTTTTCAGCACCGCTGGCACCCAGGATATCGACCAGACCGGCCTTATTGATATCGCGATGGATGATCTTGGCGCCCAGCTTTATTGCCGACAACAAAGCAGTGAGTTCACCGGTAGCATGCGAGAACTCGTGCTGCTTTTCGACAATAAATTCACCTAACGTTTTCATAACACCTTCCCTGCATTGGATGTTGAGTAAAGTTGTTGATGCCCAACAATCTTAACAAACTTTCAAATCTTCGCGCAGAGGTGAATCGCGCCAGCAACATACAGATTTCGCTGAAATGCGTTTCTCTGCCGCAGACATATGCGTAAAATGTGCGCCACATTGAAGAAGGATAGTGACGTATGCGCATTCATATATTGGGGATTTGTGGCACTTTCATGGGCGGCCTGGCTATGCTGGCGCGCTCTTTGGGCCATGAAGTGACAGGTTCGGACGCCAATGTGTATCCGCCTATGAGCACGCTGCTGGAAAACCAGGGCATTGATCTTATTCAGGGTTACGATGCCAGCCAGCTGGATCCGCAGCCGGATCTGGTGATCATCGGCAACGCCATGACCCGTGGAAATCCATGCGTGGAAGCCGTGCTGGAAAGGAATATTCCCTACATGTCAGGCCCGCAGTGGCTGCATGACTTTGTGCTGCGCGATCGCTGGGTTGTTGCTGTTGCGGGCACGCACGGCAAAACCACCACCGCCGGAATGGCGACCTGGATCCTGGAAGCCTGCGGCTATAAGCCAGGCTTTGTGATCGGTGGCGTACCGGGGAATTTCGAGGTTTCTGCCCGCCTGGGCGACAGCCCGTTTTTTGTCATCGAAGCAGACGAATACGACTGCGCCTTCTTTGATAAGCGCTCTAAATTTGTTCACTACTGCCCGCGCACGCTGATCCTCAACAACCTTGAGTTCGATCACGCGGACATCTTCGATGACCTGAAAGCGATTCAGAAGCAGTTCCACCACCTGGTGCGTATCGTGCCGGGCCAGGGGCGCATCATCCTTCCGGAAAACGACGTCAACCTGAAGCAGACTATGGCGATGGGGTGCTGGAGTGAGCAGGAGCTGGTAGGCGAGCAGGGCCACTGGCAGGCGAAAAAGCTCACCAACGACGCCTCCCAGTGGGAAGTGCTGCTGGAGGGTGAAAAAGTCGGGGAAGTCCACTGGGGGCTGGTGGGCGAACACAACATGCATAACGGCCTGATGGCGATTGCCGCAGCCCGTCATGTGGGCGTACTGCCTGCCGATGCGGCGAATGCGCTGGGATCGTTTATCAACGCCCGCCGCCGTCTTGAACTGCGCGGCGAAGCCCATGGCGTGACGGTGTATGACGATTTTGCCCATCACCCGACGGCGATCCTCGCAACACTGGCTGCCCTGCGCGGCAAAGTGGGCGGCACGGCACGCATTCTGGCCGTACTGGAACCCCGCTCCAACACCATGAAAATGGGCGTTTGCAAAGACGATCTCGCGCCGTCGTTAGGCCGTGCGGATGAAGTCTTCTTGCTGCAGCCGCAGCATATTCCGTGGCAGGTCGCAGAAGTGGCCGAAGCCTGCGTCCAGCCTGCGCACTGGAGTGCCGATGTGGATACGTTAGCGGAGATGGTGGTGAAAACCGCGCAGCCTGGCGATCACATTCTGGTGATGAGCAACGGCGGGTTTGGTGGGATCCATCAGAAGCTGCTGGATGGGCTGGCAAAGAAAGCAGAAGCGGCAGTGTAATCTTTTCCCTCTCCCTGAATGAGAGAGGGAACATTCACCCCCTCGGCCCGTAGGAAAGAGGGGGAAAATAACGCGGTTTTAACCTTCGGCTTCCGCCAGCTCGCGCAGATACTGGAAGATCAGACGCGCAGACTTCGGCGGCTTATTCCCTTCTTTCTCTTTCCTGGCATTACGGATCAGCGTACGCAACTGCTGGCGGTCGGCGTCCGGCCACAGGTTCAGTACCTCTGCGATGGCGTCATCGCCATTATCAATCAGACGATCGCGGATCTGTTCCAGCTTGTGGAACAGGGCAACCTGCTGGTTGTGGCGGTTTTTCAGCTTATCGAGCGCCTGGCGAATAGGCTCTACGTCGCGCTGGCGCAACATTTTACCAATCAACTGAAGCTGGCGGCGACGGCCCTCTTTCTTGATACGCTGTGCCAGTTCGATGGCGGCACGCAGATCGGGATCCAGCGGGATTTTATCCAGCGCGTTCTTACCCAATTCTACCATTTCCGCACCAAGCTGTTTTAACTCTTCGGCGTCGCGTTTAATTTCACTTTTACTGACCCAGATGATCTCATCATCTTCGTCTTCGATGTCATCACCGGGAACGTCGTCGAGCCAGTCTTCGGGCTGCTTAGTCATGTCAGGCTCCTTAAAAAAAGAGGCTAATCTTACCAGTTTAGGCGCGTACTGAGAAACGGTTCTCTGTTAGACTTCAGCTAACTACACCTTACATTATGGCATTTACGATGAAAGTGATCTCACAAGTTGCAGCGCAGCGTAAAGCACTGGAAGAAGCTGTCTCCATGGCTCTGGAGCTGGCGTCAGCGAAATCCGACGGGGCAGAAGTCGCCGTCAGCAAAACCACCGGTCTGAGTGTCAGCACCCGCTATGGCGAGGTGGAAACCGTTGAATTTAATAGCGATGGCGCGTTAGGGATTACTGTTTATCACCAGAACCGTAAAGGCAGCGCCTCCTCCACCGACCTCAGCCCGGATGCCATTGCGCGCACCGTGCAGGCGGCGCTGGATATCGCCAGCTACACCTCCCCGGACCCTTATGCAGGCGTCGCCGACAGAGAATTACTGGCCTTTGAGGCCCCGGATCTGGATCTGTTCCACCCGGCAGAAGTGACCCCTGACGAAGCCATTGATTTCGCGGCGCGCGCTGAACAGGCCTCCCTTAATGCCGATAAGCGCATCACCAACACCGAAGGCGGCAGCTTTAACAGCCACTACGGCATTAAAGTTTTTGGCAACAGCCACGGCATGTTGCAGGGCTATAGCTCTACCCGTCACTCGCTTTCCAGCTGCGTGATTGCGGAGGAGAACGGCGATATGGAGCGTGATTACGCCTATACCATTGGCCGTGCGATGGGCGATCTGGCGTCGCCAGAGTGGGTGGGGATGGAGTGCGCAAAACGCACATTGTCCCGGTTGGCTCCACGAAAATTGTCTACCATGAAAGCACCGGTTATTTTTGCCAATGAAGTGGCGACCGGGTTGTTCGGGCATCTGGTCGGGGCAATCGCAGGGGGCGCGGTATACCGTAAATCGACCTTCCTGCTCGACGCGCTGGGCACGCAGATCCTGCCGGAATGGCTGACTATTGAAGAACATCCGCACCTGCTGAAAGGGCTGGCCTCCACGCCGTTCGACAGCGAAGGCGTGCGCACGGAGCGTCGCGATATCATTAAAGACGGCATCCTGACCCAGTGGCTGCTGACCAGCTATTCCGCGCGCAAACTGGGGCTGCAAAGCACCGGCCATGCGGGCGGCATCCACAACTGGCGTATCCCTGGCCGCGGCCTGAGCTTTGAGCAGATGCTGAAAGAGATGGGCACCGGGCTGGTGGTAACAGAGTTGATGGGCCAGGGCGTTAGCGGCGTAACCGGTGACTACTCCCGCGGGGCGTCTGGCTTCTGGGTCGAAAATGGTGAAATTCAGTACCCGGTGAGCGAAATTACTATCGCCGGCAACTTAAAAGATATGTGGCGCAATATCGTGACGGTAGGCAACGATATCGAAACGCGCAGTAATATCCAGTGCGGATCGGTGCTGTTACCGGAGATGAAGATCGCCGGCCAGTAATACCCGCCAGACTTCACGCTGCAGATGCGTTGGCAGCGCGCGTTCATCCCGGCACTTACTCTGTAAGCTCCCGGGCGTTCACGCGCTTGCCGCGTTACTCGGCCCTTTGGGGCCAGCGCGCGCGCTGTTCAGGGCACAAGTGCCTTGTCCTGCAACGCGAATTATTCAGGGTATTCGTCGGTTTTTTTAATAATAAAAAAGGAAGTGAGCAATGCGTAAAAATCTGTTAGCTATCCTCGCAGCCTCAACGCTGGTATTGAGTTCGTCGGTCTTTGCCGACCTGGAAGACAATATGGACACCCTCAGCGAAAACCTGAAGGTGGTGCAGAAAACGGACAATGCGGCGGAAATGAAAGGCGCACTGACCAAAATGCGTGCCGCCGCGGTGGACGCGCAAAAAGAGACGCCGCCGAAGCTGGAAGGTAAAGCGGAGAACAGCGCGGAGATGAAAGATTACCGTCACGGGCTGGAGACGCTGGTCGGGCAGATTGATGGCGCGCTGAAGCTGGCCAATGAAGGCAAAGTAAAAGAGGCGCAGGCGGCGGCCGATGGATTTGTGACCACACGTAATACCTATCACAAAAAATATCGTTAATGGGTGCCTGAGCTGTACGTCCTTGATACACTCACAAAATGCAGGGGGATTGCTCTCCCCCTGCATAATAGCTCTACTCCTTGCCAGAGCTGCAATCCAGTCGGGCAGTCACTTCCAGTGAACCGTTGCGATAGTGAATTTCGCAAAGGGTTCGACGGGTTATCAGCGTCAGCAAAATTGCTGTTATTGCGGCAATCGTGGCGACTCTGATAATAAGTTGTGTGCGTTTCATGGATGCCTCCTTGCTTCTTAAGCGGGTAAGGCAGCGAACTTCACGTGTTCGGACGTGTTGTTTCGGGCCCCATCCCTGATTTTTATTCAGGTGGGGCTTTCCACTTCCCGTCCCATGCATGAGACGGTCAGTCTCAAGCACCCGCAGCCACTCTACCCAATCCCCATAAGAAAACCTTATTCAGCTCACATTTCTACGAGTCTGCTCGTAAACTTTTTCACTTCCACCACGCCGCTTTTCCCGTTCAGGAGCGTGATATTCATCACGTAAAACCAGCGGAAAATCATCATTCAGCGTAATTATGTGGCACAGATCACTGGCGCCGCTCTCCTTTCCACTTCGAAGTGGAAAACAACTCGCTACAAACCAGCAACAGCCAGCGTTAGTTTTATCCCAGAGCCAATAACGGGGTAATACGAGTGATTAACGGAACGGTAATAAACGACACTGGAGACCAGGCGGCGCAAACTGAACAGCTGGCCGACACCATGCTCAAGCAGACGTTCACGCTGCTTAGTCATCACCACATTATCCCCAATGCCGTTCAGGAGCAGATGCTGACCTCCCACGTTCGCGCCATGGCGCACCGGTCAGTGACCGGCGAGCCGCTGCCGGAGGTTGAGGCTGACCTGTTCGACGAAATTTCACCTGAATCAATGCAGCTTGCCCGGGACGTTGTGGCGCAGTTTGGCAACCTTCCTGATGAAGAAGCCTGGCTGCTCTCCGTTCACTTTGAAGTCGCAAAAGACAACCTTTAAGGAGTACATCATGGAACAAATTACAGTCGTTATCGGCGATCGCCTGGGTAAAGGTCAGAAGGTTGCAGCAGGCGTTGAAAAAGCAGGCGGACGCGCAGTGGTGGTGCCAGGCATGGCGGCAGACATGAAGCTGGGCGATGTGATGAAGGCGGAAAACGCGACCTTCGGTATCTCTTTCTGCGGCAGCGGTGGCGCAGGTGCTATCACCGCGCAGACCAAATATGGCTACAAAGCGAAGTACGGCATGCGTTCTGTGGAAGAGGGCGTGACCGCCATCAATGAAGGCTGCAACGTGCTCGGTTTTGGCTTTATGGATAAAGAAGAGCTGGGTGAGCGTCTGGTCCAGGCGTGGCAGAAGAAGCACGGCGCATAAGCATGAAAGAACAGTTCACCACCACGGTGAGAGTAAAAGGCAAGGGTGACGCCAAAGCGCGCGCCTTTGCCGACGCGCTGAACCATGTTCAGGCCGCGGTGATGAAAGCATCACCGCATATCTTACTGCGTATTGAGCCACAGGATGTGCAGGTTGTTCAGGCGCAAGAAGCGGTGCGTAAAGAGGCGTTTCTGTTCTTCTTTTTGCGCCGGGAAAGACGCACCTACAGCGTGGAGCTGGACGTGACCGTCAACGTGACTGCCATCAATCTGGACCAGGTGGACTTTGTCACGCAACGCTGATTCTTACTAATAGGGCAGACTAATGTTCCTGATAATTTTAATAAAATCGCTCATCATCGGCGGCCTGGTTGGCGTCGGCGTTGGTGCCGGGGCTGCACGCATGTTTCATGCGCCTACCACACAGGGTATGGGCGCGTTTCGTACGTTGGGGGAGCTGAACTCCTGTGAAGGGGATCCGGCGTCTCACTTCTCCTTTGGGTTAGGCTTCTTCTTCAACGCCTGGGCCTCGTCGGTTGCGGCGGGTTCCTTCACCCAGGACGTTGACCACCGCATCATCCCGAACTGGGGTGCCGCGGCGCTGATGATTAAAAACCGCAACGTCGGCGAGACGCTGCACGATCCACGCAAAATGGCGATTGCCTGCGGCGTGATCGGCATGCTGGTCGTCACCTTCCTGAACCTTACCGCCTCTTCCGTACCGGCAGCCCTTCAGGTTACCGCCGTGAAGGTGCTGGTTCCGGCGGCGAACCTGTTGGTGAACACCGTGATGCCGGTGATCTTCTGGCTGGCAGCCATCGACGCGGGCAAAAAATCCGGCTTCTGGGCCACCGTCTTTGGCGGCGCGGCGCAGCTGATCATGGGTAACGCCGTACCGGGTCTGGTGCTGGGGATCCTGATCGGCAAAGGCGTGGAAGAGAGCGGCTGGAACCATGTCACCAAAGTGATGATGGTCGCGATCGTGGCGCTGTTTGTGCTGAGCGGCTTCTTCCGCGGCTTCGACATGAAGATGATTGAATCCTTCCATCTGACCGTGCCGAACTGGCTCGACATGATCCACAACTCGCTCAGCGGCAAGTAACAGGAGCCTCTAAATGGAACAGAATAAAGGTTTTTGGTATGCCGACTGGTCGTTCCCGATCTTCGTTGGCCTGCTCTCCTCCGGCGTCTTCGCCGGGACACACATGTACTACCTCTACGGCATTGGCGCGTTTAACGAAGTGGCCTTTGTGGCGATGCTGAAAGCGGGCATCGATACCGGTGCCTACGGCGCAGTGGCGGCGTTCGGTGCCAGCTTTCTGTTCGCCCGTATTATCGAAGGCTCCCTGGTAGGGATCCTCGATATCGGCGGGGCGATCCAGACCGGCGTAGGCCTCGGTGTGCCGGCGCTGCTGCTGGGGGCGGGCATCATGTTCCCGGTGACCAACTTTGTCGCCTCGCTGGCGACCGGCCTGGTCATTGGCCTGGCGATTGGTTACGTCATCATCCTGGCGCGTAAGTTCACCATCAATCAGAGCAACTCCACCTACGGAGCTGACGTGATGATGGGGGCAGGTAACGCCTCCGGCCGTTTCCTCGGGCCATTGATTATCCTCAGCGCGATGACCGCGTCGATCCCCATCGGCATCGGTTCACTGTTGGGCGCTCTGCTGTTCTATATCTGGCAGAAGCCGATTACCGGTGGCGCCATCCTCGGTGCAATGCTTTTAGGCTGGCTGTTCCCGGTCGCCCTTTAATACCCGCGGGCGCTCAGGCGCCCGCCTTATCAGGAGAACCCCATGTTTGATTTACTCCTGCGCCGTGCGCGCCTCACCGACGATACCCTGATCGATATCGCCATTCAGGACGGGAAGATCGCGGCGGTTGGCGACATCACCGATCCCGCACACCGTACCGTTGAACTGAACGGTGACACTTACGTCAGCGCGGGCTGGATTGACTCCCACGTCCACTGCTACCCGAACTCCCCGATTTACCATGACGAGCCGGACAGCGTAGGCATTGCCACCGGCGTCACCTCTGTAGTGGACGCGGGCAGCACCGGGGCAGATGACGTGGACGACTTTTACAACATTACCCGCAAAGCCTCCACCGAGGTGTTTGCCCTGCTGAACATCTCCCGCGTCGGGCTGATTGCCCAGAACGAACTGGCCAATATGGCCAACATCGACGCCGATGCGGTGAAACAGGCGGTACAACGCCATCCGAATTTTATCGTCGGCCTGAAAGCACGCATGAGCAGCAGCGTGGTGGGGGAAAACGGCATTACCCCGCTGGAACGCGCCAAAACCATTCAGAAAGAGAACGGCGATCTGCCGCTGATGGTGCACATTGGCAACAACCCGCCAAACCTCGACGAAATCGCAGAGCTGCTGAGTTCCGGCGACATCATTACCCACTGCTACAACGGCAAACCGAACCGCATTCTGACCCCGTCCGGCGAGCTGCGCGCCTCCATCACGTCTGCCCTGAAGCGCGGCGTGCGGCTGGACGTCGGCCACGGCACGGCGAGTTTCAGCTTTGAGGTGGCGAAGCGCGCCATCGCGATGGGCATTTTGCCGCACACCATCAGCTCGGATATCTACTGTCGCAACCGCCTCAACGGCCCGGTTGGCTCGCTGGCGAGCGTGATGTCGAAATTCCTCGCCATCGGCATGTCGCTGCCGCAGGTGATTGAGTGTGTCACCGCCAACGCCGCCGACGGCCTGCGCCTGGCCCATAAAGGCCGCATTCAGCCTGGCCTCGACGCCGACCTGACGCTGTTCACCCTGAAACGCCAGCCCACGCTGCTGGTGGATGCTGAAAACGACAGCCTGCAGGCCGAACACATTCTGGTGCCGCTTGCCGCGATCCGCGCGGGCAAGGGCTACATGACCGAACAAGGGAGCACGGAACATGCCTTCAATTTTTGAGAAGTACAATTTAAAACAGGTGATTAACACCTCCGGGCGTATGACTGCGCTCGGCGTCTCCACCCCGCGCCCGGAAGTGGTGCAGGCGGCCATGGACGGTATGAACCAGTACTTCGAGATGAAAGATCTGGTCAACAAAACCGGGGAGTACATCGCGAAGCTGCTGGACGTGGAAGGCGCGACCGTCGTCTCCTGCGCCTCGGCGGGCATCGCCCAGTCGGTGGCGGCGGTGCTGGTCAAAGACAGTGACTGGCTGCTGGAAAACCTGCACGTGACCCCGATTGAAAACAACGAGATCGTCCTGCCGAAAGGCCATAACGTCAACTTTGGCGCGCCGGTCGGTACCATGGTGGCGCTGGGTGGCGGCAAGCTGGTGGAAGCCGGTTACGCCAACGAATGCTCCGCCGATCAGCTGGCGGCGGCGATCACCCCGCGCACCGCGGCGATCCTTTACATCAAATCCCACCACTGCGTGCAGAAAAGCATGCTCAGCGTCGAGCAGGCGGCGGTTGTGGCGCGTAAGCACGAGCTGCCGCTGATCGTCGATGCGGCGGCAGAAGAAGATCTCCAGACTTACTACCGTTCCGGTGCAGATCTGGTGATCTACAGCGGCGCGAAGGCGATCGAAGGGCCAACCAGCGGCCTGGTGATCGGCAAAACCCAGTACGTGGAGTGGGTGAAACGCCAGACGGCGGGTATTGGCCGCGCCATGAAGGTGGGCAAAGAGGGCATTCTCGGCCTGACCTGCGCCATCGAACACTACCTGACGGCGACCAAAGAGAGCGGCGACGAGATGGTGGCGAAGATGACGCCATTTATCGATGCCCTGAATACTCTGAACGGCGTCACGGCTCGCGTGGTCTGGGACAGCGCCGGTCGCGACATCGCCCGCACCGAGATTAAGTTCGACGAAGCGACTACCGGGGTCGGCACTGGCGACCTGGTAAGCGCCCTGAAGCAGGGCGAGTACGCGATTTACTTCCGCGGCTACAAGGCCAACGAAGGGATCATCGAAGCCGACGTGCGTAGCGTCAGCGCAGACCAACTGAATATCGTCTATCGCCGCATCAGCGAAGTATTAGGCCAGGAGAAGAAGGCATGAAACTAACCCCCAATTTTTACCGCGACCGCGTTTGCCTGAACGTGCTGGCCGGATCCAAAGCCAATGCCAGCGCTATCTATGAAGCGGCAGAAGGTCATGTGCTGGTGGGTGTGCTCTCTAAAAATTACCCGGATGTGGACAGCGCCGTAGCGGATATGCGCGAATACGCGGCACTGATTGATAATGCGCTCTCCGTGGGCCTCGGCGCAGGGGATCCGAACCAGTCGGCGATGGTGAGCGAAATCTCCCGCCAGGTGCAGCCGCAGCACGTCAACCAGGTCTTCACCGGTGTCGCCACCAGCCGTGCGCTGCTGGGGCAAAGCGAGTCCGTGGTTAACGGCCTGGTCTCCCCGACCGGCACCGTCGGCATGGTCAAGATCTCCACCGGCCCGCTGAGCAGCAAGGCGCCGGACGGCATCGTCCCGGTGGAAACCGCCATTGCCCTGCTGAAGGATTTCGGCGGCAGCTCGATCAAATATTTCCCGATGGGTGGCCTGAAGTGCCGTGACGAATACAAAGCCGTGGCGGAAGCCTGCGCCCGTCACGACTTCTGGCTGGAGCCGACCGGCGGTATTGATCTGGAAAACTACGAGGAGATCCTGCAGATCGCCCTGGACGCAGGTGTCAGCAAGATCATCCCGCATATCTATAGCTCGATTATCGACAAAGCCAGCGGCGATACGCGCCCGGAAGATGTGCGCACGTTGCTGGAGATGACGAAGAAGCTGGTGAAGTAATAAAAACCTTACCCCTCACCCTGACCCTCTCCCCTTTGAGGAGAGGGAACGATTACTCCCTCGCCTCAAAGGGGAGAGGGCACGATTAATCCGTCGCCCCAAAGGGCAGAGGGCACGATTAATCCGTCGCCCCAAAGGGCAGAGGGCACGATTACCCCCTCGCCCCTATGGGGAGAGGGCTGGGGTGAGGGGAAACAAACCGCACACACCTAAAGGAGCCACCATGCATACCCGTAACCTGCTTGTCGCTTCACTCTCTTTACTTGCCACCGCCGCCGTTGCCCAGACGCAGTACGCCTGGGTAGGCACCTACAACCCCAACGGCGAAGGGCTGTACCGCTTTACCGTCGATCCGCAATCCGGCGCGCTCGCCAACAAAACCCTGGTGAGCAAACTGCCGAACGCCGCGCAGTTGACCACCTCAAAGGATGGCAAAACGCTCTATCTGGCAAGCGAAGTTGAGCAGGGCGTGGTGCAGGCGCTGCGCGTGGGCGATAACGGCGAGGTGAGTGAGCTTAATCAGGTGGCTTCCGGTGGTGCAGGGCCGGTCTATCTCTCGCTGACGCCGAACGGCAAACATCTGCTGGTGGCGAACTACGTCAGCGGTTCGATTGCGGTTCTGCCGATCAACGCTGACGGCAGCCTGGGAGACGCCACGGACAAACATCAGGATCAGGGTGATCCGGGTGCAGCAAAACCCGAGGCGGCCGCTGAAGGAAGTTTTGCCATCAGCGATCATAATGGTCCTCATACGCACATGGTCGCCGCCGATCCGAGCGGGAAATACGTATTTTCCACCGATCTGGGCCTGGATCGTATTTATCAGTACCGTTTTGACGATCAAGCCGGGAAGCTGATCCCGAACGATCCGCCGTTTATTAGCGCCTCCTCGAAAGGGGACGGGCCGCGCCATTTCGTCTTTACGCCCAAAGGCGATGCCCTGTGGCTGATTAACGAAGAGGCTTCTACGCTGACCCATTACGTACTGGATAACAATGGCAGGCTGAAAGAAGGCAAAACGATATCTTCCCTGCCAGCAGGTTATAAAGGCACCAGTTTTGCCGCCGGGCTGGCATTAAGTGCCGATGGTAAACAGCTGTATGTGGCTAACCGTTTGCATAACAGCATCGGGCACTTTACCGTAACAGCGGAGGGCACGCTGACGCATCAGGACGATGTCTGGACGCGTGGCGATTACCCGCGCACCCTGACGCTGGATAAACAGGGGCGCTGGCTGTACGTCATGAACCAGCGCAGCGACAACATTACCCGTTTCCGCGTGGCGCAGGACGGCAAGCTGAACGCCGAGCCAGACTATACGCCGGTCGGCAGCCCATCCCAGATGGTCATTTCACCTTAAGCTGTAAGAGGACAACCCCGTGCGATTTCCCAACCAACGTTTAGCGCAACTTTTCGACCTGTTGCAAAACGAAACGCTGCCTCAGGACGAACTGGCGCAACGGTTGTCGGTATCCACGCGTACCGTCCGGGCTGACATTACCGCACTCAATGCGCTGCTGGCAGGAAACGGGGCGCAATTTATTCTCAGCCGCGGGAACGGCTATCAGCTGAAAATCGACGATCCGGCCCGCTATCAGCAGCTACAGGACTCCCACCCGCGGATGCTGCGTATTCCGCGTACCGGCCCGGAGCGGGTGCACTACCTGGTGGTGCGCTTTCTGACCTCCGCTTTCTCTCTCAAGCTGGAAGATCTGGCCGATGAGTGGTTTGTCAGCCGCGCCACGCTGCAAAGCGATATGGCGGAGGTGCGCGAGTGGTTTCATCGTTATCGCCTGACGCTGGAGACCCGCCCGCGCCACGGCATGAAGCTGTTTGGCAGTGAGATGGCGATCCGCGCCTGCCTGACCGACCTGCTGTGGCAGCTGGCGCAGCAGGACAGCCTTAATCCGCTGGTGACGGAAGTGGCGCTCAACGCCGGCGTGCCGGAACAGCTCGCCGCCATCCTGCATGAGACCTTTACCCGATACCATATTCGCCTCACCGATGAAGGTGAGCTGTTTTTACGCCTCTACGGCGCGGTGACGGTGCGGCGTATCAGCGAAGGTTATCCGTTGCCAGAATTTAACGCCGAAGAGGTGGCGGAAAACGTGCGCGATGCCGCCCGGGATATCGCCAGCGCCATTGCCCGGCTGGCCGATAAGACGCTTTCGCCTGCGGAAGAGACCTGGCTGGGGGTACATATCGCCGCGCGCCAGGTGCAGGAGATCTCCCCAAGCGCCATCAACGCTGATGATGAAGAGGCGCTGGTGAACTACATCCTGCGCTACATCAACACCCACTTTAACTACAACCTGCTCGATGACAGCCAGCTACACGCGGATCTGCTGACCCACATAAAAACCATGATCACCCGCGTGCGCTACCAGATCATGATCCCCAATCCGCTGCTGGATAACATCAAGCAGCACTACCCGATGGCGTGGGATATGACCCTCGCCGCGGTCTCCAGCTGGGGGAAATACACCCCCTATGTGATCAGCGAAAACGAGATCGGTTTTCTGGTGCTGCACATCGGCGTGGGACTGGAGCGGCACTACAACATTGGCTATCAGCGCCAGCCGCGGGTGATGCTGGTCTGCGACGCAGGCAACGCGATGGTACGGATGATCGAGGCGGTGTTGCAGCGTAAGTACCCGCAAATCGAGGTGACGCGCACCCTGACGCTGCGGGAGTACGAGCAGTGCGAGAACATCAGCGAAGATTTTGTCATTTCCACCGCGCGGATCGCGGAGAAAGCCAAGCCGGTGGTGTTGATCGCCCCGTTCCCGACCGATTACCAGCTCGAGCAGATCGGAAAGCTGGTGCTGGTGGACCGAACGCGTCCGTGGATGCTGGAGAAGTTCTTCGACGCCAGCCATTTCCGCGTCATCGATCGCCCCATCGACCAGCAAACGCTGTTCCGGGAGCTGTGCGGCCAGCTGCAGGAGGAGGGGTTTGTTGACGCGGAGTTTCTCGACTCGGTGGTGGAACGTGAAGCCATCGTCAGCACCCTGCTCGGCGACGGCATCGCGCTGCCGCACTCCCTCGGGTTGCTGGCGCAAAAAACCGTGGTCTACACCGTGCTCGCCCCGCACGGCATTCAGTGGGGCGACGACACCGCGCACGTGATCTTCCTGCTCGCCATCAGCAAAAGCGAGTATGAAGAGGCGATGGCCATCTACGATATTTTCGTCACCTTCCTGCGGGAGCGGGCGATGACCCGGCTGTGCGGTTGCAGCGACTTTGCCGGGTTTAAAACCGTGGCGATGGAGTGTTTGAGCCGATTTTAAATTAACGTAACTGATGCACCACCTGATTACTGCTGCCGCGCCAGATAAGCATCGGATCTTTCAGATCCTGCACAAATTTGCCGTCGATCAGCACGTTGATCAGGTCCACCACCTGCATCTGAGCGTCGTTTAATTCATCCAGTTTGTAGCCGGTCCACACCCAGATATCTTTTCCCACACACTCGGCGCGAATGCGCTGCACCAGCTTCAGAATATCCGGGACGTTTTGCGGATGCAGGGGATCGCCGCCGGAGAGGGAGATCCCCTGGCGATTAATGCGTGTGTCGTTGAGATCGTCGATGATCCGCTGCTCCATCTCTGCGGTAAACGGCATCCCGGAGTTCAGCCGCCAGGTGCTCTTGTTGTAGCAGCCGGGGCATTCGTGAATGCAGCCGGAGACAAACAGAGTGCAACGGGTGCCAGGGCCGTTGACGATGTCGACGGGGTAGTACTGATGATAATTCATTTTCGCTTCTCAATTGGCGCCATGACTACGTTGGCTGCCCTCGTTCACCCGGGTCACTTACTGATGTAAGCTCCCCGGGATTCGCTCGCTTGCCGTCTTGTCCTGACGTCAATTGCTTTGCGAAAAGCATCGCTTCTCAATTGACGCCATGACGGCGTTGGCTGCCCTCGTTCACCCGGGTCACTGATTAATGTAAGCTCCCGGGATTCGCTCACTTGCCGCCTTGTCCTGATGCCAGGTGCTGTGCGAAAAGCATTGCTTCTCAATTGACGCCATAAGTACGTTGGCTGCCCTCGCTCACACGGGTCACTGATTAATGTAAGCTCCAGGGGATGACTCATTTGCCGCCTTGTCCGGGCGTCAGGTGCTTTGCGAAAACCAGGTCCAGGCTTAACAATGTGCTTGATCGATCCCCTCTCCCCTGTGGGGAGAGGGTTAGGGTGAGGGGAAAAACCCTGCGCAGAACTTACCCGATCTGCCCATTCCCCAGATGCTTCACGCGGCGCTTCACCTCTTCCTGCTTACCGGCGTTGAACGGGCGCGCGTCCGGGCTGCCGAGATAACCGCACACGCGGCGGGTCACGGAGACGCGGGCGGCGTCGTGGTTACCGCATTTCGGGCAGGTGAAGCCTTTGCTGGTGCATTCGAACTCGCCGGTAAAGCCGCACTCGTAGCACTCGTCGATTGGTGTGTTAGTCCCGTAATAGGGCACGTGCTGATAGCTATAATCCCACACGTCTTCCAGCGCCTTCAGGTTGTGCTGAATGTTCGGGTATTCGCCGTAACAGATAAAGCCGCCGCTCGCGACCGGTGGGTAGGCCGCTTCAAAATCGATCTTATCGTATGGGTTCACCTTCTTCTCCACGTCGAGGTGGAAGCTGTTGGTGTAGTAACCCTTATCGGTGACACCCTCTACCACGCCAAACTCGGCGGTATCCAGACGGCAGAAGCGATCGCACAGGTTTTCGCTCGGAGTGCTGTAGAGGCTGAACCCGTAGCCGGTTTCATCTTTCCAGCGATCCACCGCGTCGCGCAGACGCTGGACGATAGCGATGCCTTTCGCACGCAGGGCCTCGCTGTCGTAGACATGCTGGTCGCCAAACAGGGCGTTAATGGTTTCGTGGATGCCGATATAGCCCAGCGAGATAGAAGCGCGGCCGTTTTTGAAGATCTCCGACACATCGTCATCAGCTTTCAGACGCACGCCGCAGGCCCCTTCCATATATAAAATCGGGGCGACACGGGCTTTGACCCCTTCCAGACGGGCGATACGGGTCATCAGCGCCTTACGCGCCAGCAGCAGGCGCTCGTCCAGCAACGTCCAGAAGGCGGCCTCGTCGCCTTTGGCTTCCAGCGCGATGCGCGGCAGATTCAGGCTGATCACGCCCAGGTTGTTACGCCCGTCGTGGATCTGCTCGCCGTTTTCATCTTCGTACACGCCAAGGAAGCTGCGGCAGCCCATCGGGGTTTTGAACGAACCGGTGACTTTCACCACCTGGTCATAGTTCAGAATGTCCGGGTACATGCGCTTGCTCGCGCACTCTAATGCCAGCTGTTTGATGTCGTAGTTGGCATCGCCGGGCTTATGATTCAGGCCGTCGCGGATGGCGAACACCAGTTTCGGGAACACCGCGGTTTTGCGATTTTTACCGAGACCCGAGATGCGGTTACGCAGAATGGACTGCTGGATCAGACGTGATTCCCAGCTGGTGCCCAGACCGAAGCCAAAGGTGACAAACGGCGTCTGGCCGTTGGCGGTGTGCAGGGTGTTCACCTCATACTCCAGTGACTGGAAAGCGTCGTAACACTCTTTCTCGGTGCGGGTGCGGGCATAGCCGTCTGCATCCGGGATCTGCCACTCTTCCGCCACCTGGCGATGCTTGGCAAAGCTGGCGGCAACAAACGGAGCCAGCACTTCGTCGATACGGTTGATGGTGGTGCCGCCGTAGATATGGCTGGCGACCTGGGCAATGATCTGCGCCGTGACCGCGGTGGCAGTAGAAATGGATTTTGGCGGCTCAATCTCGGCGTTGCCCATCTTGAAGCCGTGGGTCAGCATGCCTTTCAGGTCGATCAGCATACAGTTGAACATCGGGAAGAACGGTGAATAGTCGAGATCGTGATAGTGAATATCCCCGCGCTCGTGCGCCTGCACCACGTCACGCGGCAGCAGGTGCTGACGGGCATAGTGCTTGGCGACGATACCGGCCAGCAGATCGCGCTGGGTGGGGATCACTTTGCTGTCTTTATTGGCGTTTTCGTTGAGCAGCGCAGAGTTGGTCTGTTCGACCAGGCCGCGGATCTCCTGGTTCAGGCGACCGCGTTTTTCACGCTCGATATCCCGGTCGTGACGGTATTCAATGTAGGCGCGAGCCAGTTGTTTATACGGACCCGACATCAGCTGGTTTTCCACCGCGGTCTGGATCTCGTTGATATCCACCTTGCTGCGGTTTTTCATCTGATTACTGACGACGTCTGCGACGGTGGCGCAGTAATCTGCGTCATCGACTCCCGCTGCTTTAGCTGCACGCAGAATCGCTTCCTGAATGCGCTCTGATTTGAAAGGCACGTTACAGCCATCTCGTTTCATCACATGCGGTGTCATGATCACTCCATTCATCTATTTATAACTACAGGTTATCCACAGAGTCAGGGAAAAGGGTCGGGGCCGTAACTGCCGACACGCGCGCGATTTCTCCTGATATCGACCCTTTTTATCCACAATTTTAAGCAGCGTGGTTTGCATCGTCTTGTGGCAATAATAGACGATGAATACAACATCTTGGGTCGGCGAGCATTCTAAGTTCTATATATAGTGATTTGCATCAAACAAGTTTGCGATTTATTTGATTCAGGACAAGGTAAAAAACAGAGTGTACAGATGACGGGCGATCCGGGGTTTGTAAATTATTCAAGCGCTAATCTGGTTGATTTTGCATCAAAAAAAGCGTGCGCCGGGCAACCGTGCGGTGCCCGGCGTATAACGTCAGGCCTGTAGCCACCATACCGCTTCAAACGGCCTCAGGGTCATGGCACTGGGCTGCGGCGAGACTTCGCTGTAGTTGCTCATTACCACCGCCCAGTCGCCTTCCACCGCCTGCGGATGCCACGGCTGGCACTCGCGGCTCAGGCTGGCGACCACCATCAGCGTCTGGCCCTGCCACTGTCGGCGATAGCACCACAGCGACGGGTGATCCGGGAGCAGATCCTGATAATCCCCCCAGGTCAGTACCGGCAGGGTTTTACGCAGTTGGATCAACGCCTGGTAGGCGTAAAACACCGAGTCGGGATCGGCCAGCGCCGCCTCGACGTTGATTGCTTCCGCGTTATTCCCCAGGGCGATCCACGGCTCGCCGGTGGTGAACCCGGCATGGGCCGAGGCATCCCACTGCATTGGCGTGCGGCTGTTGTCGCGGGACTTACTTGCAAGGATCGCCAGCAGCTCGTCGGCATCCCGCCCCTGCGTGCGCAGCTCGTCGGCATCCCGCCCCTGCGTGCGCAGCTCGGCGAACATGTTGTGGCTCTCCACGTCGCGGTAGTCGGTGATGCGGCTAAAGTGTGGGTTGGTCATGCCAATCTCTTCACCCTGGTAGACGTAAGGCGTGCCCTGCATACCGTGCAGCACCATCGCCAGCATCTTCGCCGCCGGAACGCGGTATTCCCCCTCGTCGCCAAAACGCGAGACGATGCGCGGCTGGTCGTGGTTACACCAGAACAGCGCATTCCAGGCTTTATTGTGCATACCCTGCTGCCAGTGGCTGAAGAGGGCCTTCAGCGCCACAAAATCCGGTTTGGCCAGCGTCCACTTTTCGCCGTTGGGGTAATCCACCTTCAGATGGTGGAAGTTAAAGGTCATCGACAGCTCACGCCCGTCGAGCGCCGCGTACTGCTGACAGTGCGCCAGATGAGTAGAGGACATCTCGCCCACCGTCATCAGGTTGCGCGGGGTAAAGACGTCGCGGCTCATCTCCTGCAGATAGTCGTGAATGCGCGGCCCGTCGGTGTAGAAGCGGCGGCCATCGCCGATCTCATCGTCGGGGAAATCCTGGTCTTTCGACACCAGGTTAATCACGTCGAGACGCAGGCCGTCCACGCCGCGATCGGCCCAGAATTCGCACACCTTTTTCAGCTCGGCGCGCACCTGCGGGTTTTCCCAGTTCAGGTCTGCCTGCTCCGGGGCAAACAGGTGCAGATAGTACTGCTCGCTTTCGGCATGCCAGCGCCAGGCGTTACCGCCAAACTTGGAGCGCCAGTTGTTCGGCAGCTGCTCCGGGGTACCGTCGCGCCAGATATAGAACTCGCGGTACGGACTCTCTTTATTAAGCGACTCACGGAACCACGCATGCTGGGTGGAGGTATGGTTAAACACCATATCCAGCACGATGCGGATCCCGCGTTTATGGGCCTCGGCCACCAGCTCGTCAAAATCATCCAGCGTGCCGTAGGCCGGATCGATGCTGATGTAGTTCGCCACATCGTAGCCGTTATCCACCTGCGGGGAGATATAGAACGGCGTCAGCCAGATGGCGTCGATGCCGAGGGTGCTGAGGTAGTCGAGACGCGAGGTCACGCCGCGTAAATCGCCGGTGCCACGCCCTGTGGTGTCCTGGAAACTCTTCGGGTAGATCTGATAGATGACGCCGTTTTGCCACCAATGAGGAAGGGTATTCATCTTGCGTTCCTGCAAATGCGAAGGGGCGCAACGGCGCCCCGAAAAAAATTAAACAATCTGTAACGCGCCCTGACGGAATTTGCGCTGGTAGATCACGGTGGTCAGTGCCATCGGTACGATAATCGCAATGGCCATCGCCAGGGAGAACACCTGCCAGTAGCCCGGCTGGATGGAGAGGATACCCGGCAGGCCGCCGACACCAATGCCGTTAGCCATCACGCTGTTCAGGCCGCACAGCAGGCCCGCCAGCCCGGAGCCGATCATGGCGCACAGCATCGGGAAGCGGTATTTCAGGTTGATGCCGTACATCGCCGGTTCGGTGACACCGAGGTAGGCGGAGATCGCCGCCGGAACCGAGATTTCACGTTCGTTATGCTTCCGGCTGACGATGATGATGCCGGTAACCGCCGAGGCCTGGGCAATGTTCGACAGGGCGATGAGCGGCCATACCGGGGTGCCGCCGAGGCTCTGGATCATCTGCATATCAATCGCCAGGGTCGTCTGATGCACGCCGGTGATCACCAGCGGGGCATACAGGAAGCCAAACAGCGCGGCGCCAATTGGGGCGAAGCTGCCGGTCATCAGGTGGCGTACCGCATAGGCCACGCCGTCACCGATCATGCGGCCAAACGGACCGATAAAGGCGTGGGCGAGGAACACCGCGAGGATCAGGGAGCACACCGGCACCACCACCAGATAGAGGTAATCCGGCACCATGCGCTTCAGGCGGGTCTCAATCATCCCCAGCGCCAGACCGGCCAGCAGGGCCGGGATCACCTGGGCCTGATAGCCGACTTTGGCGATAGTGAACAGGCCGAAGTTCCACACCTCAGGTACCTGCTGCCCGAGTAAGTAAGCGTTCATTAACTGCGGAGAGACCAGCGTTACGCCCAGTACGATACCCAGAATCGGCGTACCGCCCATTTTGCGCACCGCCGACCAGCAGATCCCCACCGGCAGATAGAAGAAGATCGCCTCGCCAATCAGCCACAGGAAGTCATAGATGCTTTGCAGGGCCGGATACATCTGGGCCAGGGTTTTGCCGCCGCTCATCGGCACATCGCCAATCACGTTACGGAAGCCGAGGATTAAGCCCCCGCTGATCAGCGCAGGCAGAAGCGGGAAGAAGATCTCCGCGAAATGTGAAATGAGCTGTTCATGCCACTTCATGTTCTGGCGCGCAGCTTTTTTGGCCTGCTCTTTATCCGCCGACGAGTGGCCGGTGGTGGCCAGCAGCGCCTTATAGTAATCACCCACGTCGGTGCCGATCACTACCTGGAACTGGCCCGCATTGGTAAAGCAGCCTTTCACCATCGACAGCTCCTCGATGGCTTTGGGATTCGCTTTGGCCGGGTCGTTTAACACAAAGCGCAGGCGGGTGATGCAGTGGCTAACCGTGGCGATGTTGTCACGTCCGCCAACCAGCACGATTAACTGGTCGATATCCGTTTGTTTTACTTTGCTCATCATGAAACCTCATGACAGATGGTAGGGGGTTATGGACTGGTGGCAAGCCTACTCTGAACCGGTAATAACGAAAATGGGAACGTTCCCGAAATCGGGCGAGGATCACAATAAAGCGTCTTTTGACGCTCAGGAGAGGGTGGCGGGAATGACGATCTGGCGAGGTTCGCTGCGGCCGTTGATCTGCTCAATCAACTGCATAGCGGTCTGGCGGCCGGATTCGGCGTAGCCAGGATCGACGGTGATGATCTCCGGGTGAAGAAACTTCATCAGCGGTGTGTTACCCACGCTCGCCAGCTGCAGGCTGTCGAGGCGCTGTTCTTGTAAGTACTTACTTGCGCCAAGAGCCAGCGTATCCGTGGCACAGACCAGGGCAGTCGTCTGTGGGGTCAGCACGTCAGCCACCTTTTCATAGCCCTGTTTCATCCCAAGACCGGGTAACGCAGCCACGGCAGGCAACGCATACTTTTTGCAGAATTCCAGATAGGCATTGTGGCGGCGCTGGCCGGTGGTGACGTCGCTGTGCGGCACGCCGAGATAGCTGATATGGCGATGGCCGCTGTCATACAGACGCTGCATCAGAATGCGGATCGCCCCTTCATCGTCGTAGCATACGGAGGCAAAACCGCGGGCATCGCGCGCCAGCAACACCAGCGACGACTGCCACGGCGTGAGCATCTGCTCGTTAAGGCCGGTGAAGCCAAACAGCACCACACCGTCGATGTTGCGGCGTTTCAGCATCCCGAGATGCTCTTCCACCATCTGCGGCGAGAACTTGCTCTCCATCATGATCGGATCGTAACCCTGTTCGTAGAAGACGGGCAGCATGGTCTGCACGGCAAGGTTTTCCGAGAGCGAATCCAGACGGGTGACCATGATCGCCACCACTTTGTCGCTCTGCCCCCGCATGGCGCGCGCCGAGCGCGACGGGGAGAAGCCGTGCTGATTCATTACCGCCTCGACGCGTTCGCGGGTGCGTTCGCTGACACCACTTTCGTTGTTCAGCACCCGTGAGACGGTGGATTTACCCACGCCGCTCAGACGCGCGATGTCTTTAATGGTGAGGCGGTTCTGCATGCTTTCATTCCTGTAACGCATTGATGAAATAATCAATAAGCCTAAATCGGGGGTCCGGTTCCGCAATGAGCAAAGTCTGGTTTACGTTTGGTTTAATGCCTGGGCGCTATCATACCGCCCGAATAGTCACAAACGGTACGGCTAAAACACTATACTGCGCGCCGACTTACCTTTTTTTACTTACCGGAGGCGATATGGATCCCGATCCCACCCCTCTCCCGCGAGGGAGAACCCTTTCTTTCCGGTAAGCCTGTTCTCACTGTCTTACCGGATGCGTAAGGCAGTGACGTTATTCAACGTTCCTGCATAACTGATACCGCCGCTCAGGCGTGGCTTTGTCACGTCTGAAGGCAAGACTGCGCCCGTCTTCACGGGTGCGGGGGACGTGTTATGTTCAAAAATTTCACACAACAGCTGCTGGCCCGGCTGGGCCGCCACCTGCCGCGCCGTCTGGTGCAGCGCGACCCAATGGCAACGGGCAAAACCGATGCCGTCATTCCCGGCGCACTGGCCGCCCACTGTCTGCGAATCGCCGCGATGGAAGAGCCTGACCTGTGGCGGACGTTTGCCAGCCACCCGGAAGGGCTGACGGCTGCCGAGGTCGAAACCGCCCGCGCCACACATGGCGAAAATCAGATCCCGGCACAAAAACCGGCCCGCTGGTGGGTGCATCTGTGGGTTTGCTACCGCAACCCCTTTAACCTACTGCTGACGGTGCTGGGCGTTATCTCCTATGCCACCGAAGACCTGTTTGCCGCCGGGGTGATCGCCCTGATGGTGGGCATCTCCACACTGCTGAACTTTATCCAGGAGGCCCGCTCCACCCGGGCGGCAGATGCCCTGAAGGCGATGGTCAGCAACACCGCTACCGTCTTAAGGACGATCAACGATAAAGGCGAAAGCGTCTGGCAGGAGCTACCGATTGACCAGCTGGTGGTGGGCGATGTGGTTAAGCTGGCGGCCGGGGACATGATCCCGGCGGATTTACGCCTTCTCCAGGCGCGGGATCTGTTTGTGGCCCAGGCCTCGCTGACCGGGGAATCCCTGCCGGTGGAAAAGGTGGCCCACAGCCGCGATCCGCAGCAGAGCAACCCGCTGGAGTGCGACACCCTGTGCTTTATGGGCACCACGGTGGTAAGCGGCACGGCGCAGGCGATGGTGATCGCCACCGGGGGCAATACCTGGTTCGGGCAACTGGCCGGGCGCGTCAGCGAGCAGGAGAGCGAGCCGAACGCCTTCCAGCAGGGGATTGGCCGGATCAGCATGCTGCTGATCCGCTTCATGCTGGTGATGACGCCCATCGTGCTGCTGATTAACGGCTACACCAAAGGTGACTGGTGGGAAGCGGCGCTATTTGCGCTCTCGGTGGCGGTGGGGCTGACCCCGGAAATGCTGCCGATGATTGTTACCTCGACCCTGGCGCGTGGGGCAGTCAAACTCTCGAAGCAAAAGGTGATCGTCAAACACCTCGACGCCATTCAGAACTTTGGCGCCATGGACATCCTCTGCACCGACAAAACCGGCACCCTGACCCAGGACAAAATTGTGCTGGAGCACCATACCGACGTCTCGGGCAAGGAGTGCGAGCGGGTGCTGAACACCGCCTGGCTGAACAGCCATTACCAGACCGGGCTGAAGAACCTGCTCGACGTCGCGGTGCTGGAAGGGGTGAATGAAGCCGTCGCCCGCACGCTCTCGACCCGCTGGCAGAAAGTGGATGAGATCCCCTTTGATTTTGAGCGCCGCCGCATGTCGGTGGTGGTGAGTGAAGAGCAGGGCGTCCATCAGCTGATCTGTAAAGGGGCGCTGCAGGAGATCCTGAACGTGTCGACCCAGGTGTGGCATAACGGCGAGATTGTGCCGCTGGACGACAGCATGTTGCGGCGCATCCGGCGCGTCACCGACAACCTCAACCGCCAGGGGCTGCGGGTGGTGGCGGTCGCCAGCAAGCTTTTGCCGGCCCGCGAAGGGGATTACCAGCGTATTGACGAATCGGATCTGATCCTCGAAGGCTATATCGCCTTCCTCGATCCGCCGAAAGAGACCACCGCCCCGGCGCTTAAGGCGCTGAAAAACAGCGGCATCACGGTGAAAATCCTCACCGGCGACAGCGAGCTGGTGGCCGCAAAGGTGTGCCGCGAAGTCGGCCTGGATGCGGGCGAGGTGGTGACGGGCAGCGAGATCGAAACCCTTTCCGACGACGAGCTGGCAACCCTTGCGAAGCGCACCACGCTGTTTGCGCGCCTGACCCCGATGCACAAAGAGCGCATTGTCACCCTGCTGAAGCGCGAAGGGCACGTGGTGGGCTTTATGGGTGATGGTATTAACGATGCGCCCGCGCTGCGTGCCGCGGATATCGGGATTTCGGTGGATGGCGCGGTGGATATCGCCCGGGAGGCGGCGGATATCATTCTGCTGGAGAAGAGCCTGATGGTGCTGGAAGAGGGGGTGATCGAAGGCCGCCGCACTTTTGCCAACATGCTCAAGTACATCAAAATGACCGCCAGCTCTAACTTCGGTAACGTCTTCAGCGTGCTGGTGGCGAGCGCGTTTCTGCCCTTCCTGCCGATGCTGCCGCTGCACCTGCTGATCCAGAACCTGATGTACGACGTCTCGCAGGTGGCGATCCCGTTTGATAATGTCGATGATGAGCAGATCCAAAAGCCGCAGCGCTGGGAACCGGCAGAACTGGGCCGTTTCATGCTCTTTTTCGGCCCAATCAGCTCGATTTTTGACATTTTGACCTTCTGCCTGATGTGGTTTGTGTTCCATGCCACCACCCCGGAACAACAGACGCTGTTCCAGTCCGGCTGGTTTGTGGTCGGGCTGCTGTCGCAAACGCTGATTGTGCACATGATCCGCACGCGGCGGATCCCGTTCCTCCAGAGCCGCGCCGCCTGGCCGCTGATCCTGATGACGGGGCTGGTGATGGTGCTCGGCATCGCGCTGCCGTTCTCGCCGCTGGCAGGCTATCTGCAATTGCAGGCGCTACCGCTGAGCTACTTCCCGTGGCTGGTGGCGATCCTCGCGGGTTATATGGTGCTGACGCAGATGGTGAAAGGATTCTATAGCCGCCGGTATGGGTGGCAGTGACCTGTTTTTACTCACCTCACCTTCACCTTCACCCTCACCCTAACCCTCTCCCTAAAAGGGAGAGGGGACAGTCTGGTGCGGTCTTTTGCCTCTGGCTCCTGTAGGGAGAGGGTCGGGGTAACGGGACAGCCCGGTGCGGTTTTCCCCCCCGCCCCTTTGGGGAGAGGGTCGGGGAGAGGGGGGCTGCCCGGTACGGTCTTTTCCCCCTCGCCCCTGTGGGGAGAGAGCCGGGGTGAGGGGACAGCCCGGTGCGGTCTTTTCCCCCTCGCCCCTTTGGGGAGAGGGCCGGGGTGAGGTGACAGCCCGGTGCGGTCTTTCCTCCCTCGCCTTTGTGGGGAGAGGGCCGGGGTGAGGTGACAGCCCGGTGCGGTCTTTCCT
>NZ_JBICLV010000039.1:0-10641 GCF_043105735.1 Leclercia sp. GLN_9
TGCCCCTTTCAGGCGACTGAGAAGCTTGAGGGAGCGTGAATCCGGCTGAAAATCGACGAAGCGTTTCCGTAAGGCCGGGGCGAGGCGCAGGGACGCGCCGAGAGGGCATAGCCTGCATGGATGCAGGCTGGTGCCCGACCCGAAAGCTGGAGGGAATAAGCTGAGGACAAAATTGCCGGGAGCAATTTTGAACAGCGCCTGCGCTGGCCCCGTAGGGGTGAGCCCCAGGGACGGGGCGAATAATCCGCGAAGCGGCGATTTTCTTTGCCGGGAGCCGGGGTAGCCAGGGGGGGAGGCGGCGAGCCCCCCTGGCACGTTCACCGCAGCGGAAGGGACATAAAGCAGAGGTACTTTAGTGAACGGAACCCTTCCACCTCAGTCAATTAGAAATATCAAATTGCTTAACTGACTGGCATTACAGCCTTTAGGCTGCCATTTTTTACCTCGCCACCGGGCATTGTTTACGCCCAGTAACTCACCGCCAGGCCCAGGAACAACACCAGCCCTACATAGTTATTGTTCAGGAACGCTTTAAAGCAGGCTTCGCGCTCGCGGTTTGCGATAAGCTTTTGCTGATAGATGAACAGCACACCCGCCGCCGCGACCGCCGCGTAAAATGCGCCGTTAAGCTGGTTCAGGTAACCAATGCCCACCATTAACCCCAGCACCGCGACCTGCAAAATCCCGATGATCAGCTTGTCCTGACGACCAAACAGAATGGCAGTGGATTTGATGCCGATTTTCAGATCATCGTCCCGATCGACCATCGCATACTGCGTATCGTAAGCTACGGCCCAGAGGATGTTGGCCAGGAACATCAGCCAGCAGCTCAACGGCACGCTTTCGCTGACGGCGGCAAACGCCATCGGGATCGACCAGCCAAAGGCGGCACCCAGCACCACCTGCGGCAGGTGGGTGTAGCGCTTCATAAACGGGTAGACCCAGGCCAGCGCCAGCGCTGCCACGGAGAGCAGAATGGTCATGGTGTTCAGGGTCAGCACCAGCAGGAACGAGAGCAGGATCAGCACCACAAACAGCGTGCGGGCCTCTTTCTCGGTGACATCGCCGCTCGGCAGCGGGCGATTAGCGGTGCGTTTTACATGGCCGTCAAACTTACGGTCGGCATAGTCGTTGACGACACAACCCGCCGCGCGCATTAACCAGACGCCCGCCACAAACACTGCCAGGATCCACAGCGGCGGCAGGCCGGGGGTAGCCACCCACAGCGCCCACAGCGTCGGCCACAGCAGCAGCAGCGCACCGATCGGCTTGTCGGTTCGCATCAGGCGGTGGTACGCCAGCAGCTTGTTCTGCATGAGACTCCTCTCCATTTTTTCTTCCTCTTAGTACAGCGGCGACGCCGGTAAAAACAGCTCGGTCAGCATCAAGGGTTTACCACTTAAGCGCAGGCGGGAACGGCGTCCCAATAGCCCGGCCTCGTGCCCAATCGCGATAAAATCACGGGTAAGCTCGGAGGAGGTGAACAGATAACGCCCCAGCGGGGTTTTGCCCATCTGTTGCAGCGCCATCTCCGGCCCGGTGAGGGTGGACTCAGGCACCACGGTGCGCCCGGCCAGCCACG
The DNA here is from genome assembly GCF_043105735.1 of Leclercia sp. GLN_9. Taxonomy (NCBI): domain Bacteria; kingdom Pseudomonadati; phylum Pseudomonadota; class Gammaproteobacteria; order Enterobacterales; family Enterobacteriaceae; genus Leclercia; species Leclercia sp. GLN_9. The sequence goes on from NZ_JBICLV010000039.1 coordinate 1,583, forward strand.
GCTCGCCATCGGCACAGAGCAGGATCTCCCGCAGCCAGTAACGCGCCTCTTTCGGCAGTAACGGCAGCTCATCTGCCACCGCGTCAGGCGTGACAAATCCCTCCTGAATGAGGGTGACGGTGACCTTTTTGCCCTGCTGCTCAAAACGTTTGGTCATGGAATCTTCCAGCAGCAGCCAGTCGAGCTGCTCCGGTTCCAGCGCAGGAATTTCGTCAAAATAACGCAGTGCGCGCAGGAGCAAAAGCGCGGGGTGTGACATGCCTGACTCTCCGATACATAACGTGAAGCTATTGTATCGCAGAAACGCGGAATGGGGGCGGGCAAACGTGAACTAGCGAACATTATCGCAACAGAGATGCAACAGCGGCAGTCAGCGCAAAAAAAGTGCGCCCGCAAGGGCGCACCAAACTACTGACAAAATCAGCACTGTGGGGAGACGGTCACCCCTTGCCTTTTACACTGCTGATAAAGGTGGAACGGGCAGTGGTCGAGCCTAAACGCTCGGCTTCATCGAGGAGTTTCAGCGCCTTATCGACGTCACCTTTAGCAACTGCCTGTTTAATGGCCTGATTGAAGTAGGTTTCGGTGTCATTCAGCACCGGCTCGGCTTTCTTCGCGGCGACCGGGGCGGCAACAGGAGCAGCAGCAGCAGCCGGTGCAGCGGCTGGCGCGGCGTAGACCGGGGCAGGTGCTGCGGTGTTACCCACGGTGACCGGGCCCTGGCCGGAAGAACCAAACAGCGGGCCGACCAGCACGCTGGAGGCATTATTGGTAGAAACTTTCAGCTTCAGCTCGCCGTCGGTGACGTGGCGGGCAAGCGGATCCGGGATATCCGGTACGGCGTTGCCGGTGCCTTTGGCATAGGCTTTTGCCGGGTTGATGAGTTTGGTGGTTTGCTGCAGATCCTTATCAGTGGTAAACACCAGGACGTACAGTTTTTGCTGGCCCAGCGCAGGCGTCAGGCGCATCACCCCTTCCAGGCGGTCAGCGCTCATTACGCCCGGCTCCTGGTAGGTAAAGTATTCGCTTGGGAAGTAGGCCGATGGCGTCAGGTTCTGATCCAGAATCAGCACGTTCGGGGCGAATACGCTGGTTTGCTTGTTCACTATACTGGTCAGCGTAAGGGTGATTTCACCGATATTGGCAGGCACGCTGTAGGCCGCCACCGGGCCGCTGATCCCCGGCACATTCAGGGTCTGGCCACCGGTAGAAAGCTGGGTGGTCTGGGTTTTAGACTGGTCGACAGGCGTCCAGACTAACTGTTGCAGTGCGGCAGCCGGTACAGCAGGCGCGGCGCTGGTGTTTTGCGGTACAAAATTGACGTTCGCCAGGGTGACGGCGGGAGCACTTGCCAGTAACCCTGCGGAGAGGCACAGCGCGACGAGACTTTTCTTCATTTTCATTATGTTTACCTCAGATAGCATCAGCACTGCGGTGGCCAGGCAATAGCGCGCAGCACCCTATGAAGAGAGGGGCTTGCGCCCCTCTTTTAGGTCAATACATCAGGTGTTACGTATTACCACCAGATTTCCATCTGGGCACCGAAGGTCCACTCATCGTTGTCGCCACGGCTGAAGGTTTTCGCGGAAGTGTCGCGGTACGCTACGCCAGAGGTGTAGCCAGTATCGCCGTTGTTCGCGTAGCCCCATTTCTCATCCCACTTGGCGTAGGTTGCGAAGACACGGATAGCCGGACGAGACCAGATGCTGTCGCCTGCCTGCCACTGTTGTGCCAGGGTGATTTTGTACTGGTTGTTGGTATCGTCAGTTTTCTGAGATTTAACGTTGTCGTAGCCAACTTCCAGCAGGGTGGACATGATTGGCGTCCATTTGAACATTGGACGAACGCCGACGGTCCACCACTCGGTGCCGTTGTTGTTGTCGCGGTCAATGTTCTGGTACATACCGACGTACATCAGGTCCCACTGGTCAGCCAGGGTGATCGCACCGTGGTCGATCACGCGGATCATCGAACCGTCGTTATCAACGCTACCGCCCTGTGGAATACCTTTGCCGTTAGAGGTCATAGAGTCCGTGCCGTACTGCACAACGAACTTGTTAAAGCCTTTCAGCATGCTCTGGGTGTGTTCAGCAGTGAACATCCAGCCATCTTTAGAGGCGCCAGGCTGCAGATAGTAATCGTCTGGAATGTTGGTGTGACCGTAGTCAACGCCCAGCTCCAGGGTACCGCCTGGGTTGATTTCCATGCCCGCTAAACGAACATCGAAGACATCGTTCGGTACGACGTTGTCATAAATGCGATCGCCATTGGCATCACGATCGGCGAAGGTTGCAGAACCGCCGGACTCAGAAGAACGGGTTGCTGCCAGAGAGAGTTTACCGAAGCCCAGATCGATGTTTTCGATACCTGCACCAGGACCAGAGATATCCCAGTAGTAGAAGTCGATCATGTGGACGTCATGACGCTGATAAAAGCGCTTACCGGCCCAGATGGTGGAGCCTGGCAGCCATTCAATCAGGTTTTTACCCTGCACGTTTGCTTCACGGAAGGCCGGGCTGGTTGATTCCCAGTCATTCTGCTGTGAAACGGAGTAGGCTACGTTGGTGTCGAAGTAGAAGCTCTTGTCGCCCTCTTTCCACACTTCCTGGCCCAGTTTCAGCTCGGCATAGGTTTCACATTCGTTACCAAGACGGTATTTACTTTGTGCACCTGTTGCCTGGAAACACTGCTGTTCGCCACCACTCCCGGTCCAGCCAATGCCAGAACGAGCATAACCTTTAAAGTCGACAGCGCCGGCCTGGGCAGACAGGATGCCTGCCGCAATGGCGACCGCCAGAGGGACTTTGCGCAGAGTAATCATTATTCTATCTCCTGAGATCATTGCTTTTCTTTGAACACTTCACCTGATGGTTTCGTGCTTATTATTGGGATTGCTTAAACGCCTGGCTCCTGGTGCAACCGACGACATGCAGTGCCATCTTCTCGGAACAGATGGCAGCGCTCTGGCGGCAAGCCGATAGCGAATGTGGCACCCTCTTTTACCAACACCACGTCATTCTGGCGGTACACCAGGTTCTGACGAATGGCTGGGATCTGGATATGAATCTGTGTTTCGTGACCAAGTTGCTCAACCACCTGAACCTCACCTTCCAGCGTCACATCAGCGATGTGGCTCGGCAGCAGATGCTCAGGGCGGATCCCGAGGGACATGTTTGCCCCTACCTGTACGTTTGCACTGTCTACCGGTAACCACACCTGCTGGCGGTTAGGCAGTTCAACCTGAACCTGTTCAATGGCGGTGGCGGTGACTTTGACCGGCAGGAAGTTCATCTTTGGCGAGCCAATAAAGCCCGCAACAAAGCGGTCTGCCGGGTAGTGATAGAGTTCCAGCGGTTTGCCCACCTGGGCCACGCGACCGGCATCCAGCACCACAATCTTGTCGGCCAGGGTCATCGCTTCGACCTGATCGTGGGTGACGTAAATCATGGTGCGGCCCAGACGCTTGTGCAGGCGGGAGATTTCAATACGCATCTGCACGCGCAGCGCGGCGTCGAGGTTCGACAGCGGCTCATCGAGCAGGAACACGCGCGGCTCTGCCACCAGCGTACGGCCAATCGCCACACGCTGACGCTGACCACCGGAGAGCGCCTTCGGCTTACGCTCCAGCAGGTGTGCCAGCTGCAGGACTTCGGCAACCTGGGTCACGCGCTGGTTAATGGTCTCTTTTTTGGCGCCGGCCAGCTTCAGGCCGAACGACATGTTCTCGGCAACGGAGAGATGGGGATAAAGTGCATAGGACTGGAATACCATCCCGACGCCGCGCTCCGCAGGCGGGATATCGTTCATACGGGTATCGCCAATCATCAAATCACCGCTGGTGATGGTTTCCAGACCGGCAATCATGCGCAGCAGCGTGGATTTACCACAGCCTGACGGGCCAACAAAAACCACGAATTCGCCTTCCTGAATATCGAGGTTGATATCTTTCGATACCACCACGTCACCCCAGGCTTTCGTTACGTTACGCAGTTCTACGCTCGCCATGCCCTACTCCCTTCGTTACAACCTGTCATCGACAGAAACATTCAATATGGGCTGACTATGCGGTATCGCAACGCGTCGCGAATCCTCCACCCCCTGCCTTTTTTATGGGGGAGGAGGCGGGAGGATGAGAGAGAGGACTCCACCAGCGCGGCGCGGGGGCTGAGGCTAAATTCGTGATGTCACTGGCAAAATTCACCGTACTTTTATGTGCGCTGGGACACATAACTCAATTTTATGCAACGCAGATCACATAAAACGGGGGTGGGGCGTAGGGGACGGGAGGATGGAAAGAGGATGTCAAATAAGGAGACTGAGCGACGTTGAACCACCTCATGTATCCACAGCACATCACCAAAAAGGATGGCAGATATGAATATCAAGACTGGCGCACGCGTTTTCGCATTGTCCGCCCTTGCAGCAATGATGATCTCCGCTCCGGCGCTCGCCAAAATTGAAGAAGGTAAGCTGGTAATCTGGATTAACGGCGACAAAGGCTACAACGGCCTGGCCGAAGTGGGTAAAAAATTCGAGAAAGATACCGGCATCAAAGTCACCGTTGAACACCCGGACAAACTGGAAGAGAAATTCCCGCAGGTTGCGGCGACCGGCGACGGCCCGGATATCATCTTCTGGGCGCATGACCGTTTCGGTGGCTACGCACAGTCTGGCCTGCTGGCAGAAGTTTCTCCCGATAAAGCCTTCCAGGACAAACTGTTCCCGTTCACCTGGGATGCCGTACGTTACAACGGCAAGCTGATTGCTTACCCGGTAGCGGTTGAGTCGCTCTCCCTGATTTACAACAAAGATCTCGTTCCTAACCCGCCAAAAACCTGGGAAGAGATCCCGGCGCTGGATAAAGAGCTGAAGGCGAAAGGTAAGAGCGCGCTGATGTTCAACCTGCAAGAGCCGTACTTCACCTGGCCGCTGATTGCTGCCGATGGCGGTTACGCGTTCAAATTTGCTGACGGCAAATATGACGTGAAAGATGTCGGCGTGGACAACGCAGGCGCGAAAGCGGGTCTGACCTTCCTGGTTGACCTGATCAAGAACAAACACATGAACGCAGACACCGATTACTCCATCGCTGAAGCCGCGTTCAACAAGGGCGAAACCGCGATGACCATCAACGGTCCGTGGGCATGGTCCAACATCGATAAGAGCAAAATCAATTACGGCGTCGCGGTACTGCCAACCTTCAATGGCAAACCGTCTAAACCGTTCGTTGGCGTGCTGAGTGCCGGTATCAACGCCGCCAGCCCGAACAAAGAGCTGGCGAAAGAGTTCCTGGAAAACTACCTGCTGACCGATCAGGGTCTGGAAGAAGTGAACAAGGATAAACCGCTGGGTGCTGTGGCGCTGAAATCCTTCCAGGAAACGCTGGCGAAAGATCCACGCATCGCCGCCACCATGAGCAACGCCGAGAAAGGTGAAATCATGCCGAACATCCCACAGATGGCTGCCTTCTGGTATGCCACCCGTACTGCGGTGATCAACGCCGCCAGCGGTCGTCAGACTGTGGATGCCGCGCTGAAAGATGCTCAGGGTCGTATTACCAAGTAAGACAGGCTGTAACCCCCTCATCCCGGCATTCTCTCTTGAGGGAGAAGGCCTCTCTCTCAGGGAGAGGCCTGGGATGAGGGTTGTTTAATTGTTGTAGAGGAAGATCCCCATGGATGTCGTTAAAAAGAAACACTGGTGGCAAAGCGACACGCTGAAATGGTCAGTGATTGGTCTGCTGGGTTTGCTGGTGGGTTACCTTATTGTTTTGATGTACGCCCAGGGGGAGTACCTGTTTGCCGCCATGACGCTGATCTTAAGCGCGGTCGGCCTCTATATTTTTGCGAATCGTAAAGCTTACGCCTGGCGCTATGTTTATCCGGGTGTGGCCGGGATGGGACTGTTTGTTCTGTTCCCGCTGATCTGCACCATCGCCATTGCCTTCACCAACTACAGCAGCACCAACCAGCTTGCGCAAGAGCGCGCCCAGCAGGTGCTGATGGACCGTTCTTATCAGGCCGGTAAGACCTTCAACTTTGGCCTCTACCCGGCCGGTGATGAGTGGAAGCTGGCGCTGACTGACACGACCACGAACAAATATTACGTCTCCGACGCCTTTAAATTTGGCGGCGAGCAGAAACTGGCCCTGAAAGAAGCAGACGCCCTGCCAGAAGGGGAGCGCGCTAACCTGCGTGTCATCACCCAGAACCGCCAGGCGCTGACCCAACTGACCGCCGAACTGCCAGACGAAAGCAAAGTGATCATGAGCTCGCTGCGCCAGTTCTCCGGCACCAGCCCGCTCTATACGTTGGGCGATGACAGCACACTGACCAACAACCAGACCGGCGTGAAGTACCGTCCGAACAACGACATCGGCTTTTACCAGTCTGTGAATGCTGACGGCAACTGGGGCGACGATAAACTCAGCCCGGGCTATACCGTCACCATCGGCTGGGACAACTTTACCCGCGTCTTCACCGACGAAGGCATCCAGAAGCCCTTCTTCGCTATCTTCGTTTGGACCGTGGTCTTCTCGGTACTGACCGTGATCCTGACCGTGGCCGTCGGCATGGTGCTGGCCTGCCTGGTGCAGTGGGAAGCGTTAAAAGGGAAAGCGATTTACCGCGTCCTGCTGATCCTGCCGTATGCCGTGCCGTCGTTCATCTCGATTCTGATTTTCAAAGGTCTGTTCAACCAGAGCTTTGGTGAAATCAACATGATGCTGAGCGGGCTGTTTGGCATTAAACCGGCCTGGTTCAGCGACCCGACCACCGCCCGTACGATGATCGTTATCGTCAACACCTGGCTCGGCTATCCGTACATGATGATCCTGTGCATGGGCCTGCTGAAGGCGATCCCGGATGACCTGTACGAAGCCTCGGCGATGGACGGTGCGACCCCGTTCCAGAACTTCTTTAAGATTACGCTCCCGCTGCTGATCAAGCCGCTGACGCCGCTGATGATTGCCAGCTTCGCCTTTAACTTTAACAACTTCGTGCTGATTCAGCTGTTGACCAACGGTGGCCCGGACCGTCTCGGCACCACCACGCCGGCCGGCTATACCGACCTGCTCGTGAGCTACACCTACCGTATCGCCTTTGAAGGCGGCGGGGGCCAGGACTTCGGTCTGGCGGCGGCCATCGCCACCCTGATCTTCCTGCTGGTAGGCGCGCTGGCGGTGGTGAACCTGAAAGCCACACGCATGAAATTTGACTAACTGGAATCACCAGACGTTATTGGCGCAGCCAGTCTGGGCGCTGCCAGCACGCAAGAACCGGAGCGTACACGAAGTACGTGAGGATTCTGAGCACTGTCAGCGTTCAAAACGGCAAGCAAAATAGCCTGGAGCGGTGTTAAGGAGTAAAGAATATTATGGCTATGGTCCAACCCAAATCTCAAAAGCTGCGCCTGCTGGTTACGCACTTAGGGCTGCTGATTTTTATCGCGGCGATCATGTTCCCGCTGCTGATGGTTATCGCCATCTCCCTGCGTTCCGGGAACTTCGCCACCGGTAGCCTGATCCCGGAGCAAATCTCCTGGGAGCACTGGAAACTGGCGCTGGGCTTCAGCGTGGAACACGCCGATGGCCGCGTCACGCCGCCGCCGTTCCCGGTACTGCTGTGGCTGTGGAACTCGGTGAAAGTCGCCACCATCACCGCGATTGGTATCGTGACCCTCTCCACCACCTGCGCTTACGCCTTTGCCCGTATGCGCTTTAAAGGGAAAGCGACGCTGCTGAAAGGGATGCTGATTTTCCAGATGTTCCCGGCGGTCCTGTCGCTGGTGGCCCTGTATGCGTTGTTCGACCGCCTCGGCCAGTATGTGCCGTTCATCGGCCTGAACACCCACGGCGGGGTGATTTTCGCCTATCTTGGCGGTATCGCGCTGCATGTGTGGACCATCAAAGGCTATTTCGAAACTATCGATAATTCGCTGGAAGAAGCGGCGTCGCTAGATGGCGCAACCCCGTGGCAGGCATTCCGTCTGGTGCTGCTGCCCCTGTCGGTGCCAATTCTGGCGGTCGTCTTTATTCTGTCGTTTATCGCCGCCATCACAGAAGTGCCGGTCGCGTCACTGCTGCTGCGTGATGTGAACAGCTACACCCTTGCGGTAGGGATGCAGCAATACCTCAACCCACAAAACTACCTGTGGGGCGACTTTGCCGCAGCCGCCGTACTCTCCGCTATCCCGATCACCGTCGTGTTCCTGTTGGCCCAGCGCTGGCTGGTGAACGGCCTGACCGCAGGAGGCGTGAAAGGTTAAGTATCATTGTTATACCACTGCAACCCTCAACTTTGCCTTGATGTCTTGATCCAAACTTGTGACTGTATTCGGCGGCCCTCGGGCCGCCCTTTTTTTATTCCCGTTTCAGCCGCTTCGAGTTGCACAGCCAGAGCGTAACCACCAGCAGCAGGATGGCCGCCGAATAAAGCAGCACGTCGAGGGGTGATTTATGATCGACGATGATCAGCCGCACAATCGCGGTGATCCCAATGTAGACAAAGTAGCGAAGCGGGAAGTGAAAGCCCGACTGAAAGTACTTAACGATCAGGGCGATAAATTCGAAGTAAAGAAAGTAAACCACCAGCCCTTCAACCAGCTCGTATTTGCTGGTTTGCTCAGGGGCAAAAAGCACATCAGCCAGATGCACCGTCTCTTTACCGAGGAAGATGACGAGAATCAGGCCAAGGCTCAACAGACCCAGGTTCAGCACGGTCTGTAAAAGGGTCGAGATAAACTCAACGCGTGGGCGAGTCAGGGATGTCATACAGCACCTCATTCTCCGGGGCGAGGTTCCTGTATAACGCAAAAATGTGACGGGGATCTATATTTTTTGTTTATATTTTGTTCAGGTGCAAACCCGCAGGTAAAAAAATGCCGGCAATAAGCCGTAATGCCAGCCAGTTAAGCAATTCGATATTTCTCAGTGACTGAAGTGGAAAGCTTACGTTCACTAAAGCACCTCTGCTTTATGCCCCCTCCGCTGCGGTCAATGCTTCGGCGATGTTCAGCCGGACTCCCCCACCCTCACGCTTCTCGGTCGCCTGAATGTGGCA
>NZ_JBICLV010000003.1:0-321 GCF_043105735.1 Leclercia sp. GLN_9
AAAAGCTCTCTCCACAAGGCGCACCTCGCCCCTGATGCCGGGCTGCAGGCACCAGGGGCGAGCCTGTCCTTTGCGCAGGGCTCGCATGACTTCGAATCCCTTGATCGTGGCATAGGCCGTGGGGATCGATTTGAAACCGCGCACCGGCTTGATCAGTATCTTGAGCTTTCCGTGATCGGCCTCGATCACGTTATTGAGGGCTCTGTTGCAAAGATTGGCGGCAGTCAGAGGTAGGCTGTCGCTCTGCGCCGATCAGGCGGCTGCTGCGAAATGGTGGTTGAGCATGCCCATGGCCTCCGTCAGCGCCGAGGGCCCAATGCC
>NZ_JBICLV010000040.1:0-47322 GCF_043105735.1 Leclercia sp. GLN_9
TGGCACGTTCACCGCAGCGGAGGGGGCATAAAGCAGAGATGCTTTAGTGAACGGAACCTTTCCACTTCAGTCTTTTAGAAATATCGACTTGCCTAACTGACTGGCATTACAACCCTGGGTGCTGTTTTTTTTGTACAAACCCCCTCTCCCAGCATCACCTCAAAACTGCACGCACACCGGCTGGTCGACGCGCATCACTGACTCCTGAGCAAAGCGCTGCTTATAGATGCCGCGCAACGCCTCGATATTGCTTTCGCTCCGGGCATCTTTGCCGTGGATGAGCATCAGCGCCTTACTCGACTCGCGCGCCACTTTTCCGTCGTTACCCAGCCACTGCCCACGCGCCTCAAACACCGTTAAGCCATCACGAAAACGCGGGGTGACGTCCTGGTCAACAAACTGCTGCCACTCCTGGCCGGTGATCGCCTCCCCTGCCGGACGGTTCAGGCCAAAATAGAGCGTGGTCTGCTGCATCTGGTTATCAGCTTTGCAAGTGTTATCCGCTATGCTGTGCGATGGGGCGTTGCATCCTGCCAACAGTAAAAGCGCACCCGCCATCAGCCCTGTTTTGATTATCATTGTTCGCTATCCTCATTGTTATATGCCCTTCATGCCTCACGCTGCATGTGCGTTGGCTACGCACCGTCACCCCAGTTACTCACTTATATAAGCGCCTGAGGATTCACGTCTTTGCCACCTTCCTGCGACGCGAAGTATTCAGCGGCAACCCACAGCGATATCAACGTAAATCACGGATTTTGGCAAGAAAAAAGCCGGGCGTGCCCGGCTTAGATTACGAAGGTAAGGGTTCTCCCTCTCCCTCATGGAGAGGGGGAAACACATTATTCAGCCTGTAACTTCGTTGGCGGCGCGGTGTGGTAATGCGCATCCGCTTCCGCAAAGCGTTTCTGCATCGCGGCAGACGGCGCTTTACCCAGCAGGCTGAAGACCACAATCCCGATGCTGGCGAAGATAAAGCCTGGAATGATTTCGTACAGCCCCAGCCACGCGAACTGTTTCCAGACGATAACGGTGACGGCACCAATAATGATCCCCGCCAGCGCGCCGTTGCGGGTCATGCGTGACCACATAACCGAGAACAGCACCACCGGACCGAAGGCCGCACCAAAACCTGCCCAGGCGTAGCTTACCAGGCCCAGCACGCGGTTTTCCGGGTTAGCCGCCAGCGCGATGGAGACCAGCGCCACCACCAGCACCATAGTGCGCCCGACCCACACCAGCTCTTTTTGGCTGGCGCTTTTACGCAGGAATGCTTTGTAGAGATCTTCCGTGATGGCACTGGAGCAGACCAGCAGCTGGCAGCTCAGGGTGGACATCACTGCCGCCAGAATTGCAGAGAGCAGAATACCGGCAATCCATGGGTTGAACAGGATCTGCGTCAGCTCGATGAACACGCGCTCGGCGTTCTGGTTCACCGCACCTGCCAGCGACGGGTTGTTGGTGAAGTAGGCAATACCGAAGAAGCCGACTGCACAGGCCCCGCCCAGACAGAGGATCATCCAGGCCATGCTGATACGACGGGCATGAACGATGGTGTGGTGAGAGTCTGCCGCCATAAAGCGCGCCAGGATGTGCGGCTGGCCGAAGTAACCCAGCCCCCAGCCCATCAGCGAGACAATCGCCACAAAGTTCAGGCCTTTCAGCATATCGACGTTTTCGATGCTCTTCTGCTGGATCACCGCCAGAGAATCACCCAGGCCGCCCACGGAGAGGATCACAATCACCGGGGTCAGGATCAGGGCAAAAATCATCAGGCTCGCCTGCACGGTATCGGTCCAGCTAACCGCCAGGAACCCGCCCACGAAGGTGTAGAGGATGGTTGCCGCAGCACCCGCCCACAGCGCGGTCTCATAGCTCATGCCGAAGGTGCTTTCGAACAGACGCGCCCCGGCCACGATGCCGGAGGCACAGTAGATGGTGAAGAACACCAGGATGACCACCGCAGAGATAATACGCAGCACCCGGCTGTTATCTTCGAAACGCCCGGTGAAGTAGTCCGGCAGGGTCAGGGCGTTATTGTTGGCTTCGGTATGCACGCGCAGACGCCCGGCCACCAGTTTCCAGTTAATCCATGCCCCCACGGTCAGACCGATGGCAATCCAGCTTTCAGAGATCCCGGAGATGAAGATAGCGCCCGGCAGCCCCATCAGCAGCCAGCCGCTCATATCCGATGCGCCCGCCGAGAGCGCGGTGACGACCGGCCCCAGGCTACGCCCACCCAGAATATAATCGTCAAAGTTTTTGGTAGAACGCCATGCAAGGAACCCTATCAGGATCATGCCAAAAATATAGATAAGAAATGTCACCAGCATCGGTGTGCTAATTGCCATTTAAATACTCCGCAAAAATGTTCGACAGCCTTCCCGGCAGTCTTTATTCCACCCCCGGAACGAGGGGGTGATGATGTGTGTTTGTGTTGGCCGCGCGTATCCTGCCGTATGCGCTGCTCTGACACAAACGATTTAACACTGCATTTACATCAATTTCATCCCCGGTTTCACAGCAGATTGCTGGAGGTTGCACTCGCTCACGTTTTTCGCGGTTGCACCTGCAAAAAGTGTTAAGCGCCGCATGAAACCAGGGTTGAAAATGAAAATCCACATCTTTTTTGCGGTTAACCATGCCGTAACAATCCATTCATTTTCCAGCTTGCAAACCGGGTCACATTTAACGAGGTTGCACAAAGTTGCAACATAGTGGATATTTCACATTAACTACACTAGCGCTACTGAATCACAGGAGTTTTTGGCATGGGCATGACCACCATGGGGGTTAAGCTGGATGACGCGACCCGCGAACGGATTAAATCGGCAGCCACGCGAATTGACCGCACGCCACACTGGTTAATTAAGCAGGCCATCTTTAATTATCTGGAAAAGCTGGAGAGCAACGACGACCTGCCAGAGCTGCCTGCCCTGCTGGCCGGTGCCGCCAATGAGGGCGACGAGCACGCCGAGGCCGCCGAAGAGATCCACCAGCCGTTCCTCGAATTTGCCGAGCAGATCCTGCCTCAGTCGGTGAGCCGCGCGGCCATTACCGCCGCCTACCGCCGCGCCGAGACCGATGCCGTCCCGATGCTGCTGGAGCAGGCGCGCCTGCCGGAGCCGATTGCCACCCAGGCCCATAACCTGGCGTATCAGCTGGCCGAAAAACTGCGCAGCCAGAAAACCGCCACCGGCCGTGCCGGAATGGTACAGAGCCTGCTGCAGGAGTTCTCCCTCTCCTCCCAGGAGGGCGTGGCCCTGATGTGTCTGGCGGAAGCGCTGCTGCGTATCCCGGACAAAGCCACCCGCGACGCGCTGATCCGCGACAAAATCAGCAACGGCAACTGGCATTCACACATTGGCCGCAGCCCATCGCTGTTCGTTAACGCCGCCACCTGGGGTCTGCTGTTCACTGGCCGTCTGGTCTCCACCCATAACGAAGCCAGCCTTTCACGCTCCCTGAACCGCATTATCGGCAAGAGCGGCGAGCCGCTGATCCGTAAAGGCGTGGACATGGCGATGCGTCTGATGGGCGAGCAGTTCGTTACTGGCGAAACCATCGCCGAAGCGCTGGCCAACGCCCGCAAGCTGGAAGATAAAGGCTTCCGCTACTCCTATGACATGCTGGGCGAAGCGGCGCTGACCGCTGCCGACGCGCAGGCCTATCTGGTCTCTTACCAGCAGGCGATCCACGCCATTGGTAAAGCCTCGAATGGCCGCGGCATTTATGAAGGCCCGGGGATCTCCATTAAGCTCTCCGCCCTGCACCCGCGTTACAGCCGCGCCCAGTACGACCGCGTGATGGATGAGCTTTACCCACGCCTGAAGTCCCTGACCCTGCTGGCACGCCAGTATGACATCGGGATCAACATCGACGCCGAAGAGGCCGACCGTCTGGAGATCTCCCTCGATCTGCTGGAAAAACTGTGCTTCGAGCCAGAGCTGGCAGGCTGGAACGGGATTGGCTTCGTGATCCAGGCCTACCAGAAACGCTGTCCGTTCGTGATTGATTACCTGATCGACCTCGCCACCCGCAGCCGTCGCCGCCTGATGATCCGTCTGGTGAAGGGCGCCTACTGGGACAGCGAGATCAAGCGCGCCCAGATGGAAGGCCTGGAGGGCTATCCGGTCTATACCCGCAAGGTCTACACCGACGTCTCTTATCTTGCCTGTGCCAAAAAGCTGCTCGGCGTGCCGAACCTGATTTACCCGCAGTTCGCTACCCACAACGCCCACACCCTGGCGGCCATTTATCAACTCGCCGGTCAGAACTACTATCCGGGCCAGTACGAGTTCCAGTGCCTGCACGGCATGGGTGAACCGCTGTACGAGCAGGTCACCGGTAAGGTTGCGGATGGCAAACTGAACCGTCCGTGCCGGATTTATGCCCCTGTGGGCACCCATGAAACCCTGCTGGCGTATCTGGTGCGTCGTCTGCTGGAAAACGGGGCCAACACCTCCTTTGTTAACCGCATCGCCGATGCCACTCTGCCGCTGGACGAGCTGGTGGCGGATCCGGTGCTGGCGGTGGAAAAAATGGCCGCTCAGGAAGGTCAGGTGGGTCTGCCGCATCCGAAGATTGCCCTGCCGCGCGAGCTGTACGGTGCAGGCCGTATCAACTCCTCCGGTCTGGACCTGGCGAACGAACACCGTCTGGCCTCGCTCTCTTCGTCGCTGCTCAACAGCGCCCTGCAGAAATGGCAGGCCAAACCGATCCTTGAGCAGCCGGTGAGCAACGGCGAAATGCAGCCGGTGGTCAACCCGGCTGAGCCGAAAGACATCGTCGGTTTCGCCCGCGAAGCCACCGAGCAGGAAGTGGATCTGGCCCTCGACAGCGCGGTGAACAATGCGCCAATCTGGTTCGCCACGCCGCCGCAGGAGCGTGCCGCGATCCTGGAGCGCGCTGCGGTGCTGATGGAAGATCAGATGCAACAGCTGATTGGTATTCTGGTGCGCGAAGCCGGTAAAACCTTCAGCAACGCGATCGCCGAAGTGCGCGAGGCGGTTGACTTCCTGCACTACTATGCCGGTCAGGTCCGTGACGACTTTGACAACGAAACCCATCGCCCGCTGGGGCCGGTGGTCTGTATCAGCCCGTGGAACTTCCCGCTGGCCATCTTCACCGGTCAGATTGCTGCCGCGCTTGCCGCCGGTAACAGCGTGCTGGCGAAACCGGCCGAGCAGACCCCGCTGATTGCCGCCCAGGGGATCAACATCCTGCTGGAAGCGGGCGTACCGGCAGGCGTGGTGCAACTGCTGCCAGGCCGCGGCGAAACCGTGGGCGCGAAGCTGACCGCCGACAACCGCGTGCGCGGCGTGATGTTCACCGGCTCCACCGAAGTGGCCTCCCTGCTGCAACGCAACATCGCCACCCGTCTGGATGCCCAGGGCCGTCCGACCCCGCTGATTGCGGAAACCGGCGGCATGAACGCGATGATCGTGGACTCCTCTGCCCTCACCGAGCAGGTGGTGGTGGACGTGGTCGCCTCGGCCTTCGACAGCGCCGGACAGCGCTGCTCTGCCCTGCGTGTGCTGTGCCTGCAGGATGATATCGCTGACCACACCCTGAAGATGCTGCGTGGCGCGATGGGCGAATGCCGGATGGGCAACCCAGGCCGTCTGACCACCGATATCGGCCCGGTAATTGATGCCGAAGCCAAAGCGAATATTGAGAATCACATTCAGGCGATGCGCGCCAAAGGCCGTCCGGTATTCCAGGCGGTGCGTGAGAACAGCGAAGACGCCCGCGAATGGACCAGCGGCACCTTCGTGGCGCCAACCCTGATCGAGCTGGCCAGCTTCGACGAACTGAAAAAAGAGGTCTTTGGCCCGGTGCTGCACGTGGTGCGTTACAACCGTAACAACCTCGATCAGCTGATTGAGCAGATTAATGCCTCCGGTTATGGCCTGACGCTGGGCGTGCATACCCGTATAGACGAAACCATCGCTCAGGTGACCGGCAGCGCGAAAGTCGGCAACCTGTACGTGAACCGCAATATGGTTGGCGCGGTCGTCGGCGTGCAGCCGTTTGGCGGCGAAGGGCTGTCGGGCACCGGTCCGAAAGCCGGTGGTCCAATGTACCTGTACCGCCTGTTGGCGAACCGCCCGGCGAATGCCCTCGGCGTGACCCTGGCGCGTCAGGATGCACAACTTCCGGTGGATGCCCAGGTGAAAGCGGTGCTGACTCAGCCGCTGGAAGCCCTGGCCACCTGGGCAGAAAAACGTCCTGAACTGCGGGCGCTGTGCCAGCAGTATGGCGAGCTGGCCCAGGCGGGTACGCAGCGTGTGCTGCCTGGCCCGACCGGCGAGCGTAACACCTGGACCCTGATGCCGCGCGAGCGCGTGCTCTGTGTGGCGGATAACGAGCAGGATGCGCTGATCCAGCTGGCAGCCGCGCTGGCGACCGGATGTGAAGTGCTGTGGCCGGAAGATGGCCTGCACCGTGACCTGGCGAAGCAGCTGCCGAAAGCGGTGACCGCGCGCATTCACTTTGCGAAAGCGGATGTACTGACCAGCCAGCCGTTTGATGCGGTGATCTATCACGGCGATTCCGACCAGCTGCGCGAGCTGTGCGAACAGGTTGCGGCCCGTAGCGGCGCGATTGTGTCGGTGCAGGGCTTCGCCCGCGGCGAGGACAATCTGCAGCTGGAGCGTCTGTACGTGGAGCGCTCCCTGAGCGTGAACACCGCTGCCGCAGGGGGTAATGCCAGCCTGATGACCATCGGCTAAACGTGCAATCTTTCCCCGGTGGCGCTACGCTTACCGGGGCTACAGATAGCGTGACAATGTGGTTTTCACCGGCCGGATAAGCGTAGCGCATCCGGCTTTTTTACACGGAGAGAAACATGAAAAGAGCTTTTATTGCCGGGGCAGCGTTACTGCTGAGCGCCAGCGCGCTGGCGGATGAGTGCGGTAACGCCAGCACCCAGGTTGAGATGAACACCTGCACCGCGCAACAGTATCAGGCGGCGGATAAAACCCTGAACCAGACGTATCAGGCCGTCATGAAGCGCGCCGCGACACCCCAGCGCGATCTGCTGAAAAAAGCCCAGCAGGCGTGGATCGCCCTGCGCGATGCCGACTGCGCCCTTATCGGTTCGGGTACCGCAGGCGGCTCCGTGCAGCCGATGATCATTAATCAGTGCATGACGGAGAAAACCAACGAACGGGACGCTTTCCTGGCCTCGCTGATGCAGTGTGAAGAGGGCGATTTAAGCTGCCCGCTTCCGCCGTCCAGTTAACGCACCCGGATCCCTTCGATAATCATCCGCTGCACGTTATCCACGGTGCTGTGGAAGAAGTCATCATCCTTGAGCGACTTGCCGGTCACCGCCTCCACCTGGGCGGAAAAGTCGGCGTAGTGCTGGGTGGCGGCCCAGATCATAAAGATCAGATGGTGCGGATCCACCGGGGCCAGTTTGCCAGTGTCCACCCAACCGGCAATGATCGCCGACTTCTCATCTACCAGCGATTTCATGTCCCCGCTCAGCACCGTTTTCAGCAGCGGTGCCCCCTGCAACATCTCCAGACAGAACAGCCGCGAGGCCTGCGGATAGTCGCGGGAGACCTCCAGCTTGAGGCGGATATACTGCTGGATCGCCACCAGCGGGGTCAGCTCTTCGCGAAACGCCTTCAGCGGCGCCAGCCAGATATCGAGGATCTGTTGCAGAACGGCCACGTACAGCGCCTCTTTTGAGGGGAAGTAGTAGAGCAGATTGGTTTTCGACACCCCCGCCAGCTCGGCTACCTGCTCCAGGCGCGTGCCGTGAATGCCAAACTGCGAAAAGGTCTCCAGCGCCGCCGAGAGAATGGCCTGTTTTTTCGCGCTCACTGCCTGGGAACGTTTACCGCCCGTTTTCACTGCGCCTTGTACCATTGGCTCACTCCTTGTTGATCTGCACCCAGCATAGCAAAAACCCCTGAGTTACCACGACAATCTGCACCGCTACCGCGCACGACTGCCTGCTTTGTGTGCAACTATTTTGACCAGACAGTCCACTTTTATCGCCTGCTTTTCCTCAACCAATCATTAACACATTAATAACATTAGTAATTTCAAACCTGGCATCCGCTTTGCAAAACAGGCTTACGCGGCTGAACAGGAGATGCAGGATGCAGCGCCACGTCTGACTTTCACCCCATGTTGAGATGAAGAGAGGTTAGTGATGAAAATTGGCGTATTCGTTCCCATTGGCAATAACGGCTGGCTTATCTCCACCCACGCGCCGCAGTACATGCCGACCTTCGAGCTGAACAAAGCCATTGTGCAAAAAGCGGAGCACTACCACTTCGATTTTGCCCTGTCGATGATCAAGCTGCGCGGCTTCGGCGGCAAAACCGAATTCTGGGATCACAACCTGGAGTCCTTCACGCTGATGGCCGGGCTGGCGGCAGTCACCTCCCGCATCCAGATCTACGCCACCGCCGCCACGCTCACCCTGCCCCCGGCGATTGTCGCGCGGATGGCCTCCACCATCGACACCATCTCCGGCGGCCGCTTTGGCGTCAATCTCGTTACCGGCTGGCAAAAACCGGAGTACGAGCAGATGGGACTCTGGCCGGGCGATGAGTATTTCTCGAAGCGCTACGACTATCTCACCGAGTATGTCCAGGTCCTGCGCGATCTGTGGGGCACCGGCAAAAGCGACTTTAAAGGTGAGTTCTTCACCATGGACGACTGCCGCGTCAGCCCGCAGCCCTCGGTGCCCATGAAGGTGATCTGCGCCGGGCAGAGCGATGCGGGGATGGAGTTCTCGGCAAACTATGCCGACTTCAACTTCTGCTTTGGCAAAGGGGTCAATACGCCGACGGCCTTCGCCCCCACCGCGGCTCGCATGAAACAGGCTGCTGAAAAAACCGGGCGCGATGTCGGCTCCTATGTGCTGTTTATGGTGATAGCCGATGAAACCGACGAAGCGGCGCGGGCGAAGTGGGAGCATTACAAAGCCGGGGCCGACGACGAAGCCCTGAGCTGGCTCAGCGAACAGAGCCAGAAAGACACCCGCTCCGGGGCAGACACCAACGTGCGGCAGATGGCAGACCCGACCTCCGCAGTAAATATCAATATGGGCACCCTGGTCGGCTCTTATGCCAGCGTGGCGCGGATGCTCGATGAAGTGGCGAGCGTACCCGGTGCCGAAGGTGTGTTGCTCACCTTTGATGATTTCCTGGCCGGAATTGAAACCTTTGGCGAGCGCATCCAGCCGCTGATGACGTGCCGATCGCATCTTCCCGCTGTCACCAGGGAGGTCGCGTAATGACGATCCTGCCCGCACGCCCGGAAGCTATCACCTTCGATCCCGCCCAGAGCGCGCTGATCGTGGTGGATATGCAGAACGCCTACGCCAGCCCTGGCGGCTACCTTGACCTCGCCGGGTTTGACGTCTCCGCCACCCAGCCAGTGATCGACAATATTCGCACCGCGGTGGCTGCGGCTCGCCAGGCCGGGATCCAGATCATCTGGTTCCAGAACGGCTGGGATGAAGAGTACGTGGAGGCAGGCGGCCCCGGCTCGCCCAACTTCCACAAATCCAACGCCCTGAAAACCATGCGCCAGCGCCCGGAATTGCAGGGCAAGCTGCTGGCGAAAGGCGGCTGGGACTACCAGCTGGTGAACGAGCTGGTGCCGCAGCCGGGGGATATCGTGCTGCCGAAACCGCGCTACAGCGGCTTCTTTAATACCCCGCTGGACAGCCTGCTGCGCAGCCGGGGGATCCGCCATCTGATCTTCACCGGCATAGCCACCAACGTGTGCGTGGAATCGACCCTGCGCGACGGCTTCTTTCTCGAATATTTCGGGGTGGTGCTGGAAGACGCCACTCACCAGGCAGGCCCGGCGTTTGCCCAGCAGGCCGCGCTGTTTAACATCGAAACCTTTTTCGGCTGGGTCAGCGACGTCGCCACCTTCTGCGACGCCCTTTCACCATCCACCTATGCCCGTATCGCCTGAGGAGTGAGCCAATGCCAAAATCTGTGATTATCCCGCCAGGCACCAGTACGCCGATCGCCCCCTTTGTGCCAGGTACGCTGGCAGATGGCGTGGTCTACGTCTCGGGCACCCTGCCGTTCGACGCCCACAACAACGTGGTGTTTCCCGATGACCCAAAGGCGCAAACCCGCCACGTGCTACAGACTATCCAGCGCGTTATCGAAACGGCGGGCGGGACGATGGCGGACGTGACCTTCAACAGCATCTTTATTACCGACTGGAAAAACTACGCCGCGATTAACGAAATCTACGCCGAGTTTTTCCCTGGCGATAAACCGGCGCGGTTCTGCATTCAGTGCGGGCTGGTAAAACCCGAGGCGCTGGTGGAGATCGCCACCATTGCCCACATCGGTCAGTGAGGTTGCCATGAACCTTTCAATTTCACCCCCGCCCTTTGCGGGCGCGCCGGTGGTGGTGTTAAGCGCCGGGCTGGGCGGCAGCGGCAGCTACTGGCTGCCCCAACTGGCCGATCTGGAGCAGGATTACCAGGTGGTCTGCTATGACCAGCGCGGCACCGGTAACAACCCCGCCGAGCTGCCGGAGGACTACAGCCTGGCGCAGATGGCCGATGAGCTGTGGCAGGCGCTCAGCACCGCCGGGATCGGGCGCTTTTCGGTGATCGGCCATGCACTGGGGGCGCTGATCGGCCTGCAGCTGGCGGTGGATCGCCCTGAAGCGATCGACGCGCTGGTGTGCGTCAACGGCTGGCTGACGCTGCATCCCCATACCCGGCGCTGTTTTCAGGTGCGCGAGCGACTGCTGCATGCCGGTGGTGCGCAGGCGTGGGTAGAAGCTCAGCCGTTGTTCCTCTATCCCGCCGACTGGATGGCCGCCCGTCAGCCGCGCATGGAGGCCGAAGAGGCGCTGGCGCTGGCCCATTTTCAGGGTAAAGCCACCCTGCTGCGCAGACTGAACGCTCTCAAGCGGGCCGATTTCAGCCGCCTGGCGACAGAGATCCGCTGCCCGGTGTTAACGATCTGCTCTGCCGACGATCTGCTGGTGCCAGCCGTCTGTTCATCCCAGCTCCACGCCGCCCTGCCCGACAGCACCCTCACGGTGATGCCCCGGGGAGGCCACGCCTGCAACGTTACCGAGCCGGAGGTTTTCAACGCCCTGCTACAAAACGGGCTTGCCAGTCTGCTGCATCGCCATGAACGTTTATCGAAGGAGTTGCCATGAGTGAAGCCATCACCCCAACCGCGCAGCATGCGCTGTTTACCGAAGCGCGGACCCATAACGGCTGGCTGGACCGCGCGGTCAGCGACGAGACGCTGCGTGAAATATACGAGCTGATGAAGTGGGGGCCGACCTCAGCCAACTGCTCTCCGGCGCGGATGGTGTTTATCCGCACCCCGGAAGGCAAAGAGAAACTGCGTCCGGCTCTATCCAGCGGCAACCTGCAAAAAACTCTCACCGCCCCGGTGACGGCCATCGTTGCCTGGGACAGCCAGTTTTACGATCGGCTGCCAGAGCTGTTTCCCCATGGCGACGCCCAGAGCTGGTTCACCGCCAGCCCGCAGCTTGCCGAGGAGACCGCCTTTCGCAACAGCACCCTGCAAGCCGCGTATCTGATTGTCGCCTGCCGGGCACTCGGGCTGGATACCGGGCCGCTGTCCGGCTTCGACCGGGAGACGGTGGATGCCGCCTTCTTTACCGGCAGCAACCTGAAAAGCAATCTGCTGATCAACATCGGTTACGGCGATACAAGCAAACTTTACGGCCGCCTGCCCCGCCTGAGCTTTGATGACGCTTGCGGGCTGGTATAAGGAGCAACCATGAACATTGATAAACAAGTCTTTCGTGATGCCATGGCCTGCCTCGGGGCGGCGGTGAATATCATTACCACCGACGGCCCGGCCGGACAGGCGGGCTTTACCGCCAGCGCGGTGTGCAGCGTCACCGATTCGCCGCCGACGCTGCTGGTGTGCCTCAATCGCGGTGCTTCGGTGTGGCCAGTTTTTAACGACAACCGCACCCTGTGCGTTAACACCCTGAGCGCCGGGCAGGAATCGCTCTCCAATCTGTTTGGTGGCAAGACCCCGATGGCAGAACGCTTCGCCGCCGCCCGGTGGCAGACCGGGGACACCGGCTGCCCGCGGCTGGACGATGCGCTGGCCTCATTCGACTGCCGCATTAGCCAGGTGGTGAGCGTCGGCACGCACGACATTCTGTTTTGCGAGATCGTTGCTATAACCCGCCACCCGGTGCCTCAGGGCCTGGTGTGGTTTGACCGCGGCTACCACGCCCTGATGCGACCCGCCTGTTAACCCTCCTTAAGGAGCAGCTGATGGCACTATTCGGTTTTCCTCACTGGCAGTTGAAATCGACCTCTTCAGACCGCGGCGTGGTCGCGCCGGATGAACGCCTCCCGCTGGCGCAAACCGCGGTGATGGGCGTCCAGCACGCGGTGGCGATGTTTGGCGCCACGGTCCTGATGCCCATTCTGATGGGGCTGGATCCCAATCTGTCGATACTGATGTCGGGGATCGGCACGCTGCTGTTCTTTGTCATCACCGGCGGACGGGTGCCAAGCTATCTCGGCTCCAGCGCGGCCTTTGTCGGGGTGGTGATTGCCGCCACCGGCTTTAACGGGCAAGGGATTAACCCGCAACTGAGCGTGGCGCTGGGCGGGATTATCGCCTGCGGGGCGATCTACACCGTCATTGGCCTGGTGGTGATGAAGCTCGGTACCCGCTGGATAGAACGGCTGATGCCGCCGGTGGTCACCGGGGCAGTGGTAATGGCGATTGGCCTGAACCTCGCCCCCATCGCCGTGAAAGGGGTGTCCGGCTCGGCGTTTGACAGCTGGATGGCGGTGGTCACGGTGCTGTGCATTGGCCTGGTGGCGGTGTTTACCCGGGGGATGATCCAGCGGCTGCTGATCCTTGTGGGGCTGATCCTCGCCTGCCTGATCTACGCCCTGCTCACCAGCGTGTTGGGGTTTGGCAAACCGGTCGATTTCGCCCTTGTGCAGCAGGCGGCGTGGTTTGGCCTGCCGCAGCTGACCTCACCCACCTTTAACGGCCAGGCGATGATGCTGATCGCCCCGGTGGCGGTGATTCTGGTGGCAGAGAACCTCGGCCACCTGAAGGCAGTAGCCGGAATGACCGGGCGCAATATGGACCCGTGGATGGGGCGGGCCTTTGTCGGCGACGGGCTGGCGACCATGCTCTCCGGCTCGGTGGGCGGCAGCGGCGTGACCACCTATGCCGAGAATATCGGCGTGATGGCGGTGACCAAGGTCTACTCGACGCTGGTGTTCGTGGCGGCGGCGGTGATCGCCATCCTGTTGGGCTTTTCACCTAAATTTGGCGCGCTGATCCACACCATTCCGGCCGCAGTATTTGGCGGGGCGTCAATCGTGGTGTTTGGTCTGATTGCGGTGGCCGGGGCGCGGATCTGGGTGCAGAACCGGGTCGATCTCAGTCAGAACGGCAACCTGATTATGGTCGCCGTGACCCTGGTACTGGGTGCCGGTGATTTTGCTCTCTCCCTGGGCGGCTTTACCCTGGGCGGGATCGGCACCGCCACCTTTGGCGCGATTGCGCTTAACGCCCTGCTCAGCCGCCGGATGGCGGCAGTCCCGCAGGGCGAAGCCGTGACTCAGGAGCCTTGATCCAGCGTGGCGCTGTCGGCCTCCGCCAGCGCCTTTTTCTTTCTTTTAAGCTTCAGCTCGCTCACCAGCACGCCCGCGATAATAAAGGCTGCCCCCACCAGGGCGAGTAACGGCAGGCGCTCCCCGGCCAGACGGCCAAAAATTCCCGCCCACACCGGCTCCCCAGTGTAGATCACCGTCGCCCGGGTTGGCGAGACGCTGCGCTGCGCCCAGTTCATGGTGACCTGAATAATGGCGCTGAAAATCCCCAGCCCGAGGGCCACAATCACCAGGCCTGACGAGAGCGGCGGCACGGACTCCCCCGCCGGGAGCATCGACAGAAACGCCACCAGCGAGGCGGTAGCCAACTGCACAACGGTGACGCGCTTGACGTCCACCTTTCCAGCCCAGGCACTGATCAAAATAATCTCAGCGGCAATCGCCACCGCACCTACCAGGGTGATCATCTCCCCCGGTCCGAGCGCCAGCAGGTTATCGTCTGGCCCCGCCAGCAGGATCAGGCCGATAAAGGCCAGCACGATGCCGATGCAGGACATCACACCCGGCATGCGGCGCAGGCACAGCCACTGCAACAGCGGCACCAGCGGGACATACATGGCGGTGATAAAGGCTGATTTACTGCTGGGGATCGACTGCAGCCCCCAGGTTTGCAGACTGTAGCCCATTGCAATGGAGACGCCGATCGCCAGCCCGGCTTTCAGTTCGGTCATGGTGAGGCCAGGCAGCGTTTTCAGGGAGATGATCGCCACCGCGATAGCCGCCGTGGCGAAGCGCAGGCCAACAAAAAAGAAGGGATCGCTGAGCGTAACGGCGTACTGCACGGCAAGAAAAGTCCCACCCCAGAACATGGTGATAAGGATCAGGATCGCTTCCTGCGGTTTGATCGAAAAGGCATAACGGGAGGAGGACATGAGGCACCAGCACAAAGAGTCAATCCGCTAGTGTGAAAGGAATTTGATAACACTTCAATAACAGACATAAAAAAACCGCCGGGAGGCCCGGCGGCGGGGGATGCCAGGGGTCATGAGACCCATACTTCAGACGGCTGCAACTTAACTGCTTTTGTTGCCGCCATGGCTATTTTTGCCCCCTTTTTTGCCAGCTTCGGATGCGCGTTGAGGATCGTTTTTGAAGTTCCCCCCGCTTTGCTGGCCACCTTTACGTCCTGCTTCTGATGCTCTTTCACGGTCTTCTGCAAAATTACCTGACCCACCACGATGGTTTGCCATGTCGGACCTCCAGAGTTATAAAACATAAGACTTAATACTGTATTCAGTGAAAGCGAATTCTTTCACCTGATGGCGCTAAAAAAGTGTCTTTAACTGCGCCACGTGAACCTAAGCTTAGTGGAGTATGGGTATTTAGCCAGCTAACCGTAATATTCTGCAATATGAAATCAGCCTTTCGTATGACGTTCGCTAAAACGAAACCATAAGCCGTTCTTATCATTCTAAAAATCCACAATACCGAAAATGTTTCATTTTGCTACGTAAAAGAAGCCATCCTGTTTTATGTTTGAAATCAAATAAATGCCCTCAAAATTTGCAGTCTCGCCGTCACGTCATATCTTTAAAAGAGCGCAGCATGCCGCTGCCTTCAAAATCATGCGAGGAGTGAAGCGAAATGACGAAAATTCTGGTGCTCTACTATTCCATGTACGGACACATCGAGACCATGGCTCATGCAGTGGCGGACGGCGCCAGGAAAGTCGAGGGAGTGGAGGTGGTGATCAAACGCGTACCGGAAACCATGCCGGCAGACGCCTTTGCCAAAGCCGGAGGCAAAGCGCAGGATGCGCCGGAAGCATCACCGCAGGAGCTGGGCGATTACGACGCCATTATTTTTGGCACCCCGACGCGCTTTGGCAATATGTCCGGGCAGATGCGTACTTTCCTCGACCAGACCGGTGGCCTGTGGGCCAAAAATGCGTTACACGGCAAGATCGCCAGCGTATTTAGCTCTACCGGCACCGGCGGCGGTCAGGAGCAGACCATCACGTCGACCTGGACGACCCTGGCTCATCACGGGATGGTGATCGTGCCCATCGGCTACGGCACGCCGGAGCTGTTTGATATTTCACAGGTCCGCGGCGGCACGCCATACGGTGCAACGACCATTGCCGGGGGTGACGGCTCGCGCCAGCCGTCGGAAGCAGAACTGAACATTGCCCGCTATCAGGGTGAATACGTTGCCGGTCTGGCTGCTAAACTGAAAGGTTAATACTCAACAGGAGGTTCACTATGCCAACTCAAGAAGCTAAAGCACATCGCGTCGGAGAATTTGCGCGTTTACGTAATACGTCACCGGAGATCGCCGAGGCGATTTTTGAAGTCGCAAACTATGACGAAAAACTGGCCGAGAAAATCTGGGAAGAAGGCAGTGATGAAGTGCTGGTGATCGCCTTCGACAAAACCGACAAAGACTCGCTGTTCTGGGGCGAGCAGACCATTGAGCGTAAAAACGTTTGATACCCATGCGGACGACTAACGCCTGATGGCGCCAGGCTTATCGGGCCTACAGAATTCGTTCAGGATTGGGATTCGGTAGGTCGGATAAGCAAAGCACCACCCGACACGTTACCCCCCCTCTTTGGGTGTGTAGTGCATCCATTTTATTGGACTCTCTGAATGGGGAGTCCTCTACTCTGATGTACAAATACCCTCGAAGAGGATCTACACGGAAGGCTTTTTCTGAGCGTTACATCAGCTTAATTTCACGTCCGTAAACTCAATGACATCGACGGCCTGAAGGTCGTTATGAAAAATGACGCCTGGTACTACGGGTGCTTAGATTTCTGCTGATATGTTTGTGAAGTCAGCCATAACCCATTCTGGAGTTGTTATGTTTGAATCGTTTGCCTGGATAAATGAGCCTGCAAAGTGGCAGTGCCAGAACGGCACTCTGCAGGTCACCACCGATGACAAAACTGATTTCTGGCGCGAAACCTGGTACGGGTTTGAACGCTTTACCGGTCATGTCTTTGCCACTGAGGTTGAGGGCGATTTTACTTTCCAGCTCAAGATCTGCGCAGACTTTACCACGCTGTACGATCAGGCCGGACTGATGATGATAGGTGATGAACAGCACTGGCTAAAAGCGGGTATTGAATATAACGACGGCGCGCCCGCTATTGGCAGCGTGCTGACGCTCGGCCATTCCGACTGGGCTACAGGAGTTTTTCCCGGCGATGCGCGAGCGTTCTGGCTGAGGCTCACGCGTAAAGGAGACAGCCTGAGACTACAGTATTCAACAGAGGGACAGACGTGGCCTTTAATACGCCTGAGCTATTTTCCGCCGGGTCCGGTCAGGATCGGTACAATGTGTTGTACGCCGGAGCGGGCTGGGCTGGATGTCGTGTTTCAGGACATCCTTTTAACGCCGCCGCTGGATAAGGCACTGCATGATTTGAGCTAATGTCACAAGACCAGCAATAAAAGGCGATTACGTCGCCTGTCTGCTTCTCTGTAAAGATGCCCTCAGGTTATTGATGAAAACATCAAGGTGTATTAATCAAAGCGTTAACAGGAAAAAAAGAGCCCATCTATTCCATGGACTCTTTCTCATATGCCTCGGTTAATCTGCCCCACTTTCAGGGTCAGTACAGAGAGGGGTTAAACTTATTTCGCCGCCGTATTCAGCACCGTATTAAACGTCTCTATCGGGCAGAAGCCATCCGCATCCACCGGGCAGCCGTTCAGCGCCAGAGTAACCCGTTGCGCCGGGGCTTTTAACGACAGGACCTGGGCATTACGTAGCTGCTCCGTACTCTGATAAACATACTCAATTTTCATCAAATCCCGGTTGCCGGTCTTATCGTGCCAGCGCTGGAAAACGATCTTGCCGCCAATCGGCGTGCGCTCGTACTGACCGGGCAGTTGATAAGGCTTGAAATCGAGGGCTTTCAGCAGCGAGGCGATGTTCGAGTCATGCCCCACCAGCAGCGTGATTTTCGGTGCCTTCGCCTGGTCGGTGACCAGCACGTTATCAATGTATTTCACCAGCGGTTTCGCCACGTTCCGCGCCACCTCTGCAGAGGTGAACAGCGAGTCCTGATAACCATTTTTCAGCTGAGACAGCACCCGCCACTGCTGGTCGGTTTTGATCTCGCCCCACGCCACCTGATCCAGCGGGAAGCCTTCGTAATATTGCAGGGTAAAGGCATCCACCAGCGAGTTACCCACCTTCAGTGGGCCGGAGACGCCAGGCTCTTTCTGGTATTCGGCGCTGTAAGTGTCTTTCGCCCCGGTCAGGGAACAGACCTGTTTCTCTTTGCAGGAAGGCGAATCCTTGTAGTCGGTCATCTGCTCCAACAGGCTGTAGCTCTCGTCGAGCTTCATCCCCTGGCGCTCGTTGTTCATCGCCTGCAGCGCTTTCTCGCGGAATTCCGGGGAGTTATCGGTAATAACCGGGTTAAAGGTCGGATCCATGGTGCCCATTTGTTCCTGATGGTGCACCGGCACATCGCAGCCCGGGAAGGCCCCGGTAATGAAGAACTGCGCGGTCGCCACCGTGCGTTGCAGGCTGTTGGCATAGGCATAAACGCTGTTCGCCGTCGGGCACTCCCCGGCGGTTACCACGCCCTCCTCTGCCAGCCACTCGCGCATGTAGTGGCCCATATAGACCTCCAGCACCCCGCCTTTGGTGGTGAGCTGCCCGCCAGGCACATCCCACTCCGGCCATTTTTCCGGGGTTGACTGCTCCAGCACGCTGCCGTTGTTGGCCAGCGGCGCACGCAGGTTATGGCGGCTCATAATCAGAACCTGTTGCAGCTGATATCCTTCCGGCGCGGTTTGCGCCTGGACGCCGCCCGACAGACCGATGCTGCATGTCACGGCGACAGCGATTAGTGCTTTTCTCATCCCTAATTCCTCACTCTGATTTATTGTCGTAAACAGTGTGACAGATTTGTGACGGATTACCTGGAGCACACCCGCAAAGTGGCGGCAAACTTTGTGCGGTAGGTAAGAATGGTTTTATAATAAAACTCTGTGCTGATAAGGAGCCGCCATGAAACGTACCCGCCTGGAAGAGAGTCCCTG
Organism: Leclercia sp. GLN_9; assembly: GCF_043105735.1. Lineage (NCBI taxonomy): Bacteria > Pseudomonadati > Pseudomonadota > Gammaproteobacteria > Enterobacterales > Enterobacteriaceae > Leclercia > Leclercia sp. GLN_9. Next base: position 18,649 of record NZ_JBICLV010000040.1, read on the forward strand.
TGCTGTTGCCCGCTCGCTGGATATTATCGGTGACTGGTGGTCACTGCTGATTGTGCGCGATGCCCTGAGCGGGATTAAACGCTTTGGTGAGTTTCAAAAAAGCCTTGGGATTGCGAAAAACATGCTGGCGACCCGCCTGAAACTGCTGGTGGACGAAGGGATCCTGGTGCTGCAACCCGCCTCTGACGGGAGTGCGTGGCAGGAGTATGTTCTGACAGAAAAGGGCCGCGCCCTGCAAACCGTGCTGCTGGCCCTTTCCCAGTGGGGAAATGCGCATCTGTTTGCGGAAGGGGATGTGGGAACAGTGCTGGTGGATGCCCGGGATCGTAAGCCACTGCGGACGCTGGCGATGGTGGCAAGTGACGGGCGGGAGCTGGGGCCGGATGAGGTTGTGCCAAAGTATCCGCAGACGGAGGGGTGATAATTCATCGTCCCGTTTAACTTACCGGGCAAAGCCGGGTTTACCTGTTCGGGCTGCCCTGCGATGACTCACTCCTGCCCCTTCACCCGCTCAGCAGGCCGTTCGCGATTTAACCGTTTCTGATTCTGCCATCGATACCGGGCTGAGGCTTGCCAAACAGATAGCCCTGGGCGAGATCGCACCCCAGTGCCTGAAGATTTTCCAGCTGTTCCTGCGTTTCAACCCCTTCAGCAACTGTTAGCATGTTGAGGGACTTCGCCATGCCGGTGATGAGTTTGATGATCTTCAGGGCATCTTCCTGCGTGGAGATGGAATGCACAAAGGATTTGTCTATTTTGATTTTATCGAAGGCAAGCTTACTCAGCCGCGAAAGCGAAGAGTAACCCGTGCCAAAATCATCAATGGAGATTTTCACGCCCACTGCTCTGAGCTTGTTGAGCGTATTCATCGGCGTACTGTTCTCGGTAAAGAGAGAAGACTCCGTTACTTCCAGCTCAAGACGGTCTGCCGCAAGGCCTGTCTCTTTCAGAATGGATAGCACCATCCCGGCAAAGGCTTTACTGCTGAGCTGAACAGGCGAGACGTTAACGGAGATTTTGGCCGGTACCGCCCAGGTAGCCGCTTCCCGGCAGGCCATTTCAAGCACAGACTTCCCCATCTCGTTAATCATTCCTGTTTTTTCAGCAACAGGAATAAAGCTATCCGGCGACAGAAGCCCCTTCAGAGGATGCACCCAGCGAATAAGCGCTTCATAGCTGTAAATATCCTGGCTGAACGAATCAACAATAGGCTGATAATAGACCACGAACTCTTTATTCATTAAGGCCATGGCCATATCGTGTTCAAGGGTTCTGCTTTCCAGCAGCTTCTGTAGCATGCGTTGGCGGAAGACCTTGATCTGGCCGGAGCCTTGTTTTTTGGCTTCATAAAGCGCCAAGTCGGCAAATTTATAGAGATAGTCGGCGCGGCGTTCCGTTTCGGAGATAACAATCCCCACGCAGGTCGCGATATTGATAATGGTGTTATCTATGGTGTAGGGCTGGTTGATAGCTTCACAAATCTTTTGCGCTCGCGACACAGCGCTGCTCTCTGTCAGGCCACGCGACAGAAACGCAAATTCGTCCCCACCTAAGCGATAGAGCGTTTCTGTGGTCAGGCTCATCGACGTCAGGCGGTCGGATATCTGGCGCAGCAACATATCGCCGGCATCATGACCATAGGTATCATTGACCTCTTTGAAGCGATCTAAATCAAACAGCATCACAACCACAGAATTATTATTTTTCTCTGCTACCTCGATTATCTTTTTTAAATTATCCCAGAAGAACTGGCGGTTATTCATCCCGGTGAGCGAGTCATGGTAGACGTCATATTCCAGCTGCGTATTCTGGATTTGCAGTTTCTCTTTCGATGTTTGCAGCTCTTCAGCCAGGCTCTGGACCTGAAGGTGTGCCTTGAGAATATTTCTGTTCTGATAAAATATCAGCGTACCCAGTATGGCGCTGAGTATGATCAGCAGGACAGAGGTCGCGGAATAGACATAATACAGCGTCTGAATTTTAAGGTTGGCGCTGTTAATCGAGTTAACATCTTTATTTAACGCACTGGATGAAAGGTTGCTGAGCGGCGCATCAAGGGTATGCATCGTCTTCAGATATGTCTTGAGCTCTGAGCGATTCATTTGCTCAAGATGGAGATCGAGATATTTCAGGGACTTTTCCAGCTCCGCAGCCAGTGCCTGATGCGCTTCAGAACTTTCAATATAATACCCCAGATCCCCTTCTTTCATTAAATCACTCTGGCTGAGCATAATGTCGAGGCGCAGGCGTACATCATCGATGGAGAGCGTTTCATCGATAGCATAAAGACCCAGCATGGACTCAAATCGGTAATATTCGGATACCAACTGTGCCGCCGACCAGGAATCAGTGTAATGCGTCAGTTTTTGTAACTCTTGCTGCCTTTCATGCACAAGGAAAGAGACATACCCGGTAGAGATAAAGAGGAAAAAAATGATGCCCGCCAGTATCCTGTTCATGAAGCTCTCCTGAACGCCTATTCGATCATCATTTTGCTGACCTGCCACGCAGACCTTGAATAGAAAATCTGATTATTCAGTTCAGGCATGCTGTCATAAGGATACACGACGAATAACGGGCCTTTATCACGGATACGCATATACTCCCCGTTGACTTTTAAGGCCAGGATAACGTTGTATTTTTGGGCATCGCTGAGAGGGATTACGGTTGTGTAATCATTGAGCGCGGTGATTTTAAGGACAGACCCCTTCGCCCCAACATACTCCATGAGCTTTTTCAGCGGCACACCCGTAAAGGTCGTGCGCCCATCATACCAGGGAGAGGTGGTCTTAAAACTCACCAGGCCCAGTTTCTCAAGGCTGGCGATATCAAAGACGGCTTTGCCCTCTTCATTTGTATTTTCTATATTACCGGACAGTGTTAAAAGGACTTTGCCGACAGGTTTGGGAAGTTCACCAGCCCAGGCCTGGATGGTTACCACAAAGCTTAACAACAAGACAATTAACCGCATTCTAACCTCATCCTTCTGTCAATTGGTAAGAAGTATAATTTAGTTATTATGCTATTAATATATGTCACCGGACTATTATGGATTCAGCAAATTCATTGAAAAATTCTAACCATACAAATCAACGAGTTAGAGAGAATCGCGCGCTGTAATTTAGATTAAGTCTGGTCTGAAAAAGTATTAGATGTAGGTTAATTTTATTCCGGGCGTACAAAAAACAAGCCAGCACGTTATACAACGCAAATAAACACCCATAAACATAATGGTTTAATTCACTTTGTTGCTACGGGGGAGGGTTGTTTTGCGCAACACAGCGGTGATGAATACACCTGCACATTTTTCATGCCTGTCACGGGGCGTAATTATACGCAACAGGATATATAAGCAGGCCGCCGCTACCGTTTGAGACGGAAAGCGGGTTGCTCGCCCCGCTCTCCTCTGAATGTGCCAACCCGATCCAGCGAATCTCCCCCGCAGGGAAATCACGCCTAAGGAAGGACTACGGTTGAACCCGTCGTACCGCTCGCCACGTAGCCGATGCGATAATTCTCTTTTCCCGCCTGCGGCGCGTCACCAAACCCGACCTCTAACACCTGCCAGCGGCTGACATCCCATGCGCACAGCGGCGCACGCAGGGTCAGTGCCGACAGGTCGCTGTGGGGGGCGATCGGCTGGCGATCCATCGACAGCCAGGCGGCCTCTTTTACCTCATCAACAGCAGGCAGGCGCAGCGCCAGCCAGGTATCGATCTGCGGCCAGCCAAAATCCTCGGTCAGCTTGCGAAAGCCAGGGCTTTGTAAAAATTGCGCCATCGCCCCGGCATCTTCCCAGACGTAGAGCGGCGCATAGCGGTTTTCTTCGGTATGGGCGTCTTCACGTCGCGAGACGAGAAACGCTTTAAACAGCAGCCCGGCGAAACCGTTCAGCCGGGCACCGTTCTGCGCAATGCGCTTCTCAACGATGGCCATGTCGTAGTCGGCAGGCAGGGTAAAGCGGTATTGCATCACGATCATAACCCCTCCTCCGACAGCATTCGTCCCTGGCTGAAGCTCCAGTCATCGGCGGTGTTAAAGTGGATCATCACCATCACATCATCCGGGTGTATGCCCAGCGCCGCGTGCAGCCGATCGCACAGCAGGCGGCAGAAATTGCGCTTCTGTTCGCGCGAGCGGGGCTTGCCCGCCAGAATGTGGAACTGAATAAAATTGTCGCTGCGTCCGCCACTTTTATAGTGGCGGTCGAACAGGCGCTGTCCGGCGGGGATCGCCTCGAAAAGCTGAAAGCGATCGCCGGGCGGGACGGCAAACTCCGCCTCGAGACTCTGCTGCAGGATGTCGGAGATCTGCGCGATCTGCACGTCGCTGTACCCCGGACGCAGGGAGATACGGGTGAAAGGCATCGGGGTTACTCCTCGTCCAGGCAGCCAAGGGCCGACACCGCCGCAGGCCAGCCGGCGTAGAACGCCAGATGGGTGAAGGCTTCGGTGATCTCCTCTTTGCTCAGGCCGTTTTGCTGCGCAAAGTCGATATGCCAGGGCAGCTGCTGGACGCGCCCCAGGGCCGTCAGGGCGGCCAGGGTGATCAGGCTGCGATCGCGCGGGGAGAGCGCATCACGCTTCCAGATATCATTGAAAAGGACCTCCCTGCTCAGCTCAGCCAGTTTGGGTGCGACGCGGGACAGGGTTTCCGCAGTCAGTGATTTCGCCATGGTGTGCTCTCCGTATTGACAGTAAGCCGATTCTGGCGCGATATTTTCATCCTGAAAATCAAATAACATGCGGCCTACCATCCCGTATTTCAGGACGATTATGAACAAGATCCCGCCCACGCTCGACCTCGATGCCCTGCGCAGTTTTATCACCGGCATGGAGTGCGGCAGCTTCGCCCAGGCCGCCATTCGCCTCTGCCGCTCCACCTCTGCGGTCAGCGCCCAGCTGAAAAAGCTGGAACAGCAGTGCGGGGCAGACCTGGTGATGAAAAAGGGCCGTGGCCTGGCGCTGACCCGCGACGGCGAGATCGTCATGAGCTATGCCCGCCGGATGCTGGCCCTGAATGATGAGATGCAGTGCGCCCTGAAAGGGGAACAGTTACAGGAGGAGATCCGCATCGGCATGCAGGAGGATTTTGGCGAGTCGCTGATGCCGGGCATTCTGGGGGAATTCAAACGCCACCATCCCGATGTGCGGATCATTGCCCGGGTCGATCGCAACCGGGCTTTGCTCAATGCCTTTGATGATGACGCCCTCGATATGGTGCTGCTGTGGCAGAACGCACAGGAAAAGCGTCAGGGCCAGCTGATTGGCCAGCGCCAGATGGCGTGGATCCAGCCTCCGGACATGGACATCTGCACTCTGTTGGCCCGGGGCGAACCTCTGCCCCTGGTCATGTTTGACTCCCCCTGCCTGATGCGCGCCCGTGCCATCGACTGCCTGAACCAGGCGGGCATCCCCTGGCGGGTGGTGTTTGTCAGCCACAGCCTGAGCGGCATCTGGGCGGCGGTGCAGGCGGGACTCGGCGTCACCCTGCGCACCCGTATCGGCATGCCGGGCAACCTGCGGGTGGCGGAGAGTGTTCTGCCTGCGCCAGGAAGCCTGGGGATCACGCTGGAACAAAAGAGCGGAAGCACAGCCCAGACGAAGCTGGAGCAGCTGATGGAAGAGGCGCTGCACAGGGCGATGTGATGTGGCGGATCCTCGCCACAGGTTGTCAGTTTTGCGCCAGTGTCCTGCCCCCTTTTTCGCCAGGATAAAAACACAACATCACCTGGAGAATAACCATGCTGCCCAATCCCTCGCAAAAGTACGCCGCCTTTGCCCCCATTGCGTTACCTGACCGCCAGTGGCCGGATAAGACCTTAACCCACGCGCCACGCTGGCTCTCTACCGACCTGCGCGATGGCAACCAGGCGCTGGCCGAACCGATGGATATTCCGCGCAAGCTGCGCTTCTGGGAGCAACTGCTGAAATGCGGATTTAAGGAGATCGAGGTCGCCTTCCCGTCCGCCTCAGAGACGGACTTTCAGTTCGTCCGTCAGCTGATTGAGGAGCAGCGGATCCCGGATGACGTGACCATTCAGGTGCTCACCCAGGCCCGCAGCGATCTGATTGAGCGCACCTTTGCCTCTCTTGAAGGTGCCAAACGCGCCACGGTGCATCTCTATAACGCCACCGCGCCGCTGTTCCGCCAGCTGGTGTTTCGCCAGAGCAAAGAGGAGATCGTGCAACTGGCCGTCAGCGCCACGCGCCAGATCCGCGCCCTGTGCGAGGCTCACCCCCAGACCCGCTGGAGCTACGAATATTCGCCGGAAACGTTCTGCTTCACCGAACCGGACTTTGCCCTGCAAATCTGCGAGGCGGTGGCGGATGTCTGGGAACCCTCTTCCGCCCGGCCGATGATCATCAACCTCCCCGCCACGGTCGAGGTGAATACGCCCAACGTGTATGCCGATCAGATTGAGTACTTCTGCCGTCACTTTTCCCGCCGGCGTGACGTCTGTATCAGCGTGCATCCCCATAACGATCGCGGCAGCGGCGTCGCCAGCGCCGAGTTGGCTCTGCTTGCCGGGGCCGACCGGGTGGAAGGGTGTCTGTTTGGCAACGGGGAGCGCACCGGCAACGTCTGTCTGGTGACGCTGGCGATGAATCTCTATAGCCAGGGGATTTCGCCGCAGCTCGACTTCAGCGACATGAAGCAGGTTGTGGAGCTGGTGGAGCAGTGCAACCAGCTGCCGGTGCATCCGCGCCACCCTTACGCCGGTAAGCTGGCATTTACCGCCTTCTCTGGCTCTCATCAGGATGCCATCAAAAAAGGGTTTCATGCCCGGGAACAGTCAGCCTCACCGCGCTGGGAGATGCCCTATCTTCCCGTTGATCCGAACGATATCGGTTGTAGCTATGAGGCGGTGATCCGCGTCAACAGCCAGTCCGGGAAAAGCGGCGCGGCCTGGATGCTGGAGCAAAACCACGGTCTGGTATTGCCCCGGGCGTTGCAGCAGGACTTCAGCCGCCACGTTCAGGCCCACACCGACCGGAAAGGCAACGAGATGACGCTGAGCGCGCTGTGGCAGCTCTACCGCGAGCTGTATGGCCCACATCAGCTCGCCCCGCGTCAGTTGCTGGACTACCGGACGGAAAGCCAGCCGGACGGTGGGCTGGTATTGTCGGCCCGGGTGCAGACCGCCGAAGGTATTGTGACCTTAGAGGGGAAAGGCAACGGCCTGCTCTCTGCCGCCGCCAGTGCGATAAAAACCTGCTTTAATCTGACATTCGCGATCGAGGATTATCACGAGCATACCCTCGGCAGGTGCAGCGAAAGCCGGTCGGCGGCCTATATTCGTTGCAGCACTAAGCAGGGTGTGAGCCGCTGGGGAACGGGCATCGACAACGATGTTTCCCGGGCATCGCTTCAGGCATTGTTGAACGCATTGCCGGAAAGCGACTCAGGCTGGAAGTAGTCGCTCGGGGTCACGCCGAGGGTGCGACGGAACATGGCGCTAAAGGCGCTGTGACTCTCATAACCGAGGTCCAGCGCCACCCGGAGCACGGACTGCCCCTGCGCCAGGCGGTTCAGGGCCTCCATCAGCCGCGCCCTGCGCAGCCATTCGCTGAACGCCAGCCCGGTCTGCTGGCGAAAATGCCGCAGCAGGGTACGTTCGCTGATGTTTAACTGGCTGGCCGCCAGCGCCGTCGTCCAGCGCGCGCCCGGCTCGGCCTGGATCTGGCGGCACAGCGCCAGCAGTGCGGGTGACTCTGGCTCGGGAAGATTAAACGGCAGCACGCTTATCCCGCGGATTTCATCGAGGATCAACTCATAAATGCGCTCGGCTCTGCTGCCCGCCGCGTAACTTTCTGGCAGGTGCAGCGAGGCGAGGATCAGCTCGCGCAGCAGGGTGGAAATTTGCACCACCTGGCAAACCGAGGGCAGATCCGCCCGGGCAAAAGGATCGATAAACAGCGTGCGTGCCGCCACGTTGCCGGTGATCAGCAGACGGTGCTGCGTCCCGGCAGGCAGCCAGACGCCCCGCCCCGGCGGCACAATCCAGAACCCCTGCGCGGTCTCCACGCGCACCACCCCGCTCAGGGTATGCAGCAGCTGGGCGCAGGTGTGACTGTGCCACGGCTCCGTTTCGCCATGCGTGTAGTCATGGGCGAAAGGCACCAGCGGGCGCGTGGCAAAGGTGAATTGCTGTTGGGTTGTCATGGTTTATTTATTTTGCGCTATCTGCTCGTTGATAAAATCAAAAACCTCTGCGGCTTCGCTGGTCGAAGCAAAAACCCTTTCAGGTATCACCACACAATTATCGTTCATCATATGGATAAAAATAAATCCACCTTTCCGGTAGCTGTCCTTAACGTTTTTCCAGTAGATTTTCCCGCTGGCGGTGTTGGTGATATTTTCAATAAAGAAGCGGTTTAGCTTCACTTTCTGTAAGGTCTCCGGGTCCTCCTGCTCAACCCGCTGGTGTTTCTTCATGATGTTATTCATCAACACGTCATAGAGTTTGAACAGGGCCAACGCGACACCAAACAGCACCAGCAGAGCGATACTGAAGTTTCGTGTTCTGGCAAAAAAAGCAGCATCGGGGGCGGTTTTCAGGCTTAACATCAGCAGCGTAATAAGCGTAAATAACGCCGCTACCCCTAAAACAGAGACCGCCACCTTTTGAATGAGTGAAAGATAACCGTAGGGTTTGAGGTACTCTTTTTTATGATCGTTAATAAGTTTACTGGCTTTAGTGCGCTCTAAAACGGATAACGAATAATCCACAACGATCCTGTTTTTTCTTACCATCTCTCTCCCTCTTGCTTATTTGCGCCTGGTGTTTTGCGGATTCTAACATATTGACTGGGGGTTGAGAGGTCACCACAAAAAAACCTTGCGGCGCTGATTCCCCTCTCCCGGTAACCAGGCGGATATCCACCATTTCTGACCCGGTTACGGCGGAGTCAATTTATTGCCCCGCAACGCGCCGCGACAGCGTTCACCTGAACGACACCTCAGGCGTATTATTTCCCGTATGACACGCAAGCATCCGCATAAATAATTGCTCTGATGAGATATTGATTTCTGCGTACAGGGCGTGCGCTATATTTGGGTAAGACATCCTGCGTAAAAAAGCAAAAATATATTCAAAAGAAGAATCGTCCGAATTTTACCTCCCGGAAATGTGTGTCACGTCACAGTGACTATTATTTATATTCATTGACTAAGGAGGTCGGGATGACATCAGGAAACACCACTTCAAAACACTACCCACGCCCACCGTTTGTGGAGCAACCGCAACAAACGCCAGGACTGGCATCGGAAATGAAGCCAATCCCCGATCATGGCGAAACCAGTTATATCGGTTCTGGCAAACTCGCCGGTAAAAAAGCGCTTATTACCGGGGGTGATTCCGGTATTGGACGCGCAGTCGCCATCGCTTATGCCCGCGAAGGTGCCGATGTGGCCATTGGCTACCTGCCGGAAGAAGAATCTGATGCTGCGGCCGTTATCGCGCTGATTCAGGCTGAAGGCCGTAAAGCCGTGGCGATCCCCGGTGATATTCGGGTGGAATCGTTCTGCGACACGCTGGTTGAACGGGCGGTGAGTGAACTGGGCGGCCTCGACATTTTAGTGAATAACGCGGGCAGACAGCAGTATTGCGAGTCCATTGAAGAGCTGACGACAGCCGCTTTCGATGCGACCTTCAAAACTAACGTTTATGCCCCCTTCTGGATCACCCGTGCCGCTCTGCGTCACCTGTCGGAAGGCGCGGTCATTATTAACACCTCTTCGGTGCAGGCCTTCAAGCCTAGCGAGATCCTGCTGGATTATGCCCAGACTAAAGCCTGTAACGTGGCCTTCACCAAATCACTGGCGAAACAGCTGGGTCCAAAAGGGATTCGCGTCAACGCCGTAGCACCCGGTCCTTACTGGACGCCCCTGCAATCCAGCGGCGGTCAGCCTCAGGAAAAAGTGCAGCAATTCGGTGCCGATACCCCGCTGGGAAGACCTGGCCAGCCTGTTGAGATAGCGCCACTGTATGTTCTGCTGGCGTCTGACAGCAGCTCTTACGCCTCCGGTCAGGTCTGGTGTTCTGACGGTGGTACTGGCGTCGCCTGAGTCAATAAACCTGATGCCGGTGATAAATAAGGTTGATTATAAAGTCCGTTACTTTATGCGGTAACGGACTTTTATAAAACCTGGCACTGGCCTATTTAATTATCACGCCAGCTTGTGGCGATCGTTTTAATAACCTGGACAGGATGGGAATTATTTTCCCGTCACATAATCATACGTCTTAATAATAGCAACGCTGAGTTGCATAACCCCGACGCACTTACAAATCATTACAATATAGCTTTGTATTTATTTGCTTCAAAAAGTGTCCGGGCCAACATTATCAACTATCCTGAAATCATGGGTTAGTTACATTTACTGTTTTTATTTAATTTAATCTTTAATGACATCGTTATTATAAATTGCCCCACTTCGTCCTTAAAGAGCCTTAATGTTGAAGTTGATAATGTTTCCTGTTTTTTCAATCAGTTCCTGGTACTGAACGCAAACTCCCGTTTTGCGTTCCGGCGTAAGATTATTTAAAGGACAACAGCTATGACTCACATTCACGATCATTCCACTGCTAATACACAGTATGTTGATCCGCGTCTGCCTCTGCCCGACGCAGGCAGCAACAGTGCTGTATCATGGGGCGCCATCTTTGCTGGCGCGGCGGCGGCAGCGTCTTTGTCGTTGATTATGCTTATGTTAGGCGCAGGATTGGGCCTGACGACCGTGTCTCCCTGGGAAAATGACGGGCTTGATGCTGGTACTGTCGGTATTGCGGCCATAGGGTGGCTGACGTTCACGCAAATTGTGGCGTCAGGCATGGGCGGCTATTTAGCCGGACGCCTGCGCACCAAATGGGTCTCTACCCATACCAATGAAATTTACTTCCGCGATACTGCCCACGGATTTTTAGCCTGGGCCGTTGCCGCGCTGGTCTCGGCGATGCTGTTAACCTCTACGGTCAGCGCCATCGTAGGCGGCAGTGCTAAAGTGGTCGGTTCCGTTGCGGGCGGTGCAGCTGCAGCCACCGTCGGCGGCGCAGCGGGGATGGCGAAAGATTCCTCTGACGGCTCAGGTTCGCCAATGGACTATTTCGTTAATTCCATGTTCCGTCCGGGTACGCCATCTGCTGCTCCAGCAAACCCAACCGCGACGCCAGATGCGCCAGCAGCACCCGCTGCACCGGCACCTGCCGCGCCACAGCAGGAACTCACTCCCGCTCAGTTGAATGAAGTGACCGGTATCTTTGCTAACAGTATCAGCACCGGCCAGTTACCTCAGGAAGATCGCCAGTATGTCGCGCAGCTGATTGCTCAACGTACCGGTATCAGTCAGCAAGAAGCTGAACAACGGGTTCAAACCACCTATGACAAAGCCCAGGCGAAATTAAAAGAAACGAAAGAGAAAGCGCAGAAGGTTGCTGATGAAGCACGCAAAGCCACCAGCTATCTCATGCTCTGGACATTCATCTCGCTGTTGGCCGGTGCTTTTGTAGCCAGCTTGTGTGCGACCTGGGGCGGCCGTCAACGCGATCTTTAATACTTAATTAAGCAGGAGGTTTACATGCGCTCACTATTACTGTTCTTTTTAGGTGTCCCGATCCCAATCATTATCCTGATTGCGCTGTTCTGGCACTAATCAGTCTCTGACAGGATAGATTCAGTCGAAGCATAAATGCCCTTACGGGCATTTATGCTTTCTACGGGAACTGACTCATGAAGAGATAGACGCGAAAGCCGTTCCGACACTATGGACAACGCTCTCAACCCTGCGATATCGCTGTCGCGGGGTTGCGGTCTCTCTGGCATAGTGAGGCAGACGCAACCCGCTGAAAGGAAGAAACCTATGCTCGAACTTCGCCCGAACTGTGAATGGTGTGATCGCGACCTGCCTCCTGATGCCCTGGACGCCCGAATCTGCTCCTTTGAATGTACCTTCTGCGCCGCCTGCGCTGAAACTCACCTCAACCATCGCTGCCCCAACTGCCAGGGAGAGCTGGTGCGCCGCCCGGTGCGACCGGCAAATAAACTGGTAAATTCCCCTGCGTCCACCGTACGGGTTCATGCCCGGAAAAGCGCCTGACAGCCCTGCTCCTGACGATGAGGTCAATGATGATCCAGCTCCAGCCTATCCCTGCGCCGCGCCATTTCACCGATGTGCCCCCGGTGTTGCTCACCGATGCCACCCTGCTTGAGCGTAAAAATAAGGTGCTGATCCGCATGAACGAGGCGGGCTTCGATGCCCTCGTGATTTACGCCGATAAGGAGCACGGGGGAAATTTTGAGTATCTGACCGGGTTTGTGCCCCGCTTCGAGGAAGGCCTGCTGATACTGGATAAATCAGGCGCTGCGACCGCTATTCTGGGCAATGAAAATCTGAAGATGGCGCAGCATTCGCGGATCCCGGTCACGTTGAAGCACTGCCCGTTATTTTCGCTGCCGAACCAGCCGATGGAGAATGAAACCTCGCTGGAGACGCTGTTCAGTGAGACCGGGCTTCACAGGCTGAACCGAATCGGGCTGGTTGGCTGGAAAATGTTTACCGCGACCAGGGCTGATAATACGCAACTCTTCGATCTGCCGTACTTTATCGTCGAGGCGCTCAAGAACAGCACCGGCGCGCAGCTGGTGAACGCGGCGCACCTGTTTATTTGCGGCGACAACGGCGCCCGGGTAACCAACAACGAGAACGAAATCGCGCATTACGAGTATGGCGCTAACCTTGCTTCCGGCTGCATGTTGCAGGCCATGAACGCGGTGGAACCGGGGATCCGCGAAACCGAACTCGGGGCGCTGCTCGCGGCAGAAGGCCAGTATCAGACGGTGGTGACCATTGCCGCCGCCGGGCAGCGTTTTGAGAAAGCGAACTTTTATCCCACCTACAAAAAGCTTGAGCGCGGCCAGCCGCTATCGATGACCACGGCCTTTAAAGGCGGGTTATCAAGCCGGACCGGGTTTGTGATTGCCGACGAGGGCGAGCTGCCCGAATCGCAAAAAGATTATCTCGATCGGGTGGCGAAACCCTATTTTGCCGCGGTTGCCAGCTGGCTTGAGACTATCCGCATTGGGATGCCGGGGGGTGAACTGTACGCCCACATCGAACAGGTGCTCAACAAAGCGCAGTATGGCTGGCATCTGAATCCGGGCCACCTCAGCGCCGATGAAGAGTGGCTCTCTTCCCCTGTTTATCCGCACTCCGCCGAGACGCTGAAAAGCGGGATGATCCTGCAGATCGATATTATCCCCTCCGTACCCGGCTATACCGGAGTCAGTGCCGAGGAGAGTATCGCGCTGGCAGATGCGGCGCTGCAAAGCAACATCCAGACGGCGTACCCGGCGCTGTGGACGCGGATCGTCACCCGCCGGACGTACATTCGTGAAGTGCTGAAGATTAAGCTTGCCGATGAGGTGATCCCGCTGTCGAATACCGTGGCGTATCTGCGTCCGTTCCTGCTGGCGAAGGAGAAGGCGTTTACCTGCTGAGTCGCATCGCAAACCCGAGGGTGACGCCCAGAGGCTATCGATGAATACAGGCGTCTTAGGTGCCAGGGAAAACACCAAAAAAAAGCCCGCGCGCCGCGGGCATAAAGTATGACAAGCACATCAGTGGAAGGTAATAGTCAGAGAGTTATTGCAGATGCGTTTTAAGCTCCGATGAAGCCTGTTGTAAAGCCGTCCGCACGGTCGGCTCCTGGCTCAGGGCATTAAGAAGGCCGTAGTCATGGATCATGCCGTTATAGCGGGTCACGGTTACCGGCACGCCAGCGGCATCGAGCTTACGGCCAAACGCTTCGCCTTCATCACGGAGGACATCCAGCTCTGCGGTCTGAATAAGCGTCGGCGGCAATCCTTTCAGTTCTGCTGCGCTGGCGCGCAGAGGTGAAGCCAGGCTGTTCGCGCGATCCTGCTCGGAAGTTGTGTAATTGTCCCAGAACCACTTCATCATGTTTTTAGTAAGGAAATGATTTTCCGCAAACTGGTTGTAAGACGCATTAGAAAAGTGTGCATCCGTTACCGGCCACAGCATCACGTTGTAGCGGACGTCAGGGGTATGGTTACGCTCGGCCTGCAGGGCGACAGAAGCAACCATATTGCCGCCAACGCTGTTACCGACCAGTGCCAGACGTTTACCGTCCACGCCAATTTCTGCTCCGTTTTGGGCAACCCACTTCGTTGCCTCATAGGCCTGGGTGATGGCCACCGGGAAATGCGCTTCTGGTGACGGGGTGTAATTTACAAATACTGCTGCCGCCCCGGAGCCGTTGACGAGATCACGGACCAGACGTTCATGGGTCTGGAAGTCACCCAGTACCCAGCCGCCGCCGTGGAAAAACATAAACACCGGCAGCGTTCCGGTCGCATTCTCCGGCTTAACAATGGTCAACGTGAGCGGTTTTCCGAGAACAGTAATGGTCTTTTCAGAGACGCTGGCAGGGGGTAATTTTACCCCAGCCTGAGCGCCAATAAGCACGTTACGTGCTTCGGGTACAGACAGCTGCTCTATCGGTTTTCCGCCTACGCTATTCAACGCCTGTAGAAACGCCTCCACACCTTTGGTCGGTAACGGTGCATTCTCCATAGTACCCGCAAATGCTGCGCTCATCTGAGCAGCAAGAAGTACCGCCAAGGCTTTACGTTTAACGTTCACAAATATCCCCTGTAATTGTCGTTCAGTCATCACCCATCAACGGGCGTTTTTTCATGCAGTAAAAATTTCATTTCTCGTCACCGCAGGCGGGTTGCGCGGCGATGACGTAATAGTTCATGACACAGCCGATTATTTTCGCGTCATTAATGATTCAAGGATGCTGATTAAGCACTTATTATTCAGAATGAAATTGCGTCTGATATATCCCGGCGTATATCCCGTGAGTTGCCTGATGGTGCGTGTAAATGAGACCTGGCAATTGAAGCCATTTTCCAGTGCGACATCCAGCAAAGGTTTATCCTCCCGAATTAAGGCATAAACAACATTAATCACTCTTCGGGTACGGACAAACTCATAAACGCTGAACCCCGTTAACTGGTTAAAGGTACGTTGCAGATGCCATACTGAATACCCACTCTTGCGGGAGATGTCCTGCACACTAAGGGGTGAGCCAAGGTGGTTTTCAATCCAGACCACCATCTCCTGAATAACGGCAAACATCTTTTCGCTACGCACACCTGGCCGGTAAGACGTTGTATTGCGTAGCTCAATCGCTTTCTCGCCGTCTCTGTTAAGGGGAATATGCAAATGCAGCGTGACCTGCTTACCACTCTCCCTCACCCTCATGTGAGGCAGGCGAGCCATGTTTACAGCGGGAACAAAGGGTGCTCTTGCCTGAACAGGATGATATGCAGTCCGCAACATGTTTTACTCCTTACTAAAATAGGGCTACGAATAATGCAGCGCTAATTTATGGCTCTGAGAGAAGGCAATATTTCATCGTCATCTTTCAGGGATTCATTCAGGCAGCCTTTTAGCCCTTGCTGCATGACGTGAATGACGATGCAGGCGGCCAACAGGAACAAAAAAATTAAGAGCCTTTTTCATTGACGGCTCATAAAAGTTATTAGGTCGGGTATCAGAATTGATACACCAGGCCTAATGCCACAATGTCATCTGTCGATATCCCTGCTGCTTTGGTGAAGGTATTTTTTTCGACCCTGTTAATTTTGTAATCCACATAGGCCAGCATATTGCGGTTGAAGTTGAAGGTTGTTCCAAAATCAACAAACTTAACTAAATCCTGCTTTCCATAGACGGTACCCTCTCCGGCTCGTCCAAGGTCTTTGGCACGTAACTGGTTGTAGGCAATGAAAGGGACCCAGCCAGAATCGAAGGTGTACTGGGCAAAAGCTTCAAAAATGTGTGACTCATTTGCGAAGCCATAGACGTCGGAGCTGGCGCGGGAACCAAAGCGTGATGAGTTGTAGGCCTGGGTGAACATCACCCCGAGATAGACATTATTGGCATCATATTTAAGAGAGGCAGAATAGGCCTCAGCGTGGTCTCCGCGCCCCATAATACCCGATGCATTATTTTGTTCATTTGTCCTGTCGGAGTGGGTAAACGCACCGACAGCTTTTATACCATTGCCAAAAGCATAGGAAAGGGACATGCCATAACCGTCACCATTCTGACGTAACACATCCCGTGCCCCTGGCTCGCCGCCACCATCATTTTTAGCCTGGTACTGAAGCGCGAAGTTAAGATCGTCGACCAGTCCAAAGAAGTCCGTATTTCGGTAAGTCGCCAGACTATTACCCCTACGGAACATAAACTGATCGGTGTTATAGGTTTGTGCGTCAAATTCAGGCTGCATATCCGTCTGACTTAGCGCATCGTATAAAACGCCGACGTTGCGTCCATAATCAAATGACCCAAACTCTCCCACTTTCACACCTGCAAAAGCGAGGCGAGTAAAAATGGAATCATTTTCACCTTCTGACTGACTGGCATTAAACTGACTCTGCCACTGACCATATCCTGTCAGCCTATCTGATATTTGTGTCTGGCCTTTGAAACCGATACGCATATAGGATTGATCGCCATCCTGGCTTTTGTCATCCGTCATGTAATGCAATCCTGAAACAAGACCGTATAAGTCGAGTCTGTTGCCATTCTGGTTATAAATCTCCGCTGCTGACGCTTCTCCAGCCAGCATGACGAAGGGCACGGCCAGTGCCACATAACGAAATCTCATCTCTTTCCCTTAAATTGGTGAATACTTGCTTGAAAAATTTTTCGGCATTCTGCGGGGCGTTGTTTTTAATAAATTAGCTGTGCCGTTACTGCATCGATACCGGGTTGTTTTTATTTCTTCGGGATTCCCGCCTTCCGATTCTCATTACCGGAATGCGGGACCTTCAGGCTCAATCTCTCAAAAAAAACACACCCTCATAGTCATGGCATATTTTTCCAGAGATCCTGTAAAAAATATCTTCTTGCCCGGAGCATGCTTTTCGGAAGCGAGACGGTGTTTGGTTGAAGTATTTCTTGAATGTCCGGCTGAAGTTTTGCTGACTGGTAAATCCATTCTCACAGGCGAGTCTTTCAAATCTTTGTCGGTGAACGCAATAGAATGTGCCGCCCTTGCTATACGTCTTACTCTCATATACGTCGCCAGGTTATAACCAGTTTGTTCACGAAAAACCCTCTGGAAATGCCAACGGCTATATCCGCTTCGGTGGCTGACAGCCTTCACCCTGAAAGATTCGTCATACAGATTTTCTTCGATCCATGGAAGAATATCTTTAATCACGTTAGATATGATTTTATTATTCGCCATCGCAAACTGTTGGTCAGAGGTCGTCTGTGCCATATCTTTTTCCAGTGTAAAAGTTTAAGCGCCGTGTAAGTTCGGGGTCAGAAATGAACGCCTACGTCTGGAAAGGATTATCAAGGATACCGAACAAAAGCTGTAGTATACAAAGGGATAGTTATACTGGGGGATAGTTATACTAAGAGATAATTGAAAATCGCTTTACGTTACCCTTGCCCTTTTTACCTTTGATCGATAATCGGAATAAAATAGCATCAGTTTTTTTAGTTTCGAAAACATGACATCCGATAGCAAGCGATAAAATTTAAGTTATGGCGTCCTCTATTATTTGGCTGTGAAAAACGTGCGCAAAACTTTATGGCTGATCGTTGTTAACGCATCATAAATAAAACCCTGCTATATATAATGAGACCGATCATTCTCTCGTCGATATTTCCATAAAAAGAGCATGGTCTTATTATTAGGAATAACCTGATTGTATAACATTCATACGCATAATTGCTGCTGTATCATTGCATTACCGTTATAAGGCACGCAGTGATACTTTTCTCACGCATTTCATACGAAACTTTATTTGAAAAGCGTTATTAAAAGGATATATTGAGTAACCTGCATATAACAGCACTCGCCAGAGTCATAATGAGTTAATATGATGAAAAAAGTTTATATCGTGGATGACGATCAATCCGTCATTGCTGCACTGCAAAATCTTCTTCGCTCAGAAGACTATCTTATTGAAGCCTTTACATCGCCTTCAGAATTCCTGAACTTACAGGACTATGATGCGTCCAGCTGTCTCATTGTTGACCTGAACATGCCGGGTTTCGATGGATTTGATGTTTCAACGGTGCTCAACGAGCGTGGCTATTCCATCCCGACGATTTTCCTGACAGGACATGGCACCATTCCCGTGTCTGTAAAAGCAATGAAAGCGGGGGCGTTTGAATTTCTCACCAAGCCCGTTCTCCCGGATGAGCTGATAAACAGTGTTGCAGACGCGCTGGCGCTGGCAGAAAAAAGTGCCGTGTTGTCCCAGGAAAAATTGCTGCTGACTACGCGGTATCACTCTCTGACACCACGAGAAAAAGAGCTGATGCAGCATATCCTCCGTGGATTGCTGAATAAGCAGATTGCTTCAGAAATGGAAATCAGTGAAATCACAGCCAAAGTCCATAAAAGACGCGTTCTGGACAAAATGGTTGTACGGTCAGTACCTGAGCTGATAAGAGCCGCTGAAAAACTTGGCATTCTTCATGATAATTAACTGCCCTGACTGGCGAGAAATTCTTTCCAGCCAGAGCAGTTAATCGGCCTCCCCCACCCTGCTGTGGGCGTATTGACCTTATTTAATCAGACTGGGTTATCAATGGAAGCGTAAACCAGAACAGGCTTCCTCCTTCTGGACGATTCTCTGCACTTAATATTCCACCATGCCGCTTGATGATGGCATGACTGATGGTCAATCCCATTCCCATACCTTCAGGTTTGGTGGTATAGAAGGAATTAAAGATTTTATCGATAACCTCGTCAGATAGCCCCGTACCACTGTCAGCCACTTCAATGCGAATCACATCCTCTGATGGATTCCAGGACGAGATTTTTAACGTCCGTGACCCTTTATTGTTCCCCATCGCTTCGATCGCGTTAATGGCGAGGTTGAGCATGACCTGCTGGATTTGCACACTTTGACACATGATGGCATCACCCTGCGCAGCGAGATCGAGTTCCAGGGCAACGGCGCGACGCTCCAGTTCAAGACGCGATAAGCCTATGATGTCCCTGGTGATCACATGGAGACTCGCCGGAGCGAGTTCGGACGCCTGGTTACGGGTCAGGGCTTGCAGACCCCGTATGATTTCCCCGGCGCGACGCCCTTCCCTTATGATCTCATCGAGACTGTTTACCGCATGCTCCAGATGCGCAGGCTCGCGTTTCAACCAACGCTGACTTGCACCCGCATTCGCCACAATCGACATCAGCGGCTGGTTTATTTCATGTGCGATGGAAGAGGTCAGCTGCCCAACGGTAGTAGCACGCGCAACGCGGGCAAGCTCCACCTGCGCGATCCTGACGGCATCCTCAGCCTGACGCTGCGCGGTAATATCGGTAAGCGTACCGAAGTATTCCGCAACGTCTGGCCAGTTCTCATTCGGTTCGCCAATGCCTTTTATATAACGGCATTCACCATCATCGCGAATGATACGAAACTCGGCCTGCATCACAACGCCATGGCGTACACTCGTTTCGATCAACTCACGAAGAGAGTGAATATCATCCGGGTGTACACGGCTCTGAAATTCAGCCATGGAAGTGGTGGCTTGATCTGCCGGAAGACCCATAATGCGCTTATATTCGTCCGTGATGTACTGAATATCTGGCTCAACATGCCAGTGCCAGGTTCCGGTATTACTGATTTTTTCACCCAGAATAAGTGATGTCTGGCTTGCCCTGAGTTGCTTTTCGATTTTTTTCCGCTGGTTGTTTTCATCAACCAGTTCGGCATACAGGCGGGCCGTTTCCAGTGAGACCGCCGCCTGGGCGCCTAACATGGACACAATCCTGGAGTGATCGGCGGTAAAGACATCAGGCATTAACCTGTTCTCAAGATAAAGCACGCCAACCATCTGCGCCTGCCTGAACATCGGGACGCACATCACAGCGGCCCCGGATGCAACCAGATAGTTGTCCTGGCTAAAGGGACTGAATGTCTCAGGCTTACCGGTGCGAATCTCCTGTCCCGTCCTGATGACCGCGGAGAGAACGGAAAGGGGAAGATCGCTGGCCGTTGGAATTTCCCGGACAATTTTCACTTTTACGCCATCAATCGTCGTCGATGCCCTCGCCTGAATCTCAGGGATGGTGCCATCAATTAAACGGATCAGCATGCAGTGTTGTGCGCCAGCGCGTTCGACCAGCATCATCATCAGGATATGGATCAGCCGATCCAGATTAATTTCCTCTGTAAGGGCGCGCATGACAGTCACCATGCTTTGTAAATCGCTGATGACGGCGCTTTGCTCAAAGGAGACGGTACTCAGTGCTGTCTGAGAGTGATGGCTGACAAGTGCCGGATACTGTGTTTCCAGTTGATGCACTTTCGCCCCTGCTCCCCAGCGGTCCCAGGCCGCAATGGCGCCTTTAAGGTAGCCTTCCGCGGCAAAGGGCATGTTTCTGGTGCTGGCCATGCGTGCAGCCAGCTCACATGCCAGTCCGTTGATATGATGGAACTGACCTTCACGGGATAACGTCATCGCTTTTTCAAAATACTCTGCGGCCTGTGCGGTCTCGCCCTCCAGACGAAGCAGTTCAGCCCGTAGCAACGCCTCTTTATCGCTGAACGTTTTCGTGTTTTCACTGGACCAGGTCACGATGCGATCAAGATGGATATTCAGCTGCTGACGCAACGCTTCATCCATGCTGCCGGCCTGAAGCGGTACGGTGAGTGAAAGCGCGCTATATAAATGGAAATCAAGCATATGCACATGCCCGGGGATGAGACGGGTATAGAACCCGGCATCTCTGAACCACCGATTGGCGGCACCATATTCATTAGCAAAGAAGTGGGCCATCCCTTTATACAGACGCGACCAGAATTGCATCAGGTACATTGGCTCTACCGCGTTCTCAGGCTTAACAACCTCAAGTACCGGTGGCAGGAAATGATCCCCTGAGAACGTCGCGCCGCGGGTTTTCCGCAGGAACAGGACAAAATCCTGCTGCATGCTCAGGATCACCTCCACGTCGCGATACTGCACCTTACGTACGAACTGTATACCGCGCGCGATGGAAGTGGACACGCCTTCAAGATGATCGCCCCGGGCTAGATAGTTCATGATGATATGCCGGAGCGCCAGGCAAGCTGATGTCCTGTCGCCTGTTTCAACACCTGTGTCAAAGGCTGCTTTCGCGCGCTCGATGGCATAGGTTAGCGGCATCGTCCAGACACTGACCTGATCGAGTGGCAGGAGCGTGCGAGCTTTAAAGCTGACAAAATCGTGCTTATACACCAACTCCCGGGCCAGCAGCGTGCTGGCGAAGCCCCGGCTGTATTCATCATATTGATCCCCGCATACCACGCCGTACCACGACAGCGCCAGGGTGGATGCCCCGCTCAGTCCGCGAGCCATGCTGAGATGAAGCAATTTACACAGGAGCATAAAGTGCAGACGCGGGTTGGTGAATGCCGCGAAAGTGCTGGCGCTGGCCAGCAGATTCATGATTGCCGCCGTGTCCTTGCAGGTGACCACCGGAAGTGAACGGAATCGGGTATAAGGGTTTTTACCTACGTCCTCCTTAAGCACAACCCTTGCTTCATCACACTCCTGCTGGCTCGGATTACGGTTCAGGTGGATGCCAAATACCGCAAGCCAGGCCAGAGCCGTTTCCAGTGCGAGCGGACTGTCCGACTGGCGCATATGAATTTCTGCGATTAAACAAGCGGTCTCAGCTTTATCGGTTATCTCACCGGGAAGAGACTGGATGGTGTGACATAACGTCAGCGCGGCCGGTAAATTACCGTTAAGAAATTCGCACTCAGCTTCCTCCAGCAAAAACTCGACGCTCTCTTCATTTCCTGCACTGCTATTGATTAAACGGGTCACCTTCAAATAACGCAGTGCCGAAACGTAGTCGCCTGTCATTTTTGCTCGCCTGGCCGCGTTCACCATCAGCTGGCATAACTCGCGGGCATTGGGCGTCAGAAGTGACGGATTTTTCACGGAGAGCAAGTGATGGGCGGCCCGGAAAAGGAGCGCGTTCGAGATATCAAGACTGGATTCGCGCATGTAATAGTGAAGTGCCGCGTAATGGAATCCATCTTTTTCTTCGTCGTCCAGAAGACTCAGCGCCGCCTCGTGCATGCTGTCGTGCAAAAACGCATATCCTGATGCATTCAGCGAGACCAGTCTGGCCGTAACGGCAGGCAAAAGCGTCGTTTCAATATCTTTTACAGATGCGTTGATAATTTTGCCTGTGACAGCCAGTTCACCGGCACTGCCGAGAGAGGCTAATTTGCCCAAAAGAACCCGGGTTGCAGGCGGCAAGGCAGATAAATGGTGTAAAACACTGGCGGCCACATTTTCCGTATAGTGGCAGTTTTTGAGCGCCTGCGAATCATATGTCCATTTAAAGGGAGCGTTGTGCGTGATTAAACCCTCGCGCACAGCCTGTCTGAAAAATTCATGGGTCGCGAGTGGATTACCATCAGTTTTTTCATGAATGATCGCTGCCAGTTCTGCCATTTCCTGATGACGGCTGTGGAAGAGTCCGGCAAGCCAGTCGGCAATATTTTTTTCTGAAAGCGGTGCAGGCGTAATGTCCGTAATACGTGCGGCACGGGCGCGAATACAGTTCAAATTGGCTGCGATTGTCGGGCAAGGTAAGGAGACACTGTCCCTGTAGGTCATCACCAGCAATAGCGGAATATCTTCGCTTAACGTGAGCAGATTTTGCAGCAGAAGCAGTGTGGCCTGATCGGCCCAGTGGACATCATCAATCAGCATCACCAGTGGACGGCCCGGTGCCGTAAACGCTTTTACCAGGCTACATGCCACCAGATTGAGACGATCGCGCGCATCTACGGAATGCGCGTGCGTCTGCACCGCTGCCCTCTGTTTTAGCAGTATCCCAAGCTCAGGAACCAGGTTCACTGCCAGCCCGACATATTTACCCAGCAGACAGGTAATGTGCGTTTTCCAGCACGTCATCTCTTCAGTAGGAAGGCCCAGAACATGCAGAGTCAGCGTTCTGAATGCGGCAGTAAAGACGGCATAAGGTAAAACAGGAGAATGCTGATCCGCTTTCACCACTGTCATCAACGCGTTCTGATTACGAAGCAGTTTCAACGACGACGCAATAAGCGAAGACTTACCCGAACCCGGTACGCCACTTATCGCGACCAGACTGTGTTTGCCGCTTTTGCTGACCTCCTCAAAAGCCGAAAGGATCTCCTTTGCCTGGGGATGTTCCGTAAAGAGGATTGCGGGGGCGAAGGTGGAAGGCTGCAAATCCTGAAGCCCGAGGGCGAATGGCTCAATGATCCCGTCGGGCCTTAATGTTGAAGCACACCGACGAAGATCGGCCAGCACACCCTCGACGGTCTGATAGCGGTACTCCGGTGATTTGGCCAGCAATCGCAGGATAATCGAAGATAAAACAAGCGGCACATCCTGGCGGATCATATGGGGGGGCAAGGCTTCGGAGGCAATATGATGATGGACCCATTCAGCATGGCCTCCTTCAGCGTTGCCATACGGTAATCTTCCGGTCAGTAATTCATAAAGCACAATGCCAAGGCTATAGAGATCGCTGATCTTATCGACCGGATGGGAAGATCTGTAGGTATGTTCCGGAGACATATAAGCCAGCGTCCCTCCCGAAACCGGGATGCTGGACTGCTGAAGCAGATCGTTCTGTATCGATGAAAGCCCAAAACCCCCCAGGCGAACCTCACCCTCATCGGTGAAAAAAAAATTGGCGGGCTTTATGTCACCATGGATCAGCCCATGCTGATGCATCATGCTCAGGGTTGCGCAGAGTTTGGCTGCACAGCTAAGAAACTCCCGAACAGTGTCGGGGGGCATGCACAACCTGTCGGCCAGAGTATTGTAATTGAAAGGGTTATATACCAGAGCATAACGCCCCTGATAAAGGGTAAATCGTTGGGGTTGCAGTGCCCAGCTCTCAGATAATTTTGCGCGAAGGCCATATTCATTTTTGAGCAACCGCGTGACATGAAATACCGACTCTTCATTTCCTGCCGTCGCCAGGACAAAGGTTTCCCCCGTCGTGGCATGTTGACACAAAAACCAGTCGATATTGCCTTCCTGAGCCAGCAGGTTGAAGCTGATCTCCTCTGACAGGACGATCTGATCGTTTTCTACGGTATTTAACACTTCCGGATTCGTACTCATTAAGGTGTGGCCTTCGAGGAGAACTCATGACGAATGTATTCAAATAATGTATCAATTTCGATCGGCTTAGGCAGAAACGCAAGTGCGCCCAGATCGAGGGCCTGCTGCAACATGCCCTCATCTCCGTTACCGGAAATGATAATACCCGGCGGTTTTTCAAGCAGCCGGGTAAGATTGATGAAAAGCTCAAAACCATTCATGCCTTTCAATTGCACATCAATGATAAAAAGCGCGGCATTGGCCATCGCTGCTTCATCACAAAGAAGAGATTCCGCCGACTCGAAGGCTTCGGTCTGATAGCCTTCAGACTGGAGAAGGTTGGTTAGACCATTGCGGACAGAACGTTCATCATCGACGACGACAATGCGCTGCGACAGCTGCATGCTGTTTTCCTTAAAGAATTCACTTACTTATATATGGCGCTGACTCAGGAGGTTTTGTCACCGGAGGGCGGCGGGGTGTCCCCGATTTTATGGTGATACTCATGGCGGAACCAGTGGAAATTAACCGGATCGCGTTTAATTATTTTTTTAATCAGTGGGATAGCGTGCTCCCCGACCTGCATTCCTAACAGCCCTACCAGAGCAATGATCGGCGGTGCCGGAGAATTCACGTCGAGGACAGCATAAACAAGCCCAGCCAGAATCCCTACCGATAACGAAACAGAATAGGTTTTCAACATTGTCAGCCCACCTGTTTAGCACTGAGTGTGGTGAGGGTTGGCCGCACTTCCTCAGCAACCTGTGTTTGCTCGCTGGCGGGTACCCTGGCAGTCGAATCGCTGTGAAAAAGTTTTCCACCCAGCGCACTGCCGATCACCATGCCAAGCAGGCCAACAAGCGCTACTGCCGGCGGAGCCGGAGACTGCACCTTCAGCAAGGCATACATCACACCGATTAATGCCCCTGCTCCCAGAGAAATCAATAAAGGACTCATGGGTCCTCCTTTACGTATCGGCTGGCCCATTGAGGGCCAGCCAGTATCACTGATTAACGAACCGGAGCCGGAACCGGGGCCAGCGTTTTGTGCTCGCTCTTCTGACGAGAAGGTGCCTTGTGAACCATGGTGTAGGCATAGTCAACACCAATGCCATAAGCACCGGAATGCTCTTTCGCAATGTTCATGACGGCGTCGTAAGTGTCGCGGTGAGCCCAGTCACGCTGCCACTCCAGCATCACCTGCTGCCAGGTTACCGGGATCACGCCAGCCTGGATCATGCGCTGCATGGCATAGTCATGCGCTTCTTTGGTCGTGCCGCCGGATGCGTCAGCCACCATGTAGATCTCGTAGTCGCCTTCCAGCATCGCGCACAGGGCAAAGGTGTTGTTACATACTTCGGTCCACAGACCAGACACAACCACTTTTTTCTTGCCGTTAGCTTTCAGGGCATCACGCACTTTCTGGTCATCCCAGGAGTTCATGGAGGTACGTTCCAGGATGTCCTGGCCCGGGAAGACGTCCAGCAGTTCCGGGAAGGTGTTACCCGAGAAGCTCTGGGTCTCAACGGTGGTCAGTACCGTTGGGATGTTGAAAACTTTCGCTGCTTTAGCCAGGGCAACAACGTTGTTTTTCAGAACCTGACGGTCAATTGACTGTACACCGAAGGCCATCTGCGGCTGCTGGTCGATGAAGATGATCTGGCAGTTCTGCGGCGTTAATACTTCAAGTTTGCTGTTGCTCATAATGGTGTCCATTGAGATAAAAGTTACGAAATTCCGCGGTTATAACGGTGTGATTGACATCATTCCTGTTGGCCATTAAGCGTCCCTGTTTACATCGCTATAACGGTTGGTGACTGTCTGAGGCTCAGTGTAGGAAGCTTTTATTTTTCGGACTATTATCTTTAGGTATACTATACGTTTGTATACCTATCCCTTTGTATAACTGGACGTTTTCCAGCCTTCCTTACCATAATCCCGCTACCCCAGCCTCTGCCTGTCAGGCAGGCAATTCTCAGTCCGCGGAACGTGTTACCGCTTCGGACAACCCAATCCAGGAGATCTTATGGTTACCCTCGGTAAAGCCGATATCATTCTTATTAATGGACGGTTTCATACTGTCGATCGCGAAAACCCGGTTGCCACAGCGGTAGCAATTCGCGACGGGAAATTCCTTGAAGTCGGCAGCCAGTCAGAGGTGATGGAACACCACTGCGATGGCACAAAAGTCATTGATTTGAAAGGCCACACTGCCGTTCCGGGACTGAACGACTCTCACCTGCACCTCATCCGCGGAGGGCTGAACTACAACCTCGAATTACGCTGGGAAGGTGTTCCTTCGGTAGCAGATGCTTTACGCATGCTGAAAGAGCAGGCGCTTCGTACCCCAAATCCGCAGTGGGTACGTGTGGTGGGGGGCTGGAATGAGTTCCAGTTTGCGGAACGCCGTATGCCAACCCTGGATGAGATCAACGAAGCGGCGCCTGATACGCCGGTGTTTGTTCTTCACCTGTACGATCGCGCGCTGCTGAACCGCGCCGCATTGAAAGTCGTCGGCTACACCAAAGACACGCCTAACCCGCCGGGTGGCGAAATCCAGCGTGATGCCAACGGCAACCCAACGGGTATGTTGATTGCCCGCCCGAATGCCATGATCCTCTACGCGACACTGGCAAAAGGCCCAAAACTGCCGCTGGAGCAACAGATCAACTCCACACGTCAATTCATGCGCGAGCTGAATCGTCTGGGCCTGACCAGCGCTATTGATGCCGGCGGCGGCTTCCAGAACTACCCGGAAGACTATGAGGTGATCGCGGAACTGCATCAGAAAAACCAGATGACCGTTCGTATTGCCTATAACCTCTTTACTCAACGCCCGGGACACGAGCTGGAAGATTTCGAAAAATGGACCGATATGCTGGTTCCGGGTCAGGGCAGCGATTACTTCCGTCATAATGGTGCAGGCGAAATGCTGGTCTTTTCCGCTGCCGATTTTGAAGATTTCCTCGAACCCCGGCCAGATCTGGCGCCAGGAATGGAAGACGAACTCGAGCGCGTGGTTCGTCACCTTGTGGAATACCGCTGGCCATTCCGTCTGCACGCCACTTATGACGAATCGATCAGCCGTATGCTGGATGTCTTTGAGAAGGTCAACCGCGACATTCCGTTTGATGGCTTGCAGTGGTTCTTCGATCACGCTGAAACCATCACCCAGCGCAATATCGATCGTATTAAGGAACTGGGCGGCGGTATTGCGGTGCAGCACCGTATGGCCTTCCAGGGCGAATATTTTGCTGAACGTTATGGTATTGAGGCCACTCGTCACACCCCGCCTGTCGCGCGCATGCTGGAAACGGGTGTACCTGTCGGTCTGGGTACAGACGCAACGCGCGTGGCCAGCTATAACCCCTGGACTGCGCTGTACTGGCTGGTCTCAGGGCGCACCGTAGGTGGGATGCAGATGTATGATGTTAACGCGCGTCTGGATCGCGATACCGCGCTCATGCTATGGACACAGGGGAGCGCCTGGTTCTCCAGCGAACAGGGGAAAAAAGGCCAGATCAAAGTCGGCCAGCTGGCGGATATGGCCGTGCTGAGTAAAGACTTCTTCAGCGTTCCTGAAGAGGAAATTAAGGGCATTGAGTCGGTACTGACGATCGTGGGCGGAAAAATCGTTTATGCAGCCGGTTCGTTCAGTAGCGATGCGCCACCTGCCATTCCGGTTCTGCCAGAATGGTCGCCGGTGGTGAAAGTGCCGGGTCACTACCGCAGCGCCCCGCCAACGGCGGCAACGCGTGTAGGCATGCAGCAGATGCCTCATCAGTGCAGCGGCCCGTGCGGGGTACATAGCCACTCGCACGACATTGCTCGCGGTGCCAACCTGCCGGTTTCCGAGGAGAACGCCTTCTGGGGCGCGCTCGGCTGCAGCTGCTTCGCATTCTAAACCCACGACGGGTTTTATCCTCTCAGCCGCCCCGCATAAGTGCGGGGCGGTTCGTCCTGCGCCTTACCTGCTGATTCATCAACTCATCGAAACGTCAGCGCACATTCAGGGTAAATATCGCACAACTAAATTACTTCAAATATTTTGATTTGTTTAAGCAAGATTATGGGATTTTCTCACCGCCTGAACATCATTACTATTCATTCCATCAAGACAAAACCTGAATTAACTTAAAATACACTCTGAGGGAATGACCATGAACACCATCAAAACTTTTGTTGCAGTAGCGCTTTTCGCCCTGATTTCTTCCACCAGCTATGCGCAGACAGTGACTGCATCAGCGTCTACTCTCGACGCTGCGGAAGCTAAAATTGCTCATCAGGCAAAAATGGCTGGCGCAGAGTACACCATTACCCAGGCCTATGCCGGTAACCAGGTACACATGACTGCCCGACTGATTAAATGATCTGTTGCGGACAATTCATACAGAATAGGGCTGACCGCTGGCAGTAAGGCCAGTCAGTTAAGCCCGGTGGATTGTTCCGTTCACCTCATGTTCAGCAGAACATGGCATTACACAACCCGTGAACGTGACAA
>NZ_JBICLV010000041.1:0-4142 GCF_043105735.1 Leclercia sp. GLN_9
TGGGACCACGGTCCCAGTTAAGGGGTTGGGACCACGGTCCCATATTAGGAATTTGAACCATGGTCTTGAAGAAGGTAAAGCAGGAAGATAACTACCGAATTAATGCTTGTTTTTCTTCGTAGCTAAAAGCTCAAGCATTTCTTCAAACTTCCCAATATCTTCCTCGGAAAGTTTGGAACGATCCAGGCTGATAATCACTTTATTTCCTTTATAACGCGCTGTTGCTCCAGGAATGAACTCACGCTTTTCTGGGGCCTGATTTACTTTCTTGCTGGAATCTTTAAGCAAGGCAGTAAGAAATTGAATTATTTCATCAGCCTCAAGTACTACACCTGCTTTTCTCTTCTCTGATAGCTCAAAAGCCCCATCGAGTAAACGAGCTTCGTTCTCAGAAAAGATTTTCTGTAAACTTTCGCCAGCCCTTGCGGAAAGCTCGCCTGGATGAGAGAAGAGGGCGATCACATCTCTTGGTAGCCTAGAAGTATTGATACATCTGGTTATGACTTTCCTTGAGATGTTTTCAGCATCGGCCAAGGCAGAGATATTTCCGTTAAATTCTTTTTCTAAACGTTGAGAATAACGCGTACCTCTTTCATAAGCACTTGTCGGTCTGTAATCATTTCCAAGTTTGCATAAAGCATCCATCTGTTCGTCATCAAGGGCACCAACGAGTATGCGATACTCAGTTGATGTAAAGATGGCAGTCATGCGACGGCGACTACCATCGGCAACTTCAATATGACCGTCGACCTTACGCCCAAACGCCGGATTTTGTTGGCCGGTAAGCAAGAACGATGGTATGAGATCGTCCAAAGCCTCTTCTATTAGAAAAGCTTGATCACGTTCATTACCAGCCCAGACCTTAGTTGAGCTGGCGACATCTGCACCGGGTATGGTCTCAAGAATAAATTTTACTTCTCGTCCACACACGGGAAGGGTAATAGTATTACCCTTTGCCATAGCGCCTACTCGAGCAATTAGTGTGTCTACCATAGGAGCTGCAGGGGCCGATACAGTAGTTACAGGAACGACTGAAGGAATAGATTTAGGGATGATAGGTGCTCGTTTCATTAGCGGATTTCCCAACGAGGTTTAATGAGACGGTCGAAAATTTCATTACAAACCGGCTCCCAAATTGCGAGCGCATTCCTCCATGCTCCAGTAGAAGAACGCTGATCAATTGCTTGTTCAAATACTGTTCGCATTCGAATTTGGCCTTTACCTACTTCATCCGTTTCGCGTACCACGTTTTTAAGAACCATGCTTCCCCATGCATCCCTGATTTGCTCTTCCATCCAAGGCGACTGGGAACCATTATTATTGTTATATTTAGTAAGCAAGATTCTGACATCTGGTTCAAAGCCTTGTAGATCTACATTCTTCAGCAAATCCCGGAGCATATCGAAAAATTGCAATGCAGAGGTATAGTCAAAGAGCTCAGCGGGGGTAGGGACTAATAACACGTCAGCAGCACATACAACGTTGATTGTGCCGATACCAAGATTAGGAGCACTATCGATAACAACAACATCGTAATCATGGGCTACCGTTTCAATGGCCAGCCTTAGCATCATGTGAGGTTCTGTCGGCAGCTTTCCTTCGTCGAAACGTCCCATCAACTCAGTTTCAATACGATGTAAGGCCAGACAAGAAGGGATGATATCAAGGCCAGGCCAGCAAGTTGGTTTTACCGCATATGAAGCATCATCTCGTTCACCGAGATAGAAGGGGAGGAGAGTATCTTCAGAATGAATATGTAAATCAGGAACCCAACCGTGATACATCGAGGCCGTCCCTTGCGGATCGTTGCCTTCGACTAACAGTACGCGAAGTCCTTTTAAAGCCAGATCCTGAGCAAGATGAACGGAGACAGAAGTTTTATAAACTCCACCTTTATGAGCTGCAACACCGATTACCGGAGGTAAGCTTTCATCTGGGCGACGGAGGCGGGTACTAAACACATCTCGCATGTGGTTTATTTGCTCAATGGTATAGCCAACGCGCTGTTCAACGCGTCCTCGTAATTCCATATCTGGATGCGGCAATCGTCCTGCTTTTTCAGCGTCACGAATAGCCTGGGATGAAACACCGATCAGGTCAGCTGCCTCACCAACTCGCCACCGACGGGTTATTTTTCTTGCTTCAGGGCTATCATCATTAAATTGAGCAATTGCGATGGCTTTCGTCATCTCATGTCCTGCTGCAATGCACTGGTTAAGCGTATCCATTAATCCCATTTGAAACCCCTTCAAATCAACTTTGCATAATTATATTAAATCTTGATAAAACAAGCAAAGCAACCAAAAATATGCAAACCCACTAAAAAAATGCAAAGTGCATCAAATCTTGCAAAGTTGATAACTTTTTAAACAGAATCCTTCAACTCATAAGAAAGTTTGAAAGTTTGAAAGTTTGAAATTACTGGACAACAATTAACTGCAAACCATTCAAAATGGTAGGGTATCTTTTTCGTATACCGAGCGGCCCTTTCCTCCTTGATGCAGACGAAACACTGTATACATGAGGGCAGGGCGGCTGAAAACAGTACTCATGACCTCTACAAAATGTAATTTTCATAAATGCATCACCCGCACTTATTGGGAATAACCTTCTTAATAGCCAGAATGATAAAGGTGGGTCATAGCATGCATAAAGTGTGTCGCAACATGCTTAGAAAAACGATCATCGGAGGATCTTAAAAATGTTGGGTATAAACATGAAAAAGTGGGCAGCGATATGCTAAAGGTGTGTCACAGCATGCGGGTCCATTTGGATTGGTACAAAAATCAACCTAACAAAACAGGCATGAATACTAGTGTGCCACGATAACATGTTATGACACACCTAAAATCATGATACGACCCACCATTACTGGATCGCCTGCATAATGTGACCCACCTTCTATGACCCCATTTCTTTGAGTTTTTTATTTCGCTTATGAATCAACACAGTTAGAGTTCGACCATCTTTAATAATGGAATACTCAATGTAGCCAATGACTTGTAGTTGCTTCAAAGCAGCCTTGATCAGCCGGTTCTGCTCCTTTACTGGAGAGGTCAAATTCAATCGCTCAATGATGCGATCAAATCTAATTGGGGCAGGGTTATCGGGCAGACTTGCTATGTAGGTATAGAGTGTCTGAGCAACTTCTTTACCTTTGAGCATATGGTAGGGACGCTTGCGCAGTAGGATGTTGTAGTCAATCTGGTACAGTTCATGGAGGCGCTCATCGGCCTGGAGCGTGATTGTATCGGACTCTCTCGTATACTTACCGCTCTTAAGGAGCTGAGTAAAAAATTTATCTCCAGTTTTCTTACTGTTGAATTGAACAGTCTTGGTACCAATCCGGGTAAGAGCATCAAAAATGGTGTCACGCAGACGTTTGTTAAACTGGCGAGAATCATACTGGCACAACGCGGCGAACTCAGTGAAAGGCAGCTCGATGGTATTTGATTTCAAGCCGTATTTACTGAAGGCACCAATAATGCCCATCCAGACGCTGAAGTCCGTTGATATGTTCAGTCGCTCACCAAAGATCCTGACTTCGTCATAACCTTCCTTACGGGCGAACTCAAGCTGGGAGAACGACGAAGAAACATCTATACCGGACTTCTGCCCCTTAGGAATTGCACGACTGGCAGGAACAAAGACACCCAGACGCAGTAAAATCGCTGGCTGAACTGATGAATTGTTTGTGACTGTTAATTGGTGTACCTCTCCTTCATTTGTAATTTGGGAGGGTATAAAATTGTTATCAGTCATATAGTTACACCACTGTGGTTAGAATCCATTCGAGGTTATCCACAAAAGGTGGATAGTTCGTTATTTGACATGATGCGACACACCATTTTGCATGTTATGACACACCAAGAGCATGATGTCACCCACTTTGCTCATGGCATGACACACCAATTACATGTTGCGACACACTTATTGCATAATACGACACACCCAAATCCTCTGAATGCCTTGTCTGACGTGGCTTGCAGCGATCGGGGATCTGTTTGGGACTATAAGGATCCATTTAGGATCTTCAATAGGATCGTGTTATAGGATCTAACCGGTGTATATGTTGATAACTTTTTGAGATCCGAGAGGATGAAAAGGGATAGTGCCCAAATAGCATAATGCCACTGAAAGTT
>NZ_JBICLV010000042.1:0-79561 GCF_043105735.1 Leclercia sp. GLN_9
TGTGATGATTTTATTGCTTTGAGGGCAGTAAAATTACTGGGGATCTTTCAGCCCGGTGGGTTAGGGAGAGGGCCAGGACCGCCTGCCGCCGGGCAAAGAGTGCCGATATACACTCATGTTATTGCGGACGCTGGCACAGGCCGCTTGCCAGCTCCGTGAACACCGCAATGATCGCCGGTAGCGCCTTCTGCGGGTCCGGGCTGGCTGCTATCCAAAGTGCGGCATTCATGGCGGCGCTGTTTAACATATAGGCCGCGGCGTCAGCGTCCACGGCTTTGATCACGCCGCGTTCGAGCAGTTGGGTAAGGGTCTGGCGGGTGGATTCAAGGCAGCTCAACTGCCCCGGCCATTGAGCGGGATCGCCCAGAAACGCCGGACCATCAAGCAGAACGATTCGTCGCACTTCAGGGTCGAGCGCCATTTTGATATAGGCGACGCCTTCCGCTAACAGTTTCTCCCAGTCATCTCCCGCATCAGCGGCCTCAGCCTTTGCCTGTTGCGCCATTTCGCCGTCCATCTGGGCCACAACGGCGGCGAGAAGCCCCTTTTTATCGCCAAAATTGTGGTAGAGCGCCCCGCGGGTAAGGCCCACGCTGGCGGTGAGTTCATCCATGGATGCCGCGGCAAAGCCCTTCTCGGCAAAGGCTTTTCGCGCTGCCATAAGCAGTTTTGCGCGGTTCTCTTCCATCGTTTCGCTGCGGCGTTTAACAACCATAGGTTCTCCATCTTCATTTGACATACGCGGCGTATGTGTGATTAATTTGACATACGCCGCGTATATTAAAGCATTCGTATGCGCTGCGCTTTACGTTTTTCACCCTTGATAATGTACAGGATACCTTATGATCCAGCGCGAACCGGTTTTCCCCACCAACCGACATGCTCTTTATGAAGAACACGGTTATTCTGCCGCCATCCGTTCCGGCGATTTACTGTTTGTGTCCGGCCAGGTGGGCAGCCGCGCCGATGGCACGCCGGAGCCGGACTTTGCCGCTCAGGTGCAACTTGCGTTCGATAACCTGAAAGCGACGCTGGCCGCGGCGGGGTGTACGTTTGATGATCTGATCGATGTCACCACCTTCCATACCGATCCGCAAAATCAGTTTGCAACCATCATGCAGGTCAAACAGGCCATTTTCCCCCATCCGCCATACCCGAACTGGACAGCCGTGGGCGTAACCTGGCTGGCTGGATTTGATTTCGAAATTAAGGTGATTGCCCGGGTTCCTGCGCAGGCCCGTTAGGGCCGGGCAAGCGCAGCGCCGCCGGGAAAAGGGGGGAGCACATATAAAAAACGGTCACCTGAGTGACCGTTTTGTTTTTTATCTGGACGTCTCTTCTACCAGCGGACTGTCCCGATTTTCATCGTCCGGGTGTTTCGGCGCGGTGCTGTGGATCTCATGCACGCGCTTACGCACGCCAAACCAGCCAGCCACCAGCAGGACGGCCAGCAGAGGGATAGTGGCGATGGTATAGGTGCCGTTCGGGTAGTCGAACGCCATCAGAACCAGGACGCTGAACAGGAACAGCAGGGTCAGCCAGGAGGTTACCGGTACGCCCGGCATTTTGAAGCTCACTTCCGCCGCGGTGCCTGCTTTAATCGCTTTGCGCAGACGCATCTGGCACACCACGATAAAGGCCCAGGAGGCGATGATGCCCAGTGCCGCCACGTTCAGTACGATCTCAAATACCTGCGATGGCACCAGATAGTTCAGGAACACGCCAAAGACGTAGACCACCAGGGTCGCCAGAATGCCCGCATACGGTACCTGCTGCTTGCTCATCTTCGACATAAACTTCGGCGCAGAGCCGCCCATCGACATGGAGCGCAGGATACGGCCAGTGGAGTACAGGCCGGAGTTCAGGCTGGAGAGCGCCGCGGTCAGCACCACGATGTTCATGATGCTGCCTACGTAAGGCACGCCGAGCTTCGAGAAGAAGGTGACGAACGGGCTTTGTCCCGCCTGATAGGCGTTCCACGGCAGGAGCAGCACCAGCAGCACGACGGAGCCGACATAGAACAGGCCGATACGCCAGATCACGCTGTTGATCGCTTTTGGCACCATGTTCTCTGGATCTTTACATTCGCCCGCCGCCGTCCCCACCAGCTCGATGGAGGCAAAGGCGAACACCACGCCCTGGACCAATACCAGCGCAGGTAACAGGCCGTGCGGAAAGAAACCGCCGTTATCGGTGATCAGGTGGAAGCCGGTCATGTTGCCGTCGAGCGGTTTGCCGCTACCGAGGAACACCGTACCGACGACCAGGAAGATGACAATCGCCAGCACCTTAACCAGTGCAAACCAGAACTCCATCTCGGCGAACCACTTCACGCCAATCATGTTCATGGTGCCGACAATCGCCAGCGCGCCAAGGGCAAACACCCACTGCGGCACATCGCCAAACGCGCCCCAGTAGTGCATGTACAGCGCTACCGCGGTGATATCCACGATCCCGGTCATCGCCCAGTTAACGAAGTACATCCAGCCCGCAACATAGGCCGCTTTTTCACCGAGAAACTCACGGGCGTAGGAGACGAAGCTGCCGCTGGAGGGACGGTGTAAAACCAGTTCGCCCAGGGCACGCAGGATAAAGAAGGAGAAGATACCGCACACCAGATAGACCAGTGCGAGGGCCGGGCCAGCCATTTGCAGACGGGCGCCTGCACCTAAAAACAGCCCCGTACCGATAGCGCCGCCGATGGCGATCATCTGCACCTGACGGTTGCCCATCGCCTTGTGGTAGCCCTCTTCGTGGGCATTCAGCCAGCGACGTTTCGCAGCGTGATGATCGGCTGCGCTTTTATTGCTTGTTTTCATTGAGTTACCTGTTTACCTGTCAAAATCACTCTCATGATGTCCGTACCCGGCGGTCGCAATACAAACGATTGCTCATGCACGGAAATGCGCTGCCTTTCCAGTCATTCTGCGTATGGATAAGGCAAAAACATGGCGAAGCATCCTACCTGCAATTAATGATCGACGCAAAAAATAACGGAGTGAAAGTGATATGTATCGAACTAAATTTTTCGCCGCCACGATTTATGAATCCTGCTCATAACCACAAGCATTTGTCGGCTGTAGTATGCATAAATAAATGTGCCTACAGTAGGGACGATCAGACAACGACCCTTGAGGTGAAAAATGCAACAACGACAACTGGGTAAAAATGGCTTAACGGTCTCAGCGCTTGGCTTCGGCTGCATGGGACTGAGCCACGGCTACGGTCCGGCCACGGATAAACAGCAGGCCATCGCCCTGATTCGTGCCGCGGTGGATAAAGGCGTGACCTTCTTTGATACCGCCGAGATCTATGGCCCGTATCTCAACGAGGATGTCGTGGGGGAAGCCCTGGCCCCGGTGCGTGACCAGGTGTTGATTGCGACGAAGTTCGGGTTTGATTGCGAACAGCCCGGCCAGGTGCTTAACTGCCGACCAGAACATATCCGCGCGGCGGTGGAAGGGTCGTTAAAACGACTGAAAACGGACGTTATCGATCTCTATTACCAGCATCGGGTCGATCCTGATGTGCCGATTGAAGAGGTGGCGGGCACCATTGCCGATCTGATTGCCGAAGGCAAAGTGAAGCACTTTGGCCTGTCGGAAGCCGGTGTAGAAACCATCCGCCGCGCCCACGCGATCTATCCGGTGAGCGCTTTGCAAAGTGAATATTCCCTGTGGTGGCGCGAGCCGGAGCAGGCCATTCTGCCGCTGCTGCAAGAGTTGAGTATCGGCTTCGTGCCGTTCAGCCCGCTCGGGAAAGGTTTTTTGACCGGGACGATTAACGCTGGCACGACCTTTGACAGCAGTGATTTTCGTAACCAGGTGCCGCGCTTTAGTGAAGCCGCGCGTCAAGCCAACCAGCAGTTGGTAGAGGTGGTGCAGCAGCTGGCAGCAGAGCAGGGCGCGACGCCTGCGCAAGTGGCCCTCGCATGGCTGCTGGCGAAAGCGCCATGGATTGTGCCGATCCCCGGCACCACAAAAATGCACCGACTGGAAGAGAACCTCGGCGCGGCAGGCGTGACGTTGTCACCGGAAGCGCTGAACCACATCAACCAGACGCTGGCGAACATTGACGTGGTAGGCGATCGTTATCCGCAACATTTGCAGGCCCGGGTCGGGAAATAAACTACGTTTGACGTAACGCGTCGACCAGCAGGGAAAAGGCAGTGGTGTGCTGGCGGCGGCTGGGGTAGTAAAGACGGTAGCCATCAAACGCCGGGCAGTATGCTTCCAGCACCCGCACCAGTCGGCCCTGGCTGATAGCGTCCTGGACCGTATCTTCCGGGACGTAAGCCAGACCCAGACCTGCCTCAGCGGCATCCAGGCGCTGAGGCAGGTTATTCAGGGTTAACTGGCCGTCCACCCGCACGCGGATCTCCCGCCCCTCACGGGTGAACTCCCAGGCATACAGACCCCCGCGCGTGGGCAGACGCATATTAATGCAGCGATGATCGGCCAGTTGCTCGGGGGTTTGAGGCTCTCCGTGCCGGGCGAAATAACCAGGGGAGCCGACAACGGCCATCCGCATGTCCGGGGCAATCCGCACCGCAATCATATCCTTCGCCACCTGTTCGCCCAGGCGCACTCCGGCATCGAAACGCCCGTC
This sequence comes from Leclercia sp. GLN_9, assembly GCF_043105735.1. Taxonomy (NCBI): domain Bacteria; kingdom Pseudomonadati; phylum Pseudomonadota; class Gammaproteobacteria; order Enterobacterales; family Enterobacteriaceae; genus Leclercia; species Leclercia sp. GLN_9. Next base: position 4,609 of record NZ_JBICLV010000042.1, read on the forward strand.
GACGATGTCCGTCAGACCGTTATCCACCGTCACTTCCACATTGATATCCGGGTACTGAAGCATAAAGGGTTTCAACACCGGCCACAGGACCGCAGTCATGGCGTGCTCTCCGGCAGTAATACGGATATTGCCTGCCGGTTGGTCGCGCATGTCGCGCAGGGCGGTTAGCTCCTGTTCAATCTCCAGCAGGTGCGGGCTGAGGCGCGTAAACAGCTGTTCGCCCGCTTCGGTGGGCACCACGCTGCGGGTGGTCCGGGTCAGCAGGCGCATATCAAGACGTGCTTCAAGGTTACGCATGGCGTGGCTGAGGGCAGACTGCGACACGCCCAGTTGGGCCGCTGCGCGGGTGAAACTGCGCTCCCGGGCGACCACCATAAATGACAGCAGGTCGTTAAAATTATCCTTAAGCATCGCGGCGCTCCCGATATATGAATCTGGCTCATGGTTCCTTTCTGATTATGCAGTCTAATCCTCGCCCCGGTCTTGGGCTACTGTTAAGTCCACAGCAAACGAGGAGGTAGCATGAAAATTATCCGCAGTGGTTCATTACCCTCAGTCCGTGGCCCCGAGGCCTGGTTTACCGGCACCGTGCGCATCGACGCGCCATTTCAGGCCACCGAGCCGGCGAAAGTGGGCGGGGCGACCGTTACCTTTGAGCCGGGGGCGCGTACCGCATGGCATACCCACCCGCTGGGACAAACGTTGATCGTCACCCAGGGGCGCGGCTGGCTGCAGGAGTGGGGCAAAGAGGCAGAAGCGCTCAATCAGGGTGATATCGCGTGGATCCCCCCGGGCGTCAAACACTGGCACGGTGCCTGCGCGCAAACCGCGATGACCCACATCGCCATCGCGGAAGCGGTGGACGGCAGCCCGGTGGCGTGGCTGGAGAAGGTCACTGACGACCAGTATCCGCAGCCGTAAACCAGCGCTTTTTGAGGAGGTGGATCAGAGACACGTCTGTGGGGTGAACCACCGCATGCAGCGCCCGGGTATAGTCCAGCACCAGCCCGGGCGTCCAGGCCATGTTGGTGGCGCGCTTACGCAGCTGCGCGGCAATCCATAACTCAGGGATAAATAGCAGTCGCATAAAGCCGCCCCGGGAGCAGCGCTCTTTCAGCGCACCGTCCAGAGCGGCTTCCAGGGCGTAGGCCACGCTGCTGGAACAGTTGCGCCAGGTCAGGTTGTAGGTTTCGGTTTGTCGGTATTGCGTCCAGAAGCTGGTCAATGAGGCCGCATTGAAGGTGGAGAAGTGGATTTTGCGGTCGGACTCGCACCACATATTGGCTTCAAAGCGGTAGTCCGGTTGATACTTGCCCGCCACCGTATTAGCTTCCACCGCCTTCAGCAGGTTAAAAAACTCCGACGGCGAACGGTCGATCTCGGCCGCCGGGTAGAGGCTGATATAGAGCGTCGGCGGGACTTCCAGCGCCGCATGACCGGTGGAGATCACCCCGTTGGCATCGACGGCAGCGATGTAGCGGTTGATCACCGGGCGCGGGAGCGTCTGTTGTTTAGCGGACCCTTCCGGGGTCCAGACGTGGACGATCAGTTGATCCCCTGGCATGCGCTGTACATCCTGCGGCAGGGCCTCACGCGGGCCGATCATCAGGGTCTGCGGGGCGAGAATATCGAACACCGAGCGGCCGTGGCGGATCTGGCGCATCCGCAGGGAGAGGATCACGGAATGCACCCCGCCGGTGAGCATCACCATGCCGATAAACTGCGACACGGTGCCGTCATGTTCTGTCGGAAAAGGCAGGAACAGGAAAATGGCAAACAGGATTTGCAACACCCCGGACAGCAGGGCGCGACGCCAGTGGGTGAAGCGTACCACCACCGCAGAGGCGATGGTAAACAGGCCGGTAATGAAATACGCAATCCCAAACACGATGGCCAGCACAAGGGTACCGTCATGGCGACCCGATAAAATCAGAATGGCGATCAGCAGAAATACGCCGCCCTTAAAGTAAAAAATCCCCCGCTGAGTGCCTTTGGCCGCGGAGCCGAGCGCCAGCGACACCAGGCTGTCGAGCAGCAAAAACAGACCAAAAACGTGCAGGGGGAAGTGCAGCCCGCCCTGCAAACCATCAAGAAAAATGGCCAGCCCCAGCCCGCCCCAGAGCAACCCTGCCACCATAAAAAAGGGGGCCGCTTTGCGGACAAATGTCGCCCCGGCGAGTAAAAAAGCGATCTGCAGCATGGTTAACCTTCCTCCTGCGGCGCTGGGTTAAACAGGCTTCCCTTGTCTTCAGTCCAGAAGGCGACAATCACCGGGCGATCTTTGTCGGTCATCATCAGCATATTTCGCTCTGTTAAGGTGATGGGCGAATGACCGGGAATCGCCAGCGTAAAATGAAACGTCTCAGCGACAGGCTGGCCATTCGCGACCGCCTGCCAGCGCGCGGCCATCCGGGCCTGCTGTTGCGCATCGGGTAGGCACGCCAGCAGCGCGTCCCGGCTGTTAACCGGGGCTAAGGCGGCAGTAAGGGAAGGGTCCGCATCGGGATCCCAGGCGAGGCGGCCCGTTTCGGGATCAAGGGAGTACGCCATCGTCCGGGTTTGACGCATCGCGGTGCTCTGCGTTTTCTGGGCGCGAATAAACACCAGCAGCAGGGCGGCGGCAGAAAGATAAGACTGCGCCAGCAAAACCGACTCTTCCGCTGCCAGCCGGGCAAAATAGAAGGGGCCGGTTTCGCGCCAGGAGGCATAGAGCACCACGGCGCTAAAGAGAATAAACGCCAGCGAGGCCAGGCGATTACTGCAGATAACGGTGGCGGCCGTCAGCAGAACCAACGGCAGGCAGGCCAAAGCGTAGATCAGGGCGATGTTGTCGCTGCGGTCAGGCACATCGCTGAAGATCCACAGGGTCGCCAGCAACACGGCGAACACCAGACAAACACCGGGTAACGATGCTTGCCGCATCTCTTTATTCGTCGGTGACAGCAGGCCCATCAGCGGCGGGGTGACAAACAGCGTGCCAGTGACGTTGGCGCTCCAGGCGATCCACAGCCACTGCATTTGCCAGTTCCCGGCCAGCAGGGAAAGCCAGCCTACGCCCGCGAGTGCGGCCAGGGCGCTGATAACAATCGTGGAGATCACCCAGGTGACGATGTGGTGCAGCCGATCGTAGTCGCGGGAAAACCGCTGCACGCACCAGGCGATGCCCAGGTGGCTGGTCAGGGAAAACAGCGCCAGCACCAGCGAGACGTGAAACGTATGGTGAAAGGTCAGCCCCAGCATCAGGCGGGCGAGGAACAGGGTGAGCAACAGCGCGAGCCACTGCTTTCGCGCGGTGATCAGGAAGGCGGCGACGGCCACGCCCGACGGCAGCCAGATAAAGGCCACCCGGCTTTCCGGGCCGTCAAGGTTTAACGAGATCCAGCCCAGCAGATAATAGAGTGCGCCCCAGGCGAGTAACGAGACAGCTAAGGTCTTCTTATCTGCTTTCATCCAGGCCTCCCGGCAGCGACTATCGCTTTAAAAAGATATGACCTTTTCGCCGGGTTAGCCATTTTTGCTGCGGCGTTAGCCGCCGAACACCGCAATCGCCTGTTGCAGGCGGGTGGTGCGCTGGGTGAGATGATTTGCCGCCTGGGTGACGTGCTCCACCATCCCTGCGTTGTTATGGGTCATCACCCCGATACGTGAAATCGACTCGTTAATCAGGGACAGCGCCTGAGTCTGTTCCTGGGTTGCGTGGCCGATCTCCTTAATCAGAGCCGACATATTCAACACATTACCCATCATGGCGGTCAACTGAGTTTCGGTCTGCTCGACCATATTTACCCCGGCGTTAACGCTGGCGACGTTTTTCTCGATAAGTGACGCGATCTCCTTTGCCGCAGAGGCAGAGTGTTGGGCCAGATTACGCACCTCGGCGGCGACCACGGCAAAACCGCGTCCAGCTTCTCCGGCACGGGCGGCTTCCACCGCGGCGTTCAGGGCCAGAATATTGGTCTGGAAGGCGATACGGTCGATTACGGCGATGATATCGACAATCTGGCCGTTATCCCGTGACACCGACTGCATCACGTCGATGGTCTGCTTCAACACTGCTTCGCCGCGGTACGCGCTGGCGCTGGTCTGGTCGGCCATCGTGATCGCCTCTTCCGCCGTCTGGGCGGTCTGTTTGACCGCGCTGGCAATTTCTTCCACCGCTGCGGCCGTCTGCTGCAGATCCCCAGAAGTTTCTTCCGAGCGGGTCTGCAGGGCATCACCTTCTTTGGCGACCTGCTGGCTAATCTCGCGGATGCCGCTGATTTGCGTCCCGACATCATCCACCAGCGAGTTGAGGTTTAAGCCGGACTGATTGACCAGCCGCATCATCAAGCCAATCTCATCGACCCGATCGAAATGGGTATAGTCGGTTTTGCGGCCCGAGACCACGCGCTGCATCTGTTTGACGATGGTTGTTACCGGTCGGCATATCTGGGCATTAAGAAATAACGCCAGCAAAATAAACAGCAGCGCCAGGCCACCAGCCTGTATTACCCCGCCCGGAAGTAATAAAGGAAGCGCCAGGGCGAGCAGGGCGGTAATACCAACGGAGTAATTAACCCGCTTCGCGGTGCTGAGCCGTTTGAATATTGAAAGAAAAGAGAGTATTCCCCGACGCACCAGCACGCCTTTATAAAAACGATGGCCTTTTATTTCGTTATTTCGCACCCGCTGATAAAGCGCCTCACTGGCATCAATTTCGTGGCGCTCGGGAATATTACGCACCGAAATATAGCCGGTGAGCGTATCGTTCTGGTAGACCGGCGTAACGTTGGCCCGCACCCAGTAGTGATCGCCGTTGCGACGGCGATTTTTAACCAGCCCGGTCCAGCTCTCGCCCTGTTGCAGGGTATACCACATATCGCCAAAGGCTTCCGCGGGCATATCAGGATGGCGAATCACATTATGCGGTTCACCGATAAGGTGTTCTTCTTTATAACCACTGGCATCAATAAAGGCAGAGTTGGCGTAAGTAATATGACTCTGAATAGTGGTGGTCGACATTAGCGTCGAACCTTCGTTAAGCAAATACTCGTTTTGTGTAACGTGATTGTTACGCCTCATGAATAACTCCATGGTGATGTCTGAGTAAAAGAGAAGCCGCCCGAAAAAGAGTCAGGCAAGGTTAAGGTTTTATTCTTTAATATTACGGCTGGCGTATTCTCCACAATCTTCAATGAATTAGAAAGCGCCGGAATTAACTATTTTTTCGTATTAACCTGTGCTTATGTAATCAAATTGCAATGCGCGTGGGATAAAAAACAGCGCGGGCGGGAATTAATGTGACTTAAGGTAAATATTAAGGAAATAATGAATCCGTGGCAAAAACCAGACTGCCGATATCGTGTTTCATTAACATTCATAAAACATTATGATTGTTGGCCCGGTTTTTCCGTCTCAGCAGGAAATGTGATGAAAATCAATATTGTTGGCACCAGCGGCAGCGGTAAGAGTACGCTGGCCCGCAGAATGGCCGCCGAACTGGCGCTCCCTTATATCGAAATGGACACCCTGTACTGGCTGCCTGACTGGCAGGGCACCCCGGATCACCTCCTGTTCGCCAGGCTCGAAACAGTGCTCAACGCCAGCCCTGGCTGGGTGCTGGACGGCAACTACAACCGCACCCGTCCGGTAAAATGGCGCAACGTCGATCTGGTGGTGTGGGTGGATTATGGCTTTGTCCGTACCCTGCGCCAGGCGGTGACGCGGGCGGCAAAACGCGCCTGGACCCAACAGGAGCTGTGGCCCGGCACCGGCAACCGGGAAAGTTTTCGGCGCTCCTTTTTCAGCCGCGAGTCGATCCTGCTGTGGACGATGAAAACCTGGCGCAGCAATCGCGCACGTTATGAAGCGGACATGGAAAACCCCGCCTTTGCCCATATTCGCTTCGTGCGTATCACCTCCCGTCATCAGGCTGACGCGCTGATCGCAGAGCTTCGTGCCTCGCGCTAACCTGGCGCCTTATATCTGAAATCCGGCAAACCAAATGTAAATTAATTGTTTCTCAGCGGTGAAATCGCCCCTTAATAATGGCGACATGTTTAGTCAAACGAGATTGCAACATGTCATGGCGAATCAGCATTCTGGATAAAAGTCCTGTCGCAGAAAACGAAACGGCCGCCGATGCGTTAGCACGCACGCTGAGCCTGGCGCAGCAGGCAGAAACCCTGGGTTATCACCGTTTCTGGATTGCCGAACACCACAACACCCCGCAACTGGCCAGCCCGTCGCCCGAACTGCTGATCGCCTGGATCCTAGGGCAGACCAAACGCATTCGCGTCGGCTCCGGCGGGGTAATGCTGCAACACTACAGCCCCTACAAAGTCGCCGAAAACTTCAACCTGCTGGCCGCCATTGCCCCCGGTCGTGTGGATCTGGGCGTCGGCAAAGCGCCTGGCGGTCTGCCGCTTTCAACCCGGGCGCTTCAAATCGGCCTCAGCCAGCAGGAGAAGGGCGATTTTGCCGCCCAACTGGCGCAGCTGAAGGGCTGGATCACCCCGGGCTCACCAGACGAGGAGGTTCGCGCCACGCCGTTACCGCAGGTGGCGGCGGCTGGCTTCCTGCTGGGTGCCAGCGCGGAGAGCGCGCGCCTTGCTGCCAGCCTCGACTGGGACTTCGTTTTCGCCGCTCATCTGAATGGCGATCCTGAACTGCTGCGGGACGTGATCGGCACCTGGCGCGAGCATAGCCTCAGAGAGGTGATTATCGCGGTGCAGGCCATCGTCGCCCCGACCCAGGCGCAGGCCGAGGCGCTGGCGAAATCTGTCGAAGTGTGGGGCGTAGAATTGACCAATGGCCAGCGCGTGACGGTCGCCAGCGAAGAGCAGGCTTACGCCTTTGCCCGTCAGGCAGGCAGCGAGCCGCTACGCATCGCCCGCCGCGCCCAGTCTCTGCTGGTGGGCACCGCGGAGTCGGTGCTCGGGCAACTGGAGGCGCTGCATCAGCAGTGGGGCATTGATGAGTTCATCATTGATACCCCGGTGGCTGACGGGGCTGCCCGGGTGCAATCTCTGCGCCTGCTGGCCGAGGCCCGGGAATCGCGGGAGGTGGCGGTATGAGCCTCGAACAACAGCTGATCGCCTGGCGTCGCGAGCTGCACCAGAACCCTGAACTCTCCGGCGAAGAGGTGCAAACCACCGCCCGCCTGCGCCAGTGGCTGGGGGAGGCCGGGATCACCGTCCTGCCTTATGACCTGGCAACAGGGGTGGTTGCGGAAGTGGGCAAGGGCGACAAACAGATTGCCCTGCGCGCCGATATCGACGCCTTGCCGATTGAGGAGCGCAGCGGCGTGGCCTTTACTTCTCAACGTCCTGGCGTGATGCATGCCTGCGGCCATGACATCCATACCAGCGTGATCCTCGGCGCGGCCTTAACGCTGAAAGCGCGGGAGGCCTCACTTAATGGCCGGGTGCGGATCCTGTTCCAGCCTGCGGAAGAGAACTTCGGCGGTGCCAAAAGCCTGGTGCGCGCCGGGGCTTTGCGCGACGTCAGCGCCATCTTCGGCATGCATAACGAACCCGGTCTGCCGGTGGGCAGTTTCGCCACACGCGGCGGCCCTTTTTACGCCAACGTCGATCGCTTCGTGTTCCGCATTACCGGCAAAGGGGCGCACGCCGCCCGTCCACATGAAGGCAACGACGCCATTCTGCTCGCCAGCCAGCTGGTGACCGCCCTGCAAAGCGTTGCCAGCCGCAACGTCAACACCCTCGACTCGGTGGTGCTGAGCGTGACGCGCATTACCGGCGGCAATACCTGGAACGTGTTGCCCGAGAGCGTCGAGCTGGAGGGCACCTTGCGCACGCATCGCACACAAGTGCAGCAAAACGTGAAGGCCCGGGTGGCTGAAATCGCCGCCGGGTTTGCCAGCGCCTTCAACGCGCAAATTGATATCACCTGGTATGCCGGACCCACAGCGCTGGTCAACGACGCCAACTGGGCGGAATTTGCCACCTCGGTGGCCAGCGAGAGCGGCTATGAAACCCGGCAGGCCGAGCTGCACATGGGTGGGGAGGATTTCGCCGTCTATTTGCAGCAGATCCCCGGGGCCTTCGTCAGCATCGGCAGCGCCAGTCAGTATGGTTTGCATCATCCGGCCTTTAACCCGGACGAGGCATTAATTGCACCCGCCGCGCGCTATTTCGCCCGACTTGCGGAAAAAGCACTGAATCAACTTTAAGGGTAAGGAGTGAATATGTCCGCAACACGACAGCTGCGACTGGGCACAATATTGCATGGCGCCTCCGGGAACATGTCGGCCTGGCGTCATCCGGCGGCACCTGCCGATGCCAGCATCAATTTCAATTTTGTTAAAGAGACGGCCCTGAAGGCCGAAGCGGGGAAACTCGACTTTATCTTTGTCGCCGATGGCCTCTACATCAACGAAAAGTCTATCCCGCATTTTCTCAACCGCTTTGAGCCGCTGACCGTGCTGTCGGCGCTGGCGACCGTCACCTCACGGCTGGGGTTGGTGGGAACGCTGTCCACCTCATACAGCGAGCCGTTTACCGTGGCGCGCCAGTTTGCCAGCCTCGATCACCTGAGCAATGGCCGGGCGGGCTGGAATGTGGTGACCTCGCCGCTGGAAGGATCGGCAAAGAACTTCTCCCGCGACACGCACCCGGAGCACGCCCTGCGTTACCGCATCGCCGATGAATATCTCGACGTGGTGAAAGGGCTGTGGGACTCCTGGGAGGGCGATGCCTTTGTGCGCAACAAAGAGACCGGGCAGTTCTTCGATCCGCAAAAGCTGCACACCCTCGATCACCATGGCGATTTCTTTAAGGTCGCCGGGCCGCTGAATATCGGCCGCACGCCGCAGGGCAGACCGATTGTATTCCAGGCCGGTGCCTCGGAGGACGGCAAAAAGCTGGCGGCAAAACATGCCGACGCCATCTTTACCCATCATGACACCTACGAAGAAGCCCAGGCGTTCTGGCACGACGTGAAAAGCCAGCTGAAACAGCATGGGCGAAGCAATGATGAGCTGCACATCTTCCAGGGGGTGAGCGTGATCGTCGGGAAGGACGCCGACGACGTGGAGCAGCAGTACCAGACCACGGCGGCGCTGGTCTCCATCAACGATGCCCTGAACTATCTCGGCCGCTATTTTGAGCACCATGACTTCAGCCAGTACCCGCTGGATGAACCCTTCCCGGACATTGGCGACCTGGGGAAAAACAGCTTCCGCAGCACTACCGATGAGATCAAGCGCAACGCCCGGGAGCGCAACTTAACCCTGCGCCAGGTGGCGCTGGAAGCCGCCTCGCCGCGCCCACGTTTTTCGGGCACCCCGGAACAGGTGGCGGACGGTCTGCAGCAGTGGTTTGAAGGCTATGCCGCGGATGGTTTCATCATCCAGGGCGGCACCCCGGATACCTTCCCGCGTTTCGTTGACCAGGTGGTACCGCTGTTGCAGGCGCGCGGTCTGTCCCGCACCGAATACCCCGGCACCACGCTGCGTGAGAGCCTGGGATTAGAGCAACCCGCCAATCAGTTCACACAACAATAAGAGAACCTGCCATGCAAAAATCATCGCTTATTCTGGCGCTCGCGCTGGCCTTTACCCCAGCCGTCTGGGCAGAGAACGTCAATATTAACGGCACCGGGGTCAGCCTTGAGGCTAACAAAACGCCGATCAACACCGCCAAAAACCCGCAGGCCATCGCCCAGCTGCCCGCCAGCTTTAAGCCGGTGGTGCCGGGGAAATTCACCGTGGCGATTGCCGGGTTGAGCCAGCCGCCGCTGACGGTGTTTGCCGATGACAACAAAACCCTGATCGGCAGCGAGGCTGACATTGCCCGCCTGGTGGCGGATAGCCTCGGGCTGGAGCTGAACGTGGTGCCCACCTCCTGGGAGGACTGGCCGCTGGGGGTGACCTCCGGGAAATATGACGCGGCGATCAGCAACATCACCGTGACCAAAGAGCGTAAAGAGAAGTTCGATTTCGCCACCTACCGGAAGGATTCGCTGGGCTTCTACGTGAAATCCTCCAGCCCGATCAAGAAACTGGAGACGGCGGAAGACATCGCCGGGCTGCGCATTATCGTGGGTTCCGGCACCAACCAGGAGGCGATCCTGCTGGCGTGGGATGCGGAAAACCGAAAGAAGGGGCTGAAGCCCTTCACCCCGATCTACACCAAAGACGATGCCGCCCAGACCCTGGCGCTACAGTCCGGTCGGGCTGACGCCTACTTTGGTCCGAATGTGATAGGCGCATGGAAAGCGGCCCTCAACGGCAAAACGAAGCTGGTGGGCAGCGTGGATGGCGGCTGGCCGAAAGCGGCGCACATCGCCGTGACCCTGAAGAAAGGCAGCGGCCTGGCGGAGCCGGTGCAGACCGCCCTCAACGGCGTAATCAAGAACGGCGACTACGACAAGGTGCTGAACCGCTGGGGTGAAGGCGTGGAGCGTATCCCGAGTTCCGAAGTTAACCCGGCTGGCCTTGGCGACTAAGGAGAACCTATGCGCGACCTTTTTCGTGATGTTTCGCCGGAAGACGCCGATCTTCAACCCATCATTAATGGGCTGTTCGGAGAGTACGCGGCGCGCTACGGCGACTATTTCTCTAAAGATGCGGAGGTCGAACTGACCGAGTGGTATCTGGCGCCGCAGGGGCTGTTTATTGTGCTGGAGCGCGACGGAAAAATCATCGCCACCGGGGCCTATAAACCCTTCGATGCCCAGACCGCCGAGATCAAACGGATCTGGACCGACAAATCCCTGCGCCAGCAGGGGCTTGCCGCCCGGGTGGTACAGGAGCTGGAGCGCCGGGCGATACTGGCCGGATACAGCCAGATCTACCTCACCACCGGCTTTCGCCAGCCGGAGGCGGTGCGACTCTATCTGAGTCAGGGCTACACGGCCCAGTTCGACCTGACCCGCGATCCGGAAGAGTACAGCCAGCCGCCGTTCGACGGGCGGCTGCGCTTCACCAAAACGCTGGTACGTGAAACGTTCAGTAAATCGGCATGAGGAACGACCATGAACAACGTTGAAACCATCAAAGTGGTCCCGGCGCGCTACCCGCTGCGCACGGTGGGCGCGATCGTGGCGCTGTTTGTACTGGCGGTGGTGATCCAGTCAGTGGCCTTTAACCCCCGCTGGGAGTGGAGCGTGTTTGCGCGCTGGTTCTTCGACCCGGTGATCCTGGAAGGGGTGGGGCAGACGCTGCTGCTGACCCTGATTGGCACCGCGCTCAGCGTGGTGATCGGCGGCCTGTTAGCGCTGGCGCGGCTCTCGTCATCCTGGCTGTTGAGCAGTCTCGCCTGGGGTTACATCTGGCTGTTCCGCTCCCTGCCGCTGATTGTGGTGCTGATCATCCTCTATAACTTCTCCTATCTGTACGACACCCTGTCCCTCGGCGTGCCGTTCACCGGCATTACCTGGGGCAGCTTTGAGACCATCAATGTGCTGGGGCAATTCTCCACCGCGGTGGTCGGGCTGACGCTGGTGCAGAGCGCCTATACGGCGGAGATCATTCGCGGCGGCTTCCTCGGGGTCGATCACGGCCAGTATGAAGCGGCAGCGGCCCTGGGGTTACCGGCTTCGCGTCGCACCCTGCGGATTATTTTGCCGCAGGCGCTGCGCACCATTCTGCCTGCCGGATTTAACGAAATCATCAGTCTCGCCAAGGGCACGGCGATGGTTTACGTCCTGGCGATGCCGGAGCTGTTCTATACCATCCAGATGATCTACAACCGCACCCAGGAGGTGATCCCGCTGCTGATGGTGGGGGCCGTCTGGTATCTGGTGATCACTACCGTCCTTTCCGCCATCCAACATCTGGTTGAGCGCGCCCTGGCCCGCAGCGAGCGCCGCTCGGCGGTGAACTCTACCCGCGCAACCCGCACCCGTTCCGTTACCACCCAAACCACACAGGAGCCTGTCCATGCAAGCCTCTCCTGAAGGACATATTTCGATAACCGGCGTCAGTAAGTTCTTTGGTCGCCACAAGGCGCTGGATAACGTCTCGCTGGAGATACCGCCCGGCTCGGTAACGGTGATCCTCGGCCCGTCCGGCTCCGGTAAATCCACGCTGCTGCGCACCATTAACCACCTGGAGCGGGTCGATGAAGGCTTTATCCAGATTGACGGGGATTACATTGGCTATCGGCGGGAGGGCAACATGCTGTACGAGCTGAAGGAGAATGCGATCCTCAAACAGCGGGTTAACGTCGGCTATGTGTTCCAGAACTTCAACCTGTTCCCGCACCTGACGGTGCTGGAGAACCTGATCGAAGCGCCCATCGCGCATAAACAGCTGAGCCGTAAAGAGGCGGTAGAGCGGGCTTACGATCTGCTGGACGTGGTGGGGCTGCGCGATAAAGCCGATGCCTGGTCACGCCATCTTTCCGGCGGGCAGCAGCAGCGCATCGCCATAGCCCGCGCGCTGGCGCTGCGCCCGCGAGTGATGCTGTTTGATGAGCCGACCTCGGCGCTGGATCCCGAGCTGGTGGGCGAGGTGCTGGACGTGATCAAAAAGCTGGCCCGCTCCGGCACGACGCTGGTGGTGGTCACGCACGAGATTGGCTTCGCCCGGGAAGTTGCCGACCAGGTGGTCTTTATGGTGGATGGCAAAATCGTGGAACAGGGCAGCAGCGACGAGGTGTTGAACCGTCCGTCCCACGCCCGAACGCGGCAGTTCCTGTCGAAAGTGCTCTAAGGAGAGAAGATGAAAAAAGGATTACTGGCGCTATTCATGGTGGCGTCGACCAGCCACGCCGCCATCGATTTGAAAGCTAACGAGCAGCCGCTGCCGGTATCGGTAGACCCGCAGGCGGTGACGAAGATCCCGGCGAACTACAAATTTGTCGAACCGGGTACATTAACCGTCGCCATTTCGGCCCTGAACTCACCGCCGCTGGCGTTGCTGGCCAGCGATAACCGCACCCGCATTGGCAGTGACCCGGATATCGCCCGACTGCTGGCGGGCAGTCTCGGGCTGAAGCTTAAGCTGGTGCCGACGGCGTGGGAGGACTGGCCGCTCGGCATTACCTCCGGGCGCTATGATGTGGCGCTGGTGAACATTGCGGTGACCGAGCAGCGTAAACAGAAGTTTGATTTCGCCACCTATCGCGTCGATTCGCTGGCCTTTTCGGTAAAGTCCACCAGCGAGGTGCAGTCGATTAAGGGGGCCGCCGATCTGTCGGGTAAAAAGGTGATTGTCGGCTCTGGCACCAACCAGGAGCGCATTCTGCTGGGCTGGAACGAAGAGAATAAAAATGCCGGGCGCGAGCCTGCGCTGCCGGTCTACCTGACTGACGACGCCTCCGGCAATCTCTATATTCAGTCCGGCAGGGCAGATGTGTTCTTCGGCCCGCAGTCGGTCTCGGCCTATAAAGAGGCCCTGACCGGCAAAACCCGGGTGGTGGGCTTAGGGCCGAAAAAAGCGTACGTGGCTACTACCACCAAAAAGGGGAATGGGCTGGTGTATGCCTTGCAGGCCGCGCTCGACGGCGCCATCCAGCGGGGTGATTACCAGAAGGTGCTGGCGCGCTGGGGCGAGCAGGGCGAAGCGGTGGCGCAGTCAGTGGTCAACCCGCCCGGGATAACCTACTGAGGCTGCTCTACACTTAAGGCTTTGACTGAGGTGTTACCGATGATCAAAGTCTATGGCGTCCCTGGCTGGGGTTCAGCCATCAGTGAAGTCATGCTGACCCTGGCCGACATTCCCTATCAGTTCATCAACGTTGACGGGTTTGATAAGCCCGGCGAAACCCGTGAACTTCTCGAAAAACTCAACCCCTTGTGCCAGGTGCCGACCCTGGAGCTGGAAAACGGCGAGATCATGACGGAAACGGCAGCCATTGCGCTGCTGGTGCTGGATCGCTGTCCCGATCTGGCACCGCCCGTCGGGCACGCGGATCGCCAGCAGTTCCAGCGCCTGCTGATCTGGCTGGTGGCCAACGTCTATCCCACCTTTACCTATGCCGATTACCCGGAACGCTGGGCGCCAGACGCCCCGGAACAGCTGCAACAAAGCTGCCGCGAATACCGCAAATCGCTCTACCTGTGGCTGGATAATCACCTTAAAGCCACGCCCTATACCTTTGGCGAGCAGATTACCCTTATCGACTGTTATCTGTGTGTGATGCGTACCTGGGGGCCACGCCCGGACTGGTTTGCCGCTAATACGCCGAACATCACGGCAATTGCCGATAGCGTGTGCAAGCTCCCGAAACTGCACAAGGTGCTAAAAGCGAACGATATTCTCTGCTAGTCTGAAACGCTTACTCAAAAGGAGCCTGCACATGCCACACGTAGATATTAAATGTTTTCCCCGTGACCTGAACGACGAGCAAAAAACCGCCCTGGCCGCAGATATCGCCGAGGTGATTACCCGCCATCTGAACAGTAAAGATCGTTCTATTTCTGTGGCCCTGAACGAGGTTCAGGAAGCCGACTGGAAAACGCAGGTGTGGGATACGGAGATTGGCCCGAAGCTGGACGAGTTGATTAAGAAGCCGGGATATTCGATGTAAAGGCAAAACGGTAACTCAGGTTACCGTTGCGTGCGTTTGCTCTCTCTGCTGTGGGGGAGTGGATCAGAGCGCACTGTTTTGCCGGGCGGCGCTGCGCTTGCCCGGCGATAATCGCGCGGCATCCATCGGCCGGATGAGGCCTAGTTGCCACCCGATGAACAGGGTAATTTGGTAAAATACTGTATTTTGTTGCCATGTCATTTCCTCAGGCGTTCTGCTGCTTATTAGAATAATGATTAATAATTTTTTATCATGGTGCTTATATAATTCGGCTTCACTTTCATTTTCCTTTTGTAAATAAATAATCCATTTTATATTTGCTTGTTGATTGCTTTATATTTATTAATTTCTTTGGTGAATGTTATTAAGTTTTTGGCGCCTGGTTTTGCTGGGTTGAATCATATTTTAATTATCAATAGGGGTGTAATATTGAAATAAAGCCACCGTTAATTAAAAGGATGTTTGACAATGGAAGGGCAATCCGAATTACTCCAGCAACAGACGACCTTAAACCGATATTTACTGTACTTTCCCCATAATCAAAACGTTATTCCTGATGTTCATTCATTTACTGGAACAGAGGGATTGAGCGAGCCCTGGCGCTATACTATCCGCTTTACCAGTCCGGATCAGAACATTGCCATTGATGCCGTCCTTAACCAGATGGCTGAATTTATTCTGCGTGCCCCCAATCCAAAAGCCGCCTGGCAAGGGCAAACGCCCTGGCTGCCGGTACGGCAGATCAATGGCACGATCACCAAATTTTCCCGCCTTAAGTCTTCAGGTGATGAAGCCCTGTATGAATGTGTGCTGGAGCATGAGCTGGCGCTGCTGGATAAGAACTATCGTTCCGCCGTGTACATGAACATGACGGTCCCGGAGCTTGTCACAAAGCTAATGAAGGACAGTGGTCACTTTGAAGGCTACAACATCGATTTTGACCAACTGAGCCACAACTATCTGCGTCGGGAAATGATCGTTCAGTGGAAAGAAACCGATCTGCAGTTTATCCGCCGGCTGTTGGCTGAAGTGGGGATCTGGTTCCGCTTAGAGAATCACGACAAAGTGAAGGCGGAAACTGTGGTTATTTTCGGCGATTCTGACCGCCGTTACCGCTTTTGCGACAAACAGGTGCCTTATGTCCGCCATTCTGGCATGACCAGTTATGCCGAATACATAACCGATCTGGAAGAACAGCACGACCTGATCCCTAAAAACGTGCTGGTTCGCACCTACAACTACCGCGAACCGCATTCACCGCAGGCGGATAAAACCATTGAAATGAGTGACATTCCTCAGGGCATCACTTTCGGGCAACACTATCACTACGCCGATCCCTATCTCACTGATGGTGACTGTTATGGCACAGAGGCGGAAACGGCTACGTTTTACGCAAGGTTGCGCTATGAGCGTCTACTGAACAGCCAGAGTGTTCTGGGGGCAACCACCAGCGATCCCGAACTTCAGCCGGGCATTATGTTTAACCCTACAGGCCCCATCCCTGATGGGTTTAAGTCCGGTTTTCTGATAACGAAGATGACTATCCGCAGCAGCCGCGCGGAACACTACCGCGCCGTGTTGTCGGGGATCCCCTGTACCAGGAGCTACAGCTTCCGCCCTGGCTATATACCCCGACCAGTGATAGCCGGAACGATACCCGCCAGAGTGGCGGCTATCGGGGGAGATAAAACCTATGCCGGGCTTGATGCGCATGGTCGCTACCGGGTGAAGTTTGATTTTGACCTTGATGAAAAGCGTGACGGGTTCGAAAGCGCCCTGGTACGCCTCGGCAGAGCGTATGCGGGTGACACCTTTGGTATCCACTTTCCACTACTGGACGGAACCGAGGTCGCCGTGGGTTTTGAAGGCGGCGATCCAGACCGGCCTTTCATTGCTCACGTAATGCACGATGGCAGCCGGCCGGATTTAGTCACCAACCGCAACGATAGCCGCAACGTGATCCGCACGGCCGCGTCCAACAAGATCCGTCTTGAGGACCGCCGCGGCAAGGAGCATATCAAGATTTCCACGGAGTACGGCAAAGGGCAATTCAGCGTTGGCCACCTGGTGGATGCGGAAGGTAAAAAACGCGGGGAAGGCGTGGAAGCCCGTACCGACGACTGGATGGCGCTGCGTGCCGCTAAAGGGGTGATGATAACCACAGAGGCCCAGCCGCGTGCCGCGGGAAAACAGCTGGATATGACGGACGCCATTGCGCAACTGGAGAAAGCCTTAACGCTGGCGATGACCCTGCAGCAAAGTGCGCTGACGGCTGGTGCCAGTCATGTGGAAACCGATCGGCAGAATGCGCTCAGCCAGACGTTAAGTCACCTCACGGGGCCTGGCATTCTGGCGTATGGCAAAAACGGCGTCGCTCAGGTGACCCCGGATAGCCTGCAACTGTCAGCCGGGCAAGACCTGATCGTCACGGCAGGCAATGATACCAGCATGAATGTGGTGAAAAAATTCTCGCTGGCCGTGGGGGAGAAAATTTCGCTGTTTGCCCGCAAGCTCGGTATCCAGATGATTGCCGGCGCGGGAGATATTACGTCTCAGGCACAGCGCGGTGAAATGCACATGCTGTCGCAGAAGGATTTTACGATGACCAGCACCGCCGGGAAGATGAACGGCAGTGCCCGGGAGGGGATGCAGTTTGTCTGCGGCGGGGGCGGGATCCGTATCAGCCCAAACGGGCTGGTTACCCTTTTCTCGCCAACCGGCATTGAACTGAAAGCGCCGAGCCTGAAATACGACGGTCCGGATAGTGCGTCAGTCCAATCACCATCCTTCGAGAAAGGCGCATTTAAACTCCGTTACAAGCTGCACGCTGGCGATGACCCGGAGCAAATTCTGGCGAACAAAAAATTCAGACTGACGAATTCGGCCGGCCAGATTGTAGAAGGCGTCACGGACAGCAAGGGTCATTCACCGCTGCTTGATGCTGACGACCTCGATAGTTACAAAATGGAGCTGATGGAATGACGGAGTCGAAGACAAAACCGTACGCCCCGCGGGTGGTATCGGAAGGGGATATTCCGGTACACAGAACTCTGGGAGAGGCTGCCCAGACGCGCAACGTGGGAGTACCGCGCCCGATGCCGGGGATTATCATTCTGATCCACGGCGTGAACGATGTGGGTGAAGCCTACCAGAATCAGGAGAAGGGGATACTTGCAGGACTGGGGAAACGGCTTAACCGCCAGGATTTTTACGCCCATCAGTGGAAAGATTACAGGATCGCGGCGCCCGGTCGCTCGCCCATTATCCCGTTTTACTGGGGATATAAACCGGTCACCCATGACGATTACCGGGCAGATCAGAAACGCTACCGGGAAGAGGTCGGCAAGATGAGTGACAAAGCCCATTTACCCTATGATGCTTACCAGGAAGATAACGAAGCGAATAAAGCCGCGCTGGGTAATGACGGCAACGGACCGTTTAAGTACCACAACGATAACTTCAAAAATGCGCTGGATACGCACTTTGCCAAAAATGGCGGGACCTTTGCTAATGCTACGACCACTATCCCCGATATGTTAGGACCCGGTGCGGGTGGCTTCGGTGTGGCCGCTGCGGGATTTGCTTCGTTGCACTTTAATGATGGCGATTTCACGCATCCTATCTTTGAAAACCCGCACCGGATTTATCAATTCTTTGCCGCTCAACGGCTGGCGGATTTGATTCTGCAGATTCGAAGTGAGCCTATTACTGTAAAAGATGTGATTAACGTTGTGGCCCACAGTCAGGGCACGATCATTACCATGCTGGCAAATATGCTGGTTAAGCAAGCCGGATATGCTCCGGTTAACTGTGTGATTCTTAACCACTCTCCCTATTCACTAGAGTCGCGCGTGGCTGAAAATATTCAGCCTGGCTATCAACAGACCGACTCAGCAAGACAGAAGACCTTTAAAAACTTCTGTCGCCTGATGTATACGCAATGGAAAGGTGGCGGAAAGATGTCTGAAGCGGAATTATTGAACCTGGAGGCCTCCTGTATCCTGCGAAAGCCCTCCGATAACCCGCTGCGATCCGATGACAGATATTGCCGTAGCAACGACGGTAAAGTGTATAACTATTTTTGCCCGAACGACGGTGTCGTGTCGCTGGAAAATGTGCAGGGTATCGGCTGGCGTGGCATTCCTCAGAAACTAGCCAGTGAAATTCCTAATCTGTATCAGCGCGTGTTTTATCAGCATGGTGAGGTGGGAAAAGCCCCTGACGCTAAACCCTTAGAGTTACCGCCACGAAAGGAGGGGGATGCAAAATATGCCTTCTGGACAAATGCCAGCTACAGTGCGCGCGATGTAGTGGTTAATGGCGAGGAATTACCGGAACCTTTTATTTTCAAGCTTCAGGGTCAGGATAATTATCCTGATAACGATCCGAAAACCAGCGACACGCCCTATACGTATTATATCGATCCCGATAGCCCGGATGCCTACATCTCTTATTCAGCCAAGGCCAGCACCATCAAACGCACGGAATCTGCGATGTATATGCTCAACAGTTACCAGCGTATTAGCTGGAAACCGGGACATATTTTAACCCCAGACGAACTTAAAGTTGAAAAGGCCGACAGAAAACTCGACGTTATTCATGGAGCGGTCAGTGGTTCTAAAGACTATCCAGTGCTGACCATTACCTGGCGGAAAACTCGTGAGGAACTGGAAAAGGAATGGCAGAAAACCGATCCGGTAGGTTACAGCCAGCACTCTTCTATTGTGATGAGTGAATATGCGCCTTCACATGCGATGGCGTTCGATCTGGCAATTGGACAATGTAAATCGTTTGACTATAAGGCTGGGAAATTCTGGGAAGAGCTATTACATCTGGCAGACTGGCGCGACCCACTGAATAAAAATAGTGATGCTAAAGAATATTATCGATCAGGCAAATTACCTGAGATCTCAACAAAATTCCATATGAATAAGCCCGAAAAAGTGCTGCCTGAAGGTGAGTTCGGGGTGGAGAATGATTATGCCGGTAACCGACCCCGTGCACGTAATCCAAGGCATATTGAGATGGGGATTGTCAGGTCGGAAGATTTCCAGGAAATAAAGTTATTGCAATGGGAAATGCCAAAACCTAAAAGTGACAGCCAACTGGCTTAAGGATCGAGCATGAAAGGATTATGTACCGCTTTCGCAGTGGCCGCTGTTGTAATGGCTGCTGAATGCATGGCAAAGGAACCGCCGACACAAGTTATTTATCGGTTCGATGACCATCGCTACCTGGAGCTTAAAGGCTGGGACTGCGAAGGTGAACTCTGGTACACGGATATAAAACGAGGTATTCACACCCAACCAGCCAGCCAGTTTTATCGAATATTTACCCGTAAATTCATCCATCCGTCAGAGAAATATATAGCTATTACCAACTGGGAGGTGGATGGATTCCTTGTTTCGAAAGATTATGGCGAAACATGGAGGGCTGTTGGCTTTGCTCCCGGTCATAATGAACCTAATGGGGATAACAGAGCACCAGCCGAAGACGCGGTGTCGTTTACCGTCGTCAACGATCAGGGTTTTTTGCAGACCAGACACCGGCTGTATATTTCGTCAAAGCCGTTTGAAGACCCACGCATTTTGCCCGGCGGTCCAGGGATTGCTTATACCGTAGATGACGGGATGGGAAATAAAGTAAGCGATAGGCTGGAATCCCGTTTCCCTGGATGGGCCTGGGGCATGGTCTACATGACTAAGCAAGCGCTGGGGAACAGCACTCAGCAATTTAAGACGAACTGGCAAGATTTACCCGATAAAGTCCCCGAAGTAAAAGAGTACGCCGGCTGGGATCGGATGCGCTGTGATATGGATGCGGGGCGATAAATAATGAAAGGATTATGTGCCGTTCTCGCAGTGGCCGCTGTTGCACTGGCTGCTAATTGTATGGCGAAGGAGCCACCGACGCAGGTGGTATATCGCTTCGATGACCATCGCTACCTGGAATTGAAAGGCTGGGATTGTCAGGGAGAACTCTGGTATACCGATACAAAGCGGGGCATTCACTCACAGCCTTATTTTCAGTTTTACCGGATATTCACCCGTAAATTTATCCATCCTTCAGAACGTTATATTTCTATCCCAAACTGGGAGGTGGATGGATTCCTTGTTTCGAAAGATTATGGCGAAACATGGAGGGCTGTTGGATTTGCTCCCGGTCATAATGAACCTAATGGGGAGAAAAGAGCACCGGCCGAAGACGCGGTGTCGTTTACCGTCGTCAATGATCAGGGTTTTTTGCAAACTAAACACCGGCTGTACATGTCATCAAAGCCGTTTGAAGACCCGCGGATTCTGCCTGGCGGCCCGGGCATTGAATATACGGTGGATGACGGTATGGGAGGCACAGTCCACGGGAGGCTGGAACCTCATTTCCCAGGGCATGCATGGGGACTGGATTACATCACCAAAGAAGCTCTAAAAGAGGATACCGCGCAGTTTAAGATAAACTATCAGGACCTACCCGACAAAGTCCCCGAAGTTAAGGGTTATACCGGCTGGGATCGGATGCGCTGTGATATGGATGCGGGGCGATAAATAATGAAAGGATTATGTGCCGTTCTCGCAGTGGCCGCTGTTGCACTGGCTGCTAATTGTATGGCGAAGGAGCCACCGACGCAGGTGGTATATCGGTTCGATGATCACCGCCACCTAGAAATCAAAGGCTGGAACTGCGAAGGTGAGCTCTGGTACACGGATACAAAGCGAGGTTTCCATTCAAGAATAGCCAGTCAGTTTTATCGAATCTTTACCAAAAAATTCGTACATCCATCAGAACGCTATCTTGCAATTCCATGGTGGGGACATATTACTGGTGGTTTTTCAGTATCCAAGGACTATGGGAAAACATGGGAAAGAGGGGGGGCATCCATGTCGCCTGGAGGCAATGAACCTGATGGAGGTAACGCGCCTTATTATGATGATGTTATCTCTTTCACTGTCGTCAATGATCAGGGTTTTTTGCAAACTAAACACCTGCTGTATATGTCGTCAAAGCCTTTTGAAGACCCGCGGATTCTGCCTGGCGGCCCGGGCATTGAATATACGGTGGATGACGGTATGGGAGGCACAGTCCACGGGAGGCTGGAACCCCGATTCCCTGGTTGGGCCTGGGGCATGATCTACATGACTAAGCAAGGGCTTGAGGGCAGCTCTCAACAACTGAAGACGAACTGGCAAGATTTACCCGATAAAGTCCCCGAAGTGAAAGGTTACACCGGCTGGGATCGGATGCGCTGTGATATGGATGCGGGGCGATAAATAATGAAAGGATTATGTACCGCTTTCGCAGTGGCCGCTGTTGTACTGGTTGCTGAATGCATGGCGAAGGAACCGCCGACACAAGTTATTTATCGGTTCGATGACCATCGCTACCTGGAGCTTAAAGGCTGGGACTGCGAAGGTGAACTCTGGTACACGGATATAAAACGAGGCATTCACACTCAACCAGCCAGCCAGTTTTATCGAATATTTACCCGTAAATTCATCCATCCGTCAGAGAAATATATAGCTATTACCAACTGGGAGGTGGATGGATTCCTTGTTTCGAAAGACTATGGCGAAACATGGAGGGCTGTTGGCTTTGCTCCCGGTCATAATGAACCTAATGGGGATAACAGAGCACCAGCCGAAGACGCGGTGTCGTTTACCGTCGTCAATGATCAGGGTTTTTTGCAAACTAAACACCGGCTTTATATGTCGTCAAAGCCGTTCGATGACCCACGCGTTGTCACTGGGGGCCCCGGTATAACGTACACACTTGACGATGGTACCGTCCAGTCAATTACCCCGGAATTTCCCGGTTGGAAGTGGGGTATGGTGTACTTCACTAAGGGATGGCTCGAAGGAAAAGTTGTAAGTCATGAACAAAACTATCAGGACTTACCTGATACAGTCCCGGAGGTGAAAGGTTACACCGGCTGGGACCGGATGCGCTGCGATATGGATGCAGGACGATAAGGAGATAAAAATAATGAAAGGTGTCATTCGACTGAACGACCCGCTTATAGGCGGTGGAAAAGTTATAAAAGCCACTGGTGCGGACTTTATGGGTAAGCCTGTAGCCCTGAGTGGTGATCTGGTGCAGTGCCCTATGCACAAAGGGACATTCACTATCAATGAATGTCATCCAACCTGGACCATGCACGGCAAGGGGGTTGTGGTGGATGGTTGTCACGCGGCCTGTGGCTGCGAAATCAAAAGCACCTTGCCTGTTGCGGGGGCTGCGTGATGAAAGAGTGGTGGTTATACAAGCAACAGCCAGATGCAGAAAGTAATGTATCCGTCGCGGTAATTATTGCCATATATGTTCTGGCTATAGGCGCCAGTCTGCTGATCAGAGCATTAACCTGGCCTGAAAAGGAACATGTTACTGCTATATTTTTTGTGCCTTCCGTTATTCTCCCTTTCTGCCTTGTCTCTATGTTTGTATATATAGCGTTCATGTTTGATGATACCCATGTTCACTATTTCGAAACGCGTAAATTCATCGCAAAAGAGCGAGAAATCAATTTAAAAACGTATGCTCGGAAAAATGTGGCTATTGCAGCCTGGTCTGCAATCACTCCTCTGGAGCAACCGGCACTGAATATGTTGAAGCTTGAAGGGGAGTTTCCGCTGGCACCGAAAACGCCGGTTAAAATTCACCAGGAAGCGCTTTTCGACCAGTCCCGTAATGAACAGATATTTAATCGCCTGCTGGCCCCGATGGCCGAAAAGCTGAAGGGATACAATTATCGTGTGTTTGAAATCGTTGTCTGGGTTCGCGGTGGGAATGAGAATTGTATTGAAGAACTCCGGCGTTCACTGGAGCGAATGAGTGTTGATCATGCCAGTACCTGCAAAATTGAATATATGACGGAATGCCCCGATTATGCGCTTATCAGCCAATGGGCTAATCTGGCAGATTACAGGATTGAAAACCGGTTAGTTGTTATTCTTGATTTGCATGAAGAAGACGACGAATCAAAGTGCATGGAAAATGCCTGTGCATTCCTGCTGACCAACCATTATGTTTGGGAGGAAGGTGAAAGACCGGTTTATCTGTATCAGCCCATGTCCGGTGTCACAGATATTGAGGCAAAAATGCCGATCTATCTGCAGGTGGAATCTGTGCTTACGCCAAAAACGCTCTGGTATACCGGTCTTTCCCGTACCGAGAAATACCCGTTAATGCAGGCCCTGGATGAAAAGGGGCAGGCGCCGGAACGTTTGGATCTTGATACCTCATTAGGCGAGAAGAGTGCCGGGTATCGGTGGCTCGCGCTGGCGTTGGCGGCAGATGCGGTGAAATATGCCCAGGGGGAGCAGTTGGTGGCTTCTTCAGAAAAAAACAAATTTAGTATTACTGCGCTCTCTTCTCAGAAAACCGCCACTCCTGCAAACCTTGTATGGGGGACATGGAGTAATCCACTGTTGCCTGCAGGTATGGCGGCGTTTTTCTTTATAGTTTCACTCTTTGCGTATTATATTAGTTTCGCAGTTGAAAATGATCCCCTCTCTATGTGGGAGCTTGTTGCAAGCATCATCATCCCATTTGTTGTTTTTATTGGCACAGGTTTTTTACTTTTAATAGTAAAAACCAACGAAGCTTATAAGGATATAGGATACTAAAATTTATACCGCCCAGGCGAGCCGCTTACTTTCAAAGGGTACTGGTATTTACCCGCTTGCCAATATCTTTTAGCTGAGAATATTTTTCCAGCAGTTGCGGCCCGTCATCCAGACTCATCGCAAACATCCACATGTAGGTCATGACCGAATAGATATGCCCGGCATCCATTCCGCCTTCGAACGACATGGTCAGTATGGTACTGGCGAATAAAATCGCGGTCACCGTACCGATGGCTAAATAGCCAAACGCTTCCCGATCTGACAGCTTAATTCGGAGCCGCGCCAGCACATCGTAGTGCCTGGACAACGACCTCCTGGATGCGCTGTTCACGAACGCCACCTCTTTTTCCAGCCGATCGTTTAGTCGCACGAATAGCGCTTCGTTCCTGGAGGAGAAGCCCGGTAAAAAGAGGGCAAAAAAAGCCAGGATGAACAGACAGGCGACGCCGGTCCAGAACTGTAGCAGGAGCAACATCGCCGCGGCACCGATGATTGACGCGACAGAGGTCACCAGCACCGGCAGATGTTTCTCGAAGAAATCAACAAATTCACGCGACAGCGCCACGCGTGCGGCAATGGTTGAGGCGCTGTGCTGCTCTTCGCGTTGCGCAATGATGACCGGAACGGCCAGCTCGGCGTAAATGCGCGCAAAGGTGCGGGTATCGATGCTGCGTCTTGCCGCGCCAATCGCCCACATCACAAACACCATCACCGCATAGAGCACGGCATGTAACGCCTGGCCCGTAACAATGGCATTGATCGCAAAGCCTGCCAGCAGAGGGTAGAGCAGCATCGTGATATTTTCAGCCGCCACCAGTAAGAACGTGAGAATGAGTTTTCGGCTATGTCGTTGGCCCAGCAGTTTGAGCGTTTTGACCGCGCTGTTTGATACTGCGGCGGGTGCCGCATTTTTTAAGGTAAGCATAAAGTTTTTTGTTAAGATGGACTTGAGCGGTTGCTCAAATCTGTGGGGTGAGTCTATTTGAGCGCTTGCTCAAAGTCAACATAGGCAGGTCGATGAAAGAAGCAAAAGAGGCGTTAAAAGTCAGGATTCTGGACGGGGCTATCGCTCTATTTCTGGAGAAGGGGATTGCCAACGTCACCACGCGTGAGTTGACCGAGTCGTTAGGGATCTCACGCAGCCATATTTATCATTATTTCAGCAACTGGCAGGCCTTGTGTATTGCGGCGCTGGAGCGGTTTATGCGCGACGAGCTGGAAATCTTTACGCGAGAGGTGGCGGCTTTACCCTCCACGCAAAAAATGGATCGTCTGGTCGCCGATTTTTTGCCCTTTGAGCAGGATGCCGCCTGGCAGCTGTATGGCGCAACCTGGCAATTGGCGCTGCATAACGACGTTTACGCTGAACTGGTTGAATCCATTATGCAGGCGTGGAGCGAGCTGGTGCGCGACATCATTGAGGAGGGCGTCGAAAATGGAATCTTCCGCGCGTGCGACGCCAGCCGCACCACGCGACAGCTCATCTCACTCCTGAGCGGATATGATGAGTTTCTGGGTGTGCGACCCTCAGCAGAAAAGTGCGCAATGGTCCAGGCCGATATTGCCGATTTTATCCAACGGTTTATTTATAAGGCGTAAGAGCCGGTTTTAACCCGGCGGGCTGCGATCTATCCCCTTAATCTCTCTCGAGGGAGAGGGGGCAGACCTTGCTGTAGGCCGGGCGAAGCGAAGCCGCTACCCGTCTGGTTGAACATGGCTATTTTTGACATTTCTCACCTCGAATGACGTAACGGACAAATTGAAGGTCAAACTGTACCGGGCAGCATTCGGGGGAAAAACAGCTCACACGGAACTTCACTGTTTCCCTGGGGGTAACAATCCATGCAGTTGGGCGCTATTGTCGGCAAAAAGCGCGCTTAACCAGTCGATAAAGACTCTCACTTTGGGGGCAAGGTAGCGGCGATCGGGATAAAGCACTGAGATGGGTTTAGTGACGGTGGTGTAGCTGGCAAGGACCTCAACCAGCCTGCCAGACTCCAGATGCGGAGCCAGAATCGCACGGATGCCCTGCAACATTCCCAGGCCGGCAAGCCCGCACGAGAGCAAGATATCCGAATTATCCACCAGCATGGTGCGTGCGGGGCGCACAATCACCGGCGTGCCGTCCTGCATAAAGCGCCAGTCCATCACCGCACGGCTCTGACCGGAAAAGAACATTACGGCTTTATGTCCCGCCAGATCGTCAGGGGTTGTAGGCGTGCCGTATTTTTTCAGGTAAGCGGGCGCCGCGCAGGTGACCAGTCGCGCATCACCCAGACGCCGGGAGATGAGCGTCGAGTCCTGTAACTCCCCAAGGCGGATCACGCAGTCGATCCCTTCTGCCACCATATCGACGCGGTGATCTGAGGAGGTCAGTTCCAGTTCAATATCCGGGTATTTTTCCTGAAACCCGGAGAGCGCAGGGATAAGTACCGCATGGGCCAGCGACAGCGGCGTATCGACTCGCAGCCGACCACGGGGAGGACGCGTGGGCGAGAAGAAAGCCAGCACGTCGTCTACTTCATGCAGTAAGACTTTTGCACGCTGAAAAAAAAGCTCCCCTTCCGAGGTGAGGCTGATTTTGCGGGTGGTCCGATGGAGGAGTTTTGTCCCCAGTTCGTCTTCCAACTGCTGCAGGGCTTTGGTGACGGCAGGGCGGTGAAGCTGTAGTCTGTCTGCCGCCCGGGTAAAGCTGCCCTGTTCGGCAACCTCCACAAATATGTTCATCCGTTCAAACATCCTGGCGCTCATCGTCTTCAGCCTTTTGGTGGGATTGTTTCTCATTGGATAACAGTGTAATACGAAAAAGCCACTTTTTACTGTACCAGCAAATACTTATCCTGATGTCATCCAACGCAATGAGGTCATGACATGTCGAAATTTCACAATTACCAGGCACCCGCAGTCAATCGCAAACAGGTGGGTGATACCCTGGTCACCTTGGTGAGCGATGGCTATCTGGATGCTTCATTTGAACTGTTATCCGGTATTACCGGTTCGCAAGCGGAAGCGGTACTGCAGCGGCGGGGTGCATCGACGCTGCCGCGTATGAATATCAACGTCTACGTGATTCAGAACGGCAAGCAGACGATCCTGGTTGACAGTGGGGCGGGTAACTTCAAGGGCTGGGGCGGACGCCTGCCCGTGGCGCTGGCAGCAGCAGGGATTGATCCGCTGCAAATTGATACGATCCTGCTCACCCATGCGCATCCTGACCATATTGGCGGCCTGGCTGGCCCGTTACACACGCCACACTTCCGCAATGTGGAGCGACTCTTTGTTCATCAGGATGAGCTGGCTTTCTGGCGCAATAAAACGCTACAGGCTTCTGCCCCGGAGGGTTTCAAGCCCGCTTTCGCGCTGGCGCAAAACGCTTTTGCGGCCTACGAACAGAAGCTGGTTCCGTTCAAACACGAGGATATCCTGCCGGGAATACAGGCGGTGGCACTGCCGGGGCATACGCCCGGGCACAGCGGCTACGTTATAGGGGACGAGAAAGAATCCCTTCTCATCTGGGGCGATATTGTCCATTTCCCACACATTCAGGTTGAACACCCGGACGTGACCATCGCCTTTGACAGCGATCCGGCGGCAGCGGCAGCCACCCGCAAACGTCTTCTGGAGCGCGTGGCGACGGATAAACTCATCGTTTCGGGCATGCATTTCAACGCGCCCATTACGGCCACGGTGAAACAGGGGGCGGCCCAACAGTTTACGCTCCACTATGACAGCTGGTCTCCGGTGGTCTGATTCTCTCTACTCTTCGACCGCAGAATCACCCGTCCCCCTGTTGACAGGGCACTACACTGATCTACATACCTGCACGCGCTAACCCAGCGCGTGATTGTCGTGTCTATTACATAAGGATGCATCATGATCCGGTCCATTCCTCTTGAGCGTTATCGCAACATCGGCATCTCGGCACATATTGATGCCGGTAAAACCACCACCACCGAGCGCATCCTGTTTTACACCGGGGTGAGCCACAAGATGGGGGAGGTCCACGATGGCGCGGCGATCACCGACTGGATGGCGCAGGAGCAGGAGCGGGGCATTACCATCACCTCTGCGGCGGTAAGCTGTTTCTGGTCCGGGATGGATCGCGGTTATGAGCCGCACCATATCAATATTATCGACACCCCCGGGCACGTCGATTTCACTATCGAAGTGGAGCGATCCATGCGGGTGCTGGACGGGGCTGTGATGGTCTACGACTCGGTGGGCGGCGTGCAGCCGCAGTCGGAAACCGTCTGGCGGCAGGCCAATAAGTACCGGGTGCCGCGTATTGCCTTCGTCAATAAGATGGACCGTCCGGGGGCCGATTTTTTCCACGTAGTGCAGATGATGATAGACCGGCTGAAAGCC
Source organism: Leclercia sp. GLN_9 (assembly GCF_043105735.1). Taxonomy (NCBI): domain Bacteria; kingdom Pseudomonadati; phylum Pseudomonadota; class Gammaproteobacteria; order Enterobacterales; family Enterobacteriaceae; genus Leclercia; species Leclercia sp. GLN_9. Next base: position 33,068 of record NZ_JBICLV010000042.1, read on the forward strand.
CACCCGGTGCCGATTGTCATCCCCATCGGGGCCGAAGATCATTTCACGGGCGTGGTCGATCTGATCAAGATGCGGGCCATTATCTGGGATGATGCTACCCAAGGGATGACCTTCAACTATGCCCCGGTGCCGGATGACCTGCTGGCTACCGCGCAGACGTGGCGGGAAAAAATGGTCTCGGCGGCAGCGGAAGCCAGCGACGATCTGATGGATAAATACCTTGAAACCAACGCTCTGGACGACGCGGACATCATCCGTGGCTTGCGCCAACGCACGGTTGCCGGGGAGATCCAGCCAATGCTGTGCGGCAGCGCCTTTAAAAACAAAGGGGTGCAGCGAATGCTGGATGCGGTGATCGAGCTGATGCCGTCACCTCTCGACGTGCCCGCCATCGACGGGGTGGATGAGAAAGGACAGCACGCCGAGCGTCACCCTAACGATGACGAACCCTTCTCCGCGCTGGCGTTCAAGCTGATGTCCGACCCCTACGTTGGCCAACTGACCTTTATCCGCGTCTACTCCGGGGTGTTAAAAAAAGGCGACGCGGTGTTCAACCCGGTTAAGGGTAAGAAAGAACGCATCGGGCGTATCGTGCTGATGCATGCCAACGACCGTCATGACGTCGAGGAGTTACGCACCGGGGATATCGCCGCCTGCGTGGGGCTAAAAGATGTCACCACCGGGGATACCCTGACAGACCCCGGCGCGGTGATCACCCTCGAGCGGATGGAGTTCCCGGATCCGGTGATCTCGCTCTCCATCGAACCCAAAACCAAAGCCGACCAGGAGAAAATGGGCATCGCGCTGCACCGTCTGGCGGCAGAAGATCCCTCCTTCCACCTGCATACCGACGAAGAGTCCGGCCAGACCATCATCTCCGGGATGGGCGAGCTGCATCTGGAGATTATCGTTGACCGTATGCGGCGTGAGTTCGGCGTCGAGGCCAATATTGGCCGTCCACAGGTAACCTACCGGGAAACCATCCGCAAAGGGGTGAGCGATATCGAGGGCAAGTTCGTCCGCCAGTCCGGCGGGAAAGGGCAGTATGGCCATGTGGTGCTGAGTCTCGAACCGCAGGAACCGGGCAGCGGTTTCACCTTTGTCGATGCCACCAAAGGCGGGGTGGTGCCGCGGGAGTATATTCCGTCGGTGGAGAAGGGGCTGCGGGAGGCGATGAACAGCGGCGTGCTGGCGGGCTACCCGGTGGTGGATGTCAAAGCAATCCTGACCTTTGGCTCCTACCACGACGTTGACTCCTCAGAGATGGCCTTCCGCATGGCAGCCATCTTCGGCTTTAAGGATGCGGCGCGCAAAGCCGACCCGGTGATCCTCGAGCCGATGATGCACGTCGAGGTCGAAACCCCGGAAGAGTACGCCGGTAACATTATGGGCGATCTCTCCTCCCGCCGCGGCCTGGTGCAGGGGATGGAGGAGCGGTTCGGCAGCCAGATTATCCGCGCCGACGTGCCGCTGGCGGAGATGTTCGGTTACGCCACCACGCTGCGATCCATGTCCCAGGGGCGGGCGACGTACAGCATGGAGTTCCACCATTACGCCGAAGCGCCGCGTATCGTGGCGGATGACATCATCGCCGGGCGGTCGAAAAAGTAGCCCTGGAGTGAACCATGAAGCGTCCGCATCTTGCTCTCGCCGCGCTCATGGCCTCCCTGACACTGCTTGGGTGCGTGGTGATGTCCGGCACCAGCCGCACCGACTTTACCGCCACCAGGCAGGCAGATTTAGTGTTTATTGGCCTGCCTGCGCCGTTGAACTGGCTTGCGGCGGGGATGCAGGGCACCACCTTTCCGGTCTCCAGTACCCTGTCGCTTACCGCCGCCCACGTTGCGGTGCCGTTGCTGAAGCCCATTAAGGCGCAACATCCCCTCTGTGATGTGGCGGTGATTGGCGATAACAACCGGGGCAAGATCGTGCATCAATTGGCCTATGCCAGAGCCGGACGCAACGTGACCCTGTTCGGCTACAGCGCTATCAACAGCCTGCCAAAATCCAGCATGGGCAAGATTGACGGTTTCGTAAAGCGTGACGGCTGCTACTACGGTGTCATCACCGGGGCGGGGGCGGTATCCGGCATGTCCGGCGGACCGGTAGTGGACAGCCTGACCGGGGAGACGGTGGGGATCATTACCAACGTGATCCCGGGCAAAGGGGCCGTAGTCTTTATCGCGGTGCAGGATTTTACCAACCTGCTGGACCGGATGCGGATCCTCTATAAAACCTACTGACCCGGCGCTTTTACCTGTCTGCCGCTGGTCACAAAGGTGCCCGCCCCCAGGTGGTGCAGGGTATTAAGCTTATCGTCGTCAAACTGCCAGCGCCCGGCGACAAACGCCCGTTCATCCGCCGCGGCAGAGACCACTTCACCAAAGAGGGTGTCATACTTTTCCGCCGCCGGGGTCGCAGGCAGCAGACGGCACTCCATCCACGCCAGACACTTCTCTTCCACCACCGGCAGACCCAGCACCGGGCCACTGATGACCGGAATACCGTAGCAGTTGAATTTATCCTCATCCCGGCCGCTGACGCTGCCGACCGCCCAGGTCCAGTTGGCAGCCGCCACGCCGGGAATAACGATCCCGAACATGCCGCTGCGCTCAATCAGCTCCCGCGACCAGGTGCTTTTATCCACCACGATGGCGATGCGCGGCGGCTCGAACTCCACCGGCATTGACCAGGCTGCGGCCATCACATTGCGCCGGTCAAGGTTGTCGTCGCGGCTGGTGATCAACACCGTGGGGCCGTGATTCAACAGACGGCTGGCGTGCATTAACTCAACGGGGCGGAAGTGGCTCATAGAAATTCCTCACAGAACGGGTCAGAGCATTAAACGTCTGAAAGCCATCGGAAATCAATACGCAACATTTACGTCATGTATTCGTCACATAAGCTGCCTACAGTGGCGAGCATCAAATCCCAAAGAGGATAACAATATGCTCACTTCCATAACGCTCAAAGGCGTCTCGTACGCTTTTGGCGCGAATACCGTTTTGAATCAAATCGATCTGCATATCGAGCCGGGTAGCGTGGTTGCGCTGCTGGGGCCGTCGGGCTGCGGCAAAAGTACGCTTCTGCGTCTGCTGGCAGGGTTAACCCAGCCTGCGGAGGGGGCGATCCATTTCGGCGATCGCCTGGTGGCGAAAACCGGCTGGGCGCTGCCGCCGGAAGCCCGGGACATCGGCATGGTGTTCCAGGATTACGCCCTCTGGCCGCACATGACCGTGGCACAGAATGTGATGTTCCCGCTGAAGATGCGCCATATCCCGCGCCAGGAGTGCGACCGCCGGGTCGCGCAGGCACTGGTGCGCGTGGGCTTAAGCGAGTTCGCTGACCGCAAACCCGCGGGATTGTCCGGCGGGCAGCAACAGCGCGTGGCGCTGGCCCGGGCGATTGTCGCCGAACCGCGGGTACTGCTGTTTGACGAGCCGCTCTCCAACCTCGACAGCGAACTGCGTGGAACCTTGTGTCACGAGATGGCCACGCTGCTGCGCCAGCTCGGTACCACCGCCGTCTATGTTACCCACGACCGCCGGGAGGCTGAAATCCTGGCCGATCGCATCGTGCATTTGTCTGCTGGCAGCGTCGCTGCCGATCGTTTGATTACATCCTCAGGGGAGTTCGCATGAAAGCTGCAATGTCCGTAAAAAAAGGAGTGCTGTTAGCCATGGCGTTATCGTCCGTTATGATGTCCAGCGCACACGCGCTGACCGTCTACACCGCAGGCCCGGGGTCGCTCGCCAAAAGCCTTGCCAGCGGCTTTGAAAAGAAAACCGGCGTCAAGGTGGATATCTTCCAGGCGACCACCGGCAAAGTGATGGCCCGCCTCGAAGCGGAACAGGCTAATCCGCAGGCCGATATTTTGATTTCCGCCTCCTGGGATACCGCGGAAGATCTGCACAACCGCGGCTGGCTGCTGCCGTACCAGAGCGCCAATGCGGCGAACGTGCCCGCAGACCTGAAATCAGACGACTTTGTGGCGCAGGGCGTCTCAGCGTTAGGCATCGTCTGGAACACCAAAAGCGGCACCCCGGAGCCGAAAGAGTGGCGCGATCTGACCACTGACGCATTTAAAGACAAAGTCACCACCCCGGACCCGGCGCTGTCCGGTGCTTCGCTCGATCTGCTGATCGGTCTGCAAAATGGCATGGGCGATAAGGCCTGGACCCTGTTTGAGGATCTCAAGAAGAACGGCATGGTGGTGAGCGGCCCGAATGCCCAGGCGGTGACGCCGGTCATGCAGGGGGCGAAAGCGGCGGTGTTCGGCGCGGTGGATTATGTCTCCTATGGCAACATCAGTCAGGGTGAATCCCTGAAGGTGATTTTCCCGGCCAGCGGCACGGTGATGGCCCCGCGTCCGATGATGATCCTCAAATCTACCCAGCATGCGGATGATGCGAAAGCCTTCGTCGATTACGTCCTGTCGCCAGAAGGCCAGGCGATGGTGGCCGATGCCTGGCTGATGCCAGCCCGCGGCGACGTACAGGCTAAACGTCCGCTGCTCAACGACCTGAAAATCCTGCCGACCAACAGCGACGGCACCAGCGAACGCAGCGATATCCTCAAGCGTTTCAATAAGCTCTTCACCTTATAATCACGTGACGGGGGCAACCCCGTCTTCAGGACTGCTTTGTGAATCCTAAATTCTTGTCGGTGATGACGCTGGCGCTACTGGTGATCCTGGTGGCGTTTCCGCTGGCGTTTATCTTGCTACAGGCGGTGTTTCCGCAGTTCAGCGCCGGGGTGTTCTCGGGGGCCTTGAGCGGCGTCGCAACGCTGCTGGCCGAGCCGCACTTGCCCACCATGCTGGGCGGCACGCTACAGGTTGGGGTTGGTGTGGCCCTGGTGAGTGCCTTGATTGGCTTTCCACTTGGCGTGGCGCGCGGGCTGTTGAATCTGCCGCTGCCCCGGCTGTGGGATCTGCTGTTTCTGATCCCGTTTTTAACCCCGCCCTATATTGCCGCGCTGTCGTGGATGCTGGTGCTGCAAACCAACGGCTATCTACAACAGCTCACCGGCTTCAACCTCAATGATGTGTTGTTCAGCCAGACCGGGATTGTGCTGGTGATGGCGCTGAATATCTTCCCGGTGGTCTATTTCGCGGTATCGCGCAGCCTGCTGGCCAGCGGACAACGTCTGGCGCTGGTGGCCCGGGTTCACGGGGCCAGTCCCGGACGGGCGTTCTGGCATATCACGCTGCCGATGCTTTCGCCGTCGCTGGCGGCCGGGATGCTGCTGACCTTCACTCTGGCGATTGAGGAGTATGGCGTGCCCGCCGCACTTGGCACCCGCGCCGGGGTGTTGATGCTGACTACCGATATCGAGAAAAAGCTGGCGGAATGGCCGATCGATCTCTCCGGTGCGTCGATGCTCTCCGTGGTGCTGGTGACCCTTGCACTCAGTGCCTGGTGGCTACAGAAAAAACTGACCGGTAATCAGGATGTGACCAGTATTACCGGCAAACCGACAGAGAACATGGGCGCGGATGCGGGGAGCTTTACCCTGCCGATAGTGGCGCTGCTGGGGTTGACCGGGTTTGTCGCGGTGATCCTGCCGGGTGCCTCGATGGCCTTATCCGGAGTGCTGGGCACCTTGTCGGGCGGGGTGTCTCTCGCCAATCTGACCGCTTCCCATTATGCGGCGCTGTTCAGTCAGCAGGGGGATGCGCTGTCGGCGCTGGGCACCAGCCTGTCGCTGGCGCTGGGGGCGGCCTGCATCACCGGCTTGCTCGGCCTGCTTGCTGCATGGCTGGTGGTGGTGCAGAAGATTAAGGGCCACGGGCTGGTGGATGCCCTGTCGCTGATGCCCGCTGCGTTGCCCGGCGTCGTGGTGGGGGTAGGGTTGATCCTGCTGTGGAACCAGCCCTTCTGGCCGGTCTCTCCTTACAACAGCTGGGCGATCCTGCTGCTGTCGTATTGCTGCCTGCTACTGCCGTGGCCGGTACGCTATGTCGGCAGTGCGCTGCGCCAGCTAGGGGGGAATCTGGAGCCTGCCGCCCGGGTACATGGCGCGTCGGCGCTGCAGGCGTTGCGTTTTATCGTCCTGCCGCTGGTCTCTCCGGCCATGCTGGCGGCCATGCTGATGGTGTTTGCCATTGCCTCGCGCGAGTTGGTCACCTCGCTGCTGCTGGCCCCTGCGGGCACGCAAACCGTGTCGGTGTTTATCTGGCGGCAGTTTGAGCAGGGATCCGTCGGGCAGGGCATGGCAATGGCTACCCTGACGCTGCTTACCGGGCTGGTATTGATGCTGACGGCGCTGGGGATCATGCAACGCACCACGCGCGGTTAAAAAGCACTTTTGAAACAGTCGCAGGCGAAAAATAGGTTATAAACACTTCATCCTTCACGCTGCCTCTGCGTTGGCTGCGTCTGCACACCCCGGTCGCTTACTCAAGTAAGCGCGCGGGTGTTCTCAGACTTGCCGTCTTGATGCAACATGAATGGTTTTGCGTAGAGATAAGGACGAATTGTTAAAGGAGCCAACCATGACCCCGTTTTTAACCGAGTATTTCGCCCGCACCGGCTGGCAGCAGCCGGTTTCTGTGGATATAGAGACCCTGCGGGCGCTGCACCTGCAACACAACAGCACCATCCCGTTTGAAAATATTGACGTGGTGCTGCCGCGGGAGATCCAGCTCGACGATCAATCCCTGGTGGATAAGCTGGTCACCGGCCGCCGCGGCGGTTATTGCTTTGAGCAAAACGGTCTTTTTGAGCGGGTGCTGCGTGAGGTAGGGTTTAACGTCCGCAGCCTGCTGGGTCGGGTAGTGATGGCGAACCCACCCCAAATGCCGCCGCGCACCCATCGTCTGCTGCTGGTTGAGCTAAATGGCGAACGCTGGATTGCCGATGTCGGCTTTGGCGGACAGACGTTGACCGCACCGATTCAGTTGATCGCCGAGAAGGAGCAGGCGACACCGCACGGGCTCTACCGGCTGATTAACGATGGTCTCGACTGGGTGCTCCAGTTCCGCCATCACGAACACTGGCAGTCGATGTATCACTTCGATCTCGCCGCCCAGTATCAAAACGATTACGTGATGGGCAACTTCTGGTCAGCGCACTGGCCGCAGTCCCATTTTCGTCATCATTTGTTGATGTGTCGGCATCTGCCGGACGGCGGCAAGCTGACCCTCACCAACCTGCACTTTACCCACTGGCAGAACGGGCAGGTGATTGAGCAGCGAAACCTGCCTGATGCAGATGCGTTGTATCAGCTGATGCAGGAGCGGTTTGGGCTTGGAGTGGACGATCCGAAACACGGTTTTTCACTGGCAGAACTGACGGCGGTGATGGCCGGGTTTGAAACCCATCCGCAGGCGGGAAAATAAAACGGGAAGGGGCGTAAGCCCCTCTCTGTTAGCCGATCAAAACCTTCGCCCGCATTCTCACGGCATCCAGTTCTTCGGCAGTTGCCGTTCCCTTTTTCACTGCGTGACGCGCGCGCCAGTCCAGACTTTTGATCTGATCGGCGAGGGCGACATTGCGGCGTGCTCCGCTAATGACAACTTCGAAGGGGTAGTTTTTGATTTGCGACGTGACTGGACAGCAGAGCATCAGACCGGTGCGTCCATTGTAAGTGGCGGGTGAAATAACCAGCGCAGGGCGATGGCCTGCCTGTTCATGACCTGACTGCGGATCAAAATCCAGCCAGACGATATCGCCCGCTTCCGGGATGTAGTCCATCACAACAGCTCCTTACCTTGCGGTTCTCCAAAGGTGACTTCGTGATGCAGATTGTCGTCGGTGATCGCAGCGAGCAGCGATTCCAGCGTCGGTTCGTCCTTCCTGACGGGTGTCAAAATAATGCGTCCTTCTTCGTCTACGTTAACGTTCACCACATCGTCAACGTGCAATTCAGCCTCGCGCATAACTGCGACAGGCAGCCTGACAGAAGGGCTGTTACCCCATTTTTTGACGGTGACTTGCGGCATAAAAAGACTCCAGATGTCGATAAAAAGTATCGTCATCATAAAGCGTGGGGATTTTATGTGTCAACATTGTCGATACAGTGGCGGGGTGAAAACGCCGGGCGACGCATGCGCCTGCCCGGCTGGGTGGGGCGGTTTCGTAAGCCGGGTAAGGCGTAGCCATTACCCGGCATGGCTCGGGCCTACCTTCTGGATCTCACCAGCTGATAGCGCCGGGTGATGTACTCAAACGGCGCGCTCCAGACGTGGACCAGGCGGGTGAAGGGGAAGATCAGGAAAATAGTCATCCCCAGCACCAGATGGAGACGGAAGATAAAGGCCACGCCGGTCAGCATCTCAGACGAGCCGCCGCGGAAGGTAAAGATCCCCTGCGCCCAGCCGACCAGCTTCAGCATTTCACTGCCGTCCGGGTATTGCGCCGAAAACGGGATGGTGGTCAGGCCGAGCACGCACTGGGTCAGCAGAATACTCATGATGATGATATCCGGCGTGGTGGAGGTGGCGCGCACCCGCTGGTTGAACAGGCGACGATACAACAGCATCGAGCCGCCAATCAGGGTCAGCACGCCGCAGATCCCCCCGGCAATCATCGCCAGCTGCTGTTTGACCGCCATAGGCAGGAACCAGGCGTACATCCAGTGCGGGGTTAACATGCCGAACAGATGCCCGAAGAAAATCCCCAGAATACCGATGTGGAACAGATTGGAACCCCAGTTCATGCCGCGCTTGCTCAGCAACTGGCTGGAGGATGCGCGCCAGGTGTACTGGCCGTAGTCGTACCGCAGCCAGCTGCCGAGGAAAAACACCGCGGCGCAGATGTAGGGGTAAATGTCGAAGAAAAAGACGTTCAGATGGTGTGTCATTTTGGGCCTCCGGCACTGACGTCCACGTACTGCGGCGCGACGTCCTGGCTAAAGCGTCGTTGATATTGCTGCATGGGCGAGCTGTCGCAGGCCGTCGCGTTATCTTCAATAAACTTCACTTGCTCCTCTTCCCAGACCGCATCCAGCGCCTGGCGTGTGTCATCCCGTTTTTCGCCCACCACCTGCTGCGTGACACTGTCACTTGAGAGCTTGCTGCCTGCAAACCTCAGCAGGGCGTCGAACAGCTGATAGTGGGCCACCTGTCGCTGTTTCAGCCGCCCGCCAATCAGCGCCAGAATGGGCGCGACGTTCTGCAACCCCTCCCGGGCCTGCGCGTCGGGCAAGATGCTTAAATACTCCAGATAGAGCGGCAGATAGTCCGGCAGTTCGCGGCAGTCGAGTTGCAGCCCGGCCTGCTCGTACTGGTTCATCAGGTCAACCATCGCCTGGCCGCGATCCCGTGATTCGGCATGGACATGTTCGAACAGTAGCAGCGAGGTGGCGCGTCCGCGCTCGAACACTTCGCACCAGGAAGCCTGTTGGTCGAGCAGCGGGGCGCTAAGGTACTGCTGCGCAAACGGCAGCAGCATGGGCGCATCCTGCGTCACCAGGGCGAGCGCTTCGTCGCGGCTCTCCCACAGCGCCTCGTCCGGGTACTCAATCAGCAGGGCAATAATTTTGAGGATCTGCATTAGTCTCCCTCCCCGTGTTCACGCACCTCGGTGATATTGATGGCATCGATGCGGCTGCTGTTGAACAGGTTGAATTTGGTGTCGGAGCCGTGGCAGCCGTCACCGAACGTAAAGCCGCAGCCGTTTTTCTCCGGGAAGGCGTCGCGCGCCATTTCCCGGTGGCTGGTGGGGATCACAAAGCGGTCTTCGTAGTTGGCGATAGCGAGATAACGGTACATCTCCTCGACCTGTTCGACGCTCAGGCCCACTTCCTCAATGGCGCGGGTGTCGGTCACGCCTTCCACGGTCTGGGAACGTTTGTAGTGGCGCATCGCCATCATGCGTTTCAGGGCGCGCAGCACCGGGCCGGTATCCCCCGCGCTGAGCATATTCGCCAGATACTGCACCGGAATGCGCAGGCTTTCGACCGCCGGGAGGATGCTGTCGGTCTGCGGCAGGCCACCGGCGTCGGCGTAAGACTGGATCGGCGACAGCGGCGGCACATACCAGACCATCGGCAGGGTGCGGTACTCCGGGTGAAGAGGCAGGGCCAGCTTCCAGTCCATCGCCAGCTTGTAGACCGGTGAGCGCTGCGCCGCGTCAATCACGTTCTGCGGGATCCCTTGCTTAACCGCCTCTTCGATGATGGCCGGGTCGTGCGGATCCAGGAACACATCGCACTGACGCTCATAGAGATCGGTTTCGTGTTCGGTGCTGGCCGCCTCCTCGATACGGTCTGCGTCATAGAGCAGCACGCCCAGGTAGCGGATGCGTCCGACACAGGTTTCAGAGCAGACGGTAGGCTGGCCGGATTCAATACGTGGATAGCAGAAGATGCATTTTTCCGACTTGCCGCTCTTCCAGTTGAAGTAGATTTTTTTGTACGGGCAGCCGCTGATGCACAGACGCCAGCCGCGGCATTTGTCCTGGTCGATCAGCACGATGCCGTCCTCTTCGCGCTTGTAGATCGCCCCGCTCGGGCAGGTCGCCGCGCAGCTCGGGTTCAGGCAGTGTTCGCACAAGCGCGGGAGATACATCATGAAGGTGTTTTCAAACTGGCCGTACATCTCCTTCTGCATCCGGTCGAAGTTACGGTCCCGGGCGCGCTTTTCAAACTCGCCGCCGAGCAGCTCTTCCCAGTTTGGCCCCCATGTGATCTTGTCCATGCGCTTGCCGTCAATCAGCGAGCGCGGGCGGGCGGTAGGCAGGTGGTTACCCTCCGGGGCGCGGTGCAGATCCTGGTAGTCGAAGGTGAAGGGTTCGTAATAGTCGTCAATCTGCGGCATCTGCGGGTTGGCGAAGATTTTCGACAGCACCCCCAGCTTGCCGCCGAGACGCGGGGTCAGCTTGCCGGTAATACTGCGGATCCAGCCGCCTTGCCAGGCTTCCTGATCCTCCCAGTTTTTCGGATAGCCGATGCCGGGCTTGGTTTCGACGTTGTTAAACCAGGCGTACTCCATGCCTTCGCGCCCGGTCCAGACGTTTTTGCAGGTCACCGAGCAGGTGTGACAGCCGATGCATTTATCAAGATTGAGGACCATGCCAACCTGTGAGCGTATTTTCATTTTTTCGCCTCCTGTACCTGATCCCGACCTTCGCCATCCAGCCAGTTAATGTTTTTCATCTTACGGATCATGATGAATTCATCGCGGTTCGACCCGACGGTGCCGTAGTAGTTAAAGCCGTACGCCAGCTGGGCGTAGCCGCCAATCATGTGCGTCGGCTTCGGACACACGCGCGTCACCGAGTTATGAATCCCGCCGCGCCGTCCGGTCACCTCTGAACCTGGAATGTTCAGGATGCGCTCCTGGGCGTGGTACATCATGGTCATGCCTGGCGGCACGCGCTGGCTGACCACTGCGCGGGCGGTGAGGGCGCCGTTGGCGTTAAAGCACTCGATCCAGTCGTTGTCTTCGATGCCCAGCTCGCGGGCATCGGTTTCGCTGATCCAGACAATCGGCCCGCCGCGCGACAGGGTCTGCATCAGCAGGTTTTCGCTGTAGGTGGAGTGAATCCCCCATTTCTGGTGCGGGGTCAGGAAGTTGAGCGCCTTCTCCGGGAAGCCGTTCGGCGGGATCTCGCGCATGTGGGTCACGCTGCGGGTATCAATCGGCGGACGATAGGCCACCAGACTCTCGCCAAAGGCGCGCATCCACGTGTGATCCTGATACAACTGCTGCCGCCCGGAGAGGGTGCGCCACGGGATCAGCTCATGGACGTTGGTGTAGCCAGCGTTGTAGGAAACATGTTCGCTCTCAATGCCGGACCAGGTTGGGCTGGAGATGATTTTGCGCGGCTGGGCCTGAATATCGCGGAAGCGGATCTTCTCGTCTTCCTTGTTCAGCGCCAGATGGATGTGCTCGCGACCGGTAAATTCGGCCAGCGCCTCCCAGGCTTTGACCGCCACCTGACCGTTGGTTTCCGGGGCGAGGGCGAGGATCACCTCCGAGGCGTCGATTGCCGTCTCGATGCGCGGACGGCCTTTCGCCGGGCCATCGAGCTTCACATAGTTCAGCTTGCCGAGGAAATCGACCTCATCCTGGGTGTTCCACGAGATGCCTTTCCCGCCATTGCCAAGCTTGTCCAGCAGCGGCCCGAGGGCGGTAAAGCGTTCGTAGGTTTCCGGGTAGTTTCGCTCCACCACGGCGATGTTCGGCGCAGTTTTGCCGGGGATTAGATCGCATTCGCCCTTGCGCCAGTCGGCAATGTCGAACGGCTGCGACAGTTCCGCCGGGGAGTCGTGTTGCAGGGGCTGCAATACCACGTCGGTTTCGCTACCCAGGTGGCCGACGCAGACCTCAGAGAAAGCTTTGGCGATGCCCTTGTAGATCTCCCAGTCGCTGCGTGACTCCCAGGCCGGGTCCACTGCGGCAGAGAGCGGGTGAATAAACGGATGCATATCCGAGGTATTCATATCGTCTTTCTCATACCAGGTGGCAGTCGGCAGAACGATATCCGAGAACAGACAGGTGCTGGACATGCGGAAATCCAGCGTTACCAACAGATCCAGCTTGCCCTCGATGGCGGCGGTCTGCCACTCCACCTCTTCCGGCTTCACGTCATCCGTCGTGCCGAGATCGTCGCCCTGAATGCCGCTTTCGGTGCCCAGCAGGTATTTAAGCATGTACTCGTGGCCTTTCCCGGAGGAGCCGAGCAGGTTAGAGCGCCAGACAAACAGATTACGCGGGTGGTTGTTGCCGCTGTCCGGCTGTTCGCAGGCCATACGGATATCGCCGGAGCGTAGCGCCTGGGCGGTGTACTCCTGCGGCGACATGCCAACGGCATCCGCCTGAGCCTTAATGTGCAGCGGGTTAAGGTTCAGCTGAGGCGCAGACGGCAGCCAGCCCATGCGTTCGGCACGCACGTTAAAGTCGATCAGATGGCCGGTAAACTTCGAGGCATCGGCCAGCGGGGAGAGCAGTTCCTGGGCCGTGAGTTTTTCATAGCGCCACTGGCTGGCATGGTTGTAAAAGAACGAGGTGCTGTTCATCTGGCGCGGCGGGCGGTTCCAGTCGAGGGCAAAGGCCAGCGGCAGCCAGCCGGTTTGCGGACGCAGCTTCTCCTGGCCGACATAGTGCGACCAGCCCCCGCCGCTTTTGCCCACGCAGCCGCAGAAGACCAGCATGTTGATCATCCCGCGGTAGTTCATGTCCATGTGATACCAGTGGTTCACCCCGGCACCGAGAATAATCATCGACCGGCCATGGGTTTTATGCGCCGTGTCGGCGAACTCCCGGGCGATCTGCTCGATATGGCGACGCGGCACCCCGGTGATCTGCTCCCCCCAGGCCGGGGTGTAGGCTTTGATCTCGGCGTAATCTTTTGCCGCAAGGTCATCCTCCAGCCCCCGATCGAGGCCATAGTTAGCCAGCACCAGATCGTAGACGCTGGCGACGTGCAGTTGTCGGCCATCGACGAGGCTCAGGGTTTTTACCGGCAACTGGCGCACCAGCACCGGCTCCTGCTTCACGCTGCGGAAGTGCGGGTTTTCGTTGCCGCCAAAGTAGGGGAAAGCCACCCCGGCGACCGTGTCGTGGGTGCCCAGCAGAGAGAGCGCCAGGTCGGTTTCCTGGCCTGCCGCCAGCGATTCAAGGTTCCATTTGCCTTTCTCACCCCAGCGGAAGCCGATAGAGCCGTTCGGCACCACCAGATCGCCCATGGAGGTAAAGGCGACGGTTTTCCATTCCGGGTTATTGGCTTCGCCCAGCCCTTCGGCAAGGTCGGAGGCGCGGAGCATCCGGCCCGGCACGTAGCTGCCATCGTCGCGGGGATCGAGCATCACCAGCATCGGCATATCGGTGTAGCGACGGCAGTAGTTGAGGAAATAGTCGCTCGGGTTGTCGAGGTGGAACTCTTTCAGGATCACGTGGCCCATTGCCATGGCCAGGGCGCTGTCGGTGCCCTGTTTCGGTGCCAGCCACTGGTCGCTGAGTTTGGCCACTTCCGAAAAGTCAGGCGTGATGGCGATGGTTTTGGTGCCTTTGTAACGCACTTCGGTAAAGAAGTGGGCGTCCGGGGTACGGGTCTGCGGCACGTTCGACCCCCAGGCGATGATATAGCTGGAGTTGTACCAGTCGGCGGATTCCGGCACGTCGGTCTGTTCCCCCCAGGTCATCGGCGAGGCGGGGGGCAGGTCGCAGTACCAGTCATAGAAGCTCAGGCAGGTCCCGCCCAGCAGGGAGAGATAGCGGGTGCCCGCAGCGTAAGAGACCATCGACATCGCCGGGATCGGCGAGAAGCCCGCCACCCGGTCAGGCCCGTAGTGTTTGATGGTCCAGACGTTGGTGGCGGCGATAAGCTGGTTCAGCTCTTTCCAGTTCGAGCGAATAAACCCACCGTGACCGCGCGCCTGCTTGTAGCTCAGGCTCTTTTGTGGGTCATTCATGATGGCATTCCAGGCCAGCACCGGATCGCTGTGCTGGCCCAGTGCCTCGCGCCATAGCTCAATCAGCTTGCGGCGTACCAGCGGGTATTTCAGGCGGTTGGCGCTGTAGAGATACCAGGAGTAGCTGGCCCCGCGCGGGCAGCCGCGCGGCTCATGGTTCGGCAGGTCGGGGCGGGTGCGGGGGTAGTCGGTCTGCTGGGTTTCCCAGGTGACCAGGCCATTCTTGACGTAGATTTTCCAGCTACAGGAACCGGTACAGTTCACGCCGTGAGTGGACCGCACAATTTTGTCGAACTGCCATCGCTGGCGATAGCTGTCCTCCCAGTCGCGGTTGGTGTGCATCACCTGACCGTGTCCATCTGCGAAGGTCTCGCCTTTTAGTTTGAAATAACGAAAGCGATCCAACAATTTACTCATGACGTTTCTCCTGACGGGGCGACTCCCGCCCCGTGGTTACACTGCTCACAAAAAAATTGAAATACGCGTTATGATTTGACGTGCTTCTGACGACGGCCATACACCAGCCAGGTGATGAACACGCAGACGATGTAAAACACCAGGAAGACCTTCATCGCCCCCACCGGCGAGCCGGTCATCGCCAGCGAGGTGCCAAAGGCTTTGGGAATGAAGAACCCGCCGACAGCGCCGATGGCCGAGATAAAGCCCAGCGCGGCCGCCGTATCGGTGACGGCCTCTTTCTGGGCCTGCTCGTCCGTACCGCCGCGCAGTTTCACTCTATAGACGGTGATTTGCCGGAAGATGACCGCAATCATCTGGAAGGTGGAACCGCTGCCCAATCCGGCGGTGAGGAACAGCCCCATAAACACCAGATAAAAGGCGGTAAAGCTGCCAGAGCCGGAGCCGGGCAGGGTGAGGAACAGCAAGGCGGTGAACAGCGCCATAAAGATGAAGTTCACCAGCGTGACGCGCACCCCGCCGAGCTTATCGGAGATAACCCCACCGGCAGAGCGTGCCAGCGCCCCGATCAGCGGGCCGAAAAAAGCCAGGTGCAGGATGTTAACGTCCGGGAACTGGGTTTTCGACAGCATGGCAAAGCCAGCAGAAAAGCCGATAAAGGAGCCGAATGTCGCCAGATAGAGCAGACTCAGCAGCCACAGGTGCAGTCGCTTCAGCACCGGTAGCTGGCTGGCGATGGTCGCTTTCGAGCTGGCAATATCGTTCATGCCAAAAAAGGCGGCAAGGGTTGCCAGCAGCAGCAGCGGTGCCCAGATCCAGGCGGCATTAGCCAGGAATAACGACGAGCCATCCTCCTGGGAGACGCCGTGAACCCCGAGGAAGGTGAACATCGGCAGGAAGATCACTACCGGCGCCACCATCTGCATCACGCTGACGCCGAGGTTGCCCAGTCCGCCGTTAATGCCCAGCGCGCTGCCCTGTTTGGCTTTGGGAAAGAAAAAGCTGATGTTGCCCATGCTGGAGGCAAAGTTGGCCCCGGCGAAGCCGCACAGCAGGGCGATGACGATAAAGATTTCGTAAGGCGTGGCGGTATTCTGCACCGCAATACCCAGCCACACACAGGGCACGATCAGAATAACGGTGCTTAATACCGTCCAGTAGCGCCCGCCAAATATCGGCACCATAAAGGAATAGGGGACACGTAATATTGCCCCGGAGAGTGAAGGCAGAGCGGTTAACATAAACAGCTGATCGGTACTGAAATTAAAACCCACTTTATTCAGGTTGACTGCCACGGCGCTAAATAACATCCACACGCAGAAGGCCAGCAGCAGACAGGCAACCGAAATCACTAAATTTCGCCGCGCAATGGGTTTGCCTTTCTTTTCCCAAAATGCGGCGTTTTCCGGTTTCCAGTTACTTAACAAATAGTGATTATTCTTCTCAGCTTGTTGTGACATATTGCCCTCTTGCATATCCGTAAATGGCAGAAAGAGAAATACATTCAGGTGGTTACCTGTTTTTTTGATGAGAATTTATCTGGAGTGTTTTAGGAGACTTCTGAAAGGATAGATAAAAAAGCGAATCCATGAGTTTTGAAGGGAGAAATGGATCCGCTTAATATGTTACAAAGCGTAACAGTTAAGAGATGCTGATGATTAACCCAGCTCGAGCGTAATTAATGTTTTCAGGTGCTGATTAAATGCGGCGTCGTCCATCTCCGGCATGGATAGCGCGTATAACCCGTCGAGCCCACAGACCAGACCAATCAGCCGCCAGGCGACGTTTTCGGCCGTGTCTTTCAGCGTAAAGGCTTTCGCCTGTTCGCCCGCACGTATGATGTCCACCGTTTCCTGATGCCACATCTCCATGGTTAACAGATAAGCGCCTTTTATCTCCGGGTCGCGGGCGGCTAATAGCTGGGCTTCCCGCCACAGACGAATGTAGGGTTCAAAGCTGCGGTCGTCGCTGCCGAGCATGGCGAACAGGCGTTCGCGCCAGCTGGCGTTTTCAGCCACGACGTCGGCATCCAGCAGCGCCCGGATCAGGCTGATAAAGGCCTGGGCTTTCAGTTCACCGGCCGAAGCAAAATGGTGATGCACCTGGCCCGTCGCCACCTTCGCTTCGGCGGCGATATTTCTCACGGTCATCCCGGTAAAGCCGTCGTTCAGCGCCACACGCATCGCCGCCTGCAGGATCGCTTCCCGCCGCTCATCCTTGCTCAGATAGGTCATTTTTTTCACTCTCAACTGGGGGTCAACGAGTGTAACAAAAGGCTGGACATGCGTTCAACTTTCCGTAGGATCGCATTCTGGACATGTGTCCAGCTTTAATCAAATAAGGAAATCTATGTTTCGTCAGTGGTTAGCGTTAGTGATTATCGTGCTGGTCTATATCCCGGTTGCGATTGACGCCACGGTGCTGCACGTTGCCGCCCCGACGCTGAGTATGACTCTGGATGCCAGCGGCAATGAATTGCTGTGGATCATTGATATCTATTCGCTGGTGATGGCCGGCATGGTGTTGCCGATGGGGGCGCTCGGGGATCGCATCGGCTTTAAGCGCCTGCTGATCATGGGGAGCACCCTGTTTGGCCTCTCTTCGTTAGCGGCGGCGTTTGCCCCCACGGCGGGGTGGTTGATTGCCGCGCGGGCCTCGCTGGCAATCGGCGCGGCGATGATCATTCCCGCGACGCTTGCCGGGATCCGCACGCTCTTCCCGGATGCGCGTCAGCGTAACATTGCCCTTGGCGTCTGGGCTGCCGTCGGGTCCGGCGGGGCAGCCTTTGGCCCGCTGGTGGGCGGGATGCTGCTGGCCCACTTCTACTGGGGTGCCGTGTTTTTGATCAACGTTCCCATTGTGTTGCTGGTGGTCTCCCTGGCGGCGCGTTTTGTCCCGGCCCAGCAAGGGCGACCGGAGCAGCCGCTGAACATCACGCACGCTCTGATGCTGATTGTGGCGATCCTGCTGTTGGTCTACAGCGCTAAAACGGCGCTGAAAGGGGAACTTTCTCCCTGGGTAGTCGCGGGCTCGCTTCTGATCGGGGCGGCAATCCTGTGGGCCTTTATTCGCATTCAGCTGCGTGCCCACACGCCGATGATCGACATTCGCCTGTTTGGCCATCGCATCATTCTCAGCGGCGTGGTGATGGCGATGACGGCCATGATCGCCCTGGTGGGTTTTGAGCTACTGATGGCCCAGGAGCTGCAGTTTGTCCACGGGTTCACCCCCTTTGAGGCAGGGATGTTTATGCTGCCGGTCATGGTCGCCAGCGGCTTTAGCGGGCCAATAGCCGGGGTGCTGGTAGGGCGTCTGGGATTACGGGTTGTAGCCACTGGCGGTATGGGGCTGAGCGCACTTAGCTTTATGGGGCTGTCGATGCTCGATTTCAGTACCCAACAGTGGCAGGCCTGGTGCCTGATGGTGCTGCTGGGCTTTAGTGCGGCGAGCGCATTGCTGGCCTCTACCGCCGCGATCATGGCCGCCGCGCCGAAAGAGAAGGCCGCAGCCGCCGGGGCGATTGAAACCATGTCCTATGAACTGGGCGCGGGGCTGGGGGTTGCGATTTTTGGACTGTTACTGACCCGCAGTTTCTCGGCATCCATTGAGCTGCCCCAGGGGCTGGACGCTTCCCTTGCGGATCATGCCGCCTCGTCCATCGGTGAGGCGGTGAAGGTGGCGCAGGATCTCTCCCCGTCGCTGGCAGAGTCGGTGATTACAGCGGCGAAAACCGCCTTTATCACCTCGCACAGCGTGGCGCTGGGCAGCGCGGGCGGGATGCTGATGGTTCTGGCGATTGGGATCTGGTTTAGCCTCGCTAAAGTATCGCAGCGGTAAACAACGCCCGACGGCGCGGTGTAAACCCTCTCCCTGTGGGAGAGGGTTGGAATGAGGGCAACCGGCCGTACAAAACGCCCGGTGGCGTGGTTTTACAACTCCTGTGCCGCACTCAGTACGCTGTGCAGCAACACATTCGCCCCTTTCTCTGACCACGCCGGCAGGATCTTTTCCGCTTCGTTATGGCTAATGCCTTTCACGCACGGAATAAAGATCATGCTGGCAGGGGCTATCTTGCTGACATAACAGGTGTCGTGCCCCGCACCGGAAACCATCGATTTTGCGGAATAGCCCAGGGCTGCCACGGCGTTTTCCGTGCGCGTCAGGCAAGTGGCATCAAACGCAATGGGCGCATAGTCAAAGATGCGCTCGACGTTTGCGCTGACACCGCGGGCAGAAAGACTCTCTGTCGCCTGATGCAGTGCAGCTTCCATCGCCTCCAGCGCCGCGCTCTGCGGATGACGGAACTCCACGCTGCACACCACGCGGGAAGGGACGACGTTGCGCGAGTTGGGGGTCACGTTCGCCATGCCGATGGTCGCCCGACCGTCGGGCGCATGCTGATACCCAATGGCTTCAACCTTCAGCGCCAGCACCGCAAAGGCGGTTAAGGCGTCGCGACGGCTGTGCATCGGCGTGGTACCCGCATGCGCGGCAAATCCCTCCAGCGTGATCGTGAACCAGCGCTGGCCCATCGCCGCCCGCACCAGTCCGATATCCACCGCCTCATCTTCAAGGATCGGTCCTTGTTCGATGTGCAGTTCATAGCAGGCGTGGATCGGGAAAGCGCGGGCAGGGAGCTCACCGCGATAGCCGATGGTATCCAGCGCGTCACCCACCGTAATACCATCCCGGTCGGCCCGGGCGTGGGCATAGGCCTCGCTGAACTGCCCGGTCCAGACGCCGGAGGAGAGCATTGCCGGGGCAAAACGCGCCCCTTCTTCGTTGGTCCAGTTCACCAGCACGATGTCGCGCTCGGTTTCAATCTGATGGTCGTTCAGGGTACGTAGCAATTCCAGCCCGGCCAGTACGCCGTAAACTCCGTCGTAATTGCCACCCAGTGGCTGGGAATCCACATGCGAACCGGTCATCACCGGTGCCAGGGCGGGATTTTTTCCGGCACGGCGGATAAACATGTTGCCCATGCTGTCCACCTTGCAGGAAAACCCCGCCTCCAGCGCCCAGTCACGCAGCAGGTTGCGGGCGATCCGATCTTCATCGCTTAACGCCAGCCGGGTGACACCCCCGGCGGGCGTGCCGCCGATCTGCGCCATCATCGCAAGCGTTGACCATAACCGGTCTGCGTTTACGCGGATCATGCTTTGTCCTTGTTGCTGCGATAGCGGAAGTCGCAGCATTTACCGCCCTGCATGATGGTGGTGGTGCGGGTCAGCTCCACGTCCGGCGCATAGCCGACGATAAATTTTTCATCGCGCGCGCACGACAGCAGGTGGCCGATCTCCCCCAGCCCCATCTCGTGATACATCTCGGCATAGCGGCAGCGGGTGACGTCGTAGTTGTACTGCTGGTCGTCGGCGTCGATCACCCGCACGTCCAGGGCGTTATCTTTCTCCCACAGATATTGCAGGGCGATAAAGCTCTTCACGTCTGCGCCGTTCGGCTCTTTGCTGGCAAACTCTTTGCCTGCATTAATGGCGGCCTGCTCAATGGCCTCGCCAATGACCGCCTGGGCGCGGGTCTTGCCGATCTCGCGCACCAGGATTTCATAAATTGGCTTAATAATTTCTGCTTCAATTTTGCGGCGGGCGAGAATGCCCAGCTCATTATTATCACTCATCACATTGCCTCACTGCGTTACTTCGTTTGTGCGCCGCCGAGCACGGTTTGCGGCTGCCATTTGCCATCGACCACTTTATAAACGGTGAATGACGGGGCTTTCAGGTTGCCCTGGTTATCAAAGGCGATCTGCCCGGTGACGCCGGAATAGCTGATGGCGCGCAGGGCAGGCAGGTACTCTGCCGGATCCACCGAGTCGGCTTTTTCCATCGCGGCCACCAGGACACGGGTGGCGTCATAGGCGAACGGGGCGTGCAGTTCGATATGGGTGTGGTAGCGGGACTGATACGCCTGTTCGAAGGTCTTGCCGCCCGGCATCTGATCCACAGGCAGGCCCGGTTCCAGCGCCACTACGCCTTCACCCTCTTTCTGCGCCAGTTGCAGGAAGGTCTGGCTGACAAAGCCGCCTGCGCCCATCAGGGTGGCCTTCATGCCCAACTGTTTAATACGACGCGCCAGCGGTGCCGCCTGGCTGTCCACGCCACCGAAGAAAATCAGATCCGCATTTTTGCTGCGAATGGCGGTCAACACGGCGCTGAAATCAACGGTTTTGTCGTCAACGTACTGGCGATCGACAATCTTCACGCCCTGGGATTCGAGCGATTTAATAAACTCATCCGCCAGCCCCTGACCAAAGGCGGTACGGTCGTCAATGACCGCGATGCGTTTGGCTTTCAGGGTATTGACCGCGTACTGCCCGGCAAACTGACCGCCGTCATCATCGTGACCCATCACGCGGAAGCTGGTGTCGAAGCCCTGTTTGGTATAGGCATGGCCGGTGGCAACGGGTGCCACCTGGGCGATACCGGCATCGTGATAGACGCGGGCCGCCGGGATGCTGGTGCCGGTGTTCCAGTGGCCGACCACGCCTGCCACGTCGCTGTCCACCAGGCGCTGCGCCACGGCCACTGCGGTACGCGGATCCGACTGGTCATCTTCGGACTGCAGCTTAAAGGTCACCGCTTTGCCGCCGATGGTCGGGTGCTGCTTGTTGATGTCGTCAATTGCCAGCTGAGCACCGTTCTCCAGATCTTTACCGATACGGGCAGACGGACCGGTGAGCGGACCTGCCAGGCCAATCACCACGGTTTCACTGTCGGCGGCCCAGGCCGCGGTAGAGGCTAATCCGCTGAGCAGGATCGCGGCGCTGAGCGCGCTCATTGTTACGGTTTTCATTGTTATTCCCTGATGTTGGTGGGTGTTGTTAAACGGGCATTTCGCCCAAATAAATCTGTGCAATCTGGTCATCGTTAAGCATCGCTTTGGATTCGCCATGATGAACGATGCTGCCACTGTCCATCACCCAGGCCTGGTCGGTCACTTCCAGCGCCAGGCGGGCGTTCTGTTCGATGAGCAGCAGGGCCACACCACGCTCTCGCAACCCGGCGATGACGGCAAAAATGTTTTCTACCATCTTTGGCGCGAGGCCCATGGAGGGTTCGTCCAGGATCAGCAGACGCGGGCGGCTGAGCAGGGCGCGATTCAGCGCTAAAAGCTGCTGCTCTCCGCCGGAGAGCAGCCCGGCCAGCTGATGCTGGCGTTCGCCAAGACGTGGGAACCGGGCAAAAATCTCGTCCATCTCCTGCTTCACGGTGACAGTGTCACGGCGAAGCCAGGCTCCCATCTGCAGGTTCTCCAGCACCGTCATACGGGCGAAGATACCCCGGCCTTCCGGGACCATCACCAGCCCGTCGCGCAGCAGCGCTTCGGCTTTCTGTTTACGCACCGGCTTGCCGTTAAATTCAATGTTGCCGCCAAAACGCTCCAGCCCGGTGATGGCTCGTACGGTGGAGCTTTTGCCCGCACCGTTGGCCCCGATCAGCGTGGCCTGTTCACCTTCGCGCAGGCTAAAGGAGACGCCGCGCACCGCCTGGATACCGCCGTAATGCACGTCCAGGCGTTCCACTTTCAGTAATTCAGACATGGGCATTGCCTCCAAGCCAGGCGGCGATCACCGCCGGGTCGCGTCGCACGCTGTCCGGCGTACCGCTGGCCAGCGTTTTGCCATAATCCAGCACCGTGAGGCGATCGCAGATCCCCATCACCAGCTTCACGTCATGTTCAATCATCAGCAGGGTTTTTCCGTCGTCGCGGATGCGGGTCAATAGCTCCCCCAGAGCCACTTTTTCTGCTGCGTTCATCCCGGCGGCAGGTTCATCCAGCGCCAGCAGAAGCGGATCGGTGGCCAGTGCGCGGGCGATTTCCAGCCGACGCTGATGGCCGTAAGCCAGATCGCAGGCGCGGTAGTGGGCGAACTTTGCAATGCCGGTGTACTCCAGCCAGTGCCACGCCTGTTCCCGGGTCTGGGCCTCTTCTTCCCTGGCGCGCTTGTGACGGCTCAGCGCGGCCCACAGCCCGTTGCGGGTACGTACATGGCGACCCACCATCACGTTCTCCAGCACCGACATCTCGTTAAACAGACGGACGTTCTGGAAGGTGCGGGCGATGCCTGCGGCGGTCACTCTTTCGATCTGCTTCGGGAAGTACGGTGTATCGGCAATGGCAAATTCGCCGCTGTCTGCCGGGTACAGCCCGGTGATCAGGTTGAAGCAGGTGGTTTTACCCGCGCCGTTAGGGCCAATCAGACCGTAAATTTCGCCTTTGTTGATCGAGAGTGAGACGTTGTCCACCGCCGTCAGGCCGCCAAAGCGTTTGGACATATTGCGCACGGTTAACAGACTCATGCGTTGACCTCCTTGTGGCGAACCGGCCAGATGCCCGACGGCCGAACCAGCATGACAAGCACCAGCGCCAGACCGTAGAACAGCTGACGCAGGATCTCCGGGTCTATCAGCACCGAACCAAACAGCGCCTGCTGTACCGGCGCAGCCTGGCTACGCAGCAGTTCTGGCAGGGCAGTGAGCAGCACCGCGCCGAGGATCACCCCCGGGATATTGCCCATACCGCCCAGCACCACCATCGCCAGCACGGCAATCGACTCCTGCAAGGTGAAAGATTCCGGCGAGACAAAGCCCTGGAAGGCACCAAACAGCGCCCCGGCCACGCCGCCAAAAGAGGCACCCATGGCAAAGGCCAGCAGCTTAAAGTTGCGCACGTTGATCCCCATCGCCCGGGCGACGTCTTCATCTTCGCGAATGGCGTGCCACGCCCGGCCAATGCGCGAGTGTTGCAGGCGCAGACAGACAAAAATGATCCCGACAATCACCAGCATCAGCAGGTAGTACCACAGCCACAGGGCGGGCACCTTGACGCCGAACCAGTGGTAAACCCCGCTGAACTTCAGCCCAAACAGGTTGAGGGTATCGACGCCGGTAATGCCCTTAGCACCGTTGGTGATGTTCACCGGGCGGTCGAGATTACGCATCAGAATACGGATGATCTCCCCGAAACCGAGGGTCACGATCGCCAGATAATCGCCGCGCAGCTTCAGCGTTGGCGCGCCGAGCAGGATGCCACACACCGCCGCGACCAGCGCCGCAATCGGGATGATCAGCAGATACGACGTATGTAGCCCATCCGGGAACCAGACGTTGAGGATCGGGAACACCTCCGCCAGGTGCGGCGACGCCAGCAGTGCAGCCAGATAAGCGCCGACAGCATAGAAAGCGATAAAGCCCATATCCAGCAGGCCGGTGTAGCCGACCACGATATTCAGCCCCAGCGCCAGCATGATGTAGAGCAGGGCGAAGTCGATCACCCGCACCCAGTAGTTGCCGCCCAGTTGGGTAGCCACCACCGGCGCAAGCAGCAGGGCAAGCACAAACAGCGTCATGCCGGACCAGAATTTACGGCGGGTCGCCGGTGTTTTGAGTTCAATGGCAGTCATGATTTCCTCTTACGCCCTATGCGCCACGCGCTCGCCCAGCAGACCCGCCGGACGGAAGACCAACACCAGAATCAGCACGATAAAGGCGAATACGTCCTGGTAATTACTGCCAAACACACCGTCAGTCAGCTCGCCAAGATAACCGGCACCCATTGCTTCGATAATGCCGAGCAGGATCCCGCCTATCATCGCCCCGCGAATGTTGCCGATGCCGCCGAGAACCGCCGCGGTAAAGGCCTTAATGCCGGGCAGGAAGCCCATCGAGAAGCTGGCGTTACCGTAGTTGCTGGCCATCATCACGCCTGCCAGCGCGGCAAAGATGCCGCCAATGGCGAAGGTGAGGGTGATGATGGCGTTCGGATTGACGCCCATCAGAGTCGCGACGCGCGGGTTTTCGGCCACGGCGCGCATACCGCGACCGAGGCGGGTGTATTCCACCAGCAGCCACAGGCCGGTCATGACGATCAGAGCCAGCGCCACGGTAACCATGCCGGTCACGGTAACAATCGCCGGGGGATGCGCCTCGCTGCCTGCGGTGATGGCAATGGGGTCCATCGGCAGGATCTGCGGAAACATCAGCGGGTTACGCGTCCAGATAATCATCGCCACGGTTTGCAGCAGCACCGACACGCCAATCCCGGAGATGAGCGGTGCCAGCCGCGGCGCATGCCGCAGGCGGCGGTAGGCGAAACGCTCCACCGCCATCGCCAGCAGGGCGCAGACCGCCATCGCGATCAGCAGCGCGAAGCCAAGCTGCAGCAGTTGCGGCATAGCGGGAAAATAACCGTTGAGGAGATTCAGCCCCGACAGGGTGGTCAGCGCGCCGACCATTAAAATATCGCCGTGGGCGAAGTTAATAATGCGCAAAATGCCATACACCATGGTATAGCCCAGCGCGATCAGCGCGTAGATGCTGCCCAGCATCACGCCGTTGATTAGTTGTTGTATGAGTGTGTCCAACGTTCCTACCCGACAAATTGCTCTTTCAGCGGGTAACATCTAATAATTGAATTAAATTGTGAAATACACATATATTCTTTCTTATGATTTTTGGAGCTTGCGTTATCTGATTGATTTTAAAGATGATGATAAATGGCTGATAAACCTGATTATCCATGACAGATCAATATATGAATAAAACAGAACAATCCCTGGTGGTGCCAGCCTTTGCCGAGAGCCGACTGGCGAACGATCCACCGCTGCGAGCGGTACGGGCCTTCGAGGCAATAGCCCGGCTGGGCAGTGTGACCCAGGCGGCGCAGGAGCTGGATATCTCCCCGTCAGCGGTCAGCCATCAGCTCAAAGTGCTGGAAGGGTACCTGCAGATGCCGCTTACCGAGCGTCAGGGACGCAGGCTGATCCTCAGCCAACAGGGGCGAGACTATTACCGCTCCATTCGTGCGGCCTTTAACGTGCTGCGCCAGGCTACCGAGCATCTGCTTGAGCAGGTACAGACCCGTCAGGTGACCATCAGTCTGATCCCGCTGTTTGGCATGGGGTGGTTTATCCCGCGGCTACCGGGGTTTATGCGGGCCAATCCGCAAACCGAAATTAATGTGGTCTACGCCAACCACCGCAATTACCTGAGCGATGCCTCGGATATGTCGATCCGCTTTGGTAACGGGCAGTGGGCAGGCTACCAGAGCGAGAAGCTTATCTCCGGGCAGATGGTGCCGGTCTGTAGCCGGGCGTTTTTGCGCCTGCACGGACATATCGATACCCCCGAACAGCTGCTACAAATGCCGCTCCTGCATGATGAGGAGCGCGCGACCTGGCAGCAGTGGTTTATCCAGCAGGGGGTTAAGCGCCCGCCGCGACGCAGCGGACCGATGTTTGAAGATGGCCTGTTAACGCTGGCGGGCGTGCAGGCGGGCCTGGGCTGCGCCCTGATGCGTGAGCCACTCATTGCGCCCTATCTGGAGAGCGGCGAGCTGGTGAAAATATTTGATATGCCCATCGACGATGGTCGGGATTATTACCTGTGCGTCCGGCAGGATGTTGAGATGAGCCAGGACGGTAAGCTGTTACAGAGCTGGCTGCGGCAGAACAGTTGAGGTAAAGGGTTAAGCGGCAACAGGCCGCACCGCAGCCCCAGCGCCGGATGGCGGCTGCGTCTTACCCCGCCTGTAATTCGGCGCTATCTGGTTCCCTCTCTCTTATGGGAGAGGACCAGAGTGATGGTAAAAACAGCCTGTTTGAATATCAGTGAAATGAGCATGATGAAGAATATCAATCCACTGGCATTATATAATGCTGGCATCTGGGTTCACCGTTAATGATTGCAAAGGTTTTATTTTTACTTCAGTTTTTACTTGATCCTGTGATTTTCTCAGTCAATGATTTTTGTCGATAGAATAGGGCCTAAAAATAATAACAATCAAAACCCACCGTTTGTTTGTGTGGCATTTAATTATTCTGGGTGAAATGATTTTTCTGATGGCGCTGAACAATGCAGGGGGAGTAATATTTAACCTCTCCATATTGCGTTATTACCATTTTAATCAAATGTAAATATTCGCCGTTTCTTCTTTGAACATGAATGAATCAAATCTGCTCATTCACTTTATTAAGGATGATGATTATGGCAATAGGTTATTTTATTCGTCTGGGTGATAAAACTTCCTGTGGCGGTACTGTGCTTTCCGCTTCACAACACCATAGTTTTGGATGTGTTGCGACGGCCAGAAACGGCGATAAGGTTTCCTGCGGTATCGATCGTAAGGTCTATCATATCGCAGGGGGTATACCTAATTACTTTATTCATGGCGTGGCAGCAGCAGGAACATTGCATAGCCGCAGTACATGCCCGTGCCGGGCAAGGCTAATAACGTCATTCCCGAATGCCGTATATTGGTCCGGGGAAGATAAACGGGTTAACACGGTTGCCGGTGCACCTCTAAACGCTGGCGAGCCAGAACAACATGCGCAGGCCGCACGAAAAAATTCAGCCGCTACCTCTGACAATGTCAGCAACCCTGCCACAAAAGAAAAACGAGAAATCACCCTGACGCTCGGTGTGTTTTTCGATGGTACGGGCAACAATGCTATTAATACCAATAACATGATAAAAGCCTGTATTGCTGAACGCTACGAACTTGATAACATCGACGCGGGTGCGATTCTGGGAAAATGTGCGCGGGAGGGTATGGGCGTTTCGGGTGTGGGTGCATTAGTTATACGGGGTATTATACGAATGTGCACTGGCTGCAGACGCTGTATAAAAAGGACATATCAACCAAGGGTAGTGATATTCAGAGAGCCATTTACATTGATGGTATAGGTACGGAAGCAGGTAAGCCGGACAGCATAATTGGGCAAGGGTTTGGAATATCAGACACTGGAGTTATTGCTAAAACGGATATAGCCATATCCCGACTGGCTCGCAATATACAGGAGGTTTTACAAGAAATATGCAGAAGACAACCAAATTATGAACTGGTTATAAAGTCTCTTCATTTTGATATTTTCGGTTTCAGTCGTGGCGCAGCCGCCTCACGTCACTTTGCCAATCGTATTCATTCAGAAGACCCCGCAATTATTGCTGCAATCCGCGAAGGTGTGCAGGGCACAGAGTTTAAAGGAACTCCAGTGGGCAAAATTCGCTTTATCGGGATTTTTGATACCGTAGCCGCGATTGGCACCCCACTAAACGGCCTGAACCCGCACAGTGCGGATACGGGCGAAGTAAATCTTGTGCTACGCCCAGGTGTGGCGGATAAGGTTTTTCATATCACTGCGGCCCATGAATGCCGTTTTAACTTCGCTCTGAACAGCGTAAAACCCGCCTGGCCTGAACTGGCGTTACCCGGCGTGCATTCTGATGTTGGCGGAGGTTATCTGCCCGCTGTGGAAGAAAATCTTTTTCTGACTCGCCCGGAGACCGACACTGTCCCGCTGCGCCAGTCCGGCGAACAAACGCGGGGTTACCATCAGACAAGAAAGCAACTGGATAAGCTGGACGCCTGTCCGGCAGTCGCCCCCATTATGCGCACCAGCGATATTTCTGTAGAAACCTGGTTTGATGACCGCATGCCGCCGGACCGCTACGGCGAACCGCAGAAACGTAGCTACGCAGCCCTGACGCTACGTAACCGAATCATTAGAAATGACTGGTCAAAAGTCGCGTTGCGGGTGATGTATGACGCCGCACAGGAGGCCGGGGTGATGTTTGATGAAATACAGGAAGACGATAATTTCAATGTTCCAGATGAATTGAATTCATTGTGCGCCAAAGCCCTGGAAATGGGTAAAGCGGTTCGTTCGGACCAGAGTTCAGGTACGTTTAGCCAGGATGAAATCGACACTATCGCCCGGCGATATTCACTGCTCGGCAAACTGGAATGCGATCGTTGCGGATACAAAAGGTTTTACGCAGGGCGGTGCATCCGCAGCGGAAATCATCGGTTTTCTCGATCGCCCGGATGAAAACTGGCAGCGCACCCTATACGACATGGACGGGAAAAAAATATGAAACTGAAAATCGCCCTCGCACTGGTGTTATTAGTGAGTGGCTGCCGCGCTTCTGAGCCGCAGACACCGGAAGAAACGGGCAGCATGCCTTACGGCAAATGGGGTTTTGCATTTTTTACTCCCTATGCTTTGCCTGCCATCGTGACGCACGCAGTGGTTATCGACAGCGGAAAAGTTGTATCGACCTTCCGGACGTTGGACAGTACGCAGAGTGATCCGGATACCGTACAGTTCTGGAGTGACACTACACCTAATGGCGGAGTTATCTTTAATAAAGTCCGCCACCCCCCCGTTTCCATGCTGTTCTGCTGGGACTCCATCATTGATAAAAAAACCTATGAAACGTGGATTATTTTCAATCCTTCGTTACGTGAAACCATGCTGACACCGACAGGGACAGACCGTTACGGAGAAACCGCCTGGTATAAAACGATGCTGTTTGGTCTTGCGCCGGAAGGGAAGGTAAAAATCTGGCTTCAGGACAGCGCCGGAGGGAGAAATGTCCCTTTAAGGCCGAAACAAATCGCGACGCTTTCAGGCGATCAGCTTGATATCTGTAAGGGAATTACAAGGCATATTCAGGGATATGGATATACCAAAACGACTCAGGAATTTATCAAAGATAAAGCCTATCCCTACGGCAACTGGTAATTGTTATCAGGCTACCTGCCGCGTCGGCTTGTGGCCTTTTTCCTCGGTTTTCTGGGTAGCCGGGATGAAAAACGGCAGCGCACCCAATACAACATGGATGGTAAAGAAGTATGAAACTGAAAATCGCCCTTGCGGTGGTGCTATTGGTGAGTGGCTGCCGGGCTTCTGAACCGCAGACCCCGGAAGAAACCGGCAGCATGCCTTATGGAAAATGGGAATTTGCTTTTTTTACACCCCGAGCCTTAAACGCTGTCGTGACATACGCTGCGATTATTGATAGCGGAAATGTGGTCTACAGATTCCGGATGCTGGACGGTACACCTGGCGATCCGGATACCGTTGAGACCTGGAACAACCTTGTTCGAATGCATGCAGAACTGAATAAAGCCCGCCATCCGCCCGTTGCCATGATGTTCTGCTGGGACTCCATCATTGATAAAAAGACCTATGAAACACAGATCATCTTCAAACCGTCGTTACGTGAAATCATGCTGACCCCGACAGGAAAAGACAGAAAAGGAGAAACCGCCTGGTATAAAACGATGCTGTTCGGTCTTGCGCCGGAGGGGAAGGTGAAGATCTGGCTTCAGGACAGTGCCGGAGGGATAAATGTCCCTGTAGAGCCAAAACGCATGGTAACTCTTTCAGGCGATCGGCTGGATATCTGTAAGGGAGTGCCCACCCGAATTGATTTTAATTACAGCATTCCAGATGGATATGATCAGTTCATAAAGGATTTTATCAAGGGTAAAACTTACCCTTACGGCAACTGGTAATTGTTATCAGACCACCAGCCGAAGCGGCTGGTGGTTTTCGCTACTCCTTGTCGCGTCCAGGAACTTAGCGCGTCCGCGCCCGCGTAGCATACCAACACAACAACGACCCCGCGCACACCATCATCGCCCCCTGCCAGAAGCTAAACGACAGGGGGGCATTCAGTAACACCGCCGCCAGCGCCGCTGACAGTACCGGCGTAAAATAGGACGCCACCGCCAGCAGCGTCACGTTGCCGTGCAGAATGCCGATGTTCCATGAGGCATAGCCAAACCCCAGCGCCACGCCGCACATCAGGAGTTTAATCACCACCGGCACGCTGAAGACCATTTCCGGCTGATCGCTGAAGGCATATTTCACCCACAGAGTCAGGGCCGTCAGCAGCACAAACAGGGTGATGCCATTCTGGCCCTTGGCATATTTACTGGTCACGGTGCAGTAAGCGGCCCAGATAAAAGCCCCGACAAAGGCCAGGCCGTAACTCAGCGGATTCGAGATAACGTTTTGGGCAATGTCCGCCAGACTAAGCCCCTTATCGCCCCCGACGACCCAACTGACACCCAGCAGCGAGATAAGCAGCCCCGGGATCACCCACAGCGTCGATTTCTGGCGATTAAACAGAATGGCAAACACAATGGTCAGGCTTGGCCAGAGATAGTTGACCATCCCCACCTCAATGGCCTGGTGACGGGTGGTGGCGTAGCCTAACGACAGGGCCAGACAGATCTCATAGCTGACAAACAGCACGCTACCCGCCATCAGGTAGCGGGGCGAAAAACGCCGCAGGTTGGGCAGCCCGACCGTGACCAGACAAAGTAAACCGCTGAGCGTGTAGATCATCGCCGCGCCCCCTACCGGGCCTAGCCCCTCGCTGACGCCTCGGATCAGGCCCACCATCGTGCTCCAGAGCACAATGGCCGCCAGCCCTGTCAACGTCGCTTTTTTTCTGTCCATCATTTTTCCATTGCCATGACATTTTCAGGGGCAAATTTATAGCACTGTTTCAGTACCTTCCGCGAATTAATCTCCCCGCGGTTACCCCCTTAGCGGTAACAAAACAGTGACCCGCTGACTATTAAGAGGGCGAAATATAGCGATATTGATTTGCCGCAAAAAAAACAGGGGCTTTGCTGTTAGTTTTCCGCCGGAATTCTCATTGAGTTAACGAGGACAACGATGGACGTCAGTCGCAGACAGTTTTTTAAAATCTGCGCGGGCGGTATGGCCGGAACCACAGTGGCTGCTTTAGGGTTCGCTCCTAAAATGGCGCTGGCTCAGGCGCGCAACTATAAATTGCTGCGTGCGAAAGAGATCCGTAACACCTGCACATACTGTTCCGTGGGATGCGGGCTATTGATGTATAGCCTGGGAGATGGCGCGAAGAACGCCAAAGAGTCGATTTATCATATTGAAGGCGACGCGGATCATCCGGTCAGCCGTGGGGCGTTATGCCCGAAAGGGGCGGGCCTGCTGGACTATGTTCACAGCGAAAACCGCCTGCGTTACCCGGAGTACCGCGCGCCGGGTTCCGACAAGTGGCAGCGACTCTCCTGGGATGAGGCCTTCTCCCGGATTGCGAAACTGATGAAAGCCGACCGCGACGCCAACTTCGTCGAGACCAATGCGCAGGGCGTGACGGTAAACCGCTGGACCTCCACCGGGATGCTATGCGCCTCGGCGGCCAGTAATGAAACCGGCATGCTGACGCAGAAATTTGTGCGCTCCCTCGGCATGCTGGCGGTAGATAACCAGGCGCGCGTCTGACACGGACCAACGGTAGCAAGTCTTGCTCCAACATTTGGTCGCGGTGCGATGACCAACCACTGGGTTGATATCAAAAACGCCAACGTCGTTATGGTCATGGGCGGTAACGCCGCTGAGGCCCATCCCGTGGGATTCCGCTGGGCGATGGAAGCGAAGAACAACAATGATGCGACGCTGATCGTCGTCGATCCGCGCTTTACGCGTACGGCATCGGTGGCCGATATCTATGCGCCAATCCGCTCCGGCACGGACATTACGTTCCTTTCCGGCGTGCTGCTGTACCTGATTGAAAACAACAAAATTAACGCTGAGTACGTTAAGCATTACACCAACGCCAATCTGCTGGTGCGGGAAGACTTTACCTTTGAAGACGGGCTGTTCAGCGGCTACGACGCGGAAAAACGCCAGTACGATAAGTCTTCCTGGAACTATCAGTTCGACGAAAATGGCTATGCGAAACGCGACGACACGCTCACCGATCCACGCTGCGTGTGGAACCTGCTGAAACAGCACGTCTCCCGCTATACGCCGGAGGTGGTGGAAAATATTTGCGGAACGCCGAAAGCCGACTTCCTGAAAGTGTGCGAAGTGCTGGCCTCCACCAGTGCAGCAGACAGAACCACGACCTTCCTGTATGCGCTGGGCTGGACGCAACACACCGTCGGGGCGCAGAACATCCGTACCATGGCGATGATCCAGCTGCTGCTCGGCAACATGGGCATGGCCGGTGGCGGGGTGAACGCCCTGCGCGGGCACTCCAACATTCAGGGCTTAACCGACTTAGGCTTGCTGTCGACCAGCCTGACCGGCTACCTGACGCTGCCGTCCGAGAAACAGACGGATCTGCAAAGCTATATGACGGCGAACACGCCAAAAGCGACGCTGCCTGATCAGGTGAACTACTGGAGTAATTATCCGAAGTTCTTCGTCAGCCTGATGAAGTCCTTCTATGGCGATGCGGCGCAGAAGGAGAACGACTGGGGCTTTAACTGGCTGCCGAAATGGGATCAGTCCTACGACGTCATTAAGTATTTCAACATGATGGCGAAGGGCGAGGTCACAGGTTACATCTGCCAGGGCTTTAACCCTGTGGCGTCGTTCCCGGATAAGAACAAGATTGTCGCCAGTCTCAGCAAGCTGAAGTACATGGTGGTGATCGATCCGCTGGTGACGGAAACCTCGAACTTCTGGCAGAACCACGGCGAGATGAATGATGTGGATACCGCCTCGATTCAGACCGAAGTGTTCCGTCTGCCGTCCACCTGTTTTGCCGAAGAGGATGGCTCCATCGCCAACTCCGGCCGCTGGCTGCAGTGGCACTGGAAGGGGCAGGATGCGCCGGGCGAAGCACGTAACGACGGCGAGATCCTGGCGGGAATTTACCATCGTCTGCGTGAGATGTACCGCACGGAAGGCGGCAAAGGGGCTGAGCCGCTCCTGCGGATGCGCTGGGATTACAAACAGCCGGATCACCCGGAATCGGAAGAGGTGGCGAAAGAGAACAACGGCTATGCGCTGGCAGATCTCTATGGCGCCAATGGCGTGCTCATCGCGAAGAAAGGCCAGTTGCTGAGCAGCTTTGCCCAACTGCGTGATGACGGTACCACGGCATCCTCGTGCTGGATCTACACCGGCAGCTGGACCGAGCAGGGCAACCAGATGGCTAACCGCGATAACGCCGACCCGTCAGGGCTGGGCAATACACTGGGCTGGGCCTGGGCGTGGCCATTGAACCGTCGCGTGCTCTACAACCGCGCGTCGGCGGATATCAACGGCAAGCCGTGGGATCCGAAACGGATGCTGATCCAGTGGAACGGCACGAAGTGGGCCGGCAACGATATCCCGGACTTCAACACCGCCGCACCGGGCAGCAACACCGGGCCGTTTATCATGCAGCCGGAAGGGCTGGGACGTCTGTTTGCCATCGACAAGCTGGCGGAAGGGCCGTTCCCGGAACACTACGAGCCGATGGAAACGCCGCTCGGCACTAACCCGCTGCACCCGAACGTGGTCTCCAGTCCGGTGGTACGTGTTTACCAGGAAGATGCCGTGCGCATGGGCAAGAAAGATAAGTTCCCGTACGTCGGTACAACCTATCGCCTGACCGAGCATTTCCATACCTGGACCAAACACGCGCGACTGAACGCCATCGCCCAGCCGGAACAGTTTGTCGAGATCAGCGAGACCCTGGCGAAGGCCAAAGGCATCGCTAATGGCGATCGTGTCAAGGTCAGCAGCCAGCGCGGGTTTATTCGCGCCGTGGCGGTGGTCACCCGTCGCCTGCAGGCCCTGAACGTTCACGGCCAACAGGTGGAAACCGTCGGGATCCCGCTGCACTGGGGCTTTGAAGGGGTGGCGCAGAAAGGCTATATCGCCAACACCCTGACGCCTGCGGTGGGGGATTCCAACTCGCAAACGCCAGAGTACAAGGCGTTCCTGGTCAACATCGAGAAAGCATAAGGAGCGAATCAATGTCGATGGAAACACAAGACGTCATCAAACGCTCCGCCACCAACGGTTTTACGCCCGCGCCTCGTGCGCGGGATTACAAAGCGGAAGTGGCAAAGCTTATCGATGTCTCCTCCTGCGTGGGCTGTAAAGCCTGCCAGGTGGCCTGTTCCGAGTGGAACGATATCCGCGACGAGGTGGGGCACTGCGTCGGGGTGTACGATAACCCGGCAGATTTGAGCGCCAAATCCTGGACGGTGATGCGCTTTAGCGAAACCGATCAGAACGGCAAGCTGGAGTGGCTGATCCGCAAAGATGGCTGTATGCACTGCGAGGATCCGGGCTGTCTGAAAGCCTGCCCGTCAGCGGGGGCGATTATTCAGTATGCCAATGGCATCGTCGATTTCCAGCAGGACAACTGCATCGGCTGCGGGTACTGCATCGCGGGCTGTCCGTTCAACGTGCCGCGTCTTAATAAAGAGGACAACCGGGTCTACAAATGCACCCTGTGCGTGGATCGCGTCAGCGTTGGTCAGGAGCCAGCCTGCGTGAAGACCTGTCCGACCGGGGCCATTCACTTTGGCACCAAGAAGGAGATGCTGGAGGTTGCCCAGCAGCGGGTCGATAAGCTGAAAGCGCGTGGCTATGCCAACGCGGGTGTCTACAACCCGCAAGGGGTGGGCGGGACGCATGTCATGTACGTGCTTCACCATAACGACCAGCCTGAGCTGTATCACAATCTGCCGAAGGACCCGGCGATCGATACGTCCATTAACCTGTGGAAAGGGGCGCTTAAACCGCTCTCCGCGGCAGGCTTTATCGCCACCTTTGCCGGGTTGATTTATCACTACATAGGTATCGGGCCGAACAAAGAGGTGGATGACGACGAGGAGGAACACCATGAATAAGTCAAAGATGATCGTGCGCACGAAGTTTATTGACCGCGCTTGTCACTGGACAGTGGTGATCTGCTTCTTCCTGGTGTCGTTATCCGGCATCTCGTTCTTCTTCCCGACGCTACAATGGCTGACCGAAACCTTCGGTACTCCGCAGATGGGGCGCATTCTGCATCCGTTCTTTGGGGTGCTGATTTTCGTGGCGCTGATGTTTATGTTCGTGCGTTTCGTCCATCACAACATCCCGGACAAGCAGGATATTCCGTGGCTGAAGGGCATTGTTGAGGTACTGAAAGGCAACGAGCACAAAGTCGCGAAGGTGGGGAAATACAACGCCGGACAGAAAATGATGTTCTGGACCATCATGAGCATGATTTTCGTGCTGCTGGTGACCGGGGTGATTATCTGGCGTCCCTATTTTGCCCACTATTTCCCGATGCAGGTCGTGCGCTACAGTCTGCTGATCCACGCGACATCGGCCATTATTTTGATCCATGCCATTCTGATCCATATGTATATGGCGTTCTGGGTCAAAGGTTCGATTAAAGGGATGATCGAAGGAAAAGTGAGCCGCCGCTGGGCGCAGAAACACCACCC
Source organism: Leclercia sp. GLN_9 (assembly GCF_043105735.1). Classification (NCBI taxonomy): domain Bacteria; kingdom Pseudomonadati; phylum Pseudomonadota; class Gammaproteobacteria; order Enterobacterales; family Enterobacteriaceae; genus Leclercia; species Leclercia sp. GLN_9. The sequence goes on from NZ_JBICLV010000042.1 coordinate 68,867, forward strand.
GCGCTGGTATCGGGATGTGGAGCGTCTGGAAGCGCAGAACGAGAGTCGGGAAGGGATGAAGTAATCTCGTCGCTTGTGACACCCGGTGGCGCTGCGCTTACGCGGCTCTGAGGGTGAAGTACCCGCTCCGGGAAGGGATCCGGAGCGGGTTTTATAGGATGTCAGGTGTTCTCATGTTCTTTCCGGGGGATTACGGTAACCGTTATATTGAAAGCATGACCGGGTCGCCTGGTAATACAGGTATTGCGAGCACGCTTCCAGATAAAAGCAATCGGATGAAATCAGGTGAAATTACGCTGAACCGCCCTCGCAATAAATAATTAAGAGGGCGGTAATCGTCAGAACTTCTCGTCAATATAACGGAACGGGTAAGCAGTCGGTTTAACTTTGCCGATTTTACGCTTCGGTAATTTAACCTCTTCTTCCGGCAGGTCTTTATAGGGAATTTGGGACAGGAGATGAGAGATAATATTCAGCCGCGCACGCTTTTTATCCTCGGAACGGGCAACAAACCAGGGTGCCCAGGCGGTGTCGGTGGCGGCAAACATCGCATCACGGGCCTTGGTATAGTCATCCCAGCGGTTGAAGGATTTCACGTCCATTGGCGACAGTTTCCAGGTTTTGCGCCCGTCGTTAATGCGGTCGCGCAGGCGACGCTCCTGCTCTTTGGGGGTGACTTCCAGCCAGTATTTAATCAGGATAATGCCCGCATCGACCATTGCTTTTTCGATGATCGGTGCCCCGTCGAGAAACTTCTCTACCTGTTCTTCCGTACAAAATCCCATGACGCGCTCGACGCCCGCGCGGTTGTACCAGCTGCGGTCGAAGATGACGATTTCCCCGGCGGAGGGCAGATGTGGAACATAGCGCTGGAAGTAGAGCTGGCTTTTCTCTTTCTCGGTCGGGGCTGGCAGCGCCACTACCCGGAACACACGCGGGCTGACGCGTTCGGTCAGGGCCTTGATGGTGCCCCCTTTACCGGCGCCGTCGCGCCCTTCAAAGACGACGCACACTTTCAGGCCCTTGCTGACCACCCACCGCTGCAACTTAACCAGCTCCACATGCAGGCGGTGCAACTCTTTTTCGTACTCCGTGCGCTTAAGCGGGGCGGGGGGCGCGATCTTCGTAACGGGTTTGCTTTTCTTCTTATCTTTATCTGCCATGATGCCTTCCTTTACGGGGTGATTCTGATGGTACGGTGAGACATAACACTTTGAAGTGTAATCAGGCCTGAGCATCCTGGCGGAAAATATTCACAGCCTGCCCGAATTGATGGAGGAATCGGCCAGCGGCGCGATTTGAACTGGCTCACCATACCAGTTTGGTCGATAATGGCTGTTGCAATTATTTAACAAGTGGTCGCGGTATGAAAAAGACGGTGTTTTCGTTAGCACTTGGCACCTTTGGCCTGGGCATGGCCGAGTTTGGCATTATGGGCGTGTTAACCGAGCTGGCACGGGATGTGGGGATCACCATTCCTTCTGCCGGCAATATGATTTCGTTTTATGCCTTTGGGGTAGTGATTGGGGCACCGATCATCGCTATTTTTTCCGGGAAGTTCTCTTTAAAGTCGATCCTGCTGTTCCTGGTGACGCTGTGCCTCATCGGCAACGCCATTTTTACCTTCTCCACGTCGTACACCATGCTGGCGATCGGGCGGCTGGTATCTGGCTTTCCGCACGGCGCGTTTTTCGGCGTCGGCACCATTATCCTCTCGCGTATCGCGCCGCCGGGTAAGGTTACCCTGGCGGTGGCTGGCATGATTGCCGGGATGACGGTGGCTAACCTGGCGGGTGTGCCCCTCGGCACCTGGCTTGGGCATCAGTTCAGCTGGCGTTATACCTTCTTCCTGATTGCTGCGTTTAACCTGCTGGTCATGGTGTCGATTGCCCTCTGGGTGCCGCAGACATTTGATAAATCCCAGACACGCCTGAGCGAGCAATTTCACTTCCTGAAAAAGCCTGAACCCTGGTTTATCTTCGCCGCCACCATGTTCGGCAACGCCGGAGTCTTTGCCTGGTTCAGCTTCGTCAAACCCTTCATGATCAACGTATCGGGCTTCTCCGAAGGGGTGATGACCGCGATCATGATGTTAATGGGACTCGGCATGGTGCTGGGCAACCTGTTCAGCGGCAAACTTTCCGGGCGCTACAGTCCGCTGCGAATTGCGGCACTCACCGATCTGGTGATTGTTTTGTCGCTGCTGCTGTTGTTTGCCTTCGGTGCGCTGCCTGTGGCCTCGCTGGTGATGGGCTTTATCTGCTGCGCCGGGTTGTTTGCGCTGTCGGCCCCGTTGCAGATCCTGCTTCTGCAAAATGCCCAGGGTGGGGAGATGCTCGGTGCAGCGGGGGGCCAGGTGGCCTTTAACCTCGGCAGCGCCATTGGGGCGTACTTTGGCGGGATGATGATTACCCTTGGCTTTAGCTGGAGTTACGTGACCCTGCCTGCGGCGGTACTGTCGTTCTGCGCGATGTCGTCGCTTCTGATCTACGGTTATCTGAAAGCCCGCCGGACACAGGCTAACGTACAGGCGCTAGCCTGAAAAAAACCGCGCCGGGGGGCGCGGTAAGCAGGCTCTAGACAAATTTCGCCAGCGGATCGGCGGCGGCAAAAGCGACGGCGCGGTCGGCGGCAGGTGGGTAGATCAACTCGTTGGTGATGGCGATTTTGATTTTCTTTGCGTCATCGCGAACGGATTTCACCTTCTGATCCCAGCCTTCGCTGTAGACCGCGCCCCAGCCGCCCAAATCGAGACAGGTGACATAGTTCACCTGGCGATAGGGATAAGGCGCCACGTCTAACAGGCTGGCCGCGGCGTTATGTCCCGCAAACTTGCCCAACTGAATGGCGTGCTGACAGGTCATGAGCGCCGTATTGCCGCGGTCGTCAGTGTGGGCATGAGCCATATCCCCGGTGGCATACACGTCCGGGTGCGCCGGTACTTGCAGGCTTTCGTTGACCTTTAAGCGCCCCTGGGGATCTCGCTCGCCCGCAATCTGTTGGCTGAGGGGATGGGCTTCCACGCCTGCCGTCCAGACAACGGTGGCGGCCGCAATGCGCTCGCCATTTTTAAGCGTGACGCCGTGGGGATCGATGGCGCTGATTTCACTGTTCAGACGCCACTCCACACCCAGCGCGAGGCTTGCCTCTTCAATGGTGCCACGCAGTTCTTCACTGTAACGACCGCCAATGACCGATCCGCGTTCAACTACGATAACTTTTGTCTGTGTATCATCACCAAAACGGGTACGCAGACGCGCAGGGAGTTCGGTAGCCAGTTCTATGCCGGTGAAACCGCCACCGCACACCACCACGGTATTACGTTCCGGCGTCGAAGGGCGTGTCGCCAGTGAATCAAGGTGATTTTCGAAATGTTGGGCGGATTCCAGTTGGTCGATATCAAAGGCAAATTCTGCCAGACCAGGGATCGCCGGGCGGCGCGTCTGACTGCCTGTTGCCACAATCAGACGGTCGTAAGCGACCAGCGTCACGTTGCCCTGGCTGTCGCGATACCAGACGCTTTTCTGTTTCGCGTCAATACGTTCAGCGGTTCCGGCAATAAAGTGAACATTCAGTTCAGCAAAGAGATCGCTTAGCGGGGCGGCAAAGGTTGCTACCTGCTCTTCATAAAAGCGCGGGCGGATACGCAACTCCGGGCGGGGAGCCAGAACGGTGATCTGCAGGTCGTCACTTCCCGTTAAATCAGCCAGACGTGCGGCGCTCACCGCTGCCCACATACCCGCAAAACCGCTGCCTACAATTAAAATTTGCTTCTTCATCTTCGATCCTTTTTCGCATCAGGCCCTGTGGCTGACGTGACTGCAACTATACTTGTCGGAGTTAACTGCGACAACTTCTTTCTGAGTTTGTTTGCTGCGGGTCGTAAAAACAGAAGGTTAGGGGCACAGAGGATTGCGGCTGTCTTTCTGTCGCGGAACGCGGCTATAATGACCTGGAATAATAACTTCGGAGTTAAGCATGGCTTTTTACAGTTCCGGTGTGGAGTACGGCATTCATAGCCTGATGACCATGGTGGATGCGAAAGGTAACGACCGTGAGATGAGCGTTAGAGAAATGGCGGCCTTGCAGGGCGTTCCCTATGACTACCTGGGCAAGATCTTCACACGTCTGTCACGCGCCGGGCTGGTGAGCAGCACCGAAGGAAAGGGCGGCGGTTTTCGTCTGGCACGGCCTGCTGAACTGATCACCGTGCTGGATGTGGCGCATGCTATCGATGGCGAGAAGAACATGTTCGAGTGTCGTGAAGTGCGTCAGCGGCTGGCCGTGTTTGATGAAACGCCGCCTGCCTGGGTTTGCGACGGGCCGTGCGGTGTGCGCTCGGTGATGGACAGCGCCCAGCAGCGAATGGAAGAGGAGCTGGCGCGGCATACGATCCTCGACCTGGCGCGCAAAATGTACCGTAAAGCGCCAGATACTTTTCAGATTGAGGTGCAGGAGTGGATTGCGGATCGGCGGAACGCGTAGGCCCGACAGCGCAGCGCCGCCGGGCGTTCAACTTATGAGCGGAAATCAATCACCATGCGGCCGCGGATCTGGCCTTGCTCCATCTCTTTGAAGATGGCGTTGATATCCCCCAGCGGACGCAGCGCCACTTTCGGCACCACCTTACCTTCGGCGGCAAACTGGAAGGCTTCGGTCAGGTCCTGACGGGTGCCCACCAGCGAACCCACCACCTGAATCCCGTCCAATACCAGACGCGGAATATCCAGACTCATTGCTTCTGGCGGCAGACCGACCGCCACCACGCGGCCCCCGGCACGAACGGCATCTACCGCGGAGTTAAAGGCTACTTTCGCCACCGCCGTCACGACCGCGGCGTGGGCGCCACCGGTTTTTTCCTGAATAAATTTCGCGGCATCGTCGCTGCGGGAGTTAACCACCAGATCGGCCCCCATGCTTGAGGCCAGTTTCAGCTGTTCATCGTTAACGTCAACGGCGATCACTTTCGCGTTAAAGACATTTTTGGCGTATTGCAGGGCCAGGTTACCCAGCCCGCCCAGGCCATAAATAGCAATCCACTGGCCTGGTTTGATCTCTGATACTTTCACCGCTTTGTAGGTGGTCACCCCGGCGCAGGTGATGCTGCTGGCGGCGGCGGATTCCAGGCCGTCCGGCACTTTTACCGCGTAATCGGCGGTGACAATGCACTCTTCCGCCATACCGCCGTCCACGGAATAGCCGGCGTTTTTCACGGTGCGGCACAGGGTTTCATTGCCGGAGTTACAGTATTCACAGTGGCCACAGCCTTCGAAGAACCAGGCTACGCTTGCCCGATCGCCCGGTTTCAGCGAGGTCACGCCCGGCCCGATCTCCTTGACCACGCCAATCCCTTCATGGCCGAGGATAACCCCGGTCTTATCACCAAAATCGCCGTTCTTCACATGCAGATCGGTGTGGCAAACGCCACAGCACTCCATCTTCAGCAGCGCTTCACCGTGCTTCAGCGGGCGCAGGGTTCTCTCGGTTACTTCTACCTGATGGTCTTTGGTCACGACAGCAGCTTTCATATGTTTCTCCATTTTCATAATGAGGGATCTGCGAGGCAGGTATGGCGCTTGATGGGGCACGGCATACCCCTTAAGGATTAAAGTTTTTGAACTGTCTGGCAAGTCTGTTGCAATACAATTTATTCATTTATTTGATATTTAAGGCGTATTGATTGCCGAAAATATCAATAACCATGATGATTAAGGGTGGAATATTTCTGTAGGAAATTTGTCATTATTCTGACATTTCAGCCCCGTAAGGTGTGGTCTTCTTAAAAACCGAAGAGTTAACAAGACAATGCATCTGGTAAAAAAACTTCTCGCAGTGAGCGTCCTCCTGTCAGCTTCTGTGCAGGCGCAAAATATCCTCGAATTCCCACAGCCTGATAACAACCCGGAAGAGTTTTACGCCGTCACCGAAATTCCGGCGGGCGGGATTATTAAGTATGAAACGGATGCCAAAACCGGGTTTATCGTGGCCGATCGCTTCCAGTCGATGCCGGTAGCCTACCCGGCAAACTACGGCTCGCTTACCCAGTCTCTGGCGGGGGATGGCGATCCGCTGGACGTCATTTTCTACACCCGCGCCCCGATGGCACCGGGCACCCTGATTAAACTGCGCGCCATTGGCGTGCTGAAGATGATCGACGGCGGTGAAAAAGACGACAAAATCGTGGCGGTGCCAGCCAGTAAAATTGACCCGACCTATGACGACATCAAAGAGCTGAGCGATCTGCCGAAGATTGAACAGCAGCGTCTGGAGTCGTTCTTCCGCGTTTACAAACAGCTGCCGGAAGGGCGCAAGTCGGTGGAACTGAACGGCTTTAACGATGCCGCCACCGCTAAACAGGAAATCAAACAGGCATGGGATGCCTGGAAAACGAATCAGCCGAAGTAAAAAGATGCCCGGCGGCGGCTACCCGCCGGGCATTTTCCTAGAGCTGCGCCGTCAGCGCGGCAATCTCTTCCTGCCATTGTGCCTGAAGCTGCGGCTTCTGATGTTTCGGCTTACGCAGCCGATCTTCTTCCAGCAACCTCTCCAGCAGCACCAGCCGCTCCAAAAGATCTTCCGCGGGGTTTGCCCGATCGTCATCCTGTGCAACGGGCGCGGGGAGAGTGCTCTGGCCATTGCCGTCGCGAAGACGGGCAAACACCGCGTCGGCGTCATGCCATTCGCTGAGCAGACCATCTTCAATCAGCCAGAAGCGGTTACAGCTCTGACTGATTAACTGCCGGTCATGGCTGACCAGCAGCACACCGCCCTCGAACTGTTGCAAGGTGTCGGCCAGTGCCTCTTTACCTTCCATGTCCAGATGGTTGGTCGGTTCATCGAGCATCAGCAGGCTGAAGCGGGCCAGAGTCAGGCCGATAAACAGCAGCCGTGAACGTTCCCCGCCGCTGAGCGTACTGACCTTTTGCCCGTGCCGCGCCCAGGCGAACCCGGCAGAAATCAGCGCCATTTTGCGATCCTGCGGGTTGGGTGCGAATGGCTCCAGGGCATCAATCAGCGTGGCGTCATCCGCCAGCTGATGCAGGGTCTGGTCGTAATACCCCATTGCCACACGCGGATGGATCTTCAGCCCCGCATGCAGTTCCCGGGCGATGAATTGCTGCCAGATAAGCCGCATCAGAGAGGATTTGCCGCAGCCGTTACGCCCGACAATCGCCACCCGGTCGCCGCTTTTAAGCCGGACGTTTTCTATCGCGAACAGTGGCGCAAGGCCGGGTGCAGGCGGAACGCCAAGCGCGTCAATTTCCAGCAGTCGGTCGGCCCTTAGCGCATCGCCGCGCAGGGTTAAAGTCCAGGGACTGCCGCTGGTCAGCGCTGTCTGGCTCTCCTTCAGCCGCTCTACCTGGCGTTCCATCTGTTTGGCTTTGCGGGCCAGATCTTCGTTATCGTAGACCTTACCCCAGGTCGCCAGCCGTTTTGCGCTGGCGGTGACCCGGTCGATCTCCTTTTGCTCGGCTTTATGGCGCAGGGCGTCGCTTTCGTCTTTCTCTACCAGCGCCTGACGCGCGCGGGTACAGGGAAGGGCGAAGTAGTGCAACGTTTTGTCCCGCAGGATCCAGCTGCCATTGGTGACGGCATCCAGTAACTGCCTGTCGTGCGAGACCAGCACAAAGCTGCCGGACCAGTTTTGTAGAAACTGCTCCAGCCACAGCAGCGTCGGCAGGTCGAGGTGGTTACTGGGTTCATCCAGCAGCAACAGATCCGGCTCGTTTATCAACGCCCGCGCCAGCAGCAGACGGGTGTGCTGCCCGCCGCTGAGGGTAGCCGATGGCAGAGCCGTGTCCTGCGGGGTAAACCCCATACCCGCCAGCAGAGTTTCTGCCCGCCAGCGCAGGCTTTCGCGCTCGGCCACAGGCAGCTGCGCCAGAACCGCGTCGATCATGGTCAACGGATAAACAGATTCAGGAAGATGTTGCTCCACCCGCGCCATCAGACAGTGCCCGGCCATCGCTACCGTGCCGGAGAGGGGCGTGTCAGTGCCGTCGAGGATCTTCAGCAGGGTACTTTTGCCGCAGCCGTTATCGCCCAGCAGACCAATGCGGTCGCCTTTTTTGAGGCTAAAGGTGAGGTCGTAGAACAGCGTGTCAAAGGCAGTATCAACACGAAGAGAAAGTGCAGTCAGTAATGTGCTCATTTGCTTACTCAAGAGTTACAGGCATGAAAATGCCTCGTCAAACATCGCTGACGATAACCCGGTAAGCCCGAGAGAAGGGATTCAGTCTTGGGTGTCTTCGCTCAAGCCAAAGTTATCGCAGCACGAAACCGATAACGCTTGAGCTGACGCGATCGCCAAGGTGAAGTGAAATATCAAAGATTTCACAGCACAGCATAATTAGCCTCCTTTTATATTCAGTGGGTTGATGGATGAAAGGAGTGTAGCGGGGTTTGGTATCTCCGGCAAGCAGGCGTGATTGTCGCCGGGTAGCGCTGCGTTCACCAGGGGGGAAGTCTTCACCCTGAGTATATGGTTGCATTTTAAAACCATCTGACCTACTCTCGAAATGGTTTTATTATGAAACCACATCGAGAGAGGCTGACAGCATGAATGTGCAACTGAGAACGGGTGTATCAACCAGCCTGGCATGGCTCTTCGCCATCGCCAGCGGCCTGAGCGTGGCAAATGTCTATTACGCCCAGCCGCTCCTCGACGCCCTGGCCCGGGATTTCGGTATCAGTCACGCGGCGGTCGGCGGGGTTATCACCGCCACACAGTTGGGATGCGCGCTGGCGCTGCTGTTTCTGGTACCGCTGGGTGACAGGGTGGATCGCCGTCGGCTGATGGCGATGCAAATGCTGGCCCTGACGTTCGCACTGGTTGCAGTCGGCATGGCGCAGTCCACGCTTGCCTTGCTGGCGGGAATGCTCGCCGTCGGGCTGCTGGGCACGGCGATGACCCAGGGGCTGATCGCCTATGCTGCCAGCGCCGCGGCCCCTCATGAACAGGGGCGGGTAGTGGGCACGGCGCAGGGTGGCGTATTTATCGGTCTGCTGTTGGCACGGGTTTTTGCCGGGGGCGTCAGCGACCTGGCGGGCTGGCGCGGGGTCTATTTTTGCGCCGCGCTCCTGATGCTGGGGATTGCGATCCCGCTGTGGCGACGGCTGCCCATCTTGCCGCCGGCCTCACGCACGCTCAGTTATCCGCGCCTGCTGGCCTCCATGCTGACGTTGCTGCGCCAGGAGAAAGTCCTGCAGGTCAGAGGAATGCTGGCGCTGTTGATGTTTGCCGCTTTTAACATCTTCTGGAGTGCGCTGGTGCTGCCCCTGAGCGCACCGCCTTACAACTTTTCCCATACCCTGATTGGCGCATTTGGCCTGGCGGGAGTGGTGGGTGCGCTGGCCGCCGCGCGGGCCGGGCAGTGGGCCGACAGAGGGTATGCCCGGCGTACCAGCGGATTAGCGCTCCTGGTGCTACTGCTGGCCTGGTGGCCGCTGTCGCTGATGGACGTTTCACTCTGGGCGCTGGTGATGGGGATCGTGCTGCTGGACCTGGGCGGCCAGGCGCTGCACGTCACCAATCAGAGCCTGATTTTCCGCACCCGCCCGGACGCGCATAGCCGGCTGGTGGGGCTGTACATGATGTTTTATGCCGTCGGCAGCGGACTGGGCGCCATCAGTACCACCGTCACCTATGCCCGTTTCGGCTGGCAAGGGGTATGCCTACTTGGCGCATCGGTCAGTTTGCTGGCGCTGGTGTTCTGGTGGGTGACGCAGCGCCAGCACGCAGAAACACGGGATTGCGCCAGTGAACGCAGGTGAATTCTCACGCGCACTGTCGTAAAATCAGGTTTTTGCCACAGGTAACTTCACAATGGCTCTGATCCCTAAAAACTACGCGCGGCTGGAAAGCGGCTACCGCGAGAAAGCATTAAAAATCTATCCGTGGGTATGTGGGCGCTGCTCCCGTGAGTTTGTTTATTCAAACCTGCGTGAGTTAACGGTTCACCATATCGATCACGACCATACCAATAACCCGGAAGATGGCAGTAACTGGGAACTGTTGTGTCTGTTTTGCCACGATCATGAGCATTCCAAATACACGGAAGCGGATCAGTACGGCACCACCGTGGTGGCTGGCGAAGACGCGCAAAAAGACGTGGGCGTGGCGACCTATAATCCGTTTGCCGATTTACAGGCGATGCTGAATAAGAAGAAGTAACTTGCGAGGGTTGGGATGTGCGGTTTGATGCCCTCATCCCAACCTGAACGCGCAAAGAGAGCAAAAAAAGCAATTTACGTTGTAATGCCAGTCAGTAAAACACTTCGTTATTTCTCAATGACTGAAGTGGAAAAGTTCCGTTCACTAAAGCCCCTCTGCTTTATGCCCCCTCCGCTGCGGTGAACGTGCCAGGGGGGCTCGCCGCCTCCCCCCTGGCGACCCCGGCTCCCGGCCAGGAAAATCGCCGCTTCGCGGTGCCCTCAGCTTATTCCTTCAGGCTTTCGGGTCGGGCGCGATCCTACATCCATGTAGGTCGCGCCCTCTCGGCGCGTCCCTGCGCCTCGCCCCGGCCTTACGGAAACGCTTCGGCGATTTTCAGCCGGATTCACGCTCCCTCAAGCTTCTCTGCGGTTTGAATGTGGCACGGGGGTTGATTCCCCGCTGAAACCGGCGAACCGGAGACCGGATGACAAGGGCTGGACGCCAGGGATGGCGGCCAGAAGTGAATCGAGACAGGATGT
>NZ_JBICLV010000043.1:0-214117 GCF_043105735.1 Leclercia sp. GLN_9
TGTGATTATTTCATTGCGGTAAGAGTATCCAGATTGGCATGATCGGCCCCCTCTCCTCTTTGGGGAGAGAGTTGGGGTGAGGGGGAATCCCCCACCCGGTGCCTGACAAGAAAATTGCCATGCCGTGGCCTGTTTTCTGCAGCCAGGGAATTTATATCCTGTTCCCTGCGTTAAATACTCAAAGGGAAACTTAATATCACCGTCATGACAAACCAAAGGAAAATAGTAAACAAAAATATCCAAAAATGGTTAGAGAATGTCTCTTTAACTGACTTATTAGAATATTTTCTCACTAAATTACCTGTTACTAAGCCATCTGTAACAATAAGCAATATTAAGAAAGCCATCAACAAATGGTAAGCATAATCGTGTATTGGAAGAAGCGCCGCCAGATCGCTCAGCGCAGTTGTGAAGGGTATAACGGCTAAGGCGAAGGGGATAAAAAGCGCATTAGCTCTTTTTTTAAATGCAGCGTCTTCAATGTTATTAGAAATCGCCTCTTTGAAAACCTCCCATCGGTCCCAGTAGGTAAAGAAAATCACGATGGTCACCATACCGACGTTTAGCCAGGCTCTGAATAATCCAACCGCGTTAACAACTTTGTCAGGGTTCTCTGGATAGCCAAGGTATTCATTTATATGCGGCTTACATCCCAGGTATAAAAATAGCCAGACAAGTAAAATAACTAATAACGCGTAGTTTAATAACTTCCTGCTAAAAGGCGTCGTCTGTTCACTTTCTTTTTTCTGATTATTTTCCAGACATTGCGCGCAAACACCCGTCTGTTGTGCATGTGCTGCTTTTGCGGAAGGAGACTTGTTTTTTGTACCACGTTTTCTTTCCCATCCTTTTACCTTGACCGACACTTAACCTCTCCTTCAAATGATGAAAAAACGCCTTTATATGTAATGGAACACTGGCAGGAAACTGCAATAAACTTTACTATCCCGTCTATTTTCATTCGCACTTGTTACCGGGGAAATAACACCCTTGAATATTCAAAATATAACTGCAACCTGCAAAGAGGCCCTGTTTATCCTTTCATAATATTTATTATTATTCACCTGCCATTTATGGCAGCAGAAGTCGGGCTTGTGTCTGAGGCGCGGGTATAGGAGATAAGCCAGAGAAGGGGCGAATTGCATCCTGACGACATAAAGCCGCTGCAAAGCGGCTTTATTATTTCAGCGGAACATTAACGGCAATGACTCGTTAACCTTCTGCGCGAAAGCGGTCTCTTGCGCTGCACGAGGCGCAATAAAATCAGGGTGACTTATAACATGACTCGTGGCCAGATTGAGGGCGCAGGTCATTTCATACAGCACTCTTTCCTGTTCAGCGCCGTTGCTGTTTTGCAGACTCTGGGCGCAACCCTTTACCCGCAACAAATTTTCCGTCATGCGCAGATTCGCCAGTTTGAACTCATCGGCCTGCTGACCGAGGGATTTCAGCTGTCCCCTGCTTTCTTGTAACGCGGTTTCAAGCTTATCAACCTCATTAGAGAGCCGGGACACCATAATGAAAAGTATGGCGATCCCTATGACGACAGGAACGATTAACCACCATGACAGAAACATGAGCGTAACCCTGAAAGAGACTGAACGTAGTTACAGTTTTATTAGCAAGGTAATGAAAATCCATAGTAGCAATTCATGAGTTTAGTCGTTGCGCGATCGACTCCCTCTCCCTTGAGGGAGAGGGTTGGGGTGAGGGGGAGCATGCGGCTGTGATGGTGGTTCCGTTCACCTTACATTAAGCACTTCTCTGATAATCGCGTAACCCGTGAACGTGCGAAGAGAGTTCGCCGCCGCACGGCGATTCAGTGCGGCCTGATGCCCTCACCCCGGACCGTACACGCACCAGGAGCGCGCGCAACACGCCTTAAACGCCCGTAGCCTTCGGGTAAATCGTCAGATGCTTCTCTGAGCCATAAAACGGGATCACCAGAAACGCCATGCCCGCCGTTCCGCTGGCGAACTGCACCGCCATATCGCCGTTACGGGTAATGAACAGCATCCGGTCATGCCAGCGGCAACCGACGCTCATATCCGGGGTGCAATTTTTATACTTCGTTAACAGCACTCCCTCTTTGGTCAGGAAGAAGTAGCGGCTATCACTCCCGGACGGTTTTGCCGCCGATTCATCCAGCAGCACGTAAGTCACCTCCCGCAGCGTACTGTTTTGCGCATCCAGCGTTTTCACCTGCAACCGTCTGGCAGGATAGTTAAAGTGCAGCTCCACCATCGCCGCATTGTCGGCTCTGGCACGCAAGGTTTCGGCCAGATCGTTTGCGCCATAGTCCTTACCCCCGCCCGGCTTGAGCGGTTTCGTCATAAAGCGGTACACCGTGTGATGCCGAATATCCTGGCGGTTCGGATATTCGGCGTTAAATTGCGCTTTTTGCGGGGCGTTGACGACGCAACCGGTGAGTAACAGCAGACATAAAAGAAGAGAAAGTTGACGCATTGAGGTGCTCCACACAGGGTTTCAAAGAAGGTTGACGGTGCTCGCTAACCAGCCAGGAAGGTGTTCCCGATACCAGCTGAGATAACGTGGATAATCGCTTTTCTGCCGTGCATGCAGGAGTAAAACCACCTCCGTCACGATCCAGGCTTTCGCAATGGCAATCTCTTTGGTCAGGTCACGCCCGTCGGAATAACCGGCAATAAGGCGATAACGTTCGGCCATCGCCTTGAATGCCTGAGGGGTGCCCAGCCCTTTAATCAGGGGGGCCAGATCGATAGCCGGGCTTCCCGTACCAAACCGTTCCCAGTCAAAAAGCACCCACTCACCGTTGTCTCTTCTTCCCCAGTTACCTGCATTACTGTCGCCGGATATCAGACCCGGATGACGAAACAACGCCTCGCTGTGCTGATGAAAACAGCGCATCTGCTGCGCTGCATGATCCGGCAGGGCCAACAGCGCGAGGGATGCCTCAAGCGCGGCGGCTGACCAGCCGTGGGGATGACAGGTCCATGACGGATCCGGCGGATAATCATGCAGGCGGGCCAACATCGACAGCACCTCGTCGCTCGCCACGGCATCCTGATCTACCGGGTGCGGAATGTATTCCAGCCTTAACCTGCGCAGGGGGGCGTCGGCGGACAGCAGTGCGGGAGAAGCAACGCCCGCCAGACCAAGCCGCGGCGCAGCGGCGTGATAAAACGCAAACTCCACCTCGCTGACGGGGGATTTTTCAATAACCTGATGCCCCTGTTCATCGCGGATGAGCGTGACTTTTGCGGTCCCCATTCTGGATAAATTGTTATCGGACATGCATGATTCCTTTTGCACTCGCTGGCTGGTTATTTCTTTGCGCGTTTGAGTGTAGCGCGGGTGAGGCAAGGTGATGAAATATCAGCAGGCATTGCAGAGGGTATTGGCAGAAGATCCGGTGAGAATGGCGGCGCTGTCCGCGGTTCAGGCGCTGGACCTCCCCGATGGCTGGATTGGGGCCGGCTTTGTCCGGGATGCCGTATGGGATCATTTGCATGGCTACGGCCACCAGCCGATCGCCGGGGATGTGGATGTTGTCTGGTTCGACAGGGAACAGTGCGATCCGGCTTACGATCGCGCACTGGAAGATCAGCTCAGGCATCGTGCCCCCACGTTTAACTGGTCGGTAAAGAACCAGGCCAGAATGCATCAACATAACGGCAATCCCCCTTACGACTCTACCGGGAATGCTCTCCGCTACTGGCCTGAGACCGCCACGGCTGTTGCCGTCAGACTGCGAGATAGAGCCTTTATTGACACGCTTGCCCCCTGGGGGCTTGAGGATCTGTTTGAACTTCGCCTAAGACCAACACCGCAATTTGAACATGAGAAACTGGCTGTTTTCAGCCACCGTGTCGCCAGCAAAAAATGGCTGACGCGTTACCCGCTGTTGCAGCTTATCCTGCCCACACCCTCCTTATCGCGCTTCTGATTGCCAGTAAAGCGGCGACCCAAACGTCTCAACATAGTAATCAATCACCGCCCGCACGTTCAGCGGCGGGTGGCGCGTATGGGGGTAGATCGCCGCTATGTTGAGTGGCTCGGTATTGATGGAGGTCTCCCATTCCGGCAGCAGTTTCACCAGCTCACCGCTGTGGAACCTGTCGCCAATCAGCCAGTCCGGGAACAGCACTATCCCCATCCCGCCCAGCGCGGCGATAAGCAGGGTTTCGGCATTATTGGAGGACATCAGCGGAGAGACGGGATAGTGAGTCCACACCTCGCCGGGCCGACGCAGCAGCCAGCGGTTGGGGCCGGACGAGCCGCGATAGATCAGGCATTTGTGCTGCACAATGTCGTCCGGCGTTTCCGGCGCGCCGTATTTACGCAGATAAGCCGGGGAGGCGGCCAGATGATAAAACTGCTGGCCCAATACCCGGGCGTGAAACGTGGAGTCGGTCAGCGCGCCGATGCGAAAGATCACGTCGGCGGCATCCCGATGGGGATCGATGTAATCATCGGTCAGCGTCAGCTCAATGCTGAGGCGGGGATAACGCTCCGTCAGGCCGGGGAGACCGGGGGCGATATGCCGCTGGCCAAAAAAGACCGGGGCGTTAATGCGCACCACGCCGGACGGCTCCCGCTTGCGCTCATCCAGCTCCCGGCGCGCATCGTCAAGATTGCCAAGCATCTGTCGTGCAAAACGGATAAAGAGATGCCCGCTCTCGGTCGGGATAATGGCCCGCGTATTGCGGTAGAAAAGCTGCTGGCCGAGCGCATCCTCAAGCTGGTGAATGATGCGGGAAACCTGCGAAGCTGAAATCCCCTCCCGACGTGCCACCACCGAAAAATTCTGGGTCTCATAGACCGCCGTAAAGATCAGCAGCCAGCGAATCGTGATGTTTGTCGCGTCGTACATTAATGCATTTCCTGCACAGGTGTTTATTGCATTATGGCATTTTTCTCACGGATGTTCAGGCGTACGCTTCCCGGCCTGAACAATGGAGAGATGGCGTGGTATGCAACTGATATTGATTTTATTCGTTATTGCGGGCGGCATGGGGCTGTCCGTGGAGGCGGGATTGCTGGGGCCACTCGGCGGTGAAGTGGGCGATCTGTGGGCAACGTTCAGCGTGTTCGGCGTCGGTGCCGCCCTGACGTTTTTGCTGATGCTGTTTTTCAGCCCGCGCAACAGCCCGTCGTTTTTTGCCCAGCCCTCATGGCAGCTGCTGGGTGGGGTGCTCGGCCCGGTCTACGTGATTATCCTGACCATCGCCACACCCGCAATTGGTATCGCCATGACCATGATTGGCATCCTGGCGGGTCAGGTCTTTAAGAGCCTGATCATCGACCACTATGGTCTGCTGGGAACGCCACACCGCAAAATTGACAGTAAACGTATCATCGCGCTGGGCTTCATCATCGCCGCGCTGGTACTGGTTGCACAGGGGTAAAAGAACAATGACATTAATTATGATTATTCTGGCGGTGATCGGGGGAGCCACCCTGAGCATTCAGGCCGCCATTAACGGCCAGCTGGGCAGCAGCGTTGGGGTCTTTAAAAGTGCCTTTCTGACCTTTTCCGTCGGCGCGCTGATCACCGCCCTGCTGATCTTCTTCTTTGAGCCGAAACAGGCGGTCACCCTGCTGGATGTGCCCAAATGGCAGCTGCTGGGTGCGATGTTCGGGGTGCCCTATATCGTGATCATGGTATTTGCCGTGCAGCGTATCGGTACGGCGGTCGCCACGGTGGCGGTGATTTTCGGGCAACTGACCATGAGCATGCTGATCGACAACTTTGGCTGGCTGGGCAATACGGCGATTCCCTTCTCGATGAGCCGTCTCGGCGCCATCCTCTGCCTGGGGATCGCCCTGTTCTTTATCTACTCCAGCAGCAGAACGCCTGAAACGACAGGTGAACCTGCAAAGGAAACCGTCCGCGACTAACCTTATGCCCGGCCTGCCTCCCTCGCAGGTCGGGTAAGCACTGCGCCATCCGGCAAGCCCATTCGCCAGCGTGCGGCAAATTGGGTATCATCCCCTCCTCTTTTTTCCTCCGGTCTGCCTGATGTCTGCCATTATCGATACCTTTATTGCCCCGCCGTGCCACACCCCGATAGAGACGCTCTGGCAGGACGATTATCTGGTGCTGATCAATAAGCCCAGCGGGCTGCTCAGCCTGTCGGGCAAGAATCCGCAAAACCTCGATTCCGTGCATCACCGGCTGGTACAGACATTTCCCGGCTGCACCCTGGTGCATCGCCTGGATTTCGGCACCTCCGGGCTGATGGTGATTGCCCGTAACAAGGCGATCAATGCCGCCCTCTGCCAGCAGTTCAGCCAGCGCAGCGTCAGCAAGATCTACACCGCCCTGCTCTGCGGCCATCTGGCCGATGACGACGGGGTGATAGACGCTCCCATTGCCAAAGATCCGGCCCTGTTCCCGCTGATGTCGATTTGCGCCACCAGCGGCAAGCCCGCCCGCTCCCGCTATCGGGTCATCGAGCGCTTTTATCATCAGGAAAACGTGCCGGTGACGCGGGTCGTCTTCATCCCGGAGACCGGGCGCACCCACCAGCTGCGTATTCACTGCCAGCAGTTGGGCCACCCCATTCTGGGCTGCGACCTGTACGGCGGGCTTCTGCCCCCCGGCACCGAAAAGACGCCGCGACTGATGCTGCACGCCAGCGAGCTGCATTTTGTCCATCCCATTAGCGGGGAACCGATGGTTGTTCGCAGTGCCAGCCCGTTCTGAAAATCTACCCGGTCGCCAGCGTAAGATAGGCTTTTACCGTTTCACTGGTTGGCTGGCGTCGGCTGATTAACACCAGATTGGCGGTTAAGTCAGGCTCATTCAGCGGGCGATACACCAGGCCCGGAATAGCCACCTGCTGAAGGGGGGCCGGAACCAGGGCCAGCGCCAGCCCGGTTGCTGCTATCGCCAGCGTGCTCAGGGTGCTGCCCGAGCGGTACGCGATATCACACTTCTCCCCCAGCTTTTGCGTGAGAATGATAAACAGATGCTCATGCACGTCGTGTGCTTCATAGAGCACCAGGGGTTGTCCGGCCAGCATATCGACCGTCAGGGCCGCCTGCTGCGCAAGGGGGTGATCGTCAGAAAGCGCGACATGGATCTCCCAGTCACCTATACGCTTGACCACCATGTCCGGTGCCGTAATGTTGCTGTGCGCGGGGGTATAACCGATGTCCAGATGTCCGGCCAGAATGGCCTCGACCTGCTCCTGCGGGCCGGCCTCGTGGATCAGCAGTTCAGCATCAGGATAACGTTGATGGAACAGGCGCAGGTCGGCGATCAGCTTGCCGCTAAAAATGGCGTTCCCGGCAAAGCCCACCCGGACCCGGCCCGTCTCCCCGCGCAGGGCGCGCTCCACGCTTAGCCGGGTATGCTCGGCCTGCTCCAGCGTCCGCCGGGCTTCAGCCTGCAGTAATAGCCCGGCTTCGGTCAGCTCTACCCGGCGACTGGTACGGATAAACAGCGCCCCGCCCAGCTCATCCTCCAGCGCCTTGATCTGCATGCTCAGGGCGGGCTGCACGATGTTAAGCCGCGCCGCAGCCCGGCCAAAGTGGCCCTCTTCGGCGACGGCTAAAAAATACCGCAGATGACGTAACTCCATGCCCAGCCTCATCGATAATTAAAACTGATTGATCGGTCATATTTCTCTATTTCATTTTATCGCTTTCTGGCACCACACTACATCAGGTCAACTCACAGGAGAAAAAGCGATGCACGATAAACTTACCGACCGCCAGCAACTCAACGATCTGATGAATGGCTGGATGCACCGGGATTTAAGCGAATGGGCACAGCTGCGCGATCTGTTCCACCCGGACGGCACCATTGAGATCACCTGGTTTGAAGGGCTGGGAAGCGACTTTGTCGAGGGTTCCATGCGCATGGGCGCATCGGATTTACGCACCAAGCACCTTATCGCTACGCCCGCAGTCACCTTCAATGCCGCCGGGAATAAAGCGATCCTTGAAACCAACGCCATCATCATGGCGGAGAATGTGAAGCTGAATATTGGCTGCGAATGCCACAACCGCTTCTACGATCTGGCCGAAAAACGAGACGGCGTATGGCGGCTGTTCCGTCGTCAGAGCGTTTACGACATGGGGACCTTTACCTTCCCGATGGGCCCGGTAGAGGTTGACCAGCGCATCGTGGCGAAGTATCCACGGGAATATGCTGCGCTGGCGTATCTGCTGGAACAGAGCGGCTTCCCACTGGGACGCGTATTTGCTACCCGCGGTAGCGAGCTGGAGGCCACCATGAAAGCCGCGGCTCAAAGCTGGCTGGCCGCCTGACAGTTCCCTGACCGCATTGTGCTATACCCTCCATCATTCGGGTTGCATGAAGGCGGCGATGCAGTGAATCCCAGGCGCTTACTTCAGTGCGTGACAGGAGTGAGCGAGTCAAGCCAACGCGCAGGCGGCGTGTACCAGGAAGGGTATAAACCTCGATTACCTGTTAGGGTGCTATTTCCTGTCTGAATAACAGAGGTGAAAAATGCCGGAAGAGTTGAAAGATAACGATATCAATGCCCTGTATCAAAAACTGAATGCCATTGCTCAGACCGGGTTAACCTTTTCAAAAGATGTGTTTGATACCGAACGTTATGAAACGCTTCGTCAAATCGCCACGGATCTTATGGCTTCGCGCTTCGATATTGACCGTGAGACGCTTCATCATGTGTCCGAATCCGGGTACGCCACACCTAAAACGGATGTGCGGGCCTTTATTCTTCGTGACGGCAAACTGCTGATGGTTCGGGAAGTCGCAGACGGCTTATGGAGCTTACCCGGTGGCTGGGCAGACGTAGGCGACACCCCTTCCAGCGCCGTCTGCCGCGAGGTTGCCGAAGAGACGGGGTTGCAGGTCAAAGCGACCAAACTGCTTGGCGTCTGGGATCGCAACCTTCATGGTCATCCGCCCCTGCCATGGCATGTTTATAAGCTCATTTTTCTGTGCGAAGAGATCGGCGGCAGCCTGACCGTCAACCACGAAACCACCAGCCTTGGATTTTTCGACATCAACGAACTGCCGGAATTGTCGCTGACGAGGATTGTTGCCGAAGAGCTGGAGGTCAGCATGGCGATCGCCACGTCAGATCGCCCGACCTGGTTTGACTAAGTAAGGCTGATTCTATGGAAAGACGCTATGTCGCGGCGGATGTTTTTACGGATAACCCCTTTATGGGCAACCCTGTCGCCGTCGTTTTAGATGCAGAAGATCTGAGTCCTGAGCAAATACAGTAGATTGCCGTTGAGTTTGGCTACAGTGAAACGACCTCTATCCTTCCGCCAGAGATTGCTGCCCATACTGCGCGAGTGCGCATTTTTACCCCTCGCGTGAGATCCCGTTCGCGGGCCATGCTTAGATACAGTCTCTTCAGGTGGGTCAGGACGTTGATAGGGGGCGGGTAAGTTTCCTTTATTCGGGGTATGACGCCTCGTCAGGCAAATCCGTTGTTCCCGTGGGCGGCAACTGTGTCATTAGGATGGAAGGCGCAATCAGCCTGTAACGTTGCACAGACGGCTCCCCTCTCCTCTTAAGGAAAAGGGGAGCCACCCTCACCCCACCTGCTGCACCTCGGGTGCCAGATACACCCGCACATAGCGCACAAACTTGCCGACAAACACCCCGGCGAACAGCCCGCCGGTGATAATGACGAACGCACTGACCCCAGGGCGCTGCAGCACCTCGGGTGCGATGGCGCTAATCACCCCCAGCACGTACTTCACCGCGAAGGCGAGCATCATAAAAGGCAGGGCGGAGTAGTCTGCTGCACGATAGAGGCTGCGCGGCGCGGCGGCGCGCGCAATCGCCGTGCGTTTGATCAGGATATAGCCCATCGCCGCGCCGCTGAGTAGCCCCACCAGCCACAGGGAGCCGGTCGCCAGCGTCAGCGTGCGGAAAACCAGCAGATCGTAGATATCCCAGATAAGAAAAATAGCCGGGATGATGGCCAGCTTCTCCAGCGTCACCGTGGCGGGCTTACGCGCCTTGATGCCCCGGCTGAGGAGAAACAGCAGGATGAGATAGACCCAGAAAGGCGTATGGATCAGGATACCCGAAATGAAATCAATCATATGGTTCACCGTTGCAGCACCTGGATGACACCGTGTCACCGCTCCGGCTCAGTATTGCCTATGGCACCCGCTTCACCATCATACTTTATCAGGGTATTTAATCTCGCCCTTCGCTTACTCTTTTAGAAGTACCCTTTCCAATGAATCATTGTAATCTATGCATAATATACTCACCCGCTTCGCTAGATTATTTTTTAGTCGCCTTTATATACTGCGAATAATATAAAAACCAATTAAGACTAATCCCACGTATTTTAATTTTTTATGCACTATGCATCCGTTAACACCTTTGTAAACATACGTAAAGAACCCCGCCACGTCTGGACTCGCACGCTTCAGCGAGACACAGAAAAACAGGCAAAGCCGCCCTGCCGGAAGGTCGTTTGATAACATAACCTTGTAGAGAAATAGTATAAAAACAAGCGAGCCGATATTTTCTCCAACTCATCATGCGTACTGGAAATTATTGTAAAAATTCCGGTTTGACGATTTAAAAATAGTGGCTAAATTTAATTCTGAACGACACCGGATACGAATGAAAACGTATCTTACTGACATAAACGATGTAAATGAGGAAACATAATATGGCAGAGCAACGTGGTGGTTCAGGTAATTTCTCACAGGACCGTGAAAAGGCCTCTGAAGCAGGTAAAAAAGGTGGACAGCAAAGCGGCGGTAATTTCAAAAATGACCCGCAGCGCGCATCTGAAGCAGGTAAAAAGGGTGGTCAGCATAGCCATGGTGGCGGACGCAAATCCGACAACTCTTAATTCATCTCATTATTAAAGCCTGTTATTCACTTTAATCGGTAATCTGCGGGTCCGCGGGCTCGCAGAATTTTTATGTCACTGGAGAAAAGCATATGAACATGAAAAGTATAGAAGATGTGTTTATTCACTTGCTATCGGACACTTACAGTGCAGAAAAACAGCTTACCCGTGCTCTGGCGAAATTATCCCGCGAAGCTGCCAGCCCGGATCTGAGCGCTGCGTTTAAAGCGCACCTGGAAGAGACCCACGGCCAGATTGAGCGTATCGATCAGCTCGTGGAGAAAACGCCCAATATTAAACTGAAAAGAATGAAGTGCGTTGCAATGGAAGGCTTGATTGAAGAAGCCAATGAAGTCCTTGAAAGCACAGAAAAAAATGAAGTACGTGATGCGGCGTTAATCGCGGCAGCGCAGAAAGTCGAACACTATGAGATTGCCAGCTATGGCACCCTCGCCACCCTGGCAGAGCAATTAGGCTATACCCAGGCGGTAAAATTATTAGCCGAGACGCTGGAAGAAGAGAAATCCACCGATCTTAAACTGACCGATCTGGCCGTCGGTAATATTAATCAGAAAGCAGAAAAGTAAGCCTGAATTAACCGAACCCGAGGAAGAAAATATGAATCACGTAGAACACTACCATGACTGGCTACGCGATGCTCACGCCATGGAAAAGCAAGCTGAATCTATGCTCGAATCAATGGCGAGCCGCATCGATAATTACCCTGATGTTCGCGCCCGCATAGAACAGCATATTACTGAAACCAAACAGCAGATTACTGTGCTGGAAGAGATCCTTGATCGTAACGATATTTCTCGTTCGATGTTGAAAGACTCCATGAGCAAAATGATGGCGTTCGGCCAGTCTGTCGGCGGCATGGTCACGTCGGACGAAATTGTAAAAGGCTCTATTAGCGGCTACGTTTTCGAGCAGTTTGAAATTGCCTGTTATACCTCCCTGCTGGCCGCGGCGAAAAAAGCCGGGGACATGGCGTCAGTGCCTGCTATCGAGTCTATCCTTGCGCAAGAACAGCGTATGGCCGACTGGCTAATCCAGCATATCCCGGATACCACCGAGCAATTCCTCCTGCGTTCAGATGCTGATGGCGTGGAAGCAAAAAAATAACCCAGGAGTGAGCCTATGTTCCGACACGTAAAACAGTTGCAATACACCGTTCGCGTCGCCGAGCCGAATCCCGGCCTCGCGAACCTGCTGCTCGAACAGTTTGGCGGCCCTCAGGGTGAGCTGGCCGCCGCCTGCCGTTACTTCACGCAGGGGCTGGGGGACGACGATCCCGCGCGCAGAGAGATGTTGATGGATATCGCTACCGAAGAGCTGAGCCACCTTGAAATCATCGGTACGCTGGTCGGTATGCTGAATAAAGGTGCCAAAGGCGAACTGGCCGAGGGCACCGAAAGTGAAGCGGAACTGTATCGCTCCCTGACGGCCAACGGTAACGATAGCCATATCACCTCCCTGCTGTACGGGGGTGGGCCACCGCTGACCAACTCTGCGGGCGTACCCTGGACTGCGTCCTATATTGACACCATCGGTGAGGCCACAGCCGACCTGCGCTCCAATATCGCGGCCGAAGCGCGCGCTAAGATCATCTATGAACGCCTGATCAACGTCACCGACGATGTGGGTGTAAAAGATGCCCTGGCGTTCCTGATGACCCGTGAAGCCGCACACCAGCTGTCATTTGAGAAAGCATTGCAGTCGATTCGCAATAATTTCCCACCGGGGAAACTGCCGCCAATCGAACAATATGCAACCACCTACTACAATATGTCTGCAGGTGATGATCTTCGCGGCAGCTGGAACAGCGACGAAAACTTCGAGTACGTTGCCGATCCGCAACCCGCCGTTGACGGTGGCGATGGTACGGCTCAGGTCAAGCTCACTAAAGAGCAGGCTGCTATGCTGAAAGCAATGGCGGCTCGTACTGAGTCAGATCCGGATGCCAATCCATTAACGGGTGCTGAGCTGGGGGCCGGTAAAGAAAAACCGTAACCCTGCACCGAAGAAAAAATGCTGTACCACAATGCCCCGTTCCTTACGGGGCATTTCGCTGACAGGGGTAGAGTACGATGTTCGAACTCGATGCGTTCCATCTCGCCAGGCTTCAGTTCGCCTTCACAGTGTCGTTTCACATTATCTTCCCGGCCTTAACCATCGGTCTGGCCAGCTATCTGGTAGTGCTCGAGGGCATGTGGCTGAAGACGAAAAATGACGTCTGGCGCTCGCTGTATCACTTCTGGTTAAAAATCTTCGCCGTTAACTTCGGCATGGGCGTGGTCTCGGGCCTGGTAATGGCCTATCAGTTCGGCACCAACTGGAGCGGATTCTCCCAGTTCGCCGGGAGTATCACCGGCCCGCTGCTCACCTATGAAGTTTTAACCGCTTTCTTCCTCGAAGCGGGTTTCCTCGGCGTGATGCTGTTTGGCTGGAACAAAGTCGGGCCAGGCCTGCACTTTTTTGCCACCTGCATGGTGGCGCTGGGCACCCTGATGTCCACCTTCTGGATCCTCGCCTCCAATAGCTGGATGCACACCCCGCAGGGGTTCAGCATCGAGAACGGCCAGGTGATCCCCGAAGACTGGTTCGCCATCATCTTTAACCCCTCCTTCCCCTACCGCCTGATCCATATGTCCATTGCCGCTTTCCTCAGCAGCGCCCTGTTTGTGGGTGCCTCGGGAGCCTGGCACTTGCTGCGCGGTAACGATAGCCCGGCGGTGCGCAAAATGTTCTCGATGGCGCTGTGGATGGCGCTGCTGGTTGCGCCGATTCAGGCCTTCGTCGGGGATATGCACGGTCTGAACACCCTCGAACACCAGCCAGCGAAAATCGCCGCCATAGAGGGCCACTGGGAGAACCCACCGGGTGAAGCCACACCGCTGCTGCTGTTTGGCGTGCCGGATATGGAGGAGGAGCGCACCAAATATGGGCTGGAGATCCCGGCGCTCGGCAGCCTGATCCTGACCCATAGCCTGGATAAGCAGGTCCCGGCGCTGAAAGATTTCCCGAAAGATGAGCGACCCAATTCGCTGATCGTCTTCTGGTCCTTCCGCGTGATGGTCGGCCTCGGGCTGCTGATGATCCTGATGGGCGTTGTCAGTCTGTGGCTGCGCCATCGCCACCGGCTGTATCACTCCCGTCCGTTCCACTGGTTTGCCCTGAGCATGGGGCCAGCCGGGCTGGTGGCCATCCTTGCGGGCTGGATCACCACCGAAGTGGGCCGTCAGCCGTGGGTGGTCTATGGCTATCTACGCACCATTGATGCGGTGTCGCTGCACAGTACCTTGCAGATGAGCATCAGTCTGCTGGCGTTTTTCGTCGTCTACTGCTCGGTGTTCGGCGTGGGGTATGTCTACCTGGTGCGGTTAATTAAGAAAGGACCGCAGCCTACCGACAATCTCTCCCTGAATACCGACGGCAGACCCGCGCGTCCGCTCTCGGCGGCAGAACCGGTACCGGAAGAGGAGAAACCATAATGGGCGTCGATATCTCAGTGATCTGGTTTGCCATCATCGTCTTCGCCACCCTGATGTACATCATCATGGATGGTTTCGATTTGGGTATCGGCATGCTCTTCTACTTTGAGCGTGATCCGCAGGCGCGTGACGTGATGGTCAATAGCGTCGCGCCGGTGTGGGACGGGAATGAAACCTGGCTGGTGTTGGGGGGCGCGGGGCTGTTTGGTGCCTTCCCGCTGGCCTATGCGGTGATTATCGACGCCCTGACGATCCCCCTGACTGCCATGCTGATTGGTCTCATCTTCCGCGGCGTGGCCTTTGAGTTTCGTTTTAAAGCCACGCCGTCGCACCGCGGCTTCTGGGACATCTCCTTCGCCGCCGGTTCGCTGCTGGCGACCTTCAGCCAGGGCATTGTGGTGGGGGCGATGATTAACGGTTTCGACGTGGAGGGCCGTCGTTTTGCCGGTTCCGCGCTGGACTGGCTGACGCCGTTCAACCTGTTCTGCGGGCTGGGGCTGATGGTGGCTTATACCCTGCTGGGCACCACCTGGCTTATCATGAAAAGCGAAGGGGCGTTACAGCGCCATATGCGCGACCTGACCCGCCACGTGCTGCTGGCGCTGCTGGCGGTCGTGGCGGTGGTCAGCATCTGGACGCCGCTGGGCTGGCAGTTTGTGGCCGACCGCTGGTTCTCACTGCCTAACTTCTTCTACTTCCTGCCGGTACCGATACTGGTGGCCGTATGCGGGGTATTGATCTGGCGACTCACCCGAAACCCACACAGTCACGCTCGCCCCTTCCTGCTGACGCTCGGGCTGATTTTCCTCGGCTTCAGCGGGCTGGGCATTAGCCTGTGGCCCAACATTATCCCGCCGGGCATCACCATCTGGGACGCGGCCGCCCCGCCGTCCAGCCAGCTGTTTATGCTGGTGGGTACGCTGCTGATTATTCCGCTGATTCTGGTCTACACCGCCTGGAGCTACTACGTGTTCCGAGGCAAGGTCACGGATACCGAGGGTTATCACTAAAGGGCATGAAAGTGCCCCGCTCACTTGGGGCTGGCAGAGAAGTACAGAACGTAAGGTGAAGGGAACCGCAACCTGAGTCGCATGTTCCCCTCACCCCAACCCTCTCCCCAAAGGGGAGAGGGGGCCGACCGTGCCGCTCTTTTTTGTGCGGATCCCTCTGCTCTTGAGGAAGAGAGAACCCCTCACCCCAACCCTCTCCCCAAAGGGGAGAGGGGGCTGACCGTGCCACTATTGTTGTGCGGATCCCTCTGTCCTTGAGGAAGAGGGAACCCCTCACCCTAACCCTCTCCCCAAAGAGGAGAGGGGCTGACCGAGCCACTATTTTTGTGCAGCTCCCTCTGCCCTTGAGGGAGAGGTAACCCCTCACCCTAACCCTCTCCCCAAAGAGGAGAGGGGCTGACCGAGCCACTATTTTTGTGCAGCTCCCTCTGCCCTTGAGGGAGAGGGAACCCCTCACCCCAACCCTCTCCCCAAAGAGGAAAGGGGGCTGACCGTGCCGCTCTTTTTTGTGAGGATCCTTCTGCCCTTGAGGGGTACTTCGCCGGGATCGCCGGGTGGCGCTCAGGCTTACCCGGCCTGTAACACTACTTCCGCCGTCCTATCAACTTACCGATCAGCACCAGCCCGGTCACCACCGCGGTACCCACCAGCACTTTACCCGGCACGCCGGAGGTGATGGCTGCGGCCCGGGATTTGGCCTCCGGTGAAAAATGACCGTGTATCCGATGCTCGCCGCCGACCGGGTTGGCGAGATTATCCTGTCTGTCTGGCGGGTTGAGCGCCTCCTCCATCTGCCCTTCCCAGGCATTTTTCACCATCATCCGGTCGAGAAGACCGGGGAACAGAAACTGCCCGACAATCGCCCCGATGGTGCTGCGCCCCACCCACAGCTCGCGCACCGGCTTTTGCGCCACGCCGTAAATCGCCTCGGCGGCGACCTCCGGCTGAAAGACCGGCGCAACCGGGCGCATACTGTAAGCAAACTTGTTCCGCGCCCAGTCAAACTGCGGGGTGTTCAGCCCCGGCATCTGCACCATCGCCAGGTGTACGCCGCTGCGCTCGTGCATCAGCTCGGTACGCAGCGCATCGGTGAAGCCGCGGATCGCCGCCTTGGCGCCGCAGTAGGCCGACTGGAGTGGAATGGAGCGGTAGGCCAGCGCGGAGCCGACCTGGATAATCACCCCGCTGTCACGGGGGATCATCTGCTCCATTGCGGCCCGCGTGCCGTTAACGCAGCCCAGATAGGTCACCTCCGTTACCCGGCGAAACTCATCGTCGGTGATGCTGTAAAACGGCGCCAGGGTGGTACACATGGCGTTGTTTATCCACACGTCGATAGCGCCCAGCTGGTCGGCCAGGGTTTGAGCCGCCTGGCTCAGCGCCGTGGCGTCCACCACATCCACACTCACCGCATGGCAGTTGACGCCATAGTTCGCCACCTCCGCCCGCGTGGCCTCAAGACTATGATCATCGCGGGCGATAAGTCCCACGTCGTATCCCGCCGCCGCAAAACGCAGCGCGGTTGCTTTCCCTACCCCAGCCGTTGCGCCGGTAATTACCACCACACTCATAGCCTCTCCTTAATGCAACTGCTTTTTCCAGTGCGGCACCTGCCGCAACAGTTCAGAAAGCGCATAGCGAACCGCTTTCTCGATCACGTCTTCACACTCGCCGGTAAAGTGCTGTACGGCGGTGGTCACTTCGCCGCGAAAGCACCAGCCAAACCAGACGGTGCCCGCCGGGGTACCATCTTCCCCGCCATCCGGCCCCGCGTAACCGCTGATAGCGATGCTGACATCGGCATCGGCCAGCTTGAGTGCCCCTTCGGCCATCTCGCCCACCGTCTGGCTACTTACGGCGGTGTACTTTTCAAGCGTGGCATTGCTGACGCCCAACACCTTGTGTTTAGCTTCATTGTTAAAGGTCACCACGCCGGTGCCAAAGAAGGAGGCAGTATCCTTTTCTGCACAGAGTGCAGAGGCCACATTGCCACCGGTACAGGACTCTGCCGTGGTAAGCAGCCAGCCTAAGTCGGTCAACACCGTTGACACCTGGCGGGTGAGTTCCTTGGTGGTTTTGGCCTGGTTCCAGATATTTTCTTTCATGATTCACTCTCTTCGGGAATAATCGATATATGCCCATTACGTTCAAGGATTGCGTATTTAATTTTCTCCAGCTGATATATGCCGTGATTTTGTCGGGCCGATACCAGAATATCGTCGCAGGAGACATCCACTTTCTTTAATTTCTCTTGTTGTAATTCACCGTGCACCACCAGAATAACCGGCGAGCCATCGAACATGGATTCCGCACCGGAAATGTATTTTTTTGCCAGCCCGAAAAGCATATCAATCACCACCAGCGTAATAATGGTTAGCATGGCACCGGTCACCGAAAAATCATCCCCTAGCAGCGCCTGCTGCGTGGCCTCACTAATTATCAATAACAGGATTAAATCAAAGCTGGTCATTTGCAGCAGCGCCCGCCTTCCGGCGATTTTAAACACCACCAGCAAAATCAGATAAATCGCCACCGCCCTGAGTATCATTTCCATGCTGGTCCCCTACGGGTAGATAAATTGCCAGAAAGAGAGACCCGGCTGATTATTTACGGTGACGGTGGTGACGGTCTTACCAGGTTTATCCGGGGTGTTATAGATCCAGACGTTAAAATCTTTGCGTGACTTTGCCTCCTGATAAACCAGCACCAGCTCCCCACCCTCGCTGTGCATTTCATCAGGCTGCGGCCAGATATTATCGGTTTGCGTTCGCGCCATATATTCTCCACCGACACGCAACGTCAGCGGCGCAGTGCCTTGACCGGGCAACGTAATTTTTAGCTCAAGGGGCGTTTGCAGTCGGCCAAAGCGCTGATATTTCACCTGCACACTCTTGGCGGCGTTGGTTTTTATCGCGTCGCTAAAATAACCGCCTGAAAAAACGCCTGCCAGCGCAGCGGCAATAATCAACAATAACAGCACAAAACCGAAGCGGCGGGCATCGTATTCAAACTGCAGAGCGGTATGGTTTTGTTTCACACCGGGCAAAGGAGGGGAACTTTCTTTTACTTTTGCCATATATCACCTCACCGTCTCGTTAATTAATATTATGCAGCCAGATGATTTTTATAGATAAATTTGATTAGGAGTGTTCTTGTTTGCAAAATAAAAAATAGCAACCAGGCTTAATCTGTCAAGCAAGTTAAACTAAGGAGGCAGTATGAAATTAACCGTCGCACCCTTATTGTGTTGTCTTTTAATCTCAACGGCGTATGCCGAAGATAATGGTGGACTTAAAAAAGATACTGCTCCTCCAGCGCCACACTCCCTGGATGATGGCTATCGCGGGGCGGAAGACGCCAGAATCATGACCGTGGAGCAGGCCAAAGAGATGCACGATGGCGCCACGATCTCCTTACGGGGTAATCTCATTGATGGCGGCGAAGGGGATAAATTTAAATTCCGCGATAAAACCGGCACCATTGATACAGTAATTCCCAAGGCCGTATTTGATGGCCGCACCGTCCAGCCCGATAATATGATCAGCATTAACGGTAGTCTGGATAAGAAATCAACGCCTCCGGTTGTGCGCGTTGACCGCATTCAGAAATAAGCGTTAATTTCACTTAAGTTTCACGTGGATATTTCCCGCAATCCACGTGAAACCCCCGATATATTCTTTCCCGGCGCAAACCTACCAGAATTAAGGAGCCTGAAACTCGGATAATTCTGTGCTTTAGGATTAATCCCCCTTTCCTTCCCCTCGCAATACTTAAACAATTTTACACAAATTCACATTGTCTTCTTTTTGCTTACACAGCACGGATCCGCCGATGAAAGCCCGACACAATATCGCCATAATAATAGCGTCAGCCTCTGGCCTGTCTTTAATGATCCCTGCCCAGGCAGCGGAGCCAGATAATCAATTTATTATTCAGCAGCAGCGTCAGAGAGCCCTGGAACAGCAATTAACCCCGCCTGTTCCCGATGTACGCCTTTCTGAGCCGTCATCCGGCTTTGGCAAGATTGCGTTTCCGACGGAATCCCCCTGCTTCCCGATCAACCGCGTCGAACTGAGCGGCCAGCAAGCCCTGCCCCACTGGGTGCCGCTGCAGCGGATTGCGGACCAGGCGCAGGGGCGCTGTCTGGGCGGCAAAGGGATCAATCTGCTGATGAGCACGATGCAAAACCGCCTCGTTGACCACGGCTGGATCACCACCCGCGTGCTGGCCCCGTCGCAGGATCTGAAAAGCGGAACGCTGAAACTCACCATTGTGCCGGGCACCATCCGCCACGTGCGGCTCACTAAAGAGAGCGATGACTATATCCAGCTGTACAGCGCCTTCCCGGCCCACGAAGGGAATCTGCTGGATCTGCGCGATATTGAACAGGGGCTGGAAAACTTACAACGTCTGCCGACGGTAGAGGCCAATATGGAGCTGCTGCCGGGAGAGAACCCGGGCGAGAGCGACGTGGTGATCACCCGTAAGCAGAGCAAAATGTGGCGTATCGGCCTGTCGCTGGACGATGCCGGGACCGAAACCACCGGGCGCTATCAGGGCGGCGTCACGCTGTCGCTGGATAACCCCTTCTCCCTGAGCGACCTGCTGTATGTCTCTGCCAGTCACGACCTGAACGACAAGGGCGGCAAAGGCAGCAAAAACTACACGGCGCACTACTCGGTGCCCTTTGGCTACTGGATGCTGGGCGTCACCGGCAGCGACTACGACTACCACCAGACCGTCGCCGGGCTGAACAGTGATTATCGCTACAGCGGTAAAAGCAAAAACCTCGATATCCAGCTCAGCCGCGTGCTGCACCGCAGCGGCTCGCAAAAAACCACCTTTAGCTACGACGTGCTGGCGCGGGAGACCCGCAACTTTATCGATGACACGGAAGTGGGCGTCCAGCGTCGTCAGACCGCGGGCTGGCGCATCGGGCTGGATCATCGCCACTACATCGGCCAGGCCACGCTGGATGCGGGCATCAGCTATCAGCGCGGCACCCGCTGGTTCGGCGCACAGCCTGCGCCGGAAGAGTTCTGGGGCGATGCGACTGCGCTCAGCAAAATTACCCTGATAAGCGGCCAGCTCGATCTGCCGTTTGCCATCGGCACGCAAAACTTCCGCTACAACGTGCAGTACCTGCGCCAGATCAGCAACACGCCGCTGACCCCGCAGGATCAGTTCGCCATCGGCAACCGCTGGACGGTGCGCGGCTTTGACGGCGAGCGCACCCTGAGCGCCAGCCACGGCTGGTACGTGCGTAACGATCTGGCCTGGCGCACGCCGCTGCCGAACCAGGAGTTCTATCTGGGTGCCGATTACGGCGAAGTGGGCGGTTACAGTTCCGATCTGCAGGTGGGTAAACACCTGGCGGGCGGCGTAGCGGGCCTGCGCGGCAACGCCTTCAACACCGGCTATGACCTGTTCGCCGGAACGCCATTCTCGAAGCCGGACGGCTTTGAAACCAGCGATCTCACGCTCGGCTTTAACCTCAACTGGAGCTGGTGATGCGCGTCGGACATCTGGATATCAAAGCGCCGCTGATCCTCGGCGGCCGGGAGAGCGAGGCCGAAGTGCTGGGGGCCACCGTCTGGCTGTGGATGCACTCCCCGATGCACCGGGACGCCCCGCTGCATGCCCTGCCCACCCTGCTGCTGCCGATCATCAAACGCCAACAGTACGTGCTGGTGAGCGAAAACGACCGGCCAGTCTTTTTCCTCAGCTGGGCCAGCATGAACGAGGAGGCGGAAGCCCGCTACCTCACCCGCCCCGCCATCGAGATGAAAGAAGAAGACTGGGATAGCGGAGAGCGGATCTGGTTCAGCGACTGGATCGCCCCCTTCGGCCATACCCCCGCGATGTACAACCTGATGCGCCGCGATATCTTCCCCGACCACGTCTGCCGCGCGCTGTATCACCGCGGCGCAGAACGTGGCAAGCGCGTGATGCTGTTCCACGGCAGCCACGTCAGCCGTCAACACGCCAGAGAGTGGCAACAGAATCACCCGCTCACCGTGAGCCTGCCGGAAGCGTTTAAAGGAACGAACCATGAATAAGAACCTGTACCGAATTGTCTTCAACAAAGCGCGCGGCATGCTGATGGTGGTGGCGGATATCGCCCGCTCCGGCCGCGCCGGTTCGTCACGTTCTTCCGGCATCGGTCATACCCACAGCCAGCTTATCGGCAAGGTGAGCGCCATCAGCCTGAGCCTGTGGCTGGCGATGGGGGCCGTGCAGACGGCGCAGGCCGCTATCGTGGCGGACGCCGGTGCGCCAAAAAACCAGCAGCCGACGGTAGTGAACAGCGCCAACGGCACGCCACAGGTCAATATCCAGACCCCGTCCAGCGCCGGGGTGTCACGTAACAACTACACCCAGTTCGACGTGGACAGCAAAGGGGCGATCCTCAACAACTCGCACAAAAACGTGCAGACCAATCTGGGCGGCATGGTGGCGGGCAACCCGTGGCTGGCGAAAGGCGAAGCCAAAGTGATCCTCAACGAGGTTAGCTCCCGCGACCCGAGCAAGCTGAACGGCATGATCGAAGTCGCCGGTAAAAAAGCCCAGGTGGTGATCGCCAACCCGTCGGGCATCACCTGTAGCGGCTGCGGCTTTATTAACGCCAACCGCGCCACCCTCACCACTGGCCAGCCGCAGATAAAAGACGGCGCGCTGACCGGCTTCAACGTCGAGCGCGGCGAGGTGGTGGTGGACGGCGCGGGGATGGATACCTCCGGCGCGGATTACACCGACATCATTGCCCGCTCGGTGAAGGTTAACGCCGGGCTGTGGGCCAAGGATCTGAAGGTCACCACCGGGCGCAACAAGGTGGATGCGGCCCACGAGGTCATCGAAAAAGGCAGCGACGATCCTGCTACCCGTCCACAGCTGGCGGTGGATGTGGCCAGCCTCGGCGGCATGTATGCCGGTAAGATCCGCATGGTCGGCACCGAGAGCGGTGTCGGGGTGCGTAACGCCGGGGCCATCGGTGCCCAGGCGGGCACCGTGACCCTCTCCGCCGACGGACGCATTGAGAACAGCGGCACCCTTCGTGCCAGCGATAGCGCCAGCCTGCAAACCGCCAGCGACATGAACAACAGCGGAGTCATCACTGCCGCCAGCAATGTCCGGGTCAATGCGGCAAGCTTCACCGGGAGCCAGCAGAGCGTGCTGGCCGCCGGGGTGAAAAGCGACGGCAAGCTCGCCGACGCGGGCGATCTGGAACTCAGCACCAGCGGCCAGCTGAGCGCCCACGGGCAAACCCTGGCGGGCGGGGATCTCAGCGTCCGTGGCCAGGGCGTGGACGTCAGCGGCAGCCAGACCCAGGGCAAACGCCTCCTGCTGGACGGCGGCGCGGGGGATGTGAACACCGCCAGCGCGAAGGTCAACGCCAACGAAATGACCGTCCGCACCGGGAAATTACTTAACAACGCCGGGGGCACGCTGAGCGCGGAGACGATTAACCTCAGCGCCCACGACCTCAGTAACCAGAAAGGCAACATCGTCCAGCGTGGCAGCAACGCGCTGACTGTCGATCTGCCGGGTAACATCAATAACCAGCAGGGGCAGATTGGCGCGACGAACGGCGTGCAGCTCAAGGCTGACACCCTCGATAACACCGCCGGGCAGATTATGGCGGTGGCAGGCGATACCCGGCTGCAGGCCGGGGCAATCGACAACACCGCAGGGAAGATCGTGGCGGTGGCGGGCAATACCCGGCTGGAGGCCGGGGCCGTGAACAACCAGCAGGGGCTGATCTCTGCCGCGACGGGCGAGGGTGAAATCCAAAGCCAGCAGGCGGTGAACAACGCCAAAGGCCGCATCGAGGCGGCAAAAACCCAGCGCATCAGCGCCGGAAGCCTTAACAACCAGCAGGGGGTGATTGTCGCCGATGGCGCAACCCTGGCCCTGAACGGCGGCGCGTTTGACAACCGTTCCGGCTCCCTGCTCTCTCAGGGTTCCCTGAGCCTTGAGAGCGGCACGCTGAACAACCAGAGCGGCTTCCTGGCGAGCAACGGCGGCTTCAGCCTGAACGCAGGTGCGCTGAACAACCAGAGCGGGTTGCTGGCAAGCGAAGGCGACTTTAGCCTGAACGCGGGTGCTATCGACAACACCGACGGCCAGATTGGCGCGAACCGGTCGTTGAACGCCGGTTTCGACAGTCTCAGCAATAACGGCGGCGCGCTGAAATCGGTCGGGGCCATGACCCTGAGCGGCGGCCTGCTGGATAACAGCCAGGGCACCACCTTCTCTGGTACCAGCCTCACCTTTGACGGCGATACGCTGAACAATACCGCCGGGCAGTTGGCGGCGACGCAGAGCCTCTCCCTGACCACCACGCAGCTCATCAATAATAAAGGCGTGGTGCAGGGCGACGGCGTGAACGTCACCTCAAGTGCCATCGATAATAGCGCAGGTACCCTTAACAGCCTGGGGGCGCTGAACCTCTCGGCAGACCGCCTCAATAACCAGGCGGGTACCCTGGCCGCCAGCGACGCGGCGGATATTGCAGCCACCCGTCTTGATAACCGCAGCGGCGGGCGGGTGATTGGCGAAGCCGATACCACCCTGCACAGCCAGAACCTGCAAAACGGCGGCGGGCAGATCCAGTCGGTGGGCGATCTGCTCCTCGACAGCGCTCGTGGGACTGTAGAGAACGTCTCGGGGCTGATCCGCAGCGGCAAAAGCGTGACCCTCAATGCCCTGAACGTTATTAACCGCGACACGCTCGGTGAAAACCAGGGACTGGAGGGCCAGAGTCTGGCGCTCAATACCGGTGCCCTGGATAACCAGCGTGGCAGCATCCTGGCGAATAACACACTGAGCATCGATAACAGCGGTGTGCTGAACAACAGCGCCGGGGCGCTGGCCTCCGGTGACACCCTGGATCTTAGCGGTAGCGGCCTGAATCTGGTCAACGCGGGCGGCACCCTGAAAGCGGGTAAAACCCTGAACGTAGACGCGGCGTCGCTGGATGCCAGCGGCCAGCTGCTGTCGCTGGGGGATATGGATCTCCACAGCGCTAACGGCGTGAACAACACCGGCACCACCATCGCCAACGGCAACCTGACCTTCACTACCGACGGGGATCTCACCAACAGCGGCCAGCTGATGGCGGGCAGAGCCCTCAATGTGCAGAGCGCCAATCTGACCAACCTCGCCAGCGGCGAAATCAATGCCGGGAGCACCACCCTGACGGCCACCGGCACGGTACGCAATAGCGGCCTGATCGACGGGATCACCACCCGCATTAACGCTGACACCCTGACCAACATCGGCACCGGGCGGATCTACGGCGACGCGGTGGGTGTAAATGTGGATACCTTTAACAACCTCGCCGAAAACGGCACTGCGTCGACGCTGGCCGGGCGCGAGCGTGTGAACCTCGGCGTGCAGACCCTGAACAACGCCGACCACGGTCTGATCTACAGCGCAGGTAGCATGGCCATCGGCGGCGCGCTGGACGACAATGGTGCCGTCACCGGCCGCGCGGGCACCATTAACAACCACAGCTCGACCATCGAGTCCGCCGGGGATATGGCGATTGCCGCCGGGCAGATCAACAACATCAACGACCACTTCTCCACCGAGGTGGTGCGGGTGTCGCAGGACGATCTGACCGACTACCAGCACACGGGTTCAACCAACCGCTGGAGTTCGACTGAGCAAGGCGTGTGGGTGGATGACAACTCCTCCGATGGCCTGAAAAACCTCAACACGCCAGAGCGTTCCGGCCACGGCAATGACAATTTCAACCAGTACGACTACACCCGCACGATCGACGAAACGCGCATCAAAGAGAGCGACCCGGCGAAGATCCTCGCCGGCGGCAACCTGCTGATGACCGGCGACAAGCTGTTCAACGACAAGAGTCAGGTGATCGCAGGCGGCACCCTGGCGATTGACCAGATGGGCAGCGTGCAGAACGACGACGTGCCCGGCAAGCGTTACACCACCGATGAGGGCACCGTCACCCACTACTACCGTATTCGCCACAAAGGCGACGACGAGCAGGGACGCGATCGCACGGCCTACACCCCGCCAACCACCATCCAGGATATCGCCCTGAAACCGGGCCAACTGGTCAGCAACGGCAGCGTCGAGGGGAGCAATCTCAGTATCACTCCGCTGGTGTTGCAGGGAACGGACGTGGCGATTGGGCAGGCTGCTGGCGTGAAACCTGTGCCGCAGCAGACCGTCTCCCCGGGCGAGCCGGTGACCCCGCCTGCCGGGCAGCAGTTTGAAGTGACCCCGGCCGACGGCGCGATCCGCATTATCGGCCCAAATACCACCCTGCCGGACAACAGCCTGTTCAAGGTGAACCCGTCGGCGGAGGTGCCGTATCTGGTGGAGACCGATCCGCGCTTTACCAACGAGCGCCAGTGGCTCGGCAGCGACTATATGCAGAACGCCTTTACCGCCGATGGCGACAATACCCTTAAGCGGCTGGGCGACGGCTACTACGAGCAGCGCCTGATCCGCGAGCAGGTGATTGGCATTACCGGCCAGCGCTATCTCGACGGCTATAACAACGACGAAGAGCAGTATAAAGCGCTGATGGATCGCGGCATTACCTTCGGCAAGCAGTATGACCTGAAGCTCGGCGTGGCGCTGACGCCGGAGCAGATGGCGCTCCTGACCGGGGATATCGTCTGGCTGGTTAACACCCAGGTGAAGATGCCGAACGGCTCAATGGAAAACGTACTGGTCCCGCAGGTCTACGCCAAAGTGAAACCGGGGGATATCGACGGCTCCGGGGCGCTGATTGCCGGGAACAACGTCTCCATTAAACTCAACGGCGACCTGTTTAACCGCGGGACGATTGCCGGGCGCAATGTGTTGCAGCTTGATGCCGACAACATCACCAACCAGACCGGCACCATCCAGGGGGCAGACGTCAACCTGAACGCTCGCACCGATATCAACAATATTGGCGGCGCCATCGTGGGCGACAGCAGCGTGCTGGCCCGCGCCGGACGTGACATCACCCTCACCAGTACCACCACCAGCGCCTCCAGCGTGAACGGTGAGAACAGCTTTGCCCGCACCACCATCAACAGCGTCTCGGGCATTTACGTCCAGGGCGACGACGGCAAGCTGGCGTTGCAGTCCGGGCGGGATATCACCCTGACCGGGGCGCAGGTGATCGCCAGCGGCGAGAACGGCAAAGCGCAGCTGGTGGCCGGGCGGGATATGACCCTGAACACGGTGGAAACCGCCAGCCGCGATAATCTGGTGTGGGATGGCGATAACAGCCTGAAACAGGGGCAGACCAACAGCATCGGCAGCGAAGTGACGGGTAAAGGTGACGTCACTCTGGCCGCCGGGAACGATCTCAACGCCCGCGCCGCCGCCCTCTCCGCTGGCGAGGCGCTGAACGTCAGCGCCGGGAATAACCTGACCCTGACGGCGGGCGAGAATACGCAGGATCTGGACGAACGGCATAAAGTGGTGGGCGGTAACGGCTTCCTGTCGAAAACCACCACGACCACCCGCGACCAGATTGACCGCCAGACGGTGCAGAGCAGCGAGCTGAACGGCGACACCGTTAACCTGACCGCCGGCAACGATCTCACCGTGCGCGGCAGCAACGTGGCCGGTACGGGCGATGTTGCCCTGCTGGCAGGCAACAACCTGAGCGTCGAGACCCAGGCCGAACGTAATAACGAACTGCACCAGAAGCAGGAGAAAAAATCGGGGCTGTTAAGCTCGGGCGGGATCGGCTTTAGCGTCGGCACCCAGAGCATCAAAACCACCGATACCGGCGCGGACGCCACCCAGGCGGGCAGCACGGTGGGTAGCGTCAACGGCGACCTGAGCCTGCGGGCGGGCGATCGCCTGACGGTGAGCGGCTCCGATCTGGTGGCCGGTCAGGACATGACGCTGACCGGTAAAAACGTCGATATCACGGCGGTGAACAACCGCAGCCAGCAGACCCACGAGGTGGAGCAGAAAACCTCCGGGCTGACGCTGGCGCTCTCCGGCACCGTTGGCAGCGCGCTGAACAGCGCCGTCGAGGCCTCCCAGCAGGCGAAATCCTCCGGCAGCAGCCGCCTGCAGGCATTGCAGGGCGTTAAGGCGGCGCTCTCCGGCGTACAGGCCGCGCAGGCCGGACGGTTGGATCAGGCCATGGGCGCGGATGCCTCTAACACCAACACGGTGGGTATTAGCCTCTCTTACGGCAGCCAGTCGTCGAAATCGACCCAGTACAGCGAGCAGAACACCGCTCAAGGCAGCACCCTTAACGCCGGGCGCGATCTCAGCGTGATCGCCACCGGCAGCGGCGCGCGCGGCACGGACGGAGATCTGACCGTGGAAGGCAGCCAGCTGAAGGCGGGCAACGATATCACCCTTGCCGCCAACCGCGATCTGTACCTGCGCTCGGCGCAAAACACCCAACTGCTGGACGGCAAAAACGAGAGCAAGGGCGGCAGCGTCGGGGTTGGCATCGGCGTGGGCTCCGGCGGCTTTGGCCTTAACATCTCCGCCAGCGTCAACCGCGGCAAAGGCAACGAGAGCGGCAACGGCACCACCCACAGCGAGACCACCGTGGACGCGGGCCGCCAGGTGAATCTCCTGACCGGACGTGACGCCACCCTGACCGGGGCGCAGGTGAGCGGCGAAACCGTGAAAGCGGACATTGGCCGCAACCTGACGCTCACTTCCGAGCAGGACAGCGATCGCTACGACTCGAAACAGCAGAACGCCAGCGCGGGCGGGAGCTTCAGCATCGGCTCCATGACCGGCTCGGCCAGCGTCAACGTCAGCCGCGACAAGATGCACAGCAACTACGACTCGGTGGTTGAAAAGACCGGGATCTTCGCCGGTAAAGGCGGCTACGACGTGACCGTGGGCGAGCATACCCAGCTCAACGGGGCGGTGATTGGCTCGACGGCAACCGCTGATAAAAACCGTCTCGATACCGGCACCATCGGCTTTAGCGATATTGAAAACCGCGCCGATTTCGAAGTGGAACACCAGAGCGTGGGCATGAGCACCGGGGGCAGCATCGGCAGCCAGTTTGCCGGGAATATGGCTAACGGCCTGCTGGTGGGCGCGAACCGCGACGGGCATGACAGCAGCACCACGCACGCGGCGGTATCTGACGGTACGCTGATCGTCCGCGACCAGGATCGTCAGGTTCAGGATGTGAATCAGCTCAGCCGCGACGTGGCGCACGCCAACCAGACGCTCTCCCCTATCTTCGACAAAGAGAAAGAGCAGGAGCGACTCCAGCAGGCGCAGCTGATCGGCGAGATTGGTAATCAGGTGGCGGATATTGCCCGCACCGAGGGCAGCATCCGCGCCACTAACGCCGCGAAAGAGAAGCTGAACCACGTCAATGCACAGGACCTGCAGGAGGCGAAAGCCGCGTGGGAAAAAGCCAACCCGGGCAAAACCGCGACCCTGAGCGACATCAACGGCCAGATCTACCAGACGGCCTACAACGACGCGCTCAGCGCCTCGGGCTTTGGCACCGGCGGTCAGTATCAGCAGGCGATTCAGGCGGCGACGGCGGCGGTTCAGGGGCTGGCCGGGAGCGATCTCAGTGCGGCCCTTGCTGGCGGTGCTGCGCCGTACGTGGCGGAGGTGATTGGTCACTACAGCGGCCTGAACGACGCGGGCAAAGTCGCGGCCCACGCGGTGGTCAACGCCGCGCTGGCCGCCGCCCAGGGGCAAAACGCGCTGGCGGGTGCCGCCGGTGCCGCCACGGGCGAGCTGGTGGGGATGATCGCCACCGAGATGTACGGGAAATCTGCCGATGAGCTGGATGAAACCCAGAAGCAGACGGTCTCTGCGCTGGCAACGCTGGCGGCGGGCTTGTCCGGCGGACTGGTGGGCGACAGCTCTGCCTCTGCTGTGGCGGGAGCGCAGGCGGGTAAGACGACGGTTGAGAATAACTATCTAAGTACGGCAGAAGCACGTCAGCTAGATAAAGAGCTACTGGAGTGTAAAGCCTCCGGCGGTGACTGCATGAAGGTGGTTGAGAAGTATCTGGCAATCAGTAATAAGAAGAGCAAAGAGCTTGCGGATGCCTGTACCGGCGGAGGGGTGACCTGTGTTACCTGGCAGGAGCTGATCCAGGCCTCTACCAACGTGGCCAACGATCCGCAGCCGGGGCAGTTCCGCCTGGATGAAAAACTCAAAGATCCGACGGCAGCGGCACTGGTGAATTATCTGAATGGCGCGGACCTGAAATTCCTGCAGGACAATATCACCAAAGGGGATCGCGTATTGTCTGTGGTGATGGATCCAACCTCATGGCCGGTGATCATCATGGGCGGACGAGCGATTCTGACCAACGCCGTAAATAACACCAAAGAGCAGCTTATCGCTGTGGGCGTGGGTGTCGGTTTAGGGGCAGGTATTCAGTACAAAACGACGGGTGAAGTCAAACTTGCCGATCTTATTGGATCTGGGGTTATCGGGGCGATCACCGCGGGTAAAGGTTATAACCCAACCGTGACATGGAACGCAGCAGGTGGTTACTATCAAGCTCAAATCAATGGCGACGATCCTATGCTCGCAGCTTTACTGAGTAAGGCGGGTGCTTCTGCAGGTTTCGCTACAGGGAACATGATCAAAGTGCCGTTTGATAAAATATTCAACCCGGTATCAAAACAGTACGAGTGGGTTCCAACAGGCGTCTGGACAATAACCAAACCTGTACCACAACACCCTTTACCTTCAATATTGGGTAACGCAGGGGACTCTGCGATGTCGGGTATGGTTTCAGATAAGCTGAAAGAGAGCGGTAGTAAGAATGAAAAACAGCACTAAATCGTTTATTAACCTTGTTTACCTGTGCTGCGCGATAGGTCTGGCTGTGTTCATTCTGACGCTCCTTGGCCGTTTAGTCGGTGCGGGATTAGCATGGAATGTGAAGGAGGATTTCCCCTTCTCTTTCAAAGATGTGTTGATATGTCTTGAGTTAACCTGGCTGGGGCTGCCTGCAGGTTTGATCATCTGGTTTTTTTATCACCGGTAAAAGACCTTGACAGGTTGCAATGTGAATCATCTCCCGCCTCTGCTGGCGGGAGATGAAACGAAACAATTATCTTCGGTGAAGACAGGAGCCTGTAAATGACAACCAAATCAGTTGATCAACTACAGACAGGATTAGATCTCTACCTGTTAAACGGCTATGTCGAATCAAATTCATTTAACGATCCGAATGATGATACGCTGGAATATCTGGGTATGCTGCTCATGGAAGATCAACCCGCGGCGCTAAAATATTGTCAGAGATTTTTGCAGCTGTCCCAGGTCAATGATGAACTAAAATCAGCCGCACTTGATTACTTATTACTGTCCAGTGAATGGCGTTTCGCGTATCAGTATCTTTATAGCCAGGCGGAAAGACTTTCTATCCCGGAACTTGAAAAGACTTTTTTTTATTTTTATTGTGATAAAAACGAAGCCACACCTTATCCCGTTCCCGAAGGGCTATTCACGAAATTGTTAGCACGATTTGAGGTTGTTAAGGATGAGCCCGATGCTTATTTTTATCATCTTCATGAAGCCTATAATGACTTTGTTAAAACGCTTTCCGATACGCCGAACTGACTTTATTGTGGGGAAACAATCTGTGACTCAATCACATCATTTAATTAAAGTTATTGCCGATATGGCCATTTTCCTTGAATTTACTGACGAAAATTCGCTCAATCCAGATGCCGCTGTGGAAATGATGGAACATATAGCCGCCGAGCTTCAGCTATTAAAGGACGATGAGAAAATTCGCGTTATCGATTCCTTTGCAGAAATTGCGAAAGCGTACCGGGGGGATGAGTCCGACTTTGTCAAAGCCCTTCCCGATACGCTGGGTTTACGTTAACCTCATTTAATGAATCGTTCTTACAGACCTGCATTGGCGGCAACAAATCTGCAGTATCTATGTTATGGACTTAAAACCTCTGAAAATATGGATATTAAGACGGTAAAATGACTATCGAGAAAACGACTCTAATCGTAGATAAAATGCAACGCATGGCTACCCTATTAGAATTAGGCGGATATGCCGAATGGTCAGCCAGTATTTTTAAACTGGCTAAAAAATATGAGCTTGATTCTGATGATACCAAACACATTTTTCTCAATCTCTATGGTGGAATGGGGTCTCAAAACGATCTCGTAATGTATAGAAACGGCAAGGTTTTGATGAGTGAAAACGATGAACTCGATCAGCTCCGGCGCGACCTGTTTAACCTTCTTTCCTGACCCCCTGCTCTCGCAGGTGGTTTTTTAGATTTTTGTTCACGACAGGAGGAAAGATGCGCGAATCCCAGGACATTTATAATGATATTGGTGCGGTATTGCTTTCGATCGCGCCTGAGGATGCGGTAGAAATCATTCTGAACGCAAAGTTAGAACCTGAAAGTGACTGCGGTGAGTTTACTTATGACTATGTTGATAAACAGGGAAACCAGCATTGGGTTACTGAAACAGCGGATGCCAGTGCAAAACTTTTAGATCTTGTGGTCGAACTGAGGAATTTTTTCGTTGATAACGTTCAATCACTCGAAAAGCCGTTCTGGCAGGGCTGTGAGGTAACGGTAAACGTTGAAACACTCAGGATTAACATTGACTTTAAATAT
The DNA here is from genome assembly GCF_043105735.1 of Leclercia sp. GLN_9. Classification (NCBI taxonomy): domain Bacteria; kingdom Pseudomonadati; phylum Pseudomonadota; class Gammaproteobacteria; order Enterobacterales; family Enterobacteriaceae; genus Leclercia; species Leclercia sp. GLN_9. The sequence goes on from NZ_JBICLV010000043.1 coordinate 31,923, forward strand.
GAGAACTAAACATGTCTATATTTTGGGAAAAGCTCTTATCCGTTTGCAGCAGTGATATCTCCTCAGAAAAGGGGCAAAAAGTACCCGCAGCTTTTCATGATTATCCTCTGGTTGAGGATTTAATTAATTTATTAAATAAACGAAACGGATTTTATGGTTTCGAGTCAGCTCTACATGTTTTCTCTGTTGAGACAGACGGGGAAGAGATCGGCCTCATCGACTGGAATGATAATAGCTTATGGATTGATTGTTACGATGATCTTGCTCGTAACGCCATTTTCTTTGCTGAAGATGTTTTTGGCGGCCAATTTTGTATAAAAAAAGATGGCATATACACGTTCGATCCAGAAACAGGCTCTTTTGATTACCTTGCGCCTGATATCAATGAATGGTGTAAAAACATACTTGAAGACTATCAGGTCTTAACAGGCTATCCACTAGCAAACGCATGGCAGAAGAAGTATGGTTCAATACCTGCGGGCTATCGCCTGGCCCCCAAAATTCCGTTTGTTATGGGTGGCAAATATGAGCCAGATAATCTTTACTTAGAAAAATCGACAGTAGCAATGAAAGCAAGAGCCCATATTGCATTGCAAATAAGAGATGTTCCCGATGGTAGCAACATCCAGTTAACGTTGAAATAGTGTGCAGTGAGGTTCACTAATATGCTCGCCAATATTAATGAAATACAAAAACAAGTTGATGAAATTATTTTACGAGCAGGTTTTCCAAAACATTCAGTGAATCTGTGTTCTGCTCCCTATGGCGACGGCACTCCTTATATTTCATTCGAAAAAGATTCATATAATTATATTTACTCAGAAAGAGGGTATGAGTTTTCCCGAAAAGTCACTCACTCTTTGAATACGCTGCTTTATTGGATAATGTCCGAATTCGCCTATCAGATTGCCTACCAGTATGAGTTAGAACACAGGGTTAAAGGGAGGGATGGACGGCGCATCGCTTTTCCAAAATTTATTGAAATAATGGCGAATATGAACCCAGCCTGGGAGTCGGAGGCGCGAGTTGACATTCAAAAAATTCTGGCTGAAGCGCCCTACGATGATAGCCTCTATACATAATTGAGGGCAACATAGTAGCAATGCTGGCGCAGGGTAAAATTACAAAGTAAGTGGCCGAAGAGCAGGTGAAGGCCGAAAATGAACGCTATAAGCGCGAACACTGTGCCGGAATGAGCGCCGAAGCCTGCTCGGTTAAAATGTACACTGAGCGTCGGGAAGCGCTGAAGGATGTGGCGTTATTTGGTGTGGAATTTGTACCCATCGTCGGAGATATTAAAGGGTTTACGGAAGCGCAATCTGCAGTAGATTATCTGGCCGCTGTAATAGCGATTATTCCGGGGGTAGGTGACGGAGCAGGGAAAGTACTTAAAGCAGCAGAGAAGGCACTGGCAAAAGGCGAACTTGATACTGCGTCTACGCTAATCAATAAGGCCAGTGATGAAATTGTTGCTGTATCTGGTAGTAAGGGAAACTGGAGTAAACAGCTGAATAATCCTCTGCCAAATAAAACGTATAAATTGATGGTGATAAAACTTTTGTGACCGATAATCATGGACGGGTAGCATCTGTTGAAGCCGATCTGTCATTATTGACGAGAGATCGTAATACCTACCAATAGTGCAAGGCTGGTAAATGTGGGGTTACAGGGGATGAAGGTGGTCACCTCATAGCCAGTATTTTTAGAGGTTTGGGTGAGAAGCTTAATATTGTTCCAATGAGTGGCAATCTGAATAAGGGTGTCTGGAAACAAATGGAAAATACGTGGGCTGCTGCACTGAAAGAGGGTAAGCAGGTCAATGTAAGATAGAACCTGTGTATTCTGGAACGGGAGGTCGCCTGGAAATCTTTAACGTTTTATACTCTATCAATGGCGGGCGCCCAGTAGAATAAAACTTTATTAATACTCCGGGAGGAAAATAATGAGAAATGATCAAGAGATTTATAAAGATATCGGTACTGTTTTATACAGCATTGCTCCCGACGAAGCTAAAAAGATCATTATGCGTGCAGAGTTATCACCTGAAAACGATCATTGTAAGTATGAATATGATTATCTTGATGCTGCTGATGAAATTCAATGGTTAACGGCAGGTGGAAGGGCGAATACAGATATCCTTCGTTATCTGGTAGAGCTTCGCAACTACTATATCGAAAATAATCTGACCAATGGCCGCCCTGCATGGCATGGATGTGAAGTGACGCTGGATATTGAAAAAATGAAACTCAATATAGACTTCAGATACGACGATTAGTCATCAACGCTCCCGGCCCTTACGCCGGGAGCATGCAATCAGACGGGACCTATTTAACCTTCTTTCCTGAACAAAAATCCCGCATTCGCAAGTGGGAATCTCAAGAATGAAAAACAGCACTAAATCTTTTATTAACCTTGTTTACCTGTGCTGCGCGACAGGTCTGGCTGTGTTCATTCTGACGCTCCTTGGCCGTTTGAATGGCAGACTTTAGCGTGTAAGGCAGGCGCACAGGCTAAATGGACTGCAATTGACCTTGGACAGGATGGCAGCTTTGCAGCAGGGATGATCGCAGGCGTGCCCGCAGGACTGTATGATGCCGTTGACGGTATCGTGAAGGTCGGGGCAAATCCGCAGCAAACTTACGAAGCGCTGAAATCACTGTTTAACAGTGGCGATGTGTTAGGTAACGTTTCAGATGCGATAAAGCAGTCCTATATAGATCGTATTGACCATTTGGAAGCGGAGTATCAGAAAGCTGGCGCCAGTGGTTCGTTTAATGCGGGGGTCGAAGGTGGCAAGCTGGTTACCGATATAGCTGGACTGCTTGCTGGTGTTGCAGGCGTGGCGAAAAACGGCGTCGTTCTCACGGAGAAGATTGTCGTGAAAACCACGACTATGGTGGAAACAGCATTAAAATCTTCGGTTGTTAATAAAATTCTTAAAGCAGACAGAATTGGTAGTGGTTTAAAACCTGACCCAACTCATCGGGGGGCGAGTTATCTGAGCCGGGAGCAATTGATGGAAGGGAAAGTTTTCACTCTCAAAGGGGGGGATGGTGTAGAAAGAAAACTTCTTCAGGCTGAAGGTTCCTTTAATGATAAGAAAGGAATATACGAGTATATCTATGATAAGCAAGGGAAAGTTACACACCAAAGATTTATTGAAGGTGGTAATATAACCGGTCTTCCTAATCAATGGCCACCGAAGGATAAGTGACATGACGTTATATCCGGTACCCTATGATTTTATTGTTAAAAATACTCATCTTTCATGGTGTGATGTGAAGTGGGGTTATGAAAATAATCTCATTGCATCAGACGTGCCCATAAAGATGGCGGAACAAATAGTCTTAACGGGAAGTTATACTGATTCTGAACTTGAATTATCATTCCTTATGCCTGAGAGTTCAAATGAGGTGTCTCTCTTTTTAGAGAAGTTGTGCACAGGGTTTGAGCAAGACAATGACTCGACGATCAGGCAAAAATGGTTATTTATTGTTCTAAGCTGGCTTTGGAACAATCGTGCTAGTTTTGCAGATCCATTATCTGAAGTTGAAATTATTTATGCAGATTTTGACTACCCCGCTGAAATAGAGGGTTTTGTTAAATATATGCCTCCTTCTGATGGATATGATCCATCCACGCATTCTCAGACGGAAAATATGAATCATTTAATGGAGAACTGGGTGAATTATTTAGAAGAAAAGTTTGTGGAGTATAAAAAGTAAAAATCCTGAAATCTGTGTCGGCACGCCAGAATGTCCCGTTTCAGGTAAAGAACAGCCCGATCATTTGCATCGGGCTATGAGATTTTTCAAACATTTAGCCAAATCAAAAACAGCACTAAATCGTTTATTAACCTTATCAAAGCTGTCCTTTCAGTGTAGCCGTAGTTCGGCCCTCCCCCTCAAATACTTTCTAAATCTCTCGCACATCCTGAGTGGCCGAAGAGCAGGTGAAGGCCGAAAATGAACGCTATAAGCACGAAAACTGTGGCGGGATGAGCGCCGAAGCCTGCGCGGTTAAAATGTACACTGAGCGTCGGGAAGCGCTGAAAGAGATGGCCTCGCTCGGAGCGGATTTTGTTCCGGTAGTGGGTACTATAAAAAGTGTAGCGGAGGCACAGTCAGCACTGGATTATCTCAATGCAGCCGCTTCCTTAATTCCAGGAGGACGTGTTGCTGCAGGCGTGCTCAAAGTAGCAGAGAAGGCACTGGCTAAAGGTGATGTTGTTGAAGCGTCTAAGCCAACGATGAGATAGCCGCTGCTTCACGTCCCAGCCGCAGGCAATCAGAAATAGATGTAGGTAAAGATCTCGGTGACGGATGGCGTGAACAAGTCAGCTTCAAAGACGGCAAAGAGGTTCCTTATGGTACGAAAGGCGGAGTTCGTCCTGACTGGTGCCAAGGATATGTTTGTAGTGTTGAAGTAAAAAACTATAATATTACGACTAACAAAAATGGATTGATTAACAATGTTGCAAAACAGGCTGTTTAGCGACAGAAGAATTTACCTGAAGGAATGCAAAAGCAATTAGTGATTGATATGCGTGGGCAGAGTGTGACAGTCGTAGATAGAATGAAAATTGTAAAAGGCGTTGTAGAAAAATCAAATGGTGCAATTGCTCCTTCCTCAATCAGGTTTAAAACACAATGAAAAATGTAGGAATACTTGCAGCGATGACTCTTGCAGAAGTTGGGCCAGCGTCTGATGTGAAAGGTTTTTTTAATGTGGTGCTTTCTTTATTAGAAAACGGCACCAACGGTAGCAAATATCCCTGGGTAATGGAAAAGTTATATCGTGGGTCTTTAGCTTATGATGATCTTTACAAAGTTAAAAACGAGCTGGACTCCATTAAAAATGAATTTTCAGTAATATTACCTGATAATATTGAGTGGTCGTCATTTGGGATAGATAAAAATCACTCCCGATTAAATTTTGAAGGAAGGAGTTTGTTTTCAGTCTTTGAGCGATTCTTTAAAGCTTTTGATGAAGCATTAGAATGTACAGAGGTTTACTATCAAAGCTTTAATGAGTATATACCTGTAAGAGTGGGGTTCACCGACGCGCCGCATTATATTGATGATGTTAATAGAACATCAGAGCAATACAATGCATTAGGAACAAATGATGAACCTTTTTGGTTACAATAAAATCAGGAAATATTGTTAACCTTATGAGGTAATTATGGCTGGATGGTTGTATTTCGGAGGACAAGATGGTGTCTCATTGGGATCTTCCGCGATTGATTTTATCGCTTCTTATTTACGGCCTTATATTGCCGGAGTAAGCACAGAGGTTATGGAAAAAGTTTATGAAACCTATGACCTCTTCGATGATACATTAGATTTTTCCGCTTTATCATCAAAAGATTATATGCATTGTTACAGCCAGTTATTAACATCTTTTGAAACTGATCTTGCGGCGGTTCCGATTATTAACGGGAAATCGCGGCAGTGGGCAATTGGCATCTGGCATGATGAAATAAAGCCCAAAATGCAGGCATCACCACTGTATAATCCTGATTTGTTGAATAAATAGAAAAACCCCGGCCTTTGTGCCGGGAGCATGCTGACAGACGTATAGCGGAATGGGGTCACTAAGCGATCTCGTATTGTATAGAAACGGAAAGGTTTTGATGGGTGAAAACGATGAATTCGATCAGCTCAGACGGGACCTGTTTAACCTTCTTTCCTGAACAAAAATCCCGCATTCGCAAGTGGGAATTTCGAAAATGAGAAACAGCACTAAATCGTTTATTAACCTTGTTTACCTGTGCTGCGCGACAGGTCTGGCCGTGTTCATCCTGACGCTCCTTGGCCGTTTAGTCGGTGCAGGATTAGCATGGAATGTGAAAGAGGCTTTTCCCTTCTCTTTCAAGGATGTGTGGATATGTCTTGAGTTAACCTGGCTGGGGTTACCTGCAGGTTTGAGCATCTGGTTTTTTTATTACCGATAAACAGCCCAGGGAACACCCTATTATGATAATTAACAATTGCCTGGCACTCGGTTAGCGGAATTTTTGCTATAAATTTGTGCTTTAACGAACAAGATATTATTGTTGAGAAATACACGCCAGATGGGAGTTATAAAATGACAGTGGAATGGGCTAGTTTTATAGATGTCCTTGGTAAAAGGGAGGATTCTGTTGAAGTTATTAACCTGTGTCAGGCTATTGGTGAATCCCCGGTTATATCAACTGAAGCTGATGAATATAACGATCCTGATGGGAAAACGAAGTATTATAAATTTTTCCACTCTGGTATTGAGATGGGGTTTCGGAAAGCCTGCTTAAGTCATGTTCATTTTTATTTTGGCAATGAAGATGGATATTCACCTTTTACAGGCAATTTTATCCCAGGAATTAAAGGCGGGATGGACAGGACATTCATTACAAAATTGCTCGGAAAACCCACGTTGTCTGGCGAAGGCAAAGTCGACATGCTCCTTGGCTGGATCAATGGATGGTCAAAATACGAATATGGGAACCACTCACTACATCTTCAGTACACGGAGCATAATCACCTGTGTCACGCAACGCTGATGAAAAAATTATAACAGCATAATTTGCAACGATTTTTATCAAATTTTAGCCTGAATGGTGTATGATGATTACGGGCATAAAATTGCCTCATTTGAACTAATTTATCTGTCAGGAAAAATGATGCGTCAATCCCAGGCTATTTATAATGATATTGGCTCGGTCTTAATAGCCGCAGCGCCCGATAGTGCCGCAAAAATCATTGCGCGCGCTGAGCTGTCGCCTGAAGGCGACCACTGCAAATGTGAATTTGATTATGTTGACATCACCTCAGGAGAGACAAACTGGTTCACTGCTGGCGCACATGCCAATGCTGAATTGCTGGATCTCTTAGTTGAGCTGAGGACATTTATTGTGGAAAATGTCTCATCACAACGGCCATCATTCTGGCACGCCTGTGAAATAACAGTCGATGTTGAAAAGCTCAAAATCACTATTGATTTTAAATACGGCGATTAGCAGACACTACTCACCTACTACATGAAATCCCCTGATAAATATATGAGCGAGTTAGGGGATCTGCACAATAGAATCGGTCAATTACTGGTTAATGCCGGTCCTGCTGATGCAAAGTAAATCCTTGCTCGCCAGTTACCCTTTACGTCTCCTGTTGGTTAATCTGCGGGATTATTACACTCAGAATAATATGACCAACGGTTATGATGAGTAAACGTGCTCCCCTACCAATACAGGGGGGGCTAATTCCAGGACTATTCCGGCCTTTAAGATTATTCCCTATTTTATCCCCCAGTAAAAAAACCAACAATTTTACCGCCTTAATTTGCAGTGGAATATCTCCAGCCTGAAGGATGGGATATATGGCATTACACATAAAAAACGACAACAAGGATTACGGAAAATGAAAAAAATAGCTCTGGCGGTATGGGTTGCGGCAACGCTGGCAAGCGGCGCTGCTCTGGCGGATAATCAGACCGTATCTGTGGGTTATGCGCAGAGTAACGTTGAAGACTTTAAAAATATCCGCGGCGTGAACGTTCAGTATCGCTATGAGTGGGATTCCCCGGTTAGCCTGGTGGGCTCATTCACCTATATGAGCGGCGATCAGGACGAGCATTATTATCTTTTCTCTGACTCCGTTAAAAACCATATCGAAGTGAAATATTACTCCCTGATGGCTGGCCCGGCGTATCGCCTGAACGAATTCGTTTCCCTGTATGCACTGGGCGGTGTGGCGCGCGTGAAAGCAGACGGCCACACCACCTGGGTGAACGGTGGCGACTACTATACCCAGCGCGACGGCATCAATGAGAAATCCACCTCTTTTGCCTACGGCGCGGGCGTGCAGTTTAACGCAACGCCTGACCTGTCGATCCACGTCGGTTACGAAGGCACCACTGCCGATTTGGGCGACGATTACGACATCAACGGCTGGAATGTGGGCGTAGGTTATCGCTTCTGACCCTCAGACTGTCCCCTCTCCCTGAAAGGGAGAGGGGACAGTCTGTGCATGTTTCATGATATGTGCGATAAATTGGGTAAGTTTCGGTAACGGCCGTAAGTCCTGACGCCACAACAAATGCACCGGCCTCGGCTGGGGGGTGAAATTCTCCAGCACCCGAATCAGCCGACCATTCGCCAGCTCGTCCGCCACCAGCACCTCCGGTTGTAACAGTAATCCCGCCCCGGCAATCGCCGCCATTCGCAGCCCGTACCCGTCGTTACAGCGCAAGATCGCATCACGCTTCCAGCGCACCTCCCCTTCCATGCCCGGTAGCCGCCACTCGTTGCGCGCGGTCCACACCGTGTGCGACAGACAAAGATGATCCACCAGATCGTCCGGCGTTTGCGGCGTGCCGTGACGGGCTAAATAGTCCGGTGCGGCGCAGATCACCATTCGGTACGGGCAAAGGTATTTCGCCACCAGATCCTCGGTGTGGATGTCGCCGATACGGATCGCCAGGTCCACCCCCTCCTCCACCAGATCGACCATCCGATTGGTCAGATCCAGCTCGACGCGCACCTCCGGGAAGCGCTGCAAAAAGGTGGCGGTCAGCGGGGCGATCACGCACCCGCCGAACGAGGTGGGCGCCGTCACCCGCAGCGTGCCCGCCGGGGCGGTACGCAGACGCTCTACCGAGCGTTCAGCGATGGCGACCTGCTCGATGACCCGCTTTGCCTCTTCAAACCAGACCCGCCCGGCATCGGTCAGGCTCTGGCGGCGGGTGTTGCGCTCCAGCAGCCGGGTGCCAAGCTGCGCCTCCAGCCAGGCGATGTACTTCCCGACCATCACCGCCGACATCTCCAGCCGCGCCGCAGCACCGGTAAAGCTGCCGCTCTCCACCACCGCGATAAAAGTCTCCATGCCGCGAAGCTTATCCATATTGCAAACCTCTGGTTAGTAATGATCTAACTTTAGCCCAGTTTATCCCTCTTTTAATTTGCTAAACAATGAAGGCTCACAACATAAGGAGTCGGCTATGAAAATCGTCATTATTGGTGCCAGCGGTACGGTTGGTCGCGCAGTCACAGAAGAGTTAAGTCGTCGTCACGACGTCATTCGCGTAGGCCGCACGAAAGGCGATCATCAGGTGGATATCACCTCGCAGGCCAGCGTGCAGGCGCTGTTTGAGAAGATCGGCCCGGTGGATGCGATTGTCTCCGCCAGCGGCGGGCTGCACTTTGGCCCGCTCACGACCATGACCGACAGCGAGTTTAACCAGGGATTGCAGGACAAATTACTGGGTCAGGTGCGCCTGGCGCTAACCGGCCAGCATTACCTGAACGAAGGCGGCTCGATTACTCTGATTAGCGGCATCGTGGCCCACGAACCGATTGCCCAGGGCGTGAACGCCACCACGGTGAATGCGGCGCTGGAAGGCTTTGTTCGCGCTGCCGCCTGTGAACTGCCGCGCGGGATCCGCATCAACCTGATTAGCCCGACGGTACTGACCGAATCCGCCGAGGCCTACGACGGCTTCTTACCGGGGTTTGAAAGCGTGTCTGCCGCGAGCGTGGCCCAGGCCTATCGCCGCAGCGTGGAAGGGGTGCAGAGCGGACGGGTGTATAAGGTGGGATATTAATGGCGATCGGGGCGAGTCGGCCTCGCCCCGGTTAATGTCACAGCCTGCGGCGAATTTTTTCCACCATCGCCGCGGTGGAGATCCCATAGCGGTCGTGCAGGGTCGGCAGCGCCCCGGCATCGAGGAAAGCATCCGGCAGTGCGACGGTATCGAAATCGACGTTCACGCGATGGCGCATCAAGAGCGAGGCCACCGCCTCGCACAGCCCGCCGACGCTGCTGTGGTTTTCCGCCACTACTACCAGCCTGCCCGGCTTCGCCGCCTGCGCCAGAATGGTCTCTTCGTCCAGCGGCTTGATGGTAGGCGAGTGAAGCACGGCCACGCTGATGTTATCTTTGCGCAGCTGTTTTGCCGCCTCCAGCGCCCGCATGGTCATTAACCCGGAGGCGATAATCAGCACGTCGCTCCCCTCTTCCAGCAGCGCGGCTTTACCGATGCGGAACTGGTAGTTGTACTGATCCAGCACCACCGGCACCTTGCCACGCAGCAGGCGCATATAGACCGGGCCATTGTGCGCCGCAATAGCGGGGACCGCCTGCTCGGTATCTATGGCGTCGCAGGGGTCGATAATGGTCATGCCCGGAATGCCGCGCATGATGGCGATATCCTCCGTTGCCTGATGGCTCGGGCCGTAACCCGTGGTCAGCCCCGGTAGCGCTGCGCAGATTTTCACATTGAGATGCTCTTCAGCGATCACCTGATGAATAAAGTCATAGGCGCGGCGGGTAGCAAATACTGCATAGGTAGTGGCGAAGGGGATAAAGCCCTCTTTTGCCATCCCGCCTGCGGCGCCCATTAACAGCTGTTCTGCCATCCCCATCTGGTAGAAGCGCTCCGGGTAAGCCTGGGCAAAAATATGCAGATCGGTGTACTTCGACAGATCTGCCGTCATGCCGACGATCTCCGGGCGTTGCTCCGCCAGCTTCACCAGCGCGTGGCCAAACGGCGCGGCGCGGGTCTCCTGACCTTCGTCGGCAATAGAGGCGATCATGGCCGAGGTGGTTAAACGCGGTTTTTTCTCGCTTGTCTGGCTCATCATTGCACTCCTTCCGGTTTGTTCGCGTCCAGTACCGCGAGCGCTTTTTGCCACTCGTCAGCGTCCACGCGTATGAAATGGTTCTTGTCGCGCTGCTCAAGGAAGGCCACGCCCTTGCCCATCAGGGTGTCGCACAGGATGACGCGCGGCTGGCTCTCCGGGTAGCGCTTCGCGTTATCAAAGGCCGCGACCAGAGATGGCACGTCATTACCGTTGACCCGCTGCACGTACCAGCCGAACGAGGTCCACTTATCTTCCAGCGGCTCAAAGCCGAGGATTTTGTGCGAGTTGCCGTCGGCCTGCTGACGGTTGATATCCACCAGCACGATCAGGTTCGACAGGCCGTAATGGGCGGCAGACATCGCCGCCTCCCAGGTAGACCCCTCGTCCAGCTCGCCGTCGGACATGGAGTTGATCACCCAGGCTGCACTGTTTTTATGCTTCAGCCCCAGGGCCATGCCCACGCCGATGCTCAAGCCCTGTCCCAGCGAGCCGCCGGAGATCTCCATGCCCGGCGTGTAGGTCGCCATACCGGACATCGGCAGACGGCTGTCGTCCGAGCCGTAGGTCTCCAGTTCCTCTTCAGGAATAATGCCCGCCTCGATCAGCGCCGCATAACAGGCGATGGCGTAGTGTCCGTGGGAGAGCAGAAAGCGGTCGCGTCCTTCCCATTCAGGTTCGTCGGGTTTGATGGACATGCCGTGGGCAAAGGCGGTGGCCAGCACATCTGCATAGCCCAGCGCCTGGCCGATATAACCCTGCCCCTGCACTTCCCCCATCCGCAGCGCATAGCGGCGAATGCGCCAGGCGGCAGCGGCGACCTGTTGTACTGTCGTATCAGTCATGTTGATGTCTCCTTAGTGGATCAGCATGCCGCCGTTCACGTCGAGCGTGATGCCGGTGGAGTAGGAAGAGAGATCGCTGCCCAGGAACAGCGCGGCCCGGGCAATATCCTGCGCATCGCCAAGACGGTTCAGCGGGATGCCCGCCAGAATGGCGGTTTTCATCTCATCTGAAAGTTTGCCCGCGGTGATATCGGTCTGAATCAGTCCCGGGGTGATGCAGTTCACGCGCACGTTATCCGGCCCCAGCTCGCGCGCCATGGCTTTTGCCAGCCCCAGCACGCCCGCTTTTGCCGCGCTGTAGTGCGGCCCGCCGAAAATGCCGCCGCCTCGCTGGGCCGACACCGAGGAGATACAGACGATGCTGCCGGACTGCTGAGCGCGCATGGTGGGGATCACCGCCTGGGACATCAACAAGGTGCCACGCAGGCTCACGTCCAGTACCGCGTCATAGTTTTCGCGTTTAATATCCATCAGCTTGATGGGCTGGGTGATCCCGGCGTTATTTACCAGAATATCGATACGCCCGTATTTACCCAGCACCTGCTCGATAGCGGCGTTAACCTGCTGCTCGTTGCTGACGTTGGCCGCCAGGCCCAGATGGGCTTCTCCCAGGCTCGCCGCAGCCGCCTGGCTGGCGTCGGCATTTAAATCAATAATGACAACCTTTGCCCCCTGTTCGGCATATAATTTTGCGGTGGCAAAACCCAAACCGCGTACGGAGGCCGCGCCGGTAATAACGGCGACTTTATCTTTCAGTAGCATATATTTACTCCATGATCGTGAGGGGTATTAAATTTATTATTTCGGCTCTTCCAGCAGGAATATCACGAATAAACCGATGGCCGCGCAAATGCCGAAATAAATAAAGACGGAATTAAAACTTCCTGTTTTATCCAGCAGATAACCTGCCAGCATCGGTGAGACAAATCCGCCGAGATTGCCGCCGCTATTAATGATCGACGCGGCAATGGGATAGGTTTTACTGTCCGCCACGGCCATTCCGTAGGCCGTAAAGGCGGGCCAGCCGATATTCAGACAGAGACCGACAAAAAAGAGGCCGATGCAGACCGCCACGGTGCTTTGCGGAATATTGAGCATAATGATCATCATCACCACGGTGCTGATGGCGGTAAACATCATGGTCGGCTTGCGTCTGCGCCCCAGCAGCTTGTCCGAGACGTAGCCGCCGAAGATGGCCCCGATGAACCCACCGATGCACGGCATGCTGGCGACCAGCCCCATACTCATAAAGGTAAAGCCCTTCTCTTTCACCAGATAGAGCGGGATCCAGGTGAGCAGGCCGTAAAGTACGCTCACCATCATGAAGTAGGCCAGGCAGTCGCCCAGAATGTTCTTCGAGGTGAACAGCCCTTTTACCGTGCTTACCGGGGTGAGGTCGCGAACGCGGATCAGGCGGTCAAGCCAGCTAAAGCGCGGTGCGATGACAATATTTTCCCGGCGGGAGGTGGCCGTCTCTTGCCCCTGAGTGATGGTTTCCAGCTCGGCCCGGGAGACAAAGGCGCTTTCACCGGGTTTGGTGCGTACCAGCAGATACCAGACTACCGCGATAACCAGCCCCGGAATGGCGAAGGAGAAAAAGACCCAGCGCCAGCCCCAGGTCATGGCGATCCAGACCGCCAGCGGCGGAACAAAAATGGGCGCAAACATGGTTGCGGCGATATAGACGCCGGTGGCGGTGGCTTTCTCCTTCGGCGGGAACCAGTTGTTGATGGTCGAGGCCAGCCCCACCGGGCATGGCCCTTCCGTCAGCCCGAGGCCGAGACGAATAAACTTCAGCCCCAGTACCGATGTCGCCGTACCCATCAGCCAGGTGAAGGCAGAAAAGCCAAAAATGGAGAGCGCCACCATACCGCGGATGCCTTTTTTGGCGATAAAAAAGCCCGCCGGGATTTGGCTGAGTGCATAGCCCAGAAAAAACATACTGGCGATGGCACCGGCTTCGAAATTATTGATATGGAATTCGTCGATGATAAAGGGAAGTACGGCTCCGATATTTGTTCTGTCTGCATAATTAATGGCATACACAATAAATATCAACGCCAGTACCACGAAGCGATAATTGGTTTTTTTGGTCGCTATGTAGGGGGTAGCTTGTTCTATACGAGACATGTTTTACCTCATTATTCGAACAACGTGAGTCGTTTTAATTTCGTGTTCAACGTCAATATATCGGCTTACATTTGAAACACCATGCAATAAAACTCATTTATTGCTGAGATAAATTTGATTCGCGATATACGTCATAAAAATAACGCGAAAATTGGCCGGGATATAATGCGCAGAAAAATGTGGCGGGGATCATGTTTAATCCATTCAGCCCGAATAACATTGCTGGCACCAGGCCAGAATGCTATGTTTTTTTACCGCAACAGATTCAAGGAGAACGGGTTATGCCCGCGCAGGATCGCCAGACGCTACCCTTACCCTCGCTGCGAAATATTCAGTCATTCCTGGCGGTCGCCAATGCCCTGAGCATTCACCAGGCGGCCGAGCAACTTAACGTCACACCATCGGCGGTGAGCCATCAGATTGCGGCGCTGGAAGCCTGGCTGGGCAAAAAGCTGTTCATCCGCAGCGGCAAAGGCGTACTGCTTACGCAGACCGGGGAAAAGTACCTCCGTGACGTGTCGGCGGCCATGAGCGCGATTGGCCGCGCCACCGAGCAGGTGATGAAGGAAGCGGATAACCCGGTGCTGCGCATTCACTCCTCCCCCACTTTTGGCCTGACATGGCTGCTGCGCCGTCTGGGCAAGTTTCGCGCGCACTATCCTGATATCACCGTTAACCTGACCTGCTCGTATGAAAACCTGCAGTTCGCCCGGGATAACATCGACATCGATATTCGTCACGGCATCCCGGACTGGGACGCCTATCGGGTGATGACCATTAAAAACGATGCGCTGGTGGTGCTGGCCTCGCCGGACTATCTGCGCGAGCACCCGGTCGCGTCACCGCAGGATCTCCTGCAACAGGCGCTGATTTCCTCCACCAGCACCCTGGTTAACTGGGAAAAATGGTTCGCGTGGCACAACATCGACAGGCCCTGGCTCAACTTCAGCCTGAGCTTCGACCGTTCCTATATGAGCTTTGAAGCCGCCCGCATGGGGCTGGGGTTTATTCTGGAAAGTAAAATGATGGCCACCGACCACCTGAACGACGGCTCGCTGGTAGAGGTGTTTCCCGCCGAGCCGGGTATCGCCATTAACGCGCATCATCTGGTGATGCCGCATATGAATGAGCGCAGCTGGAAGATCCAGCAGTTTGTCGAGTGGATTGACCGGGAGCTGCGATTATCGGGGTATCACCTGTAGCGCCAATACGATTTGTTGTCCTCTCCCACTGGGAGATCGCATGTTCCCCCTCACCCCCACCCTCTCCCCAAAGGGGAGAGGGGGCTGACCGTGCCAGTTTTTGTGTGGGGATCCCCCAGCCTACAGGGAGGTCGTATGTTTCCCCTCACCCCAACCCTCTCCCCAAAGGGGAGAGGGGGCCGACCGTGCCAGTTTTTTGTGGGGATCCCTCGGCCTACAGGGAGGTGGCATGTTTCCCCTCACCCCAACCCTCTCCCCAAAGGGGAGAGGGAGCTGAACGTGCCAGTTTTTGTGTGAGGATCGCTTAGCCCACAGGGAGGTGGCATGTTCGCCCCTCACCCCAACGCTCTCCCCAAAGGGGAGAGGGGGCCGACCGTGCCCATTTTTGGGTGGGGATCCTCAGCCTACTGTGCCCCAGACGAGGTTGCCGTTATGGAAGGTGGCGGTACGCGGGGAAATGCGCGCCACCGCTTCGGCGGAACAGGAGGCATCCACCAGCACAAAGCTGGCGGCATCCTGGGCTTTCGGCCATACCCGCTCGCCGTTGTCGTTCAGCGGCAGCACGTCGCCGGTCGCTATCCCTAATGCGCGAGAAAGCGTCTGCTCGTTCGGGCGAATATAGAGCTGGGCATAGAGGTTGGCTTTTTCCAGCATGTCGCCGAGGCCATACGGCGACCAGTGGTCGATCACGCTGTCGGTGCCGGTCATGACAAATACGCCTTTATCGCGCAGCTGCTTAAGCGGCATATGCAGGGTGCCAATTGGCACCGTGGAGGCGATAGTCACCTGCTGCGCCGCCATGCGGGTGGCGATCTCATCCACCTGCTGCTCGTTCATCGTTGCCAGCGCAAAGGCGTGACTGATGGTCAGCTTGCCCTTCAGCTCAGGTGTTTTCTCCACGGTCTGCACCATGTAGTTCACCGCCGCCACGCCCGCCGGGCTGGTTTCGTGCAGGTGGATATCCACCCCTTTGTCGTAATCCAGCGCAATCTGGAACATGAGGTCGAGGGATTTCTCCATCGCGCCGTCGACGCTGGTGGGATCCAGCCCGCCGACGTAGTGCGCCCCGGCCTGCATCGCTTCGCGCATCAGCTTTTCAGCGTTCGAAAGCAACAGGCCGTGCTGCGGGAAGGCGACAATTTCACAATCGAAGCCAGGCTTACGCCGGGCCAGTACCGCCTGTAAATTTTCCAGGTTTTTCAGCCCGGAAACCGGTTCGATATTGCAGTGGCTGCGGGCGATGGTGGAGCCTTTCGACTGGATCAGATCGATTAACTTTTCTGCCCGCTCCTGAGTGTAGGGTTGCAGTTCCGGGAGCAGCTTCTGCTCAAGGCGGATCATATCCTGAATAGTGGTGCCCGCCGGACGGTTAAGCGAGCGCCACGGGCCGCCGTAGAAGGTTTTATCCAGATGGATGTGCATGTCGCGCATCGCCGGTAGCAGCAGCTTGCCGCCAGCATCGTAGTGCGGCAGCGTGGCGTCGGCGTGGCTGTTATTGTCCAGCAGCGCGGCGATTTTGCCGTCCTTGATCTCCAGCGTTTTCAGCTCGGTGCGGGTGCTGACGGCCACGTTGCCGTCAAAGTTAAACCCGGCCTCCAGCAGCACGTTGTCCAGATAGTAGTGTGTCGCGGTGATGTTCATCGGTTTGCCCGTCTCGCAGATCGGTTTCGCTGTGTCAGCAGCATACGCGACGGATCCGGTCGCGCCAAACAGGGCGCAGGCGGTGGCAGCGGTAGCGATTTTGCCGCTCTGGCTGAGAAACTCCCGGCGGCTTTTATTCTCTGTCATTGTCTCTTCCTTTTACTTACCTATTCACAACCAGCGGGCTGAAGCCTGCCGGAGTTAAGTCATAACACTCACAGCGGACTGAAGCCCGCCGGGGTTAAACCACAACACGTGCCGCGAGCTGAAGCGCGCCGGAGTTATGTTTCAACACACACAGCAGGCTTAAGCCCCATGGAGTTAAGCCACAACACACGCAGCGGGCTGAAGCCCCATGGAGTTAAGCCACAACACACGCAGCGGGCTGAAGCCCGCCGGGGTTAAGCCACAATATGGGTACCCGTTTCCCCGCGCAGCGCCGCGGGCAGGCAGTCCGGCGAGGTAATGATTACCCGCGTGCCGCCGTGGTACAGGAATGCCAGGCTGGCAACGATTTTCGGCAGCATGCTGCCTGCCGGGAAGTGGCCCTCTTCCATGTAGCGCGTCATCTGCGCCACGTTCACCGTCTCCAGCGCCTGCTGGTTGGGTTTGCCGAAGTTAATGCACACTTTCTCCACGCCGGTGGTGATCACAAGCACATCGGCGCGGATCTCCCGGGCCAGCAGCGCGGTGGAGAGATCTTTGTCGATCACCGCATCCACGCTCTGGTAGTCGCCCTGCTCGGTACGCACTACGGGAATGCCGCCGCCGCCCGCGCCAATCACCACAAAGCCTTTTTGCGTCAGGGTCTTGATGGCATCGGCTTCGACGATACGCACCGGCTGCGGCGAGGCCACCACGCGGCGGTATCCGCGGCCCGAATCCTCAACGAAATGCCAGTCGGGATGAGCCTGCTGAAGCGCGTCCCGCTGGGCTTCGCTGAAAAACGCGCCAATCGGTTTAGTCGGATGGGTAAAGCCGGGGTCGTTTTTGTCGACCTCAACCTGGGTGACCACCGTCACCGCCTTTTGCTCGCCGCGAGCGGCAAGGCGGTTGTTCAGCGCCTGCTGGATCAGGTAGCCGATCCCGCCCTGGGTATCGGCCACGCAGTTTGCCAGCGGGGTGAGCGGCAGTCCTTCCCGCTCGTGGGCAATTTCGGCCCGGCGCAGATCCAGCCCCACCTGGGGACCGTTGCCGTGGGTAAGCACGATGTCATAGTCGGAGGCCAACATTTCCAGCACCGACTCCGCGACCGCTTTCACCGCCTGCGCCTGGTGTTCAATCGACTGGCTGGCGTTATCTTTGATAATGCTGTTGCCGCCGATGGCGACGACCATGAGTTGTTTCATACGTTTTCCTTCGTAACGGTGCGGTCTGGGCCCCTCACCCCTGCCCTCTCCCCCTAGGGGAGAGGGTGTAATCGTTCCCTCTCCCCTAGGGGGAGAGGGTTAGGGTGAGGGGTCGCTCTTAAGCTTCGGAAACCGGTGCCGCCGCGCTCGCCGCTTCCCGGCTATCCAGCACATGCTTCACCACAAACATGCCGCTCATCATCAGATAGGCCAGCACGAAGGTCAGCGAACTGCCTTCGGCGAAGCCGACCACCGGGGCGTGGATCACTCCGAACAGGGCCAGCAGCGCACCGACGGCGGCAGCGACGGCACCGCGCAGTGGTTTATTGATGATGGCGAAGATGGCGATACAGCCCCACAGCATGCTGGCGAGGGGGGCGCCATTGCCGAGGTGCATCAGCCCTTCGTAGTAAATCCCTTTGCTGTGCAGCACGTCGGTGCCGATTTTCGCCGCGTTGGTGCCCGCCGCCCCCATCACGCTGTTCATCATGGTCAGCGCCCAGTTGGCGATCCACGGGAACAGACAGATAAAGATGACGGGCACCTCCACTTTGGGCGTTTCCCTCACCACCTGGTTAGCGGTGACCACCCCGATAAAGACCAGAATCGGCACGATGGCGGTCATCGGGATGATGGCGAGCATAAAAGCTCCCAGCCCGAACAGCGGCACGATGAACATGGTCACGCCGGAGGCCAGCGTATAACCGATGCTCGCCCCCATCGCTTTCCAGCCCGCGTGGCCGACGTAGACCGTTACCGGGAACGGGTTACCCATCAGGCAGCCCAGCATGGAGGCCAGACCGTTGGCCAGCATCACCTTGCGGGTCGGGTACTCATCCCCCGCCGCGTGGGCGCTCTCAATGTTTTCCAGGTCAAAGATGTAGTTCGCCAGCCCCAGTGGAACCGCCGACGCCAGATACGGCAGCGCGTGCGGCAGCCCCTGCATAAAGCTGTCGATATGCACTTCCGGCGGGTTAAAGCCGAAGGAGGACATCGAGGCTTTGATCGCTTCCGGGCTTTGCAGGCCGGAGATCCACGCCAGTGCCGTACCGGCGATCAGCAGCAGCAGACCGGTGGGGATGCGGGCGAAAATCGGCTTTTTGCCAAACCAGTTAATGAAGATCAGCAGCAGCACGATGAATGACACGGTCGGCGCTTCGAACGCCTGCAGCATCGGGTTCATCGCCAGGAGCAGCAACCCTAAACCAGACAGGCACGACAGCAGCACGGTACGGGGGATCATCTTGCGGATGGTTTCACCCAGGAAGGAACCGCCCGCGAGGATCATCGCCTCCACGAAGCACCACACCAGGCCGATCTGGATGGCGAAATCGGCATCGCCGGTCTGCTGATAGACCGGCATCAGCACCAGAAAGGTGACGGTGAAAATCGACGGGGCGCTCGGCCCCGACGGCAGTGCGGTCACGTCGTTACGCCCGGTCTGGCGCGCCATCTGCAGACCAAACCACGCATAACAGACGCTCGCCACCAGTACCGCCAGCCCGAAGGCTGGCGCAATACGGCCATAAACAATCTCTTTCGGGATGCCGACGACAAAAATGAGCAGCCCCATCATGGTCAGCAGGTTCGTCAGGTTGTTGGTCATCAACCCGAAGTACGCCGCCCAGTCACCTCTTTTCCACTCCAGTTTCATGCTTTTCATGGATGCTTACCTTATAGGATGTAGCGATCGCGGAAGGTCAACAGCGCCTTTTCAAAACAGCCAAACGGCGGGTGAACGATGCCCGCCCCAATCATGCCGATCCCGGCGTCTTTATGGGCGATGGCGGTGTTGATCACCGGCAGAATGCCGCTGGCGGCCACGCGGGTGATGTCGATCGCCGTCGGAATGCCCATAAACGAGAGCAGCGGGATGGTGACATTCGGGTTTTCGCCGAGGGTGATCTCACGCATCTGGCGTGAGAAGTCGATGGCTTCTTCGACCGTGCCGCCTACCAGGGCAACAATCGCCGGGGCCGTCGCCATCGCAAAGCCGCCGATGCCGTAGGTTTCGGTGATCGCGCTGTCGCCGATATCCAGCCCGGAGTCTTCCGGTTTGTAGCCCGCGAACATCGGGCCAATCACCTGCTGCGCCGGGCCGGTGAACCACTGCCCCGGCAGGCCGGAGATGCGCAGGCCGAACTCGTAGCCGTTGCGCGCCATGGTGGTGACCACGGTGCTGTACTCGATGCCGTGGGCGGCATCCAGCGCGGCTTTGCACATCGCCATCCACGTCGGGCCGGAGAAGTAGTCGCTGCTGGCGACAAACTCAAACACCTCGCGCTGCTGTTCCACCGGATAACCGGCCTGAATCAGCCCCGGCGTCAGCGCCTGAATCAGCAGCGTGGTGCCGGCGTTGTTGCGGTTGTGGCACTCGTCGCCCATGTGCAGGGCCTGGGCCAGCATTAAACGCAGGTCGATTTCGCCGATGATCTTCATGGCATCACGCAGCATCGGGCCGAGCACGTCGCGCATCCAGTTGAGGCGGTCGATCACGCTCTGGTCGTTGGCACCCATGCGCAGGATCTTCGCCATCTGCTCGCTGAGGTTGGTGAAGGCGCGGTTGCCGTAGGTTTTGTTCTCGACGATGTGCATAAACATCGACGCGGAGGTGACGCCCGCCATCGAGCCCACGCAGTCGTGTTCGTGGCATGGCGAGAAGGTGATCTCCCCCGACGCCGCCACGCGCTCCGCGTCTTCGATATCTTTCGCCAGCCCTTCAAACACCAGCGCCCCGGTAACTGCCCCTTTCATCGCCCCGCACATGTTCTCCCACGCCACCGGCGGACCGGCGTGCAGGATGGTGGTGCGGGTCATGCCGGGCACCACGTTGATCGCCTGGTCATACCCCACCAGCACCGGGTGGGACTGAATAATGCGTTCAAGGGCGATTTTGTTGGCGGCGGCAATCTTGTCGGCCAGGGTTTTCTCCGCCAGTTGATCCAGGGCATCGACCACCTGCATATTGCCCTGCCCCGGCGGGGTCCAGTCGAGTTGGGTGACCGGAACGTGCTGCTTTTTCAAATCGTCGCTGAACATGGCGATGCCGACGTTAATGACGTTCAGCGGCTGGTTAAATAAGGTGGTCATCAGGCTTTCTCCCCTTTGCAGACAAATTCACGTGCCAGTAATCCGGTGTTGGTACTGCTGCTGGCCCAGATCACCCCCGCATCGGTCAGTAGCTGGCACTGTTGGGTCAACGACGGGGTATCCTGGTCGGTGCCGAGCACGTAGCCCAGGATCTCAAGCGGCCGGTTGTCGGCTCGGGCGATCGCCTGCGCCTCTTTGATCGCCTCGATCATCACCCCCACCGGATCGTCATGCGCGCCGAAGCCGAGCACGAAGTCCATCACGATCACCCCCACTTCGGGATCGCGCGCCTCCTGCAGCAGGCGGCTGATACGGTTGGTCGGGTCGATCATCGGGTGCGGCTTGCCGTTGGTGAAATCATCATCACCAAAGTCGAGGAAGGTGTGCGCCTGGCTGACGTTAATATCCGCCAGACGTTTGGCCGGATCCGGCTGAATGTTGCTGTACACGTCATCATATTTTTCCAGCGCGGCGAACATCGCTTCGTCGCACAGGGTGCCGCCGCAGAACAGACCGCGAATGTACTTCTGCTGCGGGGTCAGGCGGGCGCGTACCTCCTCAATCAGCGGCCAGTTGAGCGGGTGCAGATCGAGCGATTCTTGTTTAATGCCGGTGAGCAGAACGGCTTTCAGCGCCGCGTCTTTGGTGCCGCGGGCGAACTGCAGGCCGTTTTCATCGGTAGGCGGTTCATTGCGGCCGAGGAAACAGGTGATGACGGGCTTACAACAGGCGCGGGCGCGGGCCAGCACTTTTTCGGCTACCGCAGGCGCAGGGGGTTTTGAGATCAGAACGATGACCTGTGTGGCGTCGTCGGCTTCCAGCATCGCGATGGCGTCAAGCATCATCAGGCCGCCGATTTTTTCACTCAGATCGCGACCGCCGGTGCCGATCAGCTGGGAGATACCGCCGCCGAATTCGTGGATGCGCACGCTCAGCTCCTGGCTGCCGGTGCCGGACGCGCCGACGATGCCAATGGTTCCGCGACGCACCGCGTTGGCAAAGCACAGCCCTGCCCCGTTAATGATGGCGGTGCCGCAATCCGGGCCCATCATCAACAGCCCTTTTTCGTGGGCCAGCTGCTTGAGTGCCAGCTCGTCGTCGAGTGAGACGTTGTCCGAGAACAGCATGACGTTAAGGTTGTTCTCCAGCGCCTGGCGCGCCTCGCGGGCGGCAAAGGTGCCGTTGACGGAGATCACCGCCAGGTTGGCGTCCGGGCGATGTGTTTTGGCGCTGGCGAGGGTGGCATAGCGCGATTCGTGGCTACCCGCTTGCTCTTTACGGGCGAACAGGGCTTCGATGGCGGCCAGGGTGTCGTCGTTGGCGGCCTCGCCTTTAATAACGATCATCAGATCGCCGTTTTTAGCGTCCTCTAATTCCGGCGTCAGCAGGCCGAGATTTTTTAAGACGCCTTTATTCATTTCGGTGGCCATGGCGACAAAGGCCTGCTCGACACCGGGCAATTTATTCGCTTTGGTAGAAACCGACATCAGCGAAACAGAATCGAAATACGTATTCTTTTTTATCACGATTTTGGTGGGCATTACGTCCTCCTGAATGCGGGCAAAAGGGGGCCACATCAGGCCCGAAGGCATGATGGAAAAGGCTATTTTTATTTCAGGCCAGCCTGAAACGGCTGGCCGGGGGTATTACGCGCCGGCGGCGATCAGCAGTTCGGCAATCTCGCTGAAGCCTTTTTCCCGCGCCAGTTCGAGGGGGGATTTGCCGTATTTGTCGGTCATGTGCGGGTTAGCGCCGTGGTCGAGCAGCAGCTTGACGATCGCCTGCTGGCGGGGGCCGCCGTCATTCAGCACGATGGCTTCAAGCAGCGGGGTCCAGCCAACGAAGTTGGTATGGTTAACGTTGATGTCGGTGTGGGCCAGCAGCTCCTGGACCACTTCCAGATGCCCTTTCTCGCTGGCCGGGGTGATCCCCACACCGCCGAAGCGCGTAAGACGATCGAGATCCGGATTGGCTGGCAGTACCAGGCGCAGCAGAGTGAGATCGTTGGTCAGGCAACTGATCAGGAACGGGTTGAAACAGGTCTGATCCTGCTGGTCGATATTCGCCCCGGCGGCAATCAGTAATTCCACGCAGGGATAATGTTTATTCAGGCTGGCAATAATAATGGCGGTTCGTTTCTGACGGTTGGTGGCATTAATATCCACCCCTTTTTCCAGACAGGCTTTTAATGCTTCGGCATTCCCCTGTTCGGCAGCGAGCAGAAATTCGGTAACGAGTTCATTGCTGGACATATCCACACTCCTGATTTTCCTTTCTGATGGAGTGAGCATAGCAACGGCCTGGTCAGAAAAGAATCCGCTTAAAAATGATTCATCGACAGCGAATTCATTGTTGAGTTAAATTTAACAGTCCGGTCAAAATGTGCGTCTGTGCAACCTTTTCCTTATGTTTTACCGCTTTTTAAGCCCTTAAGCTGCATTCTTCTTATGTTTACGCAGCCCTTGCGCTGTGCGGCTCGCAGCAAATTTCCAGAACTGTGACCGGCGTCAAATGAGTTGTAACCGCGTTGTTAAAATATGTTCAAAACTGATGGGTGCCAGGAGCCATGATATGAATTCCATCTTTACCGAAGAGAACCTGCTGGCCTTCACCACCGCGGCGCGATTTGGCAGCTTTAGCAAAGCCGCGGCCGAGCTGGGAGTCACCACCTCGGCCATCAGCTACACCATCAAACGTATGGAGACCGGCCTCGATGTGGTGCTGTTTGTACGCAATACCCGCAGCATCGAGCTGACCGAATCGGGGTTCTACTTCTACCGCAAAGCCATAGACCTGCTGAATGACTTCCACGCCATCAAGCGCGGGATCGACACTATTTCCCAGGGGATTGAGACGCGGGTGCGGATCTGCATCAACCAGTTGCTCTATACCCCGCGCCACACCGCACGCTTATTGCAGGTGCTGAAAAAGCAGTTCCCGACCTGCCAGATCACGGTGACCACCGAGGTGTATAACGGCGTCTGGGATTCGATCATTAATAATCAGGCGAATATCGCCATCGGTGCCCCGGATACCCTGCTCGACGGGGGCGGGATTGATTACACCGAAATCGGCGCGATCCGCTGGGTGTTTGCCATCGCCCCGGAACACCCGCTGGCACTGGCGCCCGAGCCGCTGGCGGAGAGCCAGCTGCGGCTGTACCCCAACATCATGGTCGAAGACACGGCGCATACCATTAATAAAAAAGTGGGCTGGCTGCTGCACGGCCAGGAGGCGATCCTGGTCCCGGATTTTAATACCAAGTGTCAGTGCCAGATCCTCGGGGAAGGGATTGGTTTTTTACCGGAGCATATGGCCAGAGAGGCGGTGGAGGCGGGGCTACTGGTCACGCGGCGAATCAACAACCCGCGCCAGGACTCGCGCATGCTGCTCGCCACGCAGCATGCGGCTACCGGTCAGGTCACCCGCTGGATCAAACAGCAGTTTGCACCCCAGGGGGTGTTGACCGGGATCTACAGCGATTTACTGTGGCGAACTTAGCTGCGGCTCTGCACCCAGAACGCATGGATAAGGCCAGGAATGTAGCCCAGCAGCGTCAGGATGATGTTCAGGATAAACGCCCAGCCAAAGCCTTTGCCCAGCAGTACGCCAAGGGGCGGTAAAATGATGGTAATTACGATACGCCAGAAACCCATAAATTCTCCATGCAAGCAGTCAGGTCATTGTATAAAAAGAGGTTTTAACTCTAAGCGTAGTGAGTCTACGCACAGCTGCCAGCCTTCGCGTGAAGTTTTACCCTCTTTTACCCTCTTTACACAGGTTTAGGCTGGCGATTTAGGAGTATTCCGCGCGTGGCGCTGTACCGCGGCCTGCGCCTGGGCTACTGTTAGGGGCGAAACTATCATGAGGAGATAACTATGTTTTCTGTTGGCGATTATGTACAACCGCGTATGGGTGGTCCAAAGCTGAAAGTGATCGAAGTACACGAGGATCAGATTGTGGCGGTACAGGCGAGTAACGAAGAAGGGGAAAAATATACCCTGAAGGCAGCGGACGTATCGCTGTATAAAGAAGATGGCGATTTTGGCGTCTGCTAAACAGACGCGACCGGGCGGCGTTAATCCGCCCGGTGGGTACGGATTAAATCAGGAAATCATCCAGTGATTTTCCTTCCGCCAGGGCAAGGGTAATCGGCTTCGGCGTACGACCCTGACCGGTCCAGGTTTTCACCTGACCGTCGGTATCCGTAAAGCGATATTTTGCCGCACGCGCCTGACGCTTCTTCGGCTGGGCCGGGGTGTTCAACAGGTTGGAACCCAGCAGGTCTTCTGCCGAAATACCGTCAGCTTTCATCTTCTCCAGCAGAGCGTTAATTTTCTGATTCTGCTCAGCGCGCTGCTGTTCAACTTTAGCCTGTTCATTACGCTTTTCTTCGGTGACGATGCGGAGCTTTTCGAGCATATCTTCCAGCACGTCCAGCGAGAATTCACGCGCCGTGGCGCGCAGAGTACGAATATTATTAAGATTCTGTAACAGCGAAGTCATATAAAATGAAAACCTTTTAAGTCGATAAAATAAGCAATAGCGGTCATGGTAATTCATTTGTTTATGAACATCCAGACGACAGTGCAGGAAAATATAATTTATCTCAAATTAAATGAAACAAAGAAATATAAAGTACGACCCCTTACTTTTTGTATGATTTATTCTTATAACCAGTTTAAGGTTTATTTAACTCCTGACCTTTTCCAGGGCTATTACCCCTTCAATTATTTTGATGGTATATCGAATATTCATTCATTCCTGCTGCATAAAGCAAAAATCCCTATTCCGCTATCTTTTGCTTCTCAACCGCAAACTTACAACATAACCCGCCAGCAAAGCGCAGGCGTTATTACGCCGGAACACAGCCCATGCCAGAGGCTGAAAAATAAAAATATAAGCCATTGTTTATAATTGAAAAATTAAAAGACCGAAGAGAAAATGCCGCCGCGCTCACCAAACCGGTACGTTTAGAGCATTTTCCCGACAAAACGCCATTAAATAAAAATTTATCGCTAATTGTAGGTTTTAATGCAGAGAGATACGCTATACACGAAAAATAAAGCAACCTAAAGCACTAGCCTGTCCCGCTTTAGCCTCTCTGATATACGACCCTGAAGGAGTCACAACATGTTCTCTCGGCAGTCTCGCCTGCGTCACGCGGTAGCGGATACCTTTGCCATGGTGGTCTACTGTTCGGTGGTGAACATGCTGATTGAAATATTCCTCTCTGGAATGACCTTCGAGCAGTCGCTTTCCTCCCGTCTGGTAGCCGTCCCGGTGAATATCTTAATTGCATGGCCGTACGGTTTTTATCGTGATGCGGTGATGCGTTTTGCCCGGCGCTACTCCCCTACCGGCTGGATGAAAAATCTGGCGGACGTCGTTGCGTATGTCACTTTTCAGTCGCCCGTTTATGTCGCGATTTTGTTAACGGTGGGAGCCGACTGGCACCAGATCGCCGCGGCGGTAAGTTCAAATATCGTGGTATCGATGATGATGGGTGCGGTGTACGGCTATTTCCTCGATTACTGCCGACGTCTGTTCAAAGTCAGCCAGTATCATCAGGTCAAAGCGTAAGGCACGGCGACTGGCGAAAAGCCAGTCGCGTCGTTATTGCGAGTCGCCAAACAGGCCTTTCAGAAAACGTTCCAGCGCCATGCGGGAACTGAAGCCATGCGGAATACCATAATGTTCCTGGTTATTGCCCCCTAAATAGAGCGGGAACTGCTCATAATGGTCGCTGGTTTTCATCTCTGAGGCAGGCTCCGCAAAGGAAAGACTTCTCTCTTTCAGCGTGGGATGAATGATCAGCGCCGTGCGCCCCATACGTGCTTCGCGGTTCACATAAACATAATTATCGCCACGACGGTACCCGTATGCTTTTTGGGTTACCACATCCACGGTAAATCCCGCTTTTTCAAGTTCGCGCGCAACCTCATCCGGTCGTAAATACATATTCTTTCCTCATTATCATTCCTGCCCGGCAACCTTACCGTATTCAGCAATAGCAGTGCTTTCAGAAAAATCCATAAACGGCCTGATAAGCCGTGACCGGCTTCAGATATTAAAAAGGTGGTCTAAACTGTTAATTACCGCAAATTCAAGGGAGAAGCATATGTTTAACCGTTCAAACCGAAACGATGTTGATGACGATGTTCAGGATATCCATAACGATGTCAGGAAATTAGCGGATTCGCTGGAGAGCGTTTTGAAATCCTGGGGATCAGATGCGAAGGGCGAAGCGGATGACGCCAGACGTAAAGCCAAATCGCTGCTGCGTGAAACCCGTGCGCGTCTGCAGGGTCGCTCCACCGGCAAGCAGGCCGCCTGTGATGCCATCGGCTGCGCTAACACCTTTATTCGTGAACGTCCGATGTGTGCAGTAGGTACTGTCGCCGCGGTGGGGATCTTTATCGGTGCGCTGCTGGCTCTGCGCAAATAATCCCCGATCCCGTTCTATCGTCTTCGCCCCCATGCCCTCTGGTGTGGGGGTTTTTCTTTTTTAACCCCTGCGCGCGCCCTCTCCCGCTGAACGCATCCCCGGCAGTAAAATCCCGCATATTTTCCCATATCTTGTATGGTTGAAACTTATAGCAACTACATCTAGTATTTCCTTTAGCAAGAGAGACTCACGGTGACGCAGCAACTGGCGTCGGAATCCCATTCTAGATGGAAATACGAATCATGCGCATTATTATTTACACTCGAGCCGACTGCGTGCAGTGCCATGCCACCAAACGTGCGATGGAGAGCCGCGGCCTGGTCTTCGAGCAGGTGTTTGTTGACCAGGTTCCTGATGCGGCAGAGAGCCTTCGTGCCCAAGGGTTCCGCCAGCTGCCGGTGGTTATCGCCGGTGATACCCGGTGGTCGGGCTTCCGCCCGGACATGATTAACCGCCTGCCGCAGCCAGCACAGGCCGCCCGGGCATGAGCCTTCTCGTCTACTTCTCCAGCAGCTCGGAGAACACGCACCGCTTTATCGAGCGCGTGGGGCTACCCGCCGTGCGGATCCCCCTGAACGAACGGGAGCGGATCCAGGTAGACGAGCCTTTTATTCTGGTGGTGCCCAGCTACGGTGGGGGCGGAACGGCCGGGGCGGTGCCGCGGCAGGCGATCCGCTTTCTCAACGATCCGCACAACCGGGCGCTTATCCGCGGCGTGATTGCCGCTGGCAACCGTAATTTCGGTGAGGCGTTCGGCCGCGCCGGGGATGTCATCTCACAAAAATGCGGCGTGCCGTATCTCTATCGCTTCGAGCTGATGGGGACGCAGCAGGACGTCGATAACGTGCGTAAAGGAGTGAACGAATTTTGGCAACGACAACCGCAGAGCGCGTAATGCAGCGATCAACCGATTTCCATGCGCTGAACGCCATGCTCAACCTGTACGATCGGGACGGGAAGATCCAGTTCAGTAAAGATCATGAGGCGGTGGACGCCTTTTTTAACGCCCACGTCTATCCCAACACCATGACCTTTGCCAGCCCGCAGGCGCGTCTCGATTACCTGGTCAGCGAGAGTTATTACGATCCGAAGGTGCTGTCGCGCTTCGATCCTGCCTTTGTGCTGGCGCTGTTTGCCCATGCTCACGCCAGCGGTTTTCGTTTCAAGACGTTCCTCGGCGCGTGGAAGTTTTACACCAGCTACACGCTAAAAAGCTTCGACGGCAAGCAGTACCTTGAGCACTTTGAGGATCGGGTGGTGATGGTGGCCCTGACCCTCGCCCAGGGGGATGAAAACCTGGCCCGCCAGCTTACTGACGAGATGCTGGCAGGCCGTTTTCAGCCCGCGACACCCACCTTCCTCAACTGCGGAAAAGCTCAGCGCGGGGAGCTGGTCTCCTGCTTCCTGCTGCGCATTGAAGACAATATGGAGTCGATTGGCCGCGCGGTAAACTCGGCGTTGCAGCTCTCCAAACGCGGCGGCGGCGTAGCGTTTTTGCTTTCGAACCTGCGGGAAGCCGGGGCACCCATCAAGCGCATTGAGAACCAGTCCTCCGGGGTGATCCCGGTCATGAAAATGCTGGAAGACGCGTTCTCCTACGCCAACCAGCTAGGCGCGCGCCAGGGGGCCGGAGCGGTCTATCTGCATGCCCATCACCCGGATATCCTGCGTTTCCTGGATACCAAACGCGAAAACGCCGACGAAAAAATTCGCATTAAAACCCTGTCGCTGGGGGTGGTGATCCCGGATATCACCTTCCGGCTGGCGAAGGAGAACGCCGACATGGCGCTGTTCTCCCCCTATGACGTGGAGCGCCTCTACGGCAAGCCGTTTGGTGATGTGGCGGTTAGCGAGCTGTATGACGACCTGGTGGCAGACGCGCGCGTTCGCAAGACCTGGATGAATGCCCGCGACTTCTTCCAGCGGCTGGCGGAGATCCAGTTTGAGTCCGGCTATCCGTACATCATGTTTGAAGACACCGTTAATCGCGCTAATCCGATTGCCGGGCGCATCAACATGAGCAACCTGTGCTCGGAGATTTTGCAGGTTAACAGCGCCTCAACCTATGACGAGGATCTGGATTACACCCGGACCGGGCACGATATCTCCTGCAATCTGGGTTCGCTGAATATTGCCCATACTATGGACTCCCCCGACTTTGGCCGCACCGTCGAAACCGCGGTGCGCGGCCTGTCGGCGGTATCGGACATGAGCCACATCCGCAGCGTGCCGTCGGTAGAGGCCGGGAATGCCGCCTCGCACGCGATCGGCCTCGGGCAGATGAACCTGCACGGCTATCTGGCGCGGGAGGGGATCGCCTACGGCAGCCCGGAGGGACTGGATTTCACCAACCTCTATTTCTACACCATCACCTGGCACGCCCTGCATACCTCGATGATGCTGGCGCGCGAACACCGTCAGCGTTTCGCGGGCTTTGAACAGTCGCGCTATGCCAGCGGCGAGTATTTTAATCAGTATCTGGAAAACGACTGGCAGCCGAAAACGGAGAAAGTGCGCGACCTGTTTGCCCGCGCTGGCGTTACCCTGCCGACGCGCGAGATGTGGCAGCAGTTGCGTGCCGACGTGATGCAGTACGGTATTTACAACCAGAACTTACAGGCGGTGCCGCCGACCGGCTCTATCTCCTACATCAACCATGCGACCTCGAGCATTCACCCTATCGTCTCGAAAATTGAGATCCGCAAAGAGGGCAAAACCGGGCGCGTCTACTACCCTGCCCCGTTTATGACCAACGACAACCTGGCCCTGTATCAGGATGCCTACGAAATTGGCCCGGAAAAAATTATCGATACCTATGCCGAGGCGACAAAGCACGTCGATCAGGGGCTGTCGCTGACGCTGTTCTTCCCCGATACCGCCACCACCCGCGACATCAACAAAGCGCAGATTTACGCGTGGAAGAAAGGGATCAAGACCCTGTACTACATTCGCCTGCGCCAGCTTGCGCTGGAAGGCACCGAAACAGAAGGCTGCGTGTCCTGCGCGCTGTAAGGAGAGAGGATGAAACTGTCACGGGTACAGGCCATTAACTGGAACAACATCGAAGACGACAAAGATCTGGAGGTGTGGAACCGCCTGACCAGCAACTTCTGGCTGCCAGAAAAGGTGCCCCTGTCTAATGACGTGCAGGCATGGGCCACGCTGAGTCACGCCGAGCAGCAGCTCACCATTCGCGTCTTTACCGGTCTGACGCTGCTCGACACGGTGCAGAACACCGTGGGTGCCCCGGCCCTGATCGCCGATGCGCTGACACCGCACGAAGAGGCAGTGATGTCGAACATCAGCTTTATGGAGGCGGTGCATGCCCGCTCCTACAGCTCGATCTTTTCGACCCTCTGTCAGACCAAAGACGTGGATGCCGCCTACCGCTGGAGCGAAGAGAGCGAGGCGTTGCAGCGCAAAGCCCAGCGGGTGCTGGAACATTATCGCGCTGATGAACCATTAAAGAAGAAGATCGCCAGCGTGTTTCTGGAGTCGTTCCTCTTCTATTCCGGCTTCTGGCTGCCGATGTACTGGTCGAGCCGCGGCAAGCTGACCAACACCGCGGATCTGATTCGGCTCATCATCCGCGACGAAGCGGTACACGGGTACTACATTGGCTATAAGTACCAGAAAGGGCTGGAGAAAATGAGCGAGGCCGAGCGCGAGGCGTTAAAAAACTTTGCGCTGGATCTGCTGATGGATCTCTATGACAACGAGCTGGCCTATACCGAAGAGCTGTATGCCGGAACCGGCTGGGAAGAGGATGTGAAGGCGTTCCTCTGCTACAACGCCAACAAGGCGCTGATGAACCTGGGCTACGAGGCACTGTTCCCACCGGAGATGGCCGAAGTGAACCCGGCGATCCTCGCGGCGCTGTCACCGAATGCCGACGAAAACCATGACTTCTTCTCGGGGTCGGGGTCGTCGTATGTGATGGGAAAAGCGGTCGAGACCGAGGATGAGGACTGGAATTTTTAAGGTCCATCCTGAATCTGGCTTAGCGAGATGTTGATCGAATGTAAATAAGTGACTAACATCCGTCCTTTCGGATAAAGAAAATGTCTGTCACCGATTCACTTCTCGCTTTCTCCTTCGCCGCCTTACTGCTGACGCTTACCCCCGGTCTTGATACCGCCCTTATCCTTCGAACGGCCTGCGCCGAAGGGGGAAAGAAAGCATTTCAGGCGGCGCTCGGCATTGATGCCGGCTGTTTCATCTGGGGGGCGCTTGTCGCACTCGGGGTGGGTGCGCTGCTGGCCTGGTCCGAACTGGCGTATACCCTTCTTAAAATCTGCGGCGCGGCTTACCTGAGCTGGCTGGGCTTACAGCTGCTGATGCGCCCCCGATCGTCATTCACTCAGAACGATGAAACGCCCGCTTCCCGAAGCAACTGGTTTGTAAAGGGGATGCTGGGGAACGTACTTAATCCAAAAATGGGCATTTTTTACGTCTCGTTTTTACCGCAGTTCATCCCGGCCGGGCATTCGCCTTTCATCTGGACATTTATTCTGGTCAGCATTCATGTGCTGATCGGCACCCTGTGGTCGGTGACGCTGATCCTGTCCACACAGCTGGCATCCGGCCTCCTGAAAAAAAAGCGCGTCATCATGGCGATGGATCGGGCCACCGGCGGGCTCTTTTTATGCTTTGCCGCCCGGCTTGCTTTCAGCAATCGGTGAGTCAATGCCGTCCGGTTTAAACGTAGCGATTTATTTATTACGCCCGGCAAAAATAAACGCAGCGCGGCCAGGCTAAATTCAGGCAATAAAAAACCCGCTCAGGGCGGGTTTATTTTTTATCAGCAGAGATTAACTGCTCAGGCTATTACCTTCATCGCTATCGTAATAACTACTGATAATTAACGCAGATTACAGAACTGTGACGTTTCCGGCAGCAGGACCTTTAGCGCCATTTTCAATGGTGAAGGAGATTTTCTGCCCTTCATCCAGAGTTTTGAAGCTGTCGCTCTGAATCGCAGAGAAATGTACGAAGACATCTTTGCTGCCGTCATCAGGGGTGATAAAGCCAAAACCTTTATCTGCGTTAAACCATTTTACTAAACCAGTCATTTTATTAGACATAGATAATTCCTTAATTATGAGCCACTTAATCGCGGCAGTGATGGCCTGTATTGAGAGAGTGTCTTACCTGGCACTTAGGAGGAGACTCATGAAGAAGGGTATCTGTGGATAACACCTGAAATGAGGACTGCTTTACTAAAACTGCTTTCGTAAGGTCTGTTTTCCAAACCGATGACGCTATTAAGACACAGAAAAATTAGCTAAGCAATGTTTATATTATTTATTTTACCCATTCAAACACCCGGATGGCTGAACGGCTGACAAACGCCTTCGTTATTTTATTTCTCCTGACATTCTGATTGCGTGAATATATTCTCGGCTAAAAAATGCGTTGTCTCATTTTTAAATTTAATGTGGTCCACAATCAGAGAGATATCTTTTTTTGCTGGCGGCAAAAGCAAAAAAAAAGCAGCCCCGAAAGGCTGCTTTTGCAGGGTCTGGCATTACCCTCTTGCCAGCTCCTTCAGGTGCTTTTTCAGCCGGTGATATTCATCAATCACGTACTGCTCGGCACCCTGCTGGTCGGCAATCGGCTCCACGCGCACGGCGCAATACTTATACTCCGGCGTTTTGGTAATCGGGCTGAGGTTCTCCGTCACCAGCTCGTTACAGGCCCCAATCCACCACTGGTAGGTCATGTACACCGCGCCGATATTCGGGCGATCGCTCACCTGGGCGCGGGTAATGACTTTGCCTTTGCGCGACGTGACCCACACCAGGGCTTCGTCCTCAATGCCGAGGCGCTTCGCGTCGGCGGTATTGATCTGCGCATAGCCCGGTTCGTCGGCCAGCGCAGCCAGCGCGGCACAGTTGCCGGTCATCGAGCGGCACGAGTAGTGACCGACCTCACGCACCGTCGAGAGCACCAGCGGGTACTCCTCGGTGAGCTTGTCGATCGGTGCCACCCAGTCACAGGTATAGAGTTGCCCCAGCCCGTTCGGGGTAGAGAACTCTTTCTCGAACAGGTAGTCCGTCCCCTGATCGGCCTCTGACTCATCGCGGCACGGCCACTGGATGTAGCCCAGCTCGCCCATCTTCTCGTAAGTGGCACCCAGGAAATCCGGGCACAGATGACGGAGTTCATCCCAGATCTGCTGGGTGTTGTCATAGTGCATCGGATAGCCCATCCGGGTGGCGATCTCGCTGATGATCTGCCAGTCGGTTTTCAGGTCCCACTTCGGCTCTACCGCTTTGAAGAAGCGCTGGAAACCGCGGTCGGCGGCGGTGTAAACCCCTTCATGCTCACCCCAGGAGGTGGACGGCAGGATCACATCGGCGGCGGCGGCGGTTTTGGTCATAAAGATATCCTGCACAATGACCAGCTCCAGCTCTTCAAAGGCCTTACGCACCGCAGACAGCTCGGCGTCCGTCTGGAGTGGATCTTCCCCCATGATGTACGCGGCACGCACTTCGCCGTGAGCGACCCGGTGAGGCAGCTCGCTGATGCGATAGCCGGTATGGGCAGGCAGAGACGCCACGCCCCAGGCTTTGGCGAACTTGGCCCGGTTCTCCGGGTTGTTGATGTACTGATAGCCCGGATAGGTATCCGGCAGCGCACCCATGTCGCACGCGCCCTGCACGTTGTTCTGACCGCGCACCGGGTTAACCCCTGCATACGGCTTGCCGAGGTTGCCCGTGAGCAGCGCCAGGCTGGTCAGGGAACGCACGGTTTCCACGCCCTGGTAGAACTGGGTCACGCCCATGCCCCACAGAATGGCGGCGTTTTCCGCCGCGGCGTACATTCTTGCCGCCTGACGGATCTCCTGGGCGCTCACCCCGGTGATGGCTTCCACCGATTCCGGCGTATAGCCTTCAACGATTTTGCGATACTCCTCGAAGCCTTCAGTACGCGCCGCCACAAACGCCCGGTCGTACAGCTGCTCTTCAATGATCACATGCCCCATCGCGTTGAGCAGCGCGATATTGGAGCCGTTTTTCAACGCCAGGTGCATATCGGCAATGCGCGCGGTTTCAATTTTGCGCGGATCGCAGACGATAATCTTCGCCCCGTTGCGTTTGGCTTTGATCACCCGGTTCGCCACGATGGGGTGCGAATCCGCCGGGTTATAGCCAAAAATAAAGACCATATCGGCTTTTTCTATACCGACAATGGAGTTACTCATTGCGCCGTTACCGACCGACTGGTGCAGACCTGCAACCGATGGGCCGTGTCAGACGCGCGCGCAGCAGTCGACGTTGTTCGTGCCGACTGCCGCGCGGGCAAATTTTTGCATGATGTAGTTGGTTTCGTTGCCGGTGCCGCGCGATGACCCGGTGGTCATGATTGCATCCGGGCCGTGTGCGGCTTTGATCGCGTTGAGTTTAGTGGCAACGTAATCCAGCGCTTCGTCCCAGGAGACGGCTTCCAGCTTGCCGCCGCGCTCGCGACGGATCATCGGCGATTTCAGGCGCGGGGTCAGGATTTGCGTATCGTTGATAAAATCCCAGCCGTAATACCCTTTCAGGCAGAGATCGCCCTGGTTGGTCTTACCCTGTGCTGCTTCAGCCTTGACGACTTTGCCGTTATTGACCACCAGGTTGATTTTGCAACCCGATGCGCAATAGGGGCAAACCGTGACGACTTTCTTCATCGGTAGTTGCTCCGTTAGTAATATGTCCTCAGCGGTATGCATGAAGTGTGCCAGCAAGCAGTTATAAGTTAACCCACTGAAAAAGAAGAGAAATAACGGAGGGAGAATGCGGTGCGCTGTCCATTCGTCAAAAATGCCATGACGAACGGACAGCGATGACGAGCAGCGCCTAGCGAACCACCAGCGCGTCGTAGCCTTTGAAGCGGTAGTTAATCAGCGAGGCGATCCAGCAGACGATAAACAGCCCGACCACGATAAACCCGGCGTTGCCCAGATTGTCGTTCAGCGCTGCCACGCTATTCCACAGCCCGCCCGTCAGGCCAAACTTATCGGCCAGCAGGCCCAGCGCTTCCAGCCCGCCGATAAACAGCGCCACCACCACCGACGTGCCGGTGATGGTGATGTTGTAATAGAGCTTGCGCTGCGGCTTGTTGAAGGCCCAGCCATAGGCACCCACCATAATCAGGTTGTCGAGGGTATCAATCAGCGCCATGCCGCTGGTAAACAGCAGCGGGAACACCATGATCGCCCACACCGACATCCCGCTGGAGGCACCGGCTGCGGAGATCCCCAGCACGCCGATCTCCGTGGCGGTATCAAAGCCCAGACCAAACAGAAAGCCCACCAGATACATATGCCAGCTGCGGGTCACCAGGCGGAACGCCGAGCGGAACAGCCAGTTCATCACCCCGCCGTGGGCAAAGGAGACCGCTTCCGGCACCTTCTCACCGCGCTTCATTTTATTAAAGCTGCCCCAGACATCGCGCAGGATCACCAGGTTCACCAGCGCCATCGCCAGCAGGAAAAAGGCCGACACCGCCGTGCCGATCATGCCGCCGGTTTCGTGGAACCATTCCATATTGCGGCTGAAGGCCGTGGCGGTCGCCGCGATGGCGATGGAGGCCAGCACCACAATGGTGGAGTGACCCAGCGAGAACCAGGCCCCAATGCCACACGGGCGTTTGCCCTGCTGCATCATCTTGCGGGTAACGTTATCGATGGCGGCGATGTGGTCGGCATCCACCGCATGACGCAGGCCGTAGCACCAGGCCAGCAGGCTGGCCGCCATCAGCGACGGGGTGTTGTGAAAGATGTAAAACGCCGTCCCCCAGGCGACAACATTGGTGGCGATCAAAGCCAGCATCAGCGCCATGGCTTTAGGGTGGTTATTGAAGTATTTGATAAACATCGTGATATCCCGATTTAAGAAAAAGACGCGGCAGCGATCACCGCCTGTCCAAATGCAATCGCGCCGTCTCCGGCGGGCAGCCGCCCGGGAAACAGCACGGTAAAATCGCTCAGCCAGAAATGCAGGCGTTCCCGCAGGAGCCGGTTATGCAGGACCCCGCCGCTGCAAACGATAGTATTGAGGTTGCGCATCCAGGCATGCGACGCCGCCAGCGTTGCCAGCCCTTTTGCCAGCGCGTCGTGAAACGCCCAGGCGCGTTGTTCGGCACTGACCTGCCAGCCCAGCCACTGTTGCCAGAACGTCGCCATATCCAGCTCGCCGTCGCGTACCGGCAACGTGACCGGATGGCTGACCGGCCCGCCACGGAGCGCCAGAGCCTCCAGCCGACAGGCGGCCTCCCCCTCGTAGCTAAGCTGCGCCGGGGCGCAACCTGTTGCGGCGGCCACGGCATCAAACAGCCGTCCGGTGGATGAGGCCGTTGGGCAATTCACCCCCCGCGCGATCGCCCGGGCCAGCGGCTGCCAGGGTTTATCCCGCAGCGCATCGGCCTCGGGCAGGGTCTGCCACTCGGGCACAAACGCCTGCCACTGGGCCAGCAGGTTGCGCCACGGCTGGCGCGCCGCCAGATCGCCGCCGGGCAGCGCCACCGCCGGCAGGCCGCCGAGCCGGTCACTGCGACGGTAGTTGACCCGCAGGCACTCCCCGCCCCACAGTGCGCCGTTTTCCCCCTGGCCGATACCGTCCAGCACCAGGGCGATCACATCCCCGCCGTCGCGCGGCCAGCCGTGTTCCGCCAGGCAGGCCGCGGCGTGGGCATGGTGATGCAGCACGCTATAGTGCGGATATGACATCTGCTCCCCCAGCAGGGTTGAGCGATAGCCGGGATGGGCATCGGTCACCACCCCCTCCGGGATAAACTGCCAGAGATCCTGCAACGCATTCAGGGCCTGCTGCCACTGGCCCAGCGCGTCGTCATCCCCCAGATCGCCCAGATGCTGGCTCAGGATCGCCTCCCCACCGCGCACCAGGCAGAAGGTGTTTTTCAGATCCGCCCCAAGACACAACAGCGACGGCACAGCGTCAAAACCGGGCGGCAATGGCAGCGCATCCGGGACAAAGCCCCGGGAGCGGCGCAGCATTTCCCCGCTGGCGCGCAGCACCGAGTCATCCATGCGCTGGACGATCTCGCGGTTATGCAGCAGCCAGCCGTCAGCAATGCCGGCCAGATCCTGTAATGCCCGGTCGTTGGTCAGCGCAGGCGGGCAGCCGTTCAGGTTGCCGGAGGTCATCACCAGCGGGCGATCCAGATCCTGCATCAACAGGTGCTGGAGCGGGTTCGCCGCCAGCATCACCCCCACCTCGTTCAGCCCCGGCGCGATGGCCTCGCAGCAGGCCAGGAGCCGCTTATCCACCAGCACAATCGGCGCGGCCGTTGAACGCAGCAGCGCCTGCGCCCCGGCGGGCAGGGCCTGGGCTAATCGCCCGGGAATCATCACCGCCAGCGGCTTCGCCGGACGCTGCTTGCGCTCGCGCAGGCGGTTGACCGCCTGCGCATCGCTGGCATCGCAGGCCAGATGAAAGCCGCCGAGGCCTTTTATCGCCACGATCCCGCCCTGCTTAAGCATCGCTTCCGCGGCCCGCAGGGCGTGGTCTTTCTCTTCCCGCGCTTCGCCGCACACCCAGCTAAGCTGCGGCCCGCAGTCCGGGCAGGCCACCGGCTGGGCGTGAAAGCGCCGGTCGGCCGGGTCGCGGTACTCCGCTTCGCAGGCCGGACACAGCGCAAACGCCGCCATGGTGGTGGCCGGGCGGTCGTAAGGCATCGCCCGGATAATGGTGAAGCGCGGCCCACAGTGGGTGCAGTTGATAAAGGGATAACGGTAGCGACGCTCGCGCGGATCGTTCATCTCGGCCAGACAGTGCGGACAGGTCGCGGCATCCGGCACCACCTGGGTGGTCATCTGCCCCTGCTGGCTCGGCAGAATGGTG
Organism: Leclercia sp. GLN_9; assembly: GCF_043105735.1. Taxonomy (NCBI): domain Bacteria; kingdom Pseudomonadati; phylum Pseudomonadota; class Gammaproteobacteria; order Enterobacterales; family Enterobacteriaceae; genus Leclercia; species Leclercia sp. GLN_9. Next base: position 70,093 of record NZ_JBICLV010000043.1, read on the forward strand.
AACGCCACCGGCAGCGGCGACCAGTGCCACGGCTGCTCGCTGATATCATCAATACGCGCCAGCGGCGGGCCACCGGCGGCCAGTTGGGTGATGAAGTCCTGCGTCTCACCGCTGAGACGCACCACCACGCCTGCCCCGTCGTTGCAGACGTCGCCCTTCAACCCCAGTTGCCGGGCCAGTTGCCAGACCCAGGGGCGGAACCCCACCCCCTGGACTTTGCCGCGAATGCGCAGCAGCGTGCCGTTTGTACACATGCGTTAACTCTCTACCGCCTCGCGCAGGCGTTGTTTCATGGCGCTGTAGGTGGTCTGGGCATAGTTTTCCGCCCAGGATTGATCGGCAATGGTATCGATCTTCACCGCGCAGTATTTGGTTTCGGGGGTTTTCGAGACCGGGTCGAGGTTGTCCTGGGTCAGCTCGTTGCAGGCCCCAATCCACCATTGATAGGTCATGTATACCGCCCCTTCATTGATGCGTTCGTTGACGTCGGCGCGGCTGATCACCTTCCCGCGGCGGGAGCTTACCCACACCAGCTGGCGATCGCGGATGCCGAGCTTTTCCGCATCCTGCGGGTTGATCTGCACAAAGCCCGGCTCATCGGCCAGGGTTTGCAGCGCCGCGCAGTTGCCGGTCATCGAACGGCAGGAGTAATGCCCCACCTCGCGCACGGTGCAGAGCACCAGCGGATAGTCGGCGTCCGGCATCTCTGCCGGTTTGCGCCACGGGGCGGCGAACAACTGCCCTTTGCCGCTCGGGGTGTCGAAGCGGTTGTCCGCGTAAAGCCACGGCGTGCCCGGATGATCGAGTGTCGGGCACGGCCACTGGATGTGTCCCATGTCGCCCATTTTTTCGTAGGTCACGCCGTAGAACAGCGGGCAGAGTTCGCGCATCTCGTCCCAGATCTGCTGGTTATCGCGGTACGCCATCGGGTAGCCCATCGCGGTGGCGATCAGGCTGATGATCTCCCAGTCGCGCTTGACGTTGCCCTTTGGCTCAACGGCTTTTTCAAAGCGCTGGAAACCCCGGTCGGCGCAGGTAAAGACCCCGCCGTGTTCGCCCCAGGAAGTGGCGGGCAGCAGCACATCTGCCGCCTCGGCGGTTTTGGTCATAAAGATGTCCTGCACCACCACGAAGTCGAGCGCGTCAAACCCTTTACGCACCAGGCCCAGATCGGCTTCGGTCTGGAGCGGATCTTCCCCCATGATGTAATAGGCTTTGACCTTGCCCTCCAGCGCAAGGTGCGGCACTTCGGTGATCCGCACGCCGACCTGGTCATCCATCAGGGCGGGATCGACTCCCCACGCCCGGGCGAATTTCTCGCGCACATGCGGGTCCGTCACGTTCTGATAGCCGGGGAACTGGTTGGGGATCACCCCCATGTCGCACGCGCCCTGCACGTTATTCTGCCCGCGCACCGGGCCGACGCCGCAGTGCTCGCGCCCGAGGTTGCCGGTGAGCAGCGCCAGGGTAGAAAGCCCTTTCACCACGTCAACCGCCTGCCCGAACTGGGTGACGCCCATCCCCCACATCACGGTAGCGGACGGCGCGGCGGCGTAGATGCGCATCGCATCACGGATTTCCCGGGCGCTGACGCCGGTAATCTCCTCGACATTTTCCGGGGCGTACTCACTGACCGTTTCGCGCAGCACGTCCAGCCCCTCGGTGTAGCGGGCCACGTAGTCGGCGTTATAGAGGTTTTCGTCCAGCAGGGTGTAGATGAAGGCGTTCACCAGCGCCATGTTGCAGCCGTTGTGGATCTGCAGATGCCGGTCGGCAATGCGCGCAGTTTCGATTTTGCGCGGATCGCAGACGATCACCCGCGCGCCGTTCTGTTTCGCTTTGATCACCCGCCGGGCGACGATCGGATGCGAGTCGGCGCAGTTGTAGCCGAAGATCAGCAGGCATTTTGAGTTTTCGATATCGCTGATGGAGTTGCTCATCGCACCGTTGCCCAGCGTCTCCTGCAACCCGGCCACGCTCGGCCCGTGGCAGACGCGGGCGCAGCAGTCGACGTTGTTGGTGTTGAGCACCCCGCGGGCGAACTTCTGCATTACGTAGTTGGTTTCATTCCCGGTGCCGCGGGACGAGCCGGTGGTCATGATGGCGCGCGGGCCATAGTTGGCCTTGATTTCGCTCAGACGTCGGGCGGTATAGCGAATGGCCTCCTCCCAGGAGACCGGCACAAACTTGCCGCCTCTCTGGTAGCGGATCATCGGCTGGGTGAGGCGCGGCGTCAGCAGCCGGGTATCGTTGAGAAAATCCCAGCCGTAATAGCCTTTCAGACACAGCTGATTCTGGTTGGTGACGCCCTGCGCGCCTTCGGCACGAACAATTTTATTGTTATCAACGACAAGTTTTAATTTACAGCCCGCACCGCAGTACGGGCAGACGCTGGTGATTTTTTTCATCAGTAACAGACCTGCTAAAAGTGAAAAGAAGGCAGAGGCTTACAGCATCTGCGAGGAAAGTGTGTCCATCGCCGCACGGCGGCGTTTTTCCAGACTCAACTGCTCAAGCTTCTGCCTGTCGATACAGACGATGGCATTGGTCGGGCAGGCCTGAATGCAGGCGGGGCCGTCCGGCTGGTGGTAGCAGAGGTCGCACTTGTTGGCCTCGGCCTTTTCCGACATCACATTCAGCCCGGCGCCGATGCTGCGCACAACCGGACGCAGCACCACTTCCATCGCGCCGTACGGGCAGGCCACCACGCAGGTTTTGCACCCGATGCAGCGCTCCTGGTGGACGTGAACAAAATCGTTATCGCGGGTGATCGCCCCGTTCGGGCAGACGCTGGCGCAAGGGGCGTCTTCACACTGGCGGCACATGGTGGCCGTGGAGACGTTGACGCCTTTAATGACATGAATGCGCGGCAGGAAGTTCTGCGGGGTCAGCGAGGCGCAGTCCTGTGTGTCGTGGTGCGACACCACGCAGGCCACTTCACAGGTACGACAGCCGATGCATTTGCTGGCATCGGCGATGATGAAACGGTTCATCCTTAATCTCCGGAATGATGGTTAGCTTGCCGGAAGTATGCATAAACCGCGCCAAAAGTTAATTCATTGAAATTTATGATTTTTATTTGGATGAGTGGGTGTCATCGACATAAGTGACGATGACAGTGTTGACGGGTTTGCTGTAGGTGTTAGAGCGCCGGGAAGGTTATTCATTTGAAAAGCGACGGTATTGGCATGGTAGATCGGGCAAGCGAAGCGCCCCCGCGTGGCCTTTCTGGAAGGATGCTCGCAAACCTTAAAGTAACCTTATGTAATTCAGGGTTAAGGCTTTTAATCCCGAAATCAGGCTCGTAAAGTGACGGCGTTGCGGCACATCCGCAATCGGGCGTAGGAACCCGTATTCTACAGAGCGATATTTATATGTCGCGACAGTGCATATCCCGTAAAATCACGGTGGCACTGGCGGAGCAGTCGCGAGACTGGCCGTTTTTCTCTGTAGGCGGCATTCCTACCTCCGTCAGTGCTACCTCCTTTGAGCGTAGGAACTCTTTGGCTGGTTAATTCAATTAATACAGAGAGGATGTCATGATGACTACTATCCCCACCCTGACTTACCCGCAATCTGACGAACAGGCTATTCCCGCTTCCCTGACTACGCCGCTTTCTGCTGCTGCGGATCTCTTCGAGGTCGCCGATCGCTGCGCCGCGCTGGTGAGTGTGTTGATCGAAACGGACGACAGAGCATCCCGCATTGCGCTCTGCGAAGGTCTGCTGCACGCGCTGCGCCAACTGCGTGAACGCTGTGATGCCGAACTCCCGCCGCACCTTATCGCCCAGTTGATCCAGGGGGAAACGCTTAACTCCTGTATGCCGGACTGCTGGCAGGAAACCGCTCCCCAAGTGGATTATGCGCTGGCTTTGGTGCAGGCAATTCTGGGTGGAACGTTGTCCGTCAAAGTCGAGAAAGAACTGGCGGGGCTGCTGCACGATCTGGTCTGGCTGCTGAATGAGTTTGTGAAGGAGCCGTATATCAGGGTGCATTGAGTGTGAGTGGAAGTTGGTGAAGGCTGACTGATTTCAGGTTTGATAAGGGGCTATGGTTGGCCCCTGAATGGGGTTGAGGATGGGGTTGGCATTGGGCGGTTGTAGTGTTTGACTTTTTATACGCTAGCAGTATTGGTGGTGGCATTCATCGTTTGAACTCACAGCCAAAAGTGGATTTACTGAAGAGCCGCAAGGTCAGCTAAGAGCGAAAAACGGACATTAGTATTGACTGTGAATTCACTTACTAGAGCCATCCAGGGGCTATGATACGTCTATTTACCAATGGCGGTGGAGTGAAGATAATAGGCGATAAAAATCCATAACATCATGAAATAAGTGTAGATTACAGATAAAATCTTTATTCACGTCTCTATATGCCCAAACTCACGTTCTATGCAATAAAGAATTCACTAGAATACTAGAAGAAGGTGTGACCAGTTTCTCAACATCAGGTGTGTAAGCAACACAAACTATCTCGGTTAAGCTACAAACAGTATGTGATAACTCTCAACTGGATCTGGAAATTTCCTTTCATTCCAAAGAATGATTAGATCTTAGGCAAGTCTATTAGCATAAGTTTAAGCAATTAAGCCGATTCTAAAGCCAGCGAAATCGTATCATCGGTAACATATGATTATATCTCACCAAAAATACGTAAGTATTTCGAAACTGATCACAATAACGTTATATCAGGTCAATAACTTTCCTTCAATTCTTTTTTCTCTATCATCTTTAAAAGATTTAGCTCATCCCACTTGACAAACCAGTAAAATTTGAGCAGAGACGCTAGATCATTCTCGATCTCAGAGTGTGTCCTTTGCTTTTTTGGCTCAAAACACTTGAGATATTTTTTATAAATAAGCCTTCTTGTTTTTATTGACACAAATGGGCAAGACATTACATCCAAAAATAAATGTGCTTTTTCTGAAGACTGTAACAAATCCATATCCGAGCATAGTAAATCTACAATTTTTCCCTCAACTATACCTTTGAGTTCTTGGAATGGATTCCTATTTCGAAAATAGAAAAGCAATGAAATTATCGTAAAATAATCCAATTTCTTTTTATGCAAAATCCCATTAAAGAAAGATGTGTTTATCAGGTAGTTATCTCCAAAAAATGTTGCTGCCAAAATTAAATTTACTTTTTCAATAGATATGTAATCATCAATAAACAATCCATTGTCATTATCACCAAAATTGATATTCTCTGCAGTGTTTACCAGTGATGTCATAAAAATATTGCTATAATCAGTAGAAATCTCTTTCAAATAATTATTAACGATAATCATCGTTTTAGATAATTTGTATGAGGATGATACTGTTGGGTTTACGCTGAAAAAGAACAACATTAAATCAGATAACGTAAATATGACATCTTTTATTTTTTTAACTTCCTCATTTTTACCTTCTCCAAAAGAAAAGTAATGGATGAGCGATATTAATCTTTTAGATAATGAGGATAATATATATGCCGACACATCTGAATATGAAGACTGACGATCTAAGCATATAGACTTTATATTATTAATCATATAAATTTTTAAATCATGCTTACTTCTTATGTTATTAAGTGTAATAACACCTTCGTCTTTTTTATATAATTTTGATTCCAAACTTTGAATCAATTCATTAATCTTAATAATCAATCCCGTTTTGCTGGTGCAGAATGGTCTAGAATATTTTTTGAATTTATTTACATTTAACTGAAGATTAAACTCATTTAACCTCATGTTAATGGTTTTAGATATCATTTCAGCATTAGATTCATTGTTGCAAAATACAATAAAATCATCTACATACCTTAATATAACATAGTCTTTTTTATTTACCCACCCATGCTCATTCATAAGGTCCGACTCAATATTATTGTCGATACGCTGGAAGATTAATTCTGCAAATACCCGACTAAATTCTGAACCTATTGGGATACCATTTGTTTCATTATTATTGCTTCGTTGCATTAGTGTGTCTAACTCTTGACCAAATTGATTGCCATTAGCCACATGCTTACGAATAAAAGTTTTATTTTTTAAAGCCCAAGATACGGAATGAGTATAAATACTATCAAAACAATGGGATACATCCAACATCCACATTGTTGAGAATCTTTTCTCAAGATCAAAAAAAACTTTACTTTGAAATAATTTATATATTCTATTGAAACCACCATATGAAAAATATGAAGAAGAATATCTCCTCATTAATTCATCCTCAGTCGTTTCAATATCCTCTCCTTTGTATCTTTCCGCTTCATTTCTCTCATATAAAAAAAATGAATTGGCAACCTTCTTAGGAAATCTTATTGAATAATTACTTTTTGAGGAGTTATAGGTTATTACTGACGAGTAATTTTTGTAAAATTCACAGTAATTAAGTTGAGATCTAGGGTGAATTAAAGAAAGGCGTCTTAAACTAAAAACATCCTTAACAATGCAATAACCGAAAGGAAAACTTTGTTTTCTCTTTTTTTGTTCTCTTTCATCAACAGAGATAGACAAATCCAATGAAGGATTGATAATGTTTTTTAAGAAAGATGAAAAAGGGGTGAAATCTGTCGATACTCTATAGTTCACCTCAAAATCGGCTAAATTCACATAAAGCCCATCATTTGAGAAAATAATCGGGCAATCAGCGGGCTGAGTATCACACAATAAAGCCCTGGTGTAATCCTTCTTATCAAGTTTGATATTCTTTTTCAGAGCCATATTTTTGTAATCTCTGTATAACGTTTGAAATTATATTTTCTGTAAACTCTTTCAGAAAAACCTTTTGTAAAATTATTTCGCAACAACTCTTTTCTTTGGCTTAGGGTCAAGGAATATTTGGAAACATTACTTAAACGCCCTTTATTTGACATGGCACAATATATTAAAAATTTATCAAGTTGCTCTAATGCCTTAGAGTTTTCATCTAACCTTGCGTTACTATAATATATTCCAGTACTGATTTTGCTTTTCTCAATTGAACTCAATGATTTAATTTTTCTATTTAAATCTCTATTACTTGTTAGAAAAGAAATCCTGTCTAGCAGTAATTTATAATCACCATTATTTTTAAATGCATAGAAAGATCTTGATATTCTGGTCTTTATTTTTTTTAGTCTACTATTTGATAGATCAACAACTACACGTCTATATATACTGTTTACTGCATTTTTTGATAATGCCGTATCCACAATTGAAAAAGAATACCCAAGAAAATCAAATTTATGAAGTAACTTATCATTATTATTATCACCTTTACTTCTTTTAGGGATCAATGGAGAAATATTTAGCTTGTCTTTATTTATCCTCAAACCGTTAGGAAGAAACAATTCCACCTGTTTCATAAAAGAAACTTGTTCTTCATTTCCACTTGAAACAATTACCATGTCATCTACAAATCGCGAGTAATAAAATACTTCCGGATGCCGATTAATATTGTAGTCAAACTCAGACAAATATAATTCAGAGAGCATCGGACTAATTTCAAGGCCTCTAGGCAAACCTTTTGTTTCATGAATACGCTCACAGGCTTTAAGATACCACTCTAAAAGATTTTTTGTATGTCTAGATAGTCTCGACTCATCATGCATATATTTAAAAAGCTGAGGCAAGTGAATTGATTCAAAAAAAGATTTTATATCTAGTCGATAAACCTTAAATTTCGTACCTTCCTTAAGATAAATCTTTAACTCATCGATTATTTTATTTCTTTACTTGGGCAATAATGATTCCAAGCACTTCAAGTTAGAATTACAATGCCTTAATATCAATTTCTCTTTTAAGTTAGATGCGGAATAAACACAGCGTCCTTTTACATTTAATTTTTTGACACTTACTCCAGAGCGAAAATTTTCATCAGCAATCAACATTGCCTCATTGATTAATAACTCTAATCCTTTACTATTTATTTTACTAAAGTAAAAACTTTTCTCAGATTCACTTAAATTACGCTTAAGTGCAGATGAAGTAAATGGCTGCCGGTTCATTGAAACCTCTCAATACTATTTTTTTATGCTTTTTATAACTTTTTAAATCGTTAGGCGCAATCCTATACTTGCTCGACACTGAGTGACCGTCCGCTTTTGGCACAAAGCGGTCCCTCATAATAGTTCTCAGGCTACCGCCGCACATCAACCCCAGCCTTTTGAAAATCCGGATACATCTTTGAATTGTTAAACCCCGGGAGCTTCGCTTTTTCGGCTTCCATTTTTAACGACACACAGTAGCCTTTGTTGCCGCCCTGATCACCCGCGTCTGTGCGCCCCAGAAATCCCGATCTTCCCAGCGCCCAGAACTGCAACTCCCTATTGCCGAGGTTTTGTGGCATCACGAAGGCTGTAACGGTGTGCAACCTGATGCCAGGCTCACCACCACTGCAAGCATGAACATCTCCCCTGGCATTTCACATGCTCCGACTCCCAGAACACTTATCCTCATGCATCCATTAAAATCCCTGGCGCGTTTTATCCCGCATCCTGGATTATCAGACAACGGCAGTTAATTTTTCCCTGCTCAACACACAAAAAAGAGTCCGCATCTCCGCGAACCCTTTCCCCATAACCCCGTTAACCAGAGCGCCTACAACTCCCCAAACGCCCTCCCCCCATCCCTATCCACCAGACTTTCATAAACCCTCTCGACGGCCCCCTTCACCTTCTCCGTCATCGGATAATAAAACCCTACAATATCCGGCTGTATCCCGAGGAAAATCACCTCCCCCACATCCCCCTTCAGCTGATCCACCAGGTAGTTCAGCGGCATATTGTGGGTCGTCATCATAAACATCTCGGCGATGTCGTCCGGGTCGATGCGGCGGATCTCGCCGGGGTTCAGCCCCATATCCGTCGCATCGACAATCAGCAGGCGCGCCGGGCGCAGCTCGCGGATGGCGACCACGTCGTTTTCCGGGGCGCTGCCGCCGTCGAACACCACCCAGTCACCGCGGGGTGCTTCGCGGCACATCTCGGCCAGCAGCGGACCGGCACCGTCGTCGCCCATCATGCTGTTGCCGACGCAGAGTAAAACATCAGTCACGTTGCCTCCGAACCATCAGATAGATGGCGTTTTCCTGGTGAATGGCATGGAGCATGCCAAGCAATGCTTCGCTCCACGCCTGCTGTTGCGCCGTCTGCCGCGCCATTGCGGCGTCGAAGGCGCTGGCCAGCATCACGATATGATTAGCGTCGATGACGATCTCCCCGTAGCGCGGCACGCCCTCCATTTTGCGCCGCGCCTCGCTGCCCGTTTCCAGGGTGGCGATCCACGCCAGGTAGTCCTCCCACGGACAGGTCAGCGCCGCTTCCAGGCAGTCGATCACCCCCAGATGGTGGCCGATGGCCAGCCCGTAGTAGATCACCTGTTGGGCGTCATCGGGGGTGTTGTCATTTTCGTCAATGAACTTGCGGCTGAGCTGGCTGAACACCACGGTTTCGCTCATCAGATACGCTCCTGCCCGACCACCTCAAGGAGGTTCGCCACAATCTCATTCAAGCGCGGGTCGTTCTCCTGAGCCAGCCAGGCCGCCACGCTTTTATCTCCATCCACCAGATGGCGCATAAAGTCGTCGGCGATCTGGCGGCCATAGCGGTAGCCCGCCAGACGGCGCGCGGCGCGGTCGATGCGTACCCGCAGGGGCTGAACCATCTCCGGGTGCAGCAGTTCCGCGGGCTGGTTGTCCAGGCTGCCCGGTTCGCGGGCGTGGATTTTTTGCTCCAGCAGCCCCAGCGCCATGGCAAAGCCATACAGGGTGGCGGCAGGCGATGGCGGGCAGCCGGGGATGTACACGTCCACTGGCACGATTTTGTCGGTGCCGCCCCAGACGCAATAGAGGTCGTGGAAGATGCCGCCGGAGTTGCCGCACGCGCCATAGGAGATACAGATTTTAGGATCCGGGGCCGACTCCCACGCGCGCAGCGCCGGGGAGCGCATCGCGCGGGTCACTGCGCCGGTAAACAGCAGAATGTCGGCATGGCGCGGAGATGGCACCACTTTGATGCCGAAGCGTTCGGTATCGAAAATCGGCGACAGGGTGGCGAAGATCTCGATCTCGCAGCCGTTACAGCCGCCGCAGTCCACACGGTAGACGTAGGCCGAGCGCTTGATTTTTTTCAGCAGCGAGGCCTTCATGCTGGCGATAGACTCATCCACCGTCACCGGCACCGGGATCCCCTGTTCGTTACGTGGGCCTAAGAGTTCGCTCATCGTGTCGCTTCCTTCATCTCGCGGGTCAGATGGATTTTGTCCGAGGGGGTCAGCCCTTGCAGGCGTTTGCAGTCCGGGCAGGTCTCAAAACTTTCCCGGTGACGTTCCGCGCGTTTGTCGCCGTTGTGGCGCAGCAGTTCGATCACGTAGTCGATCTCTTTCTGCACCGCGTACGGGCGCTCGCACACCCGGCAGTGGCAGATGTCAAAGCGCGACTGCTGGAGGAAATCGGCCTTACTCCACACCGCCAGCTCATACTCCTGCGAGAGTTTGATGGCGGTAGTCGGGCAGACTTCCTCGCAACGTCCGCAGAAGATGCAGCGCCCCAGGTTGAACTGCCAGAACAGATCACCGTTTTTTAAATCGGTCTCCACCGTCAGCGCATTAGACGGGCAGGCGTTCACGCAGGCCGCGCAGCCGATACACTGCTTAGGGTCGTGCTCCGGCTTGCCGCGCATATTTTTGTCGACCGCAATCGGCTGGAGAGGATACGACTCCGTCACCGTGCCGGTTTTGATGACTTTTTTGATAAAGGTAAACATGGGTGCTCCGGGTTATTTCAGCGGCGAGTTTTTGCGTTCGATGCTGTAGCGTTCCAGTTCTTTATAAGGAACCACCTTGCTCTTCTTCTTGCGCACGTCCACCACCGTCATGCGGTCGGTACAGGAGTAGCACGGGTCGAGGCTGCCGATAATAAGCGGCGCATCGGAGACGGTGTTGCCCCGCAACATGTAACGCAGCGTCGGCCAGTTGGCGTAGGTCGCCGCCCGACAACGCCAGCGCCACAGCTTCTGGTTGTCGCCGGTCATGCTCCAGTGGATATCATCCCCGCGCGGCGCTTCGCTAAAGCCCAGCGCAAAACGGTTCGGGATATAGGTAAAGCCTTCCACCATCAGCTCGCCACCCGGCAGGTTGTCGAGGCCAAAATCAATCATGTTCAGGGCAGTGAAGACTTCGTTGATGCGCACTTTCAGGCGGGAGATCACGTCGCAGCCCTGCTCGGTGTGGACCTCCATCGGCAGCAGGCCGTACCCGACAAAGGGGTGATCGGCGCGGGTATCGCGGGCGTGGCCGCTGGCGCGTACCATCGGGCCGACGTTACTGAAGTCGCGGGCGATCTGCGGGTCGAGGCGACCCACGCCAACGGTGCGCTGTTCAATGTTTGGCGTGCTCAGCAGGATATCCACCAGATCCTGCACCTCGCGGCGCATCTGCTGGGCCAGCAGGCGGGTGGCGATCATGTCGTCTTTCAGCAGGTCGCGACGGATGCCGCCGATCAGGTTCAGACCGTAGGTTTTACGCGCCCCGGTGAGGATCTCCGCCATCTTCATCGAGGTCTCACGCACGCGGAAGAACTGCATAAAACCGGAGTCGAAGCCGACAAAGTGGCAGGCCAGGCCGAGGTTCAGCAGGTGCGAGTGCAGGCGTTCCACTTCCAGCAGGATGGCGCGGATCATCTGAGCGCGTTCCGGCACCACGATCCCCATCGCATTCTCCACCGAGGTGGTGTACGCCGTGCTGTGGGCAAAGCCGCAGATACCGCACACGCGATCCGACAGGAAAGTGACTTCGTTGTAGCCCATGCGGGTTTCGGCCAGCTTCTCCATGCCGCGATGGACGTAGAACAGGCGGTAGTCGGCGTCGATGATGTTCTCGCCGTCAACGAACAGGCGGAAGTGGCCCGGCTCATCCGAGGTGACGTGCAGCGGGCCAATCGGCACCACGTTGTTTTTCTTGTCCCCGAGTTCGTTGATGAACTCGTAGGTCTCTTTGTCGGTGGTCGGAGCCGGACGCTGACGGTAATCCATGCTGTCTTTACGCAGCGGATAGAGTTCGTCCGGCCAGTCATCCGGCAGCACCAGGCGGCGCTCGTCCGGCAGGCCGACCGGGATCAGACCGTACATGTCGCGCACTTCGCGCTCGCCCCACACCGCAGCGGGTACGCGCGGGGTCACGGACGGGAACTCCGGCTTATCGGCGTCCACTTCCACGCGCACGGTGAGCCAGCAGCGGGTGCCCTGCTCCATCGACAGCACGTAGTACACGGCATAGCTGCCGCAGAGCTGGCGTTCGTCGTTGCCAAACAGCACCGACAACCAGCCGCCCTGCTTGTAGTACAGGAATTCGACCACTTCCGGCAGGTAGTTAACTTTCACCGTCACGGTGATTTGGTCTTTGGTCTGCCAGGCTTCATCCAGCACCACGCCAGGGAAGGCCTGATGCAGGGCGGCAAGATAGTGTTGACCAACTTTTTCTTCAGACATGGGTATTCTCTACAGTCACGCCGCCAGCAAGGAGACGAAAGCTAAAAATGCCAGACCAAAACCGGTCCAGGTTATCCGGGAGGTGGCGTTAAAGCGCAGACGCGCCATGCTGTTCTCGAACAGCGCAATCACCAGTACGCCCGCCACCAGCTTGATCGCTGCAATGACCAGCGCCAGCAGCAGACCGCCTGCGGAGAAGTGCGTCATCTGCCCCCAGGGGATAAACACCCCGACGAACATCTGCAGCACCACCAGCTGTTTCAGGCTGATGCCCCACTTGAGCAGGGCAAAACCCGCGCCGCTGTATTCCGACAGCGGGCCTTCCTGTAGCTCCTGCTCGGCTTCGGCGAGGTCAAACGGCAGCTTGCCCATCTCAATAAAGGTGGCGAAAGCGCAGGCGCACATCGCCAGAATCAGCGTCAGGCTGTGTGCCACCGGCCAGTGATAAATCGTCGCGGTCACCGCGCTGATGTGGGTCGTGCCTGCCACCTGGGCGGCGACCCACAGACCCAGCAACAGGATCGGCTCTACCAGCACACCGAGCATCGCTTCGCGGCTGGCACCGATCCCGGTGAAGGGGCTGCCGGTATCCAGCCCGGCAATGGCGAAGAAGAAGCGTGCAATGGCAAAGAGGTAGATCAGGGTGATCAGATCCCCTAGCGCAGGCAGTGGAGAGCTAAGGGTGATCACCGGCAGCGCGGTGGCAATGGCGAGCATCACCGCCACCATCACAAAGGGCATCAGACGGAAGACCCAGCCGGAGGCCGCCGGGGCCACGCTCTGGCGGCCCAGCAGTTTGATCAGATCCCGGTACTCCTGGAAGATATCCGGCCCGCGACGGGTATGCAGACGGGCACGCGCTACGCGAGTAATGCCCGCCAGCAGCGGCGCCAAGGCAAACAGCACCAGCGCCTGAAGCAATGCATAAATGAGGGTCATGTTCAGGCTCCTCGGGAGATAACGACAACCACCAGCACCGCCAGCTCAATCAGGGCGATACGGTGGAACAACACGGCGGTGCTGCTGCACTGCCAGCCGGGGATAAAGCGGACCGGGTTGAGCCACTTGCGCAGCTTCAGCACCGGGGCAAAGGACTCTTTCACCGGCATAGCAAACCCGTGGGCGGTGATGACCATCGCGGCTTCGTGGTCGTAACCGCAGACCCAGGCAAAGCCGCGGGAGCGGTTCGGCAGGCGATCGCCTTTGCAGATCACCATCAGGATGAACGGCAGCAGCAGACCGGCGAGCAACAGCAGGGTAATCATCGGCTGCGACACCGTGGAGATCTCGCCGCCGCTCACCGGGAACAGCTGGCTTACGATGGGCAGGAACCAGGGGGCCGCCACGCCGCCCGCCACACAGCACAACGCCGCCAGCAAGGTGCTGGCGGTCATCAGCCAGGGCGCGCAGCAGGCATTTTCCGCCTCCTTGGTGCGCGGTGCGCCCAGGAAGGTGACGCCATAGACTTTCGCCATACACATCACCGCCAGCGCGCCGGTGATCGCCAGACCGGTCGCCAGCAGCGGCCCCAGCAGGCGGGCGATAAAGGCGTCGTGGGTGCCGAGGTTAAAGAAGGACTGATAGATCACCCACTCCCCGGCAAAACCGTTCAGCGGCGGCAGGGCCGCCATCGCCATCAGCCCCACCAGCATCGCCAGCGAGATGAGCGGCATTTTTTTGCCGATGCCGCCCAGCTTCTCGATATCGCGATGGCCGGTGCGATACCACACCGCGCCCACGCCGAGGAACAGCGTGGTTTTAAACAGCCCGTGGCTGACCAGATGGTAGAGGCCGCCGGTGAAGCCCAGCGCAATCAGCAGATTGCTGTGCAGCGCAATACCGGTGACGCCCGCCCCGAGACCGAGCAGGATAATGCCGATGTTTTCCAGAGTGTGGTACGCCAGCAGGCGCTGGATGTTGTGCTCCATCAGGGCGTACAGCCCGCCGATAAAGGCGGTGAGCATCCCCATCACCAGCAGCAGCACACCCAGCCACAGCGGAGGCAGCGCGCCACTGAGGGAAACGGTGAGCATGCCGTAGAGACCGACCTTCATTACCACCGTTGAGAACAGCGCGGCAGCGGGGGCGCTGGCATTGGCATGTGCCTGCGGTGCCCAGCCGTGCAGCGGGATCACCCCGGCCAGCAGGCCAAAGCCCGCCAGCCCTGGCAGCCAGACGCTGGCCCCCGGTGCCTGCGCGGTTGCCAGCGCACTCATCGCCCCAAAGTTCAGGGTGCCGTAGTAGCCCCACGCCTGCCAGCAGGCGATGGCCAGCAGGATCGTCCCCAGACGGCCCAGCACAAACCACAGCTTGCCGGACTGGGCGCAGCCGGTGAGAAACGCGCCACACAGGGCCATCACTTCCGCCATCACCACCAGCCAGCCGAGGTTATCGACCATAATGGCGGCCACGGCGGCGGCCATCAGCAGGTTGGTCAGCAGGCCGTTGGCTTTCGCCTGCGGGTGGCGGTGCCAGGCAATGGTATACAGGCTGACCAGGCACGCTGGCAGGCCAATGGCGATAAGCCATATCGCGCGGATACCGGTCATCTGCATGCCGATGTGCAGCCAGGCCATCTCTGCGTACAGCGGCCCGGTTTGTGAAGCGATCAGCGCGATCGCCCCTGCCCCCACCGTCATGGCGCTGGCCATCGCCCCGCCGATCCCGGCGATAGCGCCGCTGAGCGGCTTGTGGGCGCAAACCACCCACGCCAGCACGGCGCTTATCACATAGATGCCCAGCGCCGGGTTAATTAACGAAAAGGCGTTCATCAAAGCTCTCCTTGTTGCGACTGGAACAGCGACAGATCGCCCAGATCCGTATGCAGGGTGAGTTCGCGCTTGTTCCGGCTGGCGCGTGCGATGTCCTCGTTGTTAATCAGACGCAGGGATTTGGTCGGGCAGGTGCGCACGCACGCCGGGCCGTCGGGGTCGAAGTAGCACAGGTCGCACTTCACCCCGATGGCGCGCACGCCGGGCACCCAGTCCAGGAACGGACTGACGCGGGCGGGTGCCGGGGCGGCCATCGGTGCCTTGCTGGTATTACAGTTGGCAGGAATGGCCCGCGGGCGGCTCCCGGCAAACTCGACGGCGCCAAACGGGCAGGCAATACCGCACAGTTTGCAGCTGACGCACAGGCTTTCATTGAGCTGAATGGCACCGTCAATCCGGGTGATGGCATTGACCGGGCACACCTGGGCGCAGGGAGCATCTTCGCAGTGATGGCAAAGCTGCGGCGCAGAGTCGGTGTTGTTACGCATCACTTTCAGCCGCGGCTGGCTTTGCAGGCCATGCTGGCGATGGTTTTCTGAGCAGGCTGCTTCACAGGTATGGCACCCGATACACAGCGTGGGATCAGCAATTACAAAACGATTCACCTGGTTTCCTCTGGTGATAGTCATTTTTGACGAAAAATGGCGGAAGTGTCATTTTCGACACCTGACGACATCGCATTCAGACGGCGGCGTGGTGCTGCGCGAGTGTCGCCAGCGTCAGCGATTCGCCGCGTTCGGTTGCGGCGTACAGCGCGGCATAGACCCCGTTGATTTTCTCGAGGAAATGGTCGAGCACCTCCTCGCGCTGGTCGATGGCGATGGTGCCGTCCAGCATCCCGTCGTCGCTCAGTCGGGCACGGCCAATCAGCACGCTCTCCTCGTTGTCACGCGCTTCGATGGTGTAATTGAAGATGTGCCCGTTAAACGCCTGCTCAGGCGTCACGCGGATAAGGAAGTGGTCGAACAGCCAGAAACCAAGCCCGCTGTCGTTATTGCAGCCCACACTCAGGTAGAGACTGGCTTTAGAAAGGGTAATGGCCTGAACCAGGGAGTTGCCGTAGTGGTTCCAGTGGGCGCGGAGCGTCCGCTGTTGTCCGGCAATAAAATGGGCTTTTTCGCTCAATTCGGTAAGTGTCATGGTGATATACCTGATGCGTCCTGTATAAAGAGTTCGCTTCACTAAGCACATTTCATGCCATTTTTTAAAGTGCTGATTTAAAACATATTAAATTTTAAAGCCCGCCACATCACAGAAAATGACATGTCATTTCGTCATCTTTGTCAGGCCCGTTATTACTTTCCCGCTTTTCCCTCTCTAAAAGATGGCATCAATATTGCTTTACCCGGCAAGACTCCACCGGGAATAGCACAATGCACGAAATTACCCTCTGCCAGCAGGCGCTGGAATTGATCGAACAACAGGCCCATCAGCATCACGCGAAACGGGTGACGGATGTCTGGCTGCGCGTCGGCGCTTTTTCCTGTGTGGAAAGCAGCGCGCTGCAATTTTGCTTTGAGCTGGTGTGCCGCGGCACCCTGGCCGAAGGCTGCGGGCTGCATCTGGAAGAACAGCAAGCGGAATGCTGGTGTCAGGACTGTCAGGAGTACGTCCAGTTACTTACCCATCGCGTACGACGCTGCCCGCAATGCGGCGGCGCAAGTCTGAATATCGTCGCTGACGACGGACTGCATATCACGCGTCTGGAAATTGAACAGGAGTAAACCATGTGTACCACCTGCGGTTGCGATAGCGGCAACCTCTATATAGAAGGTGACGAGCGGAATGCACATTCCGCTTTTCGCAGCGCCCCTTTCTCCCCGGCACCACGCCAGGCGTTTCACGTCACGCGGATTGGCGGCGGGGACTTTGCCCCCACAGAACAGCAGCCGGGCCAGCTGGATTACGGCCAGGGAGTCGCGGGCACCCATGCGCCGGGCCTGAGCCAGCGTAAAATGGTTGAGATTGAAATCGACGTGCTGAGCAAAAATAATCAGCTCGCCCAACGCAACCGCCAGCGGTTCAGCACACGGCAACAACTGGCGCTGAATCTGGTCTCCAGCCCCGGGTCCGGTAAAACCACCCTGCTGACCGAGACCTTAAAGCGCTTACAGCATCGCGTGTCCTGCGCAGTGATCGAAGGCGATCAGCAGACCGTGAATGACGCCGAGCGGATCCGCGCCACTGGCACCCCGGCGATCCAGGTCAATACCGGCAAAGGCTGTCACCTGGACGCACAGATGATCCATGATGCGATGCAGCGCCTGCCGCTGGACGATGGCGGCATTATGTTTATCGAGAACGTCGGCAATCTGGTCTGCCCGGCCAGCTTCGATCTCGGTGAACGCCACAAGGTGGCGGTGCTCTCCGTCACCGAGGGCGAAGATAAACCACTGAAATACCCGCACATGTTTGCCGCAGCTTCCATCATGCTGCTCAATAAAGTTGACCTGCTGCCGTACCTTAACTTTGACGTGGATAGATGCCTCGCCGCCGCGCGGGAAGTGAACCCGGATATTGCGATCCTGCTTGTCTCCGCCACGCGGGGAGACGGCATGGATGCTTGGCTTAACTGGCTGGAGGCGCAGCGATGTGCATAGGCGTTCCCGGTAAAATCAGCGCCATCGCGGACGGTATGCAGGCCAGAGTGGAGGTCTGCGGCGTGCTGCGCGATGTGGATCTCACCCTGGTCGGCGCGTGCGATGAAAACGGCGACAGCCGTCTCGGCCAGTGGGTGCTGGTGCATGTTGGCTTCGCCATGAGCGTGATTAATGAAGAGGAGGCGCTGGACACCCTCGCCGCGCTACAGAATATGTTTGACGTCGAGCCGGACGTCGGCCCGCTGCTGTTTGGCGAGGAGTCCCGCTGACGCGTTTTGTTGATGAATACCGCGACCCGCAAAAAGTGATGCGCCTGATTGAGACGCTTAACGCCCGCGCCAAGGCCTTGCCTTACACCCCGCAGCGCCCGCTGCGGATTATGGAGGTGTGCGGCGGCCACACTCACGCCATCTTCAAGTTCGGCCTGGATCAGCTCCTGCCGGAAAATATCGAGTTTATTCACGGCCCCGGCTGCCCGGTGTGCGTCCTGCCAATGGGGCGGATCGACACCTGCATTGAGATCGCCAGCCACCCGGAAGTGATCTTCTGTACCTTCGGCGATGCAATGCGGGTGCCGGGTAAAAATGGCTCCCTGTTGGATGCCCGGATGCGCGGCGCGGATGTGCGGATTATCTACTCCCCTGCCGACGCGCTGAAGCTGGCCCAACAGCACCCGGATCGTAAAGTGGTGTTCTTCGGCCTCGGGTTCGAAACCACCATGCCCGCCACCGCCCTGACCCTGCGTCAGGCGAAAGCGGCCAACGTGCAGAACTTCTTCTTTTTCTGCCAGCACATCACCCTAATCCCGGTGCTGAAAAGCCTGCTGGAACAGCCGGAGAATGGCATCGACTCCTTTCTGGCCCCCGGCCACGTCAGCATGGTGATTGGCACCCACGCCTACGATTTTATCGCAGATGAATATCAGCGCCCGCTGGTGGTAGCCGGGTTTGAACCGGTGGATCTGTTGCAAGGGGTGTTAATGCTGGTTGAGCAGAAAATCGCGGGCGTGAGCGAGGTAGAAAATCAGTATCGCCGCATCGTGCCGGAAGAGGGCAACCCGCTGGCGCAGGCGGTTATCGACAAGGTGTTTACCATCGAAGGCGAAAGCGAATGGCGCGGGCTGGGGGTAATTGATCACTCCGGCGTGCATCTCACCGACGCGTATCGCCAGTTTGATGCCGAGCGCCACTTCAGCACCCGCGCACAAGACATCTGCGACGATCCTCAGGCACGCTGCGGCGCGGTATTGACCGGGCGCTGCAAACCGGCCCAGTGCCCGTTATTTGGTAATAAATGCACGCCGCAAAGCGCCTTTGGCGCGCTGATGGTGTCATCAGAAGGGGCGTGTAGCGCCTGGTATCAGTACCGTTCTCAGGAGTGTGAAAGTTGAAACAGATAACCCTCGCCCACGGGAGCGGTGGACAGGCCATGCAGCAGCTGATCGGTGAGCTTTTTATGCGCGCCTTTGCCAACCCGCTTTTGAACGAGCAGGAAGATCAGGCCCGCATTCCCCTTCAGGAACTGACCGCCCAGGGCGATCGGCTGGCCTTTTCCACGGACAGCTACGTTATCGACCCGCTGTTTTTCCCCGGCGGCGATATTGGCAAACTGGCTGTCTGCGGTACGGCTAATGACGTGGCCGTCAGCGGCGCGATCCCGCGCTGGCTCTCCTGCGGCTTTATTCTGGAGGAGGGGCTGGAGATGGCAACGCTGGAACGCATCGTCGCCAGCATGGCCGCGACAGCCGCGGCGGCGGGTATTACCATCGTGACCGGCGATACCAAAGTCGTCCCCCGTGGGGCGGCGGATAAAGTGTTTATTAACACCGCCGGTATCGGTTCGATTCCCGCAGGCGTAAACTGGGGCATGCGCCAGATTGCGGCGGGCGATGTGCTGCTGGTCAGCGGCACGCTGGGGGATCATGGTGCCACCATCCTGAATCTGCGTGAAGGTTTAGGTCTGGATGGCGATCTGCACAGTGACTGCGCCGTGCTGACGCCGCTCATTCAGGCGCTGCGGGCAGAGCCGGGCATTAAAGCCCTGCGCGATGCGACCCGCGGCGGTGTGAATGCCGTCGCCCATGAGTTTGCCGCCAGCAGCGGCTGTGGCATTGAATTACAGGAGAGCGCCCTGCCCGTGAAGCCCGCCGTGCGCGGCGCGTGCGAGTTGCTGGGACTGGATCCGCTCAACTTTGCCAACGAAGGCAAACTGGTGATTGCCGTCGGACGCCATGAAGCGGAGCGCGTGCTAGGCTTAGTACGTCAACATCCTCTGGGCCAGGACGCGGCCATCATTGGCGAGGTAGTAGAGCGCAAAGGCGTCCGGCTTGCTGGACTTTACGGCGTGAAGCGAACCCTGAATTTGCCGCATGCCGAACCGCTACCGCGCATTTGCTGACCCCGGCAGCACCCATTCGCTTCTCATTTTTCTGGATATAACGCATGTCGTATACACCCACGAACGATCCCCTCGATCAAGGATTGTTCGATATTACCCGAACCCTGCTGCAACAGCCGGATCTCTGCGCCCTCGCGCGGTCACTGGCCTGGCATGCCCGGCAGATGAACCTGGCCGATCGCGCGAACATTCTGCTCTGGCAGCCAGAGCAGCGTCGCGTTTATCTGTACAGCACCGACGAGCAGGATCGGGATATCCGCTATGAAGATGAGCCGCTGCTGGCGAACGGGCCTTTTCGCCGCATGCTGTCGCGCCCGGACGTGCTGCACTGCCAGGCAGAGACCTTTAAAGAGACCTGGCCAGCGCTGGCCCGCCTGGATCTGTACACCCCCCTGGCCCACTATTGCCTGACGCCGCTGGCGGCCGACGGTCGGATCTTTGGTGGCTGCGAGTTCCTGCGCAACAACGATCGCCCCTGGAGCGACAGCGACTTTTCCCGGCTGCAAACGCTGACTCAGGCGGCGGGCCTGGCAGTCGAGCAGCTGATGGCCCGCCAGAACAGTAGCGACAGCTATGAGGTGCTGTGCCGGGAACGCAACGACTTTCGTCTGCTGGTCGCCATCACTAACGCGGTGCTGTCTAAACTCGACCTCGACGAGCTGGTGACGGAGGTTTCCCGGGAGATCCAGCGCAACTTCGGCATTGATTCCATCAGCATGGTGTTGCGCAGCGAGCGCAAGGGCAAGCTCCTCGTCTATTCCACCCATTACCTGGATAAAAACGCACCGCTGTACGATCAGAGCGAGGTGGACGAGAAAGGCACGCTGTCTGAAAAAGTCATGCGTAACAAAAAGATGCTGATGCTTAATCTGCACAGCCGGGATCAGCATGCCCCTTACGAACGCATGCTGTTTGATATGTGGGGCGAACAGGATCAGACCCTGTGCCTGTTCCCGCTGATCTTCCGCGAGCGGATCCTCGGCACCCTGAAGCTGGCGCAGTGCAAGGCGCAGGTGTTTACGGCTTCGAATCTGGAACTGCTGAATCAGATTGCCGAACGCATCGCCATTGCCGTGGATAACGCCCTCTCCTACCGCGAAATCAGCCATCTTAAGGAGCGGCTGATCGACGAGAACCTCGCCCTCACCGAGCAGATCAATAACGTCGCCACCGATTTTGGCGAAATTATTGGCCGCAGCTCGCCGATGATGACGGTGATGAAGCAGGTGGAGATGGTCGCGCACAGCAACAGTACGGTGCTGATTCTGGGCGAGACCGGCACCGGCAAGGAGCTGATTGCCCGCGCCATTCATAACCTGAGCGGGCGTAGCGATCGCCGGATGGTGAAGATGAACTGCGCGGCAATGCCCGCCGGGCTGCTGGAAAGCGATCTGTTCGGCCACGAGCGCGGAGCTTTTACCGGTGCCAGTGCCCAGCATATTGGCCGCTTTGAACTGGCGGACAAAAGCACGCTGTTTCTCGATGAAGTGGGGGATATGCCGTTAGAGCTTCAGCCCAAGCTGCTGCGTGTGCTCCAGGAGCAGGAGTTCGAGCGGCTCGGCAGCAACCGCACCATCCACACCGACGTGCGCCTTATTGCCGCAACTAACCGCGACTTAACGCAAATGGTCGCCGATCGTGAGTTCCGCAGCGACCTTTACTACCGGCTCAACGTGTTCCCGATCTTCCTGCCGCCGCTGCGGGAACGCCCGGAAGATATCCCGCTGCTGGTGAAGTCATTCACCTCCAAAATTGCTCACCGCTTAGGGCGCAATATCGACAGCATCCCGGCGGATACGCTGCGTCAGCTCAGCAAGATGGAGTGGCCAGGCAACGTGCGCGAGCTGGAAAACGTGATTGAGCGCGCCGTGTTGCTCACCCGCGGTAATGTCCTGCAACTGTCTCTACCGGATATCGATTACCCCCGGTTTGTCAGCGCTACGCCGCCGGAGACGGCAGTCAGTACGCTTCGTGAAGGCGAAGAGGAATATCAACACATTATGCGCGTGCTGAAAGAGACCAACGGCGTGATCGCCGGGCCAAGAGGGGCGGCCCAACGCCTGGGCCTGAAGCGCACCACACTTCTGTCGCGCATGAAGCGCCTGGGCATTGATAAGAACGATCTTTTGTAAGGCGCAGGGGGGAAATATCACCGGCATGAGAGCAATATTATTCTCATGATTTTGGGGTGATATTTTCCGGCCCTCACCGGCATCATTCTCCTGTCATATTCTTCTGCATTTTTGTTATCTCTCCGCGAATTTCGCCTCAATAAGACATTTCTCAAGAAAAATTCATACCGCGCCCAGCCCTTATCTCATGGGAAATTGCGCCGGTTCGCGCGCGGCAAAAATCATGCCACAAGCCAATTCAGGGTTGTCTCAGATTCTGAGTATGATAGGGTATGGCCGGTTAATTATATTCACTGGTAAATATATCGACGTAAATAAATAACGGGACATTCTTTATTGCATGGCAATTAAATTAGAAGTTAAGAATCTTTATAAAGTATTTGGCGAGCACCCGCAGCGCGCATTCAAATATATTGAAAAAGGACTTTCAAAAGAACATATTCTGGAAAAAACCGGGCTGTCGCTTGGCGTTAAAGACGCCAGTCTGGCCATTGAAGAAGGCGAGATTTTTGTCATCATGGGGTTATCCGGTTCGGGTAAATCCACTATGGTTCGCCTTCTCAATCGCCTGATTGAACCCACCCGCGGACAGGTGCTGATAGATGGCGTGGATATCGCCAAAATATCGGACGCCGAGCTTCGCGAGGTGCGCAGAAAAAAGATCGCGATGGTGTTCCAGTCGTTCGCTTTGATGCCGCATATGACGGTGTTAAATAACACCGCCTTCGGTATGGAATTAGCCGGTGTACCGGCCAGTGAGCGTCAGGAAAAAGCGCTGGATGCCCTGCGTCAGGTCGGGCTGGAAAATTACGCCCACGCCTACCCGGATGAACTTTCTGGTGGGATGCGTCAGCGCGTGGGATTAGCCCGCGCATTAGCGATCAATCCCGATATATTATTAATGGACGAAGCTTTTTCGGCGCTCGACCCGTTAATTCGTACCGAGATGCAGGACGAGCTGGTAAAACTGCAATCGCGGCATCAGCGCACTATTGTCTTTATTTCCCATGATCTTGATGAAGCCATGCGAATTGGCGACCGCATTGCCATTATGCAAAACGGCGAAGTGGTGCAGGTGGGAACCCCGGATGAAATTCTGAATAATCCGGCGAACGATTACGTGCGCACCTTCTTCCGTGGCGTGGATATTAGTCAGGTATTTAGCGCCAAAGATATTGCCCGCCGCACCCCGAACGGCATTATCCGCAGAACCCCAGGCTTCGGCCCACGCTCGGCGCTGAAGCTGTTGCAGGATGAAGACCGTGAATACGGCTATCTGGTTGAACGCGGTAATAAATTTGTTGGTGTTGTCTCCATCGATTCCCTGAAAACCGCCCTTGGCGAAAACCAGGGTATCGATGCGGCGTTGATTGACGCTCCGCTTGCCGTGGACGCCGAAACGCCGCTCAGCGAGTTGCTCTCTCATGTTGGCCAGGCGCCTTGCGCGGTGCCGGTAGTCGGAGAAGAACAACAGTACGTCGGCATCATCTCAAAACGGATGCTGCTGCAGGCTTTAGATCGCGAGGGGGCAAACAATGGCTGATCAATCTAACCCGTGGGGCACCACAGACGCCGCTGACAACGCGGCACAATCCGCTGATGCGTGGGGTTCCACCCCGGCTACGCCAGCACCTGACGCTGACAGCGCGGCACAATCCGCTGACGCATGGGGTTCTTCCCCGGCTGCGCCAGCACCTACCGATGGCGGCGCGGCCGACTGGCTGACCAGCGCCCCGGCACCGGAACCTGAGCATTTCAACATTATGGATCCGTTCCATAAGACGCTGATCCCGCTCGACCGCTGGGTAACCGAAGGGATCGACTGGGTGGTGACCCACTTCCGTCCGGTTTTCCAGGGCATTCGTGTGCCGGTGGATTACATCCTTAACGGCTTCCAGCAGCTGATGCTGGGCATGCCAGCACCTGTGGCTATCGTGCTGTTCTCGCTGATTGCCTGGCAGTTTGGCAGCGCGGGGATGGGCGTGGCGACGCTGATCTCGCTGATCCTGATCGGTGCGATCGGTGCCTGGTCGCAGGCGATGATCACCCTGGCGCTGGTGCTGACCGCCCTGCTCTTCTGCGTGGTGATCGGCCTGCCGATGGGGATCTGGCTGGCGCGCAGCCCGCGGGCGGCCAAAATTATCCGGCCGCTGCTGGATGCGATGCAGACTACCCCGGCGTTTGTCTATCTGGTGCCGATTGTGATGCTGTTTGGCATCGGCAACGTGCCGGGCGTGGTGGTGACCATTATCTTCGCCCTGCCGCCTATTGTACGTCTGACCATTCTGGGGATTAACCAGGTACCCGCCGATCTGATTGAAGCCTCGCGCTCGTTTGGTGCCAGCCCGCGTCAGATGTTGTTTAAGGTTCAGCTCCCGCTGGCGATGCCGACCATTATGGCCGGTGTGAACCAGACCCTGATGCTGGCCCTGTCGATGGTGGTGATCGCCTCGATGATCGCTGTCGGCGGTCTTGGCCAGATGGTCCTGCGCGGCATTGGCCGTCTCGATATGGGGCTGGCCACCGTGGGCGGCGTGGGGATCGTGATCCTCGCCATCATTCTTGACCGCCTGACCCAGGCTGTCGGTCGTGATTCACGCAGTCGCGGCAACCGTCGCTGGTATACCACCGGCCCTGTCGGGTTAATCACCCGTTTTTTCCCTAAATAATTCGGGTTGCAGGAAGGCGGCCAGAGAGCGAATCCCCAGGCACACAGATAACGCTGTGGCTGGGGTAAGCGATCAGAGCCAACGCACCTGCAACGTAAATGATGACGGGTACATTTCTAAAATAAGGAACAACGATGCGACATAGCGTAATTTTTGCCACAGCGTTTGCCACCTTTGTCTCTACCGGCACATTCGCCGCTGAACTGCCTGGCAAAGGCATTACCGTGCAACCGGTACAGAGCACCATCTCCGAAGAGTCGTTCCAGACCGGGCTGGTTAGCCGGGCGCTGGAGAAGCTGGGTTATACCGTCAATAAGCCCAGCGAAGTGGATTACAACGTGGGCTATACCTCGATTGCCTCCGGCGATGCCACCTTTACTGCCGTGAACTGGCAGCCGCTGCATGACGATATGTACGCCGCGGCGGGCGGTGATAAGAAATTCTACCGTGAAGGGACATTCGTTTCCGGTGCGGCACAGGGTTATCTGATCGACAAGAAAACTGCGGATCAGTACCACATCACCAACATCGAACAGCTGAAAGATCCCAAGATTGCCAAACTGTTTGATACCAATGGTGACGGCAAAGCCGACATGATGGGCTGTTCCCCGGGCTGGGGCTGTGAGGCGGTGATTAACCACCAGAACAAAGCCTTCGACCTGGCCAAAACCGTGGATGTTAGCCACGGTAACTACTCGGCGATGATGGCCGATACCATTGCCCGCTTTAAGGAAGGCAAGCCGGTCATCTATTACACCTGGACGCCGTACTGGGTCAGCGACGTGCTGAAGCCAGGTAAAGATGTGGTGTGGCTGCAGGTGCCGTTCTCCTCTCTGCCGGGCGAGCAGAAGGATATCGACACCAAACTGCCGAACGGCATGAACTATGGCTTCCCGGTTAACACCATGCACATCGTTGCGAACAAAGCCTGGGCTGAGAAAAACCCGGCCGCAGCGAAGCTGTTCTCGGTAATGAAGCTGCCGCTGGCGGATATCAACGCCCAGAACGCGATGATGCATGCGGGCAAATCGTCTGAGGCCGATGTTCAGGGTCACGTTGATGGCTGGATCAAAGCCCACCAGCAGCAGTTTGATGCGTGGGTAAATGAGGCGCTTGCAGCGCAGAAGTAAGTGCGCGCGGTTTCCCCTCACCCTAACCCTCTCCCCTGAGGGGAGAGGGAACCTGATTACCCTCCCCCCTTTGGGGAGAGGGTATCTGAGCATCTTCTAACCTCTGAAGGGAGAGGGAATCTGAACACCTTTTCTCCTCTGAAGAGAGAGAACCTGAATACCTTCTCTCCTTTGAATGGAGAGGGAGCCTGAACACCTTCTCTCCTCTGAAAGAAAGACCGGAATGAGGGGGAAGCCCAAACCGCACAATCCATCACTCACCAGTTCTCCTCCTTTCTTATTCATCCGTTATTATGTTTTCTGAAAAAATAATCACTCAACTAATGATTTCAAAAACCTAATGACAAAATCGACTGAGAGGCTTAGCCCCGCACTTATTCTTCTGATGTCCGTGGCAACCGGTCTGGCGGTCGCCAGTAACTATTACGCCCAGCCGCTACTGGAAACCATCGCGCGTAACTTTTCGCTGTCTGCCAGCTCGGCCGGTTTTATCGTTACCGCCGCGCAGCTGGGGTATGCCGTTGGTCTGCTGTTCCTCGTCCCGCTGGGGGATATGTTCGAACGCCGGGCCATGATTGTCTCCATGACCCTGCTGGCCGCTGGCGGGATGTTGATCACCGCCTCCAGCCAGTCGCTGGCGATGATGATCTTCGGCACCGCCCTGACCGGCCTGTTCTCGGTGGTGGCGCAGATTCTGGTGCCGCTCGCGGCCACCCTCGCCTCACCGGAAAAACGCGGCAAAGTGGTCGGGACCATTATGAGCGGCCTGTTGCTGGGGATTTTGCTGGCACGTACCGTCGCAGGTTTGCTGGCGGGCATCGGCGGCTGGCGCACCGTGTACTGGGTGGCGTCGGTGCTGATGGTGGTGATGGCCCTCGCCCTGTGGCGCGGCCTGCCGAAGGTGAAATCCGAAACCCACCTCAACTACCCTCAGCTGCTGGGGTCCGTTTTTAGTCTGTTCACACACGATAAACTGCTGCGTACCCGGGCGCTGCTGGGTTGTTTTACCTTCGCCAACTTCAGCATCCTCTGGACCTCAATGGCCTTTCTGCTGGCCGCTCCGCCGTTTAACTATTCCGAAGGGATGATTGGCCTGTTCGGCCTGGCGGGCGCGGCCGGAGCGCTGGGCGCACGTCCGGCGGGGGGTCTGGCGGATAAGGGCAAGTCGCACATTACCACGACCGCCAGTCTGGTCCTGCTGCTGCTCTCCTGGGCGGCGATCTGGTACGGGCATGTCTCGGTGCTGGCGCTGATTGTCGGCATTCTGGTGCTGGACCTCACCGTGCAGGGGGTGCATATCACCAACCAGACCGTGATTTACCGCGTGAAGCCGGAGGCCCGTAACCGCCTGACGGCGGGCTACATGACCAGCTACTTCATCGGTGGGGCCGCCGGGTCGCTCATCTCAGCCTCGGCGTGGCAGCATGCTGGCTGGGCGGGCGTATGTGCAGTTGGGGCAGTTATGGCTATCCTTAATCTGCTGGTCTGGTGGCGCGGCTACCATCGTCAGGACGCTATTCAATAAGGTTTACATAAGTTTGGGGTTTCTTAGGGTGTTAAGGAACCCCTCAGTCTGTTATGGTGACTGGAATCATTTATTCTGGAAATTTTTATGTGGGTAATATATTAGAATACCGCATGAATAACTTACGCCCGAAGACCCATCCCCGTTTTGCCAGTGCTCCCTCCTCTTTTCTGTGCTTACCGGGTCACGGATCTACCCGGCTCTTGATGACGGTGAAATTTGTCTGATGGATTTTAGTCGCACAAATAATTCATTTACATTATTTGTCACTGTCGTTACTATATCGGCTGTAATTAATGAGGTTATGCCCAAATGGATAGTTCGTTTACGCCCATTGAACAAATGCTTAAGTTTCGCGCCAGTCGCTACGCAGATTTCCCTTATCAGGAGATCCTGTTAACCCGTCTCTGCATGCACATGCAGGGCAAGCTGCTGGAAAATCGCAATAAGATGCTGAAAGCTCAAGGGATTAACGAGACGTTGTTTATGGCGTTGATTACGCTGGAGTCTCAGGAGAATCACAGCATCCAGCCTTCCGAGCTGAGTTGCGCCCTGGGTTCGTCTCGTACCAATGCAACCCGTATTGCCGATGAGCTGGAAAAACGCGGCTGGATTGAACGCCGTGAAAGCGATAACGACCGCCGTTGTCTGCATCTGCAACTGACCGAGAAAGGTCACGAATTCCTGCGCGAGGTGCTTCCACCTCAGCACAATTGTCTGCATCAACTCTGGTCGTCTTTAAGTGGTACCGAGAAAGAGCAGCTCGAGCATATCACCCGCAAGCTTCTCACCCGTCTGGACCAGATGGATGAAGATGGCGCCGTTCTTGAGGCGCTACGCTAACGCGACGACACGCTCCAAAAATCCAGATTCATAAGAAAACCGACAGGCCAGCACATCACAGTGCTGGCCTTTCTGATAACAGGTCGGCTCAGCCGATGTGAAATAATAAGATCGTGGAGAAAATCATGAGCGCAAATGCGGAGAACACAACCCCGCAGCAACCGGTCAATAAGAAGAAAGGCAAACGCAAGCGCGCCCTTCTGCTGCTGACCTTGCTCTTTATTATCATTGCCGTGGCATATGGGATCTATTGGTTTTTAGTACTGCGTCATACTGAAGAGACGGATGATGCGTACGTTGCAGGGAACCAGGTTCAGATTATGGCGCAGGTGTCGGGCAGCGTGACGAAAGTCTGGGCTGACAATACCGACTTTGTGCAAAAAGGCGACGTGCTGGTCACGCTGGATCCGACCGACGCCCAGCAGGCGTTTGAAAAAGCACAGACCGAGCTGGCCTCGAGCGTGCGTCAGACCCGTCAGCTGATGATCAACAGCAAACAGCTGCAGGCCAGCATCAATGTGCAGAAAACCGCCCTCGCCCAGGCGCAGACCGATTTCAATCGTCGTGTTCCACTCGGTAACGCTAACCTGATTGGCCGTGAAGAGCTGCAACACGCCCGTGACGCGGTTGCCAGCGCGCAGGCCCAACTGGATGTCTCTGTTCAGCAATATAACGCTAACCAGGCGATGGTGCTGGATACGACCCTCGATCAACAACCTGCGGTGAAACAGGCGGCGACGGAAGTGCGCAATGCCTGGCTGGCGCTGCAGCGAACCAAAATTGTCAGCCCGATGACCGGCTACGTTTCCCGTCGCTCGGTGCAGCCTGGCGCGCAGATTAGCTCCTCAACCCCGCTGATGGCGGTCGTGCCCGCGACCAACCTGTGGGTGGATGCTAACTTCAAAGAGACGCAGCTGGCGCATATGCGTATCGGCCAGAGCGCAACGATCGTCAGCGATATCTACGGCGACGAGGTGAAATACACCGGTAAAGTTGTCGGGCTGGATATGGGTACCGGCAGCGCCTTCTCCCTGCTGCCTGCGCAGAACGCCACCGGGAACTGGATCAAAGTGGTACAGCGTCTGCCGGTGCGTATCGAGCTGGATGAGAAACAGTTGGCGGATCATCCGCTGCGTATTGGCCTCTCCACGCTGGTCACGGTCGATACCGCGAACCGCGACGGTCAGATGCTGGCGAACCAGGCCCGTTCTAACCCGGCTTACGAAAGTAATGCCCGCGAGATCAGCCTTGAGCCTGTGAATAAGCTGATCGATGAGATCGTGAAGGCGAACGCCGGTTAATCCAAAGGTGAGCGTTATGCAACAGCAAAAACCGCACAAACCGTTGGAAGGCGCGCAACTGGTCATCATGACCATTGCGCTGTCGCTGGCGACCTTCATGCAGGTGCTGGACTCCACCATCGCCAACGTGGCGATCCCGACCATCGCCGGGAACCTTGGCTCCTCCCTGAGCCAGGGGACATGGGTAATCACCTCGTTCGGGGTGGCGAATGCGATCTCCATTCCGATCACCGGCTGGCTGGCAAAGCGCGTCGGGGAAGTGAAGCTGTTCCTCTGGTCTACCACCGCCTTTGTCATCGCCTCCTGGGCGTGCGGGGTATCCAGCAGCCTGACCATGCTGATCTTCTTCCGCGTGATTCAGGGGATTGTTGCCGGGCCGCTGATCCCGCTGTCGCAAAGTCTGCTCCTCAACAACTATCCGCCAGCCAAACGGTCTATCGCGCTGGCGCTGTGGTCGATGACGGTGATTGTCGCCCCGATCTGCGGCCCGATTCTGGGCGGCTATATCAGCGATAACTATCACTGGGGCTGGATCTTCTTTATCAACGTGCCGATTGGCGCAGTGGTGGTATTGCTGACCCTGCAATCGCTGCGTGGCCGCGAAACCCGCACCGAGCAACGGCGTATTGATGGCGTGGGGCTGGCACTGCTGGTGCTCGGCATCGGTAGCCTGCAGATCATGCTCGACCGCGGCAAAGAGCTGGACTGGTTCGCCTCGCAGGAGATCATCGTCCTGACGGTCGTGGCGGTGGTGGCGCTAAGCTTCCTGATTGTCTGGGAGCTGACGGATGATAACCCGATTGTCGATCTGTCGTTGTTTAAGTCGCGCAACTTCACCATAGGCTGCTTGTGTATCAGCCTTGCCTACATGCTCTACTTCGGCGCGATTGTTCTGCTGCCGCAGCTGTTGCAGGAGGTATATGGCTACACTGCCACCTGGGCGGGGCTGGCGTCAGCACCGGTTGGGGTGATCCCGGTCCTGCTGTCACCGATTATCGGCCGTTTCGCCCATAAGCTCGATATGCGTCGGCTGGTGACCTTCAGCTTCATTATGTATGCGGTGTGCTTCTACTGGCGTGCCTATACCTTTGAGCCGGGCATGGACTTTGGTGCTTCCGCGTGGCCGCAGTTCATTCAGGGCTTTGCGGTGGCGTGCTTCTTTATGCCTCTGACCACCATCACTCTCTCCGGCCTGCCGCCGGAACGGATGGCGGCGGCTTCCAGTCTGTCGAACTTTATGCGTACGCTGGCGGGTTCCATCGGTACCTCGATGACCACCACCATGTGGACTAACCGCGAGTCGTTGCACCACGCGCAGCTGACAGAATCGGTGAACGTGTTCAATCCGCAGGCGCAGGAGGTCTACAGCCAGTTGCAGGGGATGGGTATGTCCGAGCAGCAGGCTTCAGGCTGGATAGCGCAGCAGATCACCGCTCAGGGGCTGATAATCTCCGCCAATGAGATCTTCTGGCTATCGGCTGGGGTGTTCATTGTGCTACTGGGGCTGATCTGGTTCGCCAAACCGCCGTTTGGGGCGGGTGGCGGAGGCGGAGGCGCGCACTGAGTCGCCTGCCTGAAAACAAAAACGGATCTGCATGCAGATCCGTTTTTTTATGCTCGCGATTCCCGCAACTGCCTTGTGACTAGATGTGCAGTTCCTGCAGTTTATCTTTTGGCAGCGCCAGCTCTTCGTTGCTGTTAACGCGAACGTCACGCTCAAGAATATGACGTGCAATCTCCTGGGCTTCTTCCAGGGAGTGCATCTGGTATGTGCCACACTGGTAAACGTTCAGTTCCGGGATCTGGTTCTGCTCTTTGACCTTCAGCACGTCGGCCATCGCCGCTTTCCAGGCATCGGCGACACGCGTCTCTTCCGGCACACCAATCAGGCTCATATAAAAGCCGGTGCGGCAGCCCATCGGCGAGATATCGATGATCTCAACGCCATTCCCGTTCAGGTGATCGCGCATGAAACCTGCAAACAGGTGCTCCAGGGTATGGATGCCTTTCTCTGGCATGACTTCCTGGTTCGGTACGCAGAAACGCAGGTCGAATACAGTGATCGTGTCGCCGTGCGGGGTATGCATGGTCTTCGCAACGCGTACAGCAGGTGCTTCCATACGGGTATGGTCGACAGTAAAGCTATCTAATAACGGCATACGTCACCTCCGATAGTGATTTTTTTATAAAAAAATGAACTCTTCTGTTCAACGCGAGTCTGACTATATGAAAGACGCGCATTTGTTATCATCATCCCTGTTCTTCAGAGATGTTATTTTGGCCACAGCGATGTGGCCTTTTTCTTTTCTGTCAGGCCTGTTTCGCCAGAAACGCTTCAAACGACTCAGTATCCGCCGCTTCAATCTCACTCTGACGCACCACGGACGCATCGCGCTCCGCAGCAAACTCGGCTTCGCTTAATACTTCCAGCGGCTCCTGTCGCAGCATATCCCGATACTCCGCCGAAAGCGCACGACCGGTGCCGCCAATCCCCTGATCGATCATCGAACGCAGAATGCGCGCCGAGAACGTCAGCTCAGGGTTATCAAAGCTTTCGACCAGCTGGTCACACACCTGCTGATACGCTTCGCCACCGTACACGCTGTCCAGCGTTTGGGCGACACGTTTAAGGTCGCGGAACAGATCTTTACCCACCTGCTGTAACGGGAACTGCGCCGTTTGACACCCGATGCCCAGCGTCAGCCCGGGCTTGCGCCCTTCGAGGATGACCCGGTTCCAGTTGGTGCGGGTGCAGAGCAGTTCGTCAGCGCTCATCTCCGGCGCATCGGCCAGCACACACCAGACCATAAACAGATCGAGGAAGCGTACCTGCTGCTCATCCACACCAATCGGTGAGAACGGGTTGATATCCAGAGAACGCACTTCGATGTACTCAATACCGCCGCGTTGCAGAGCGTCTGACGGTGTCTCGCCGCTGCGGGTGACACGTTTTGGCCGGATCGGCGCGTACAGTTCGTTTTCGATCTGCAATACGTTGGTGTTGATTTGCAGGCGTTTACCGTCTTTCTCAAGTCCGATGTCGCTGTACGCTTCCGATGGCGTTTTGATCGCCCGCTTCAATCCTGCCACATACTCGTGCAAGTCGTTAAACGTAATTCCGAGATTGCTTTGCGACTTATTGGTATATCCCAGGTCGCTGAGACGCAGAGAGGTGGCGTACGGCAGGTAATACATACCGCAGTCAGTCTTCTCAAACGGCAGCGTGGTGGGTTTGCCCTGCAGGAAAGAGGAGCAAATCGCCGGCGATGCGCCGAACAGATATGGGATGACCCAGCCAAAGCGATAGTAGTTACGGATCAGACGGAAATAGCCTGCAGAGATGGCCTCTTTGTCCGTCTCGCCGCACTTCGCCTGCCAGAATGCCATCGGCAGTGAGAAGTTATAATGCACGCCAGAGATGGTCTGCATCAGTGCGCCATAGCGGTTCTTCAGCCCTTCACGATAGAGGGTTTTCAGACGACCAACGTTAGAGGTGCCATACTGCGCCAGTTCGATGTCCTGGCCCTGTTCGATATAGCAAGGCATGCTGAGCGGCCACATGCGTTCGTCACCCAGATTGCGGGCGCTGTGGCGGTGAATATCTCGCATAACCTTCAGCATGTGGTCAATATCGCCATCGACTGGCGTAATGAACTCAAGCAGCGCTTCAGCGAAATCAGTAGTGATCCACTTATGGGTCAGCGCGGAACCCAACGCCTGTGGATGGCTCGTCGTTGCAAGACTGCCATCCGCGTTTACGCGCAGCGTTTCGCGCTCAAGACCACGCTGAATACCCTTCAGAGCCTGAGGGTGGTTTTCCAGCCAGGCCAGTGCCTGTGATACGTCCGGGATCAATTCGACCTCCCGCCTGTCAAAATCATTTTATTTAGCATAATTGTAATGGTTCATGGTCACAAACAGTCCAATTAGTGCCACCACGTCATGCCCTGCATCGTCACCACTGCCACGAGAACGTAGCGCAGCGCCTTGCCCAGGCATAAAAAAAAGAGCACAGGCCCCCAGGAGATGCGCATCCATCCCGCCAG
Organism: Leclercia sp. GLN_9; assembly: GCF_043105735.1. NCBI lineage: Bacteria > Pseudomonadati > Pseudomonadota > Gammaproteobacteria > Enterobacterales > Enterobacteriaceae > Leclercia > Leclercia sp. GLN_9. The sequence continues at coordinate 103,956 of NZ_JBICLV010000043.1, forward strand.
CAGGCACAGTAAATCACCGATTACCGGCATCCAGCTTAATAACAGCGTGGCAGCGCCATAGCGTTTTAGCCAGCCGACTGCCTTTTCCTGCCAGCGCGACGTTTTGCGTAGCGGAAAGAATCGCCCAAGAATAACGTTAGTCAGCCCTCCAAAGCTATTACCCATTGTTGCTATTAACACAAGCAACCAGGGCTGACTTACGCCGGACAACAGCATCGCCACCAGTACCACTTCCGAATTTCCCGGCAGGAGCGTGGCGCTTAAAAAACTGCTGGCGAATAATGAGGACAGTGACAGCAAGTCACTCACAGTAAGCGAACGTCCACTGCGTCCATGCCGGCAGCGTGCGCCGCCTGAATACCGAAGTCGGCATCTTCAAACACGACGCACCTGGCAGCGGGGACACCCATCAGCTCTGCACACAGCAGGAAGGTGTCCGGGGCGGGCTTGTGATTTTTAACATGATCGGCCGCGACAACCGCAGAAAAGTAGCGGCGCAGGCCAAGGTGGTTGAGTAATGCCTCTGCGATCGCGCTCTCACTGCCCGTCCCGACCGACATTGGCCGACGTCCGTGCCACTCTTTTACCACCTCGATTAATGGCAAAGGGCGCACGGTATCTAACAGCATCGCTTTTACCGCATCGGTTTTTTCACGCGCGAGCATATGGGGGTCGAGATCGGCCTGATTCAGTTCAATCACGGCCTGCGCAATACGCCAGGTAGGCGATCCGTTGAGGGCAATCATGGCCTGCAAGTCGAAACGCATTCCATAACGGCCGAGGACATCAGCCCAGGCTTTACGATGCGTTGGCTCAGTGTCCAGGATGGTGCCATCCATATCGAAGATCAAACCGTCATACTGTGCGTACATCGTGCTCTCGCAAAAGGATTACAAAGCATTACTTTATCGTAAATGATGGTTTTTGTCGCTGACAGAGAAGGTGATTGCTGACGGAACGTCGAAGGAATAAACAATGAGGAAGAAGATGGTGCATCCGGGAGGATTACTCGGCTGCGCCTTGCCCTGCGGGTCGTTGCTAAATCAACGCTATTCTCCCTGGTGCTCGCGATTATCTCGCAGAACATGAAACAACAGTTTATCTGCTATCTCGGAGAAGATGGTGCATCCGGGAGGATTCGAACCTCCGACCGCTCGGTTCGTAGCCGAGTACTCTATCCAGCTGAGCTACGGATGCATCGGGATTTACTGCTGTACTACTCGATACTCAGTATTGCTTCATAAGCAACACAAAGTAAAAGATGGTGCACCCGGGAGGATTACTCGGCTGCGCCTCGCCCTACGGGTCGTTGCTAAAGCAACGCTATTCTCCCTGGTGCTCGCGATTATCTCGCAGAGCATGAAACAACAGCCTGGCTGCTATCTCGGAGAATATGGTGCATCCGGGAGGATTCGAACCTCCGACCGCTCGGTTCGTAGCCGAGTACTCTATCCAGCTGAGCTACGGATGCATCGGGATTTACTACTGTACTACTCGATACTCAGTATTGCTTCATAAGCAACACAAAGTAAAAGATGGTGCATCCGGGAGGATTCGAACCTCCGACCGCTCGGTTCGTAGCCGAGTACTCTATCCAGCTGAGCTACGGATGCATCAGGATTTACTACTGTACTACTCGATACTCATATCACTTCGAAAGCAATATGAAGTAATAGATGGTGCATCCGGGAGTATTACTCGGCTGCGCCTCGCCCTACGGGTCGTTGCTAAAGCAACGCTATCCTCCCTGGTGCTCGCGATTATCTCGCAGAGCATGAAACAACAGTTTAGCTGCTATCTCGGAGAAGATGGTGCATCCGGGAGGATTCGAACCTCCGACCGCTCGGTTCGTAGCCGAGTACTCTATCCAGCTGAGCTACGGATGCAAAATGGCGGTGAGGCGGGGATTCGAACCCCGGATGCAGCTTTTGACCGCATACTCCCTTAGCAGGGGAGCGCCTTCAGCCTCTCGGCCACCTCACCACACAACGCCTCTTTCGAGTGCCTCGAGTAACTCGTTAAGAGCTTCTCGTCGCTGCGTGGCGCATATATTACTTTCTGGGACTTATAAGTCAAACAATTTTCCACAAGCTTTTATCGTTTGCACAAATCGCAGGCAATTCGCATGTAAAAGCCGCAAGAAGGGTGTTTTATAAGCACATTTTACTGGCCAGCTGGCAGTTATGTGGGAGTAGAAAGCGTTGTTGTGGAGGTGAAAGCTGATTGCAGAAGGTTAAAAAGAGAGCAATTGAAATCGAACGGTAACTTTTGACAAGGAATATATCGGGAGGGTTGCGTCTCGCCAGACAGCGAGACGCGATAATATCAGTAACTGGACTGCTGGGATTTTTCAGCCTGGATACGCTGGTAGATCTCTTCACGATGAACAGAGACTTCTTTAGGGGCGTTCACACCAATACGTACCTGGTTGCCCTTTACCCCTAAAACTGTCACGGTGACCTCATCCCCAATCATGAGGGTCTCACCAACTCGACGAGTCAGAATCAGCATTCTTTGCTCCTTGAAAGATTAAAAGAGTCGGGTCTCTTGTATCCCGGCATTATCCATCATATAACGCCAAAAAGTAAGCGATGACAAACACGTAATGTGTAGGTAGTCACGGCATCACAATCTGTTAAACGTAAGTTTAGCCGATATACACAAACTCAACCTGACTTTATCATTATCGATAGCGTAGAGCGCAGTACGCCATAACGTTGTCGTTATGGCGTCTGTGCACGCTTTGTAATTATTACAGTTTAGAACTTACCCAGCTTTCAACACTGGCCAGTGCCGCTGGAAGGGCTGCTGCGTCTGTACCACCGGCTTGCGCCATGTCTGGACGACCGCCGCCTTTACCGCCCACTTGCTGAGCGACCATACCAATCAGCTCCCCTGCTTTCACACGGTCGATCACGTCCTTAGATACGCCCGCAATCAGAGAAACCTTACCTTCTGCTACCGTTGCCAGAACGATAATGGTTGAACCGAGCTGGTTCTTCAGATCGTCGACCATGGTACGAAGCATTTTCGGCTCTACGCCTGCCAGTTCGCTGACCAGCAGTTTGACGCCGTTAATCTCAACCGCTTTGCTGGAGAGATTTGCGCTCTCGGCAACGGCGGCCTGTTCTTTCAGCTGCTGCAACTCTTTTTCCAGCTGACGGGTACGTTCCATCACGCTGCGCACTTTTTCGCCCAGGTTCTGGCTGTCGCCCTTCAGCAGCTGCGCGATGTCGTGCAGCTGATCGCTCTGCGCATGCAGTAATGCAATCGCGCCTTCGCCAGTGACCGCTTCAATACGACGAACACCTGCCGCCGTACCCGATTCAGACACAATACGGAACAGACCGATGTCGCCCGTACGGCTGGCGTGCGTACCGCCGCACAGCTCAGTGGAGAAATCGCCCATGCTCAGCACGCGAACGCGTTCGTCATACTTCTCACCGAACAAGGCCATTGCGCCTTTGTTCTTCGCCGCGTCGAGATCCATGATGTTGGTTTCGATCGGCAGGTTGCGACGGATCTGGGCATTCACCAGATCTTCTACCGCACGGATTTCCGACGGTTTCATCGCTTCGAAATGGGAGAAGTCGAAACGCAGCACTTTGTCGTTGACCAGCGAGCCTTTCTGCGCTACGTGCGTGCCCAGAACCTGGCGCAGCGCGGCGTGCATCAGGTGCGTCGCGGAGTGGTTCAGACGGATACGTGCGCGGCGCGCTTCATCAACGATAGCCTGAACGCCCTCGCCCACTTTCAGCGTGCCGGAGGCCAGCGTACCCTGATGACCAATCGCCTGGCCGTATTTCTGCGTGTCGTTTACCGCAAAGCTGAAATCACTGCCTTTCAGCTCGCCTTTGTCGCCAACCTGGCCGCCCGATTCTGCATAGAACGGCGTCTTATCCAGAACCACAACCGCAGACTGACCTGCGCTGATGCTGTCCACGGCTTTGCCGTCAACAAACAGAGCAGTCACTTTGCCGTTGGTTTCGAGATGCTCATAACCTTCGAATTCGCTGCTGCCATCAACACGGATCATCGCGTTGTAGTCGGCACCAAAACCGCTGGACTCACGCGCGCGGCGGCGCTGCTCTTCCATTGCCGCTTCAAAGCCTGCTTCGTCAACTTTGATGTTGTGCTCGCGGCAGACGTCAGCCGTCAGGTCAACCGGGAAGCCGTAGGTATCATACAGACGGAAGGCGGTTTCACCATCCAGCGTATCGCCTTTCAGCTTCGACAGTTCGTCATCCAGCAGGGCCAGACCACGTTCCAGCGTACGGGCAAACTGCTCTTCTTCGGTTTTCAGAACCTGCTCAACCTGTGCCTGCTGGCGTTTCAGTTCATCGCCGGCTGCACCCATCACGCCAACCAGTGGCCCAACGAGTTTGTAGAAGAAGGTGTCCTTCGCGCCCAGCATGTTGCCGTGACGGATAGCACGACGAATGATACGGCGCAGCACATAGCCACGGTTTTCATTCGACGGGATCACGCCGTCAGCAATCAGGAAGGCACAGGAGCGGATGTGGTCAGCAATAACGCGCAGAGATTTGTTGCTCAGATCGGTTGCGCCAGTCACTTCGGCAACAGACTTAATCAGGTTGCTGAACAGATCGATGTCGTAGTTGGAGTTAACATGCTGCAGTACTGCGGCAATACGTTCCAGACCCATACCGGTATCTACGGATGGCTTCGGCAGCGGCTCCATGGTGCCGTCGATTTGACGGTTGAACTGCATGAAGACGATGTTCCAGATCTCAATGTAACGGTCGCCGTCTTCTTCTGCGCTGCCCGGAGGGCCGCCCCAGATGTGATCGCCATGATCGTAGAAGATTTCGGTGCATGGACCGCATGGACCGGTATCGCCCATCTGCCAGAAGTTGTCAGACGCGTAAGGTGCGCCTTTGTTATCGCCGATGCGAATAATACGTTCGCGCGGGATACCCACTTCTTTTTCCCAGATTTCGTAGGCTTCGTCATCGGTTTCGTAAACGGTAACCCACAGACGCTCTTTCGGCAGGTTGAACCAGTTTTCACCGGTCAGCAGTTCCCATGCGTACTGGATAGCATCGTGTTTGAAATAATCGCCGAAGCTGAAGTTACCCAGCATTTCGAAGAAGGTGTGGTGACGTGCGGTGTAACCGACGTTTTCCAGATCGTTATGTTTACCGCCCGCACGCACGCAGCGCTGCGAGGTGGTTGCGCGAGAATAATTACGCTTGTCGAGACCAAGGAAGACATCCTTGAACTGGTTCATCCCGGCGTTGGTAAACAGTAAAGTTGGATCGTTGTTCGGTACCAGGGAGCTGCTGGCAACAACCTGGTGTCCCTTACTATGGAAAAAATCGAGAAACGCCTGTCGGATCTCAGCGGTGCTCTTGCTCATAATTATCCTGAAATCAAGCTAACGAAATGTCACAGCGGGTCGCTACACAACCTTTGTTGGACGGACCAGCTACTGAAAAAAGTGGGAATAAGATAAGTTTTCTTTAAAGGGAAGTAAAATCCCGCATGCGTTCATTCGGTAAAATTACGCCAGATATCCTGAATATCTTCCATTAGGAAGCCGCGATAAAGCAAAAAGCGCTGGATTTTGACTTTTTCCGAAAACTCCCGCGGCAAAGGCTCACCGTACTTCCGCACGGCTTGTTCCCGCGCCAGTTCGCACCAGTCAATGTCACATTCACGCATCGCCTTTTCGCTGGTTTCGCGGGCGATACCTTTTTGATTTAGCTCCTGACGGATGCGCGCTGGACCGTACCCTTTACGGCTGCGGCTGGCAATGAAGCGCGAGACAAACCGGGTATCGTCCAGATAGCTGTGCTCATAGCACCAGGCGACCACCCGATCGTAATCTTCTGCCGTGGCATCAATGGCTTCTGGTCCGTTTTTGCTCATTACCGGCGCGGCGAGCTTGCGGCGAAGCTCCTGTTCGCTGTGATCGCGAACGGCAAGAATACGTACAGCGCGATCTAACAGACGGTTATAAGCAGGACGACGTGCTGGGGATTCATTCATAGATAAACCTGCTGCAGTCAAAAAGCAAAAGGGCCGCACTAAGCGACCCTTGTCTATTACATCCGATTATCAGAAATCTTCGTTGGTTTCTTCAACGCCTTCGCCATCAACAGCGAACTGCGGTTTGGAATCCTGGTTGCTGAGCAGAAGCTCACGCACCTTCTTCTCGATCTCTTTTGCTGCTTCCGGGTTCTCTTTCAGCCAGGAGATAGCATTCGCTTTACCCTGACCAATCTTGTCACCGTTGTAGCTGTACCAGGCACCCGCTTTCTCAATCAGCTTCTCTTTCACGCCCAGGTCAACCAGTTCGCCGTAGAAGTTGATACCTTCACCGTAGAGGATCTGGAACTCAGCCTGTTTAAACGGCGCAGCAATCTTGTTCTTCACAACCTTCACGCGGGTTTCGCTACCCACCACGTTTTCACCGTCTTTCACGGCACCGATACGGCGGATATCCAGACGCACAGAGGCGTAGAATTTCAGCGCGTTACCACCGGTGGTGGTTTCCGGGTTACCGAACATCACACCAATCTTCATACGGATCTGGTTGATGAAGATCAGCAGCGTGTTGGACTGCTTCAGGTTACCGGCCAGCTTACGCATCGCCTGGCTCATCATACGTGCCGCGAGGCCCATGTGAGAGTCGCCGATTTCGCCTTCGATTTCTGCTTTTGGCGTCAGGGCTGCAACGGAGTCGACGATAATTACGTCTACTGCGCCAGAGCGCGCCAGTGCGTCACAGATTTCCAGTGCCTGCTCACCGGTATCCGGCTGGGAGCAGAGCAGGTTGTCGATATCAACACCCAGTTTACGTGCGTAGACCGGATCCAGCGCATGCTCAGCATCGATAAAGGCACAAGTTTTGCCCTCGCGCTGTGCAGCAGCCACAACCTGTAACGTCAGGGTGGTTTTACCGGAGGATTCTGGCCCGTAGATCTCTACGATACGACCCATAGGCAGGCCGCCAGCACCCAGTGCAATATCCAGCGAAAGCGAACCGGTGGAGATAGTTTCTACATCCATGGAACGATCTTCACCCAGGCGCATGATGGAACCTTTACCGAATTGCTTTTCGATCTGGCCCAGTGCTGCCGCCAACGCTTTCTGTTTGTTTTCGTCGATAGCCATTTTTTCCTCTCATGCCGGGTGAAACAACTGCGCTTCACCTTGGATTTCTGTTCTGTTGGGGCAATTATACTGTATGCTCATACAGTATCAAGTGTTTTGTAGAAATTGTTGCCAGAGCGTTTTTAACGCATAAACGGTGGCCTGACGACGCACGCTTTCACGGTCGCCGCTGAAGCATTCCCGCCGGGTAATCCCCTCCCCTTGCGCTGTCGCAAAGCCAAACCAGACCGTTCCGACAGGCTTTTCATCGCTGCCGCCGTCCGGCCCGGCAATGCCACTAATAGAGATAGCATAGTCCGCGCGGGCGGCACGCAGGGCACCAATCGCCATCTCGATGACAACCGGCTCGCTGACCGCGCCATGCTCGATAAGCGTGGGTTCCCGTACGCCGATCATTTGCGCTTTCGCTTCATTACTGTAGGTGACAAACCCGCGTTCAAACCAGGCGGAACTGCCAGCAATATCAGTGATCACTTTTGCCACCCAGCCGCCGGTACAGGACTCGGCGGTGGTGAGCGTGACACCGCGCTGTTTTAACGCCTGCCCGACGCTCTCACTGAGCTGCATCAATTCATGGTCAGTCATATCGTTTTGACTCCTTAAAAACGTGCAGCACAAGATAGCACTTTAGCCTGTAGATATGAGGATGAGGTGAAGGTTTTACGAGGGGGCTTCAGAAAAATTAACCTGGCCGTCAGGGTAATTTAAAAGTGAGTGGCACCACGCCACCCACTTTTCGGCAAGAAGAGGCAGCGTTAACTGAACGGCGAGCTTACGCGCGCCTGCGCCACGGCCAGCCCCAACTGCCAGACCGCCATCGCATAGTGCGTGCTGTGGTTGTAGCGGGTGATGGTGTAGAAGTTCGGCAGACCGTACCAGTACTGGTAGCCGGTACCGATATCCAGACGCAGCAGGCTGACCTGCTGATTGCCATTCAGCGGCTGCTGCGGCGTTAACCCTGCCGCGGTCAGCTGTGCGGTGCTGTAGCGGGTTTTAAAGCCGTTCTCCAGCCCTGGCGCCTGGCCGTTTGCGAGGATTGCCACCGGCTGACCTTGCGTCCAGCCGTGCTCTTTGAAATAGTTGGCGACGCTGCCAATCGCATCCTCTGGGTCCCACAGGTTGATGTGACCATCGCCATTGAAATCGACCGCATACTGCTTATAGGAGGACGGCATAAACTGTCCGTAGCCCATCGCACCGGCAAAGGAACCTTTCAGATCCAGCGGATCGTCCTGCTCGTCACGCGCCATCAGCAGGAAGGTTTCCAGCTCAGAAGAGAAATACTCCGCGCGGCGTGGGTAGTTAAAGGAGAGTGTCGCCAGCGCATCAAGAATACGGGTTTTGCCCATCACGCGGCCCCAGCGGGTCTCCACGCCAATAATCCCGATGATGATCTCCGGCGGCACGCCGTAAACCTGCTGGGCGCGGGTCAGCGCATCCTCATACTGGTTCCAGAACGCTACGCCGTTTTGCACGTTATCCGGGGTAATAAACTGTTTGCGATAGCGTAACCACGCGCCGTTCGGCCCGGCCGGTGGCTGCGTGGTCGGAGCCTGGCGGTCCATCAACCGCAGCACGTAGTCCAGACGTTTCGCCTGGGAGAGGATCTCCTGCAGCTGGGTTTTATTGAAACCGTGCTTGCTCACCATTTTGTCGATGAACTGTTCCGCCGCGGGGTTGTTGGCGAAATCGCCCCCCATCTGCATCACATTATGCTGGGGTTCCAGCAGGAAGCCGCCGGACGGGGCGCCTGCCGTTTGCTGAACCTCTTCGGTCTTCGGTTTGCTGCTGCAGGCGGAAAGCAGAATAAGCGCAGGCAATAAGGCTGCGTAACGACGCTTGAACATGACAGATCCATTCAACAAATTCGATAAGAGGCAAGTATGGTAAAGCATCCGGGACACCTCAAGGAAGAGATGCGAAGCCGCACGGCAAAATCTTTACGCGTCCAAAGCTAAATTCGTTCTCTTCTCAACCACGTCATCCTCTTCCCGCCCAAGACGGCACTCCGTTGCAGGAGTTAAAGCCTGGTGTGATCATGCCTAATGATTCGCACTGTCAGGATGCATTATCATTAGCGCTTAAATTGAAACAGGGATAATTTCGTTGTGAACGTTATAAGCTGGCGAAATTATCATTTTGCAACCCGAAGAACTCAACGCCTATGAAACCCCGTCAGTAGCAGGCGGCGATTCCCGACCCTCTGCAAAAGCAGGGAGAATACAAGGTGTTCAGCGTCAGTAAAGCGATGTGCAACGCCGCCCGGGAAGTGATCCTGATGGCCGATTCATCCAAATTTGGTCGTAAAAGCCCCAATATTGTCTGTAGCCTTGAGAGCGTCGATAAGCTGATCACCGACGCGGGTATCGATCCGGCGTTTAAAAAAGCGCTGGAAGAGAAAGGAATCGAAGTCATTGTAACCGGAGAGAGAGATGAGTGATTTTTTGTTAAACGCGGGTCGTCAAACCCTGATGCTGGAACTGCAGGAGGCCAGCCGCCTGCCGGAACGTCTGGGGGACGACTTCGTGCGGGCGGCAAACACCATTATCCAGTGCGAAGGAAAAGTGATTGTCGCGGGCATTGGCAAGTCCGGCCATATTGGTAAAAAGATTGCCGCGACCCTGGCCAGCACCGGCACGCCGGCCTTTTTTGTCCATCCGGCTGAAGCACTGCACGGCGACCTGGGCATGATCGAAAGCCGCGACGTGCTGCTGTTTATCTCCTACTCCGGCTCGGCCAAGGAACTGGATCTGATCCTGCCGCGCCTGCAGGAAAAATCGGTCGCGCTGCTGGCGATGACCGGCAAATCCCGTTCGCCGCTGGCGCTCGCCGCCAAAGCCACGCTGGATATTTCCGTGGAGCGCGAAGCCTGCCCGATGCACCTTGCCCCTACCTCCAGCACCGTCACTACCCTGATGATGGGTGATGCGCTGGCGATGGCGGTTATGCAGGCTCGTGGCTTTAACGAAGAAGATTTTGCCCGCTCCCACCCTGCCGGCGCACTGGGGGCGCGCCTGCTAAATAAAGTCCACCACCTGATGCGCACCGACGCGGCAGTCCCGCAGGTGAAGCTAAATACCAGCGTGATGGATGCGATGATGGAGCTGAGCCGCACCGGGCTGGGACTGGTGGCGGTCTGCGATGATGACCTCCAGGTTAAAGGCGTCTTCACCGACGGTGACCTGCGTCGCTGGCTGGTGGGCGGTGGCCAACTGGAGGTTAACGTCAGCAGCGCCATGACCACCGGCGGCCTGACGCTGAATGCCGAAAGCCGTGCCATCGAGGCCAAAGAGCTGCTGATGAAGCGCAAAATCACCGCCGCCCCGGTGGTGGACGAAGCTGGCCGCCTGTGTGGTGCCATCAACCTGCAGGATTTTTATCAGGCAGGCATCATCTAACCTTTCAGACCCAGACGTTTCGCCAGCCGGTGCAGGTTGGCGACGTCGGTCTCCAGCGCCCTTGCGCTCGCCGCCCAGCTGCGGCTGTTCTGCTCCAGCGTCCGGGTGATCATCTGGCGCTGAAACGCCTCCGTTGCCTCACGCAGATTCTGATGTACCACCACCGGGTTTTCCGGCATGACCGCAGGTGTGCTCTCATCATGCAGGGCGAAATGCTGCGCGTGGATCACCACGTCATTCCCCAGCCGCGCCGCCCGGGCCAGCACCACCGCCCGGTGGATGGCATGTTCCAGCTCGCGCACGTTGCCTGGCCAACCGTAACTCAGCAAATGCGCCCGCGCGCCGGGGCTAAGCACCACCCGGGACAACCCCATCCGCAACCGGCACTGTTCGCAAAAATAGCCCGCCAGCAGCACCACGTCTTCGCCCCGTTCGCGCAGCGGCGGCACCGAAAGCGGGAAGACACTCAGGCGGTGGTACAGGTCGGCGCGGAAGTTCCCGGCCAGCACCTCTTCACGCAGATCGCGGTTGGTGGCCGCCAGTACCCGCACATCGACCCGCAGGCTGCGGTCGTCGCCCACGCGCTGGATATCGCCATACTGCAAAACGCGTAACAGCTTGGCCTGTAGCGCCAGCGACAGTTCGCCAATCTCATCAAGGAACAGGGTGCCGTTATCGGCCATTTCAAACTTGCCGCTGCGGTTGCTGATGGCCCCGGTAAAAGCCCCTTTCACGTGGCCGAACAGCTCGCTCTCCGCCACGCTCTCCGGCAGGGCCGCGCAGTTGAGGTACACCAGCGGATTCACCGCTCTTGGCGATGCCTCATGGATAGCTTTCGCCACCAGCTCTTTGCCGGTGCCGGTTTCCCCCTCGATCAGCACGTTCAGGTCGGAAGCCGCGACAATCTCAATCTCTTTTTTCAGGCTCACCATGCCCGGCGATAGCCCGATCATTTCGGTATTTTTCACCTGCTCAAACACCGCCGGGCCAGCGGGCAGGCTGTTCTGGCTCTCCAGTTGCTCAATCAGCAGGGCATTGTTTAGCGCCCCGGCGGCAAGGGCGGCAATGAGCCTCAGCTCCTCGTCGCTGAAGGTATCGAACTGATCCGGTGACATACCGTCGAGGGTCAGCGCACCAATCAGGTTTTGTCCGGCAAACAGCGGCAGGCCGATACAGGCGTGCACCTTCAGGCTCTCTTGTCCGGGGATCAGCCCGTCGTAGGGGTCGGGCAGATCGCTGTCGGCCGGGAAGCGCACCACATCCCCGGCGCGGGCGATGGTCTCCAGCCGCGGGTGGCCCTCCAGGGTAAAGCGCCGCCCCAGCACGTCCTGCGCCAGCCCGTCGATCGCCAGCGGGATAAACTGCCGCCCTTCATAACGCAGCAACGCCGAGGCATCGCAATCCAGCACGTGGCGCAGGGTGGAGATCAGCCGCTGAAAACGATCCTGATGGCCGATACCGCTTTGCAATTCAATGGCGATTTTCGCCAGCACCTCTACAGAAAAACTCATTGTCGCCTCGCTGTCATTTTGACAATGCATCTTGTCATATTGACTATATCAATGACAGTCAAAATGACTACCCCTCAGGGGTTAATAATTTTTAAAATCCTTTTAAATCAACATATTAAAAAGTTGGCATGCAACCTGCAATTACCCTGACATCTTTCGTTTAATTTCGCTGTATTAAGTTGAGGTTGCTATGTCTATTCTGGTTAAAAACAATATTCATTGGGTTGGTCAACGTGACTGGGAAGTACGTGATTTTCACGGCACGGAATACAAAACACTGCGCGGCAGCAGCTACAACAGCTATCTCATCCGCGAAGAAAAAAATGTCCTGATCGATACCGTCGATCATAAGTTCAGCCGTGAATTCGTGCAAAACCTGCGCAGTGAAATTGACCTGGCCGATATCGACTACATCATCATTAACCATGCGGAAGAAGATCACGCCGGGGCGCTGACAGAACTGATGTCCTGCATCCCGGATACCCCAATCTACTGCACCAACAACGCCATCGACTCCATTACCGGTCACCACCACCATCCAGAGTGGAATTTCAACGTGGTGAAAACCGGCGACTCACTGGATATTGGCAACGGCAAGCAGCTGATCTTCGTTGAAACCCCAATGCTGCACTGGCCGGATAGCATGATGACCTACATGACCGGCGACGCCGTGCTGTTCAGTAACGACGCCTTCGGCCAGCACTACTGCGACGAACGTCTGTTCAATGACGAAGTGGATCAGGCTGAACTGTACGAGCAGTGCCAGCGCTACTACGCCAACATCCTGACCCCGTTCAGCCGTCTGGTTACGCCAAAAATTACCGAAATTCTCGGCTTCAACCTGCCGGTGGATATGATTGCCACCTCCCACGGTGTCGTATGGCGAGATAACCCAACCCAGATCGTCGAGCAGTACCTGAAATGGGCCGCAGACTATCAGGAAGATCGCATCACCATTTTCTACGACACCATGTCCAATAACACCCGCATGATGGCCGACGCGATTGCCCAGGGCATCAACGAAGTGGATCCGAACGTGGCGGTGAAAATCTTTAACGTGGCGCGCAGCGACAAGAACGACATTCTGACCAATGTCTTCCGCTCCAAAGGCGTGCTGGTGGGCACCTCCACCATGAACAACGTGATGATGCCGAAAATTGCTGGTCTGGTCGAAGAGATGACCGGTCTGCGCTTCCGTAACAAACGCGCCAGTGCGTTCGGCTCCCACGGCTGGAGCGGCGGTGCGGTTGACCGTCTTTCTACCCGTCTGCAGGATGCGGGCTTTGAAATGTCGATGAGCCTGAAGGCCAAATGGCGCCCGGATCTGGATGCGCTGGAAATCTGCCGTCAGCATGGCCGCGACATTGCACGTCAGTGGGCGCTCGCTCCGCTGCCAGAAGCGACCGCCAAAGCCACACCTGAACAGGAAGCCTGCGCCTGTGCCGCTGCCGCCGACCTCGGCCCACGCATGCAGTGCAGCGTCTGCCAGTGGATCTACGATCCGGCCACTGGTGAGCCGATGCAGGATGTCCAGCCAGGCACACCGTGGAGCGACGTCCCTGATAACTTCCTCTGCCCGGAATGTTCCCTCGGTAAAGACGTCTTCGAAGAACTGGGATCGGAGGTAAAATGAGCCAGGGTATCGTCATTATCGGCTCGGGCTTCGCCGCCCGCCAGCTGGTGAAAAATATCCGCAAACAGGATGCGAACGTCCCGCTGACGCTGATCGCCGCAGACAGCATGGATGAGTACAACAAGCCAGACTTAAGCCACGTCATCAGCCAGAGTCAGCGCGCCGACGACCTCACCCGCCAGACGGCGGGGGAGTTTGCCGAACAATTTAACCTGCGCCTGTTCCCTTACACCTGGGTCACCGACATTGATGCAGCGGCGCATGTGGTCAAAGGGAAAGACAACCAGTGGTCCTATGACAAACTGGTTCTGGCTACCGGGGCCTCGGCCTTTGTGCCCCCGGTTCCTGGCCGTGAACTGATGCTGACCCTCAACAGCCAGATGGAGTACCGCGCCTGCGAAAGCACCCTGCGTGATGCCCGGCGGGTGATGATTGTTGGCGCGGGGCTTATTGGCAGCGAACTGGCGATGGACTTTTGCCGGGCCGGGAAAGCAGTCACCCTGGTCGACCATTCCGCCAGCATTCTGTCGGCGCTGATGCCAGCCGAAGTAAGCAGTCGCTTACAACATCGCCTGACCGATATGGGTGTGCATCTGCAGCTGAAATCCCAGCTGCAAAGCCTGACCAGAAGCGATACCGGCATTTGCGCCCTGATGGATCGCGATCGCTGCATCGAGGTGGATGTGGTGATTGCCGCCACCGGCCTGCGCCCGGAAATCGGGCTGGCACAGCGTGCGGGGGCAGAAACCCAGCGCGGCGTGAAGGTTGACAGCTATCTGCAAACCACGCAGCCGGACATCTATGCCCTGGGGGACTGCGCCGAAATTAATGGCCAGGTGCTGCCGTTCCTGCAGCCTATCCAGTTAAGCGCCATGTATCTGGCGAAGAATCTACTCGGCGCCAATACACCACTGAAACTGCCGGCGATGCTGGTGAAGGTCAAAACGCCGGAACTGCCGCTGCATCTGGCAGGTGAAACCCAGCGCCAGGATTTGAACTGGCAGATCGCCATCGAGCCTCAGGGGATGGTGGCGAAAGGGGCCGACAGCGAGGGCAATTTACGCGCCTTTGTGGTCAGTGAAGATCGAATGAAGGAGGCTTTTGCCCTGCTGAAATCATTACCTGTTTAACCCTCAAACTCTTGCTCTACTCGTTGTATGTTTGTCAGATTTTGCCTTTCGCAGCCCCGGTGCCCCGGGGCTTTTTTGTATTTTTAATTAATCTTAAAATTCGATAAATAATAAAATGCGGAACAGCCGAAAAACATCACCCTGTTTTATTCCGTGATTTGTTTTTAATCTGAGAGGATATTTATTAGCCGGAGATAAACATGGCGACCTTCCTGAAAGAAATTAACGACCTTGCTGACTATTTTAAAAAAGTTCAACCTGTCGAACGCATATTATTCCGCTGGCTTTACCTTAGCCCGGAGGCGCGCACCGAGCGCCTGAAAGAGCTGATGCTGCCTGTCAGCGCGAAAAAGAATTAATAAAAAACGGCGCCACTGCCGTTTTTTTTATTCTCTAAAAGCGGAAGCATTCACCAAACATATCCTTGTTTACTTAAATATAAATATACCAAAAGAGTTTCAGGGGAATTAATTTAAAGCTCATCACATTTTTACGTGCCGCCGTTTCAACCCTCATGAAAAGCTGTTATTTTGCGCCGTGAATTAAGCCCCTTTTTTGGACATGGATATTATGAACGCATTTAGCTATTTGCAACGGCTGGGCAAGGCTCTGATGTTGCCTATCGCGACCTTACCTGTCGCCGCGATTTTATTACGTCTGGGTCAACCCGACGTGCTGAATATTCCTTTTATTGCCAGCGCAGGCGGCGGCATTTTTGACAGCCTGCCCCTGCTCTTTGCGCTCGGCATCGCCATTGGACTGGCGAAAGACAACGCCGGTGCTGCCGCCCTGGCGGGCGCTGTCGGTTTCCTGGTGCTGACCAAAGCCACGGCAGTCATTAACTCCTCCATTAACATGTCCTTCTTCGCCGGGATCATCGCGGGCGTGGTGGCGGGTCACTGTTACAACCGTTTCTCTGATACCAAACTGCCGGATTTCCTGGCGTTCTTTGCCGGTAAACGGCTGGTGCCGATCATGACCGGGCTCATCTGCCTGCTGCTGGCGTGGATTTGCGGCTACGTCTGGCCATCGGTACAGCACGGGATTGATACTTTCAGCCTGCTGGTTTCCCGCAGCGGTGAGCCGGGCTGGTTTATTTACAGCATTCTTAACCGCGCTTTGATCCCCTTCGGCCTGCATTACATTCTGCACTCGGTATTCTGGTTCAGCCTCGGCGACTGCCTGAAGGTGACCTACGATGCGGCCAGCAGCTTGCACAATATCTGCCTTGCGCCAGATGTGGTGAAAGGGTTAGTGGTCGGCGGTGCCGTGCCGGGCATTGACGGCTCCAGCATCACCCAAATTGCTACCGATCTGACCCGCGGCGATCTCAACCGCTTCTTCGCAGGCGATCCGCATGCCGGTGTTTATATGGCATGGGCTTACCCAATCTTTATGGGCGGTCTGCCCGGTGCGGCGCTGGCCATGTACTTCGCGGCCCCGAAAGCGCGCCGTTCGGCGGTGGGCGGGATGCTGCTTTCCGTTGCCCTGACCGCATTCCTGACCGGGATCACCGAACCGATTGAGTTTTCCTTCCTGTTCCTTGCCCCTGCCCTGTATGCCCTGCATGCCGTGCTGGCTGGCGTGAGCATGGTGATTGCCAACAGCCTTGGCGTATTGCACGGCTTTGGTTTCTCGGCGGGTCTGATCGACTTCGTGCTGAACTGGGGCTTAGCCACAAAACCCTGGATCCTGATCCCGCTGATTGCCCTGTTCTTTGCGATCTATTTTGTTGTCTTCAGTTTCGCGATCCGCATTTTCAAGCTCAAAACGCCGGGCCGGGAAGATGACGAGAGCGTTACGGGGGAGTCAGACGACCAGAACGAAGCCATCACGCAGTATATCGCTGCGCTGGGCGGGGAACAGAACCTGAAGCTGGTTGACGCCTGCATTACCCGTCTGCGTTTGACGCTGGTCGATAATAGCGTCCTCGACGAACCGGCCCTGAAAACGCTGGGCGCCAAAGGCATCCTGAAGATGGGCACGCAGAATGCCCAGGTGATTCTGGGGCCGCAGGCAGAAAGCATCGCGTTAAAAATCAAAGCGCGGCTTAACGCATAAAGATACCCCCTCTTCCTACGGGGAGAGGGGTTAGCCTTCAAAACCGGAACAGTTGCTACATCTCTCCCTTATTTCTTCCGTAAAACCACCTACACTCTGACCATTGCGATGATTCCCCGGGAACGCTATGCGCCAGCTTCAGAAAATCCGCCAGTACCAACGACTTACCGTCCATTACGGCTTTACGCCAAAACTCACCACCCTCGGCGAGGTCGCCGAAGTGGCGCTGTGCAGCGAACGCCACGCCCGAACGCTGTTACGCCAGCTAAGTGAAAGCGGCTGGCTGAGCTGGCGCGCCCAGGCGGGACGCGGGCATCGCGCCACCCTGCACTGCCTGGTGACCACCAGCGAACTCAGCGCCCCGCTGATGCATGCCTGTCTTGAGAAGGGAGATTATCAGAGTGCGCTGCAGCTGGCGGATGGCGATCCGGCCAGCCTGCATCACATCATCACCCCCTTTCTCGGCGGCAAATGGCTGAAGCATCAGCCGACGCTGCGCATCCCCTGGTATCGCCCGCTAACCTCCCTGCACCCGGCTCGTCATCGTCGGCGCGCCGAACAGCATATTATCTGCGCAGTACACGCCGGGTTAACGCGTTACGAACCGGGTCAGGCGCAGCCGGTAGCCGATCTGGCACACCACTGGGCCTGCTCCGACGACGGGCTGCGCTGGCATTTTTACCTGCGCAGCGGCGCGCACTGGCATAACGGCCAGCCGTTGAGCGATGACGATATTTTGAGTGCGGTGCAGCAGTTGCTCGCCGACCCGGCGCGCAACAGTGGATTGTTGCATATCGATGCGGTGACCCTCGTCGCCCCCTGGTGCCTGGCGGTTTATCTGCATGCGCCGGATGCCCTGCTGGCGCATCGCCTCGCGCATCCGGTCTGCCGCCTGCCGCATCCCCGGCAACCCGAGGTCGGAGCCGGGCCGTTCGCCATTGCCCGCCACCACTCGCATTTTCTACGCCTCGAGCGTCAGCCCTGGTACTTTGCTTCCCATCCCCTGCTGCACGCCATTGAGTTCTGGCGCACCGGCACAGTAGCCGATAAACCGGCATGGATTACGGTAGGGAAAGGCAGCGCCCCGCAGGAGGCCGTGACCTCAACCAGCGGCGGTTTTGCGTGGCTGATGATGAATGCCGGCCTGCCCGCTCCGCTGGCCGCCTGGCTGCGCCAGACTGCCCTGGCCCTTAACCAGCTGTGCTTTGGCAAGCGTGAGGATCTGCAGATCCACACCGAAATCCTGCCCGGACTGCGGGTACCCACCCTGCCCGCTCCCTCTGATATCGATCTGCCGCCCCGGCTGAAACTGGTGTGCTACAACACCCCGGAGCTGCGCGAGCTGGCAGAAACCTGGCGGCTCCAGCTACAGCCGCATGGCTGTGAACTGCACATCGAGTGGAAAGATCGTGATGGCTGGTATGCCCCCGATACGCTGGCAGATGCCGATCTGCTGCTGGGAGATCATCTGGCCACCGGGATGGCAGCCTTTGCGCTGGCGGAGTGGTTTGTCTATGAACCTGCCTGGGCCACGGCGTTAGGCGAGGCGGGCTGGGAGGCCGCGAAACAGCAGCTGATGCAAAACAGCGACAGCGAAGCGCATTTTCACGCTTATCTGACGCCCTTTTTCCAGCACCTGCTGGCGGAGGGGCGCTGCACGCCGCTGTTCCACTATCGCTACCGGATCAACGCCCTGGAAAACGTGCAGGATATGGTGCTGACTGCGGGGGGCTGGCTCGATTTTACCCGCGCCTGGCTGCCCCCGGCCGCCGGACTGTGATCAACGGTGTGGACCGGGGATCACCGAATCACGCAGGATCAGCTCTCCGGCAAAGGTCTGGCGGAAAGTAAAGTCCCCGCCATCGAGCATAAAAATCAGGCGGCTGATGGTCTCTTTCACCATCTCCGTCACCGGCACACGCACGCTGGAGAGCGCGGGCACCACATACGGTGCCATCGCAATGTCATCGAAACCCACTACCGAAACCGCGCCCGGCGTGGCGATCCCGCTGTCGTGGAGCTGCTTAATGGCCCCAATCGCCATGTCGTCGTTACTCGCCACCAGCGCAGTAAAATTCTCGCCGCGCGCCAGCAGCGTCGCAACGCCTGCCGCCCCGCTGGCCGGGTTCCATTTGCCCTCGACAATCAGCGACTCGCGCAGCGGAATGCGGTGCTGCGCCAGCGCGTCTTTGTAGCCTGAAAGACGCTCAATCCCGGTGGGAGAGTCCAGCGATCCGGTAATAAACGCGATATCGCGATGGCCCTGTTCGATGAGGGTGGATACCGCCGCCTGGCTGGAGGCTTTATGATCCGACCAGACGCAGTGACTGCTGTTTTTACGCAGCCGACGGTTCAGTATCATCACCGGCTGCTCGTGTTTCTGGATGATCTCATCCATCTCATCGACGCTGAGAAAACGCGGGTAGATGATGATCGCATCACAGCGCATATCGAGCAGATACTGAATCGCTTCGCGCTCTTCATCGGCGCTGTGCTTGCCATCGGCAAGGATCAGCTGCCGCCCTCTCTCCTCGGTCATTCTGGCGGCATGGAACAGCAGCTCGCTGAAATAGACCCCATGATAGAGGGTGTTGGTCACCACCAGCCCGAGGGTCTGTGTGCGTTTGGTCGCCAGGTTGCGCGCCAGTAAATTGGGGCGGTAGCCGCTCTCTTCAATTGCCTGAAAAACCCGGTCTTTTGTCTCCTGGCTCACGTAGCCATTGCCCGAAAGCACCCGGGAAACCGTTGCCTTCGAGACTCCTGCCCGCTTCGCCACTTCCAGCATCGTGGTCATCAATCTGTTCCGTCTGAATCTAATGAGCGGCAGTGTACTGCACCGCGTGAAAATTGTCGCAGCAGGACGATCACGCTTTTTGCGTCCTTAGGTGATCGTCATCACGAATCTAAAAAATGAGCAAAACGTGATCTTGTTTGATCCATAGAAACTCTTCATGATTTTGTGGAACCGGTTTCCTATATAAGTTTCATCGTTACATACGGTGAAGACGTACCTTACTGATAAAACAGGATACAACCCGATGGCCAAAAATTATGCTGCGCTGGCGAATGCCGTTGTCAGCGCGCTCGGCGGCAAAGAAAACATCGTCGCCGTCACCCACTGTATGACCCGACTGCGCTTTGTGGCGAAAGACGAGAGCCTGATTGACAGCGCCACGCTTAAAAGCATCAGCGGCGTGCTGGGGGTAGTGCGCAACGACAACCAGTGCCAGGTAATCATCGGCAATACCGTGTCCCAGGCGTACCGCGAGGTAGTCAATCTGCTGCCTGCCGACATGCAACCTGCTGCGCCCCAGGGGCCGCAAAAACTGACGCTGCGACGAATTGGCGCGGGGATCCTGGATGCGCTGATCGGCACGATGTCACCGCTGATCCCGGCGATCATCGGCGGATCGATGGTCAAGCTGCTGGCGATGATCCTCGAGATGACCGGCGTGCTGACCAAAGGCGAGCCGACGCTGACCATTCTGACGGTGATCGGCGATGGTGCCTTCTTCTTCCTGCCGCTGATGGTGGCGGCCTCCGCCGCGGTGAAATTCAAAACCAACATGTCGCTGGCGATTGCCATTGCGGGCGTGCTGGTGCACCCGAGCTTTATCGAACTGATGGCCAAAGCGGCGCAGGGCGAGCACGTTGAGTTCGCCTTTGTTCCGGTCACCGCGGTGAAATACACCTACACGGTGATCCCGGCGCTGGTGATGACCTGGTGCCTGTCGTATATCGAACGCTGGGTGGACAAAATTACCCCAGCCGTCACCAAAAACTTCCTCAAACCGATGCTGATCGTCCTGATTGCCGCCCCGCTCGCCATCGTCCTGATTGGGCCGCTGGGGATCTGGATCGGTAGCGGCATCTCTTCACTGGTTTACACCATTCACGGTTATCTGGGCTGGTTGTCCGTGGCCATTATGGGCGCGCTGTGGCCGCTGCTGGTCATGACCGGTATGCACCGTGTCTTTACCCCTACTATCATTCAAACCATTGCCGAAACCGGTAAAGAAGGGATGGTAATGCCGTCTGAAATTGGTGCCAACCTGTCGCTCGGCGGTTCGTCGCTGGCGGTGGCGTGGAAAACCAAAAACCCGGAACTGCGCCAGACGGCGCTGGCGGCGGCGGCCTCTGCCATCATGGCGGGGATCTCCGAACCGGCGCTGTACGGTGTCGCGGTTCGCCTGAAACGTCCTTTAATTGCGAGCCTGATCAGTGGTTTTATCTGCGGCGCCGTCGCCGGGATTGCCGGACTGGCCAGCCACTCAATGGCGGCACCGGGCCTGTTTACCAGCGTCCAGTTCTTTGACCCGGCGAACCCGATGTCCATCGTCTGGGTATTCGGGGTGATGGCCCTGGCCGTGGTGCTCTCTTTCGTGCTGACCCTGATCCTGGGCTTTGAAGATATCCCGGTAGAAGAGGAAGCGGAAAAAGCGCGCGCCCTGCAAACCGCGCCGGTTCAGGCTAAAGCAGCACAAGCATAAATGTATAGCGAGGTAAAAATGTCAGTTTTTCCACAAGGATTTTTATGGGGCGGCGCACTGGCCGCTAACCAGAGCGAGGGCGCATACCGTGAAGGCGGCAAGGGCTTAACCACCGTCGATATGATCCCCCACGGCGCACATCGCCTGGCGGTGAAAGTGGGTAAGGAAAAACGCTTTGCGCTGCGTGAGGAGGAATTTTATCCGAGCCACGAAGCAATTGATTTTTACCATCGCTATAAAGAAGACATCGCCTTAATGGCCGAGATGGGCTTCACGGTATTCCGTACCTCGATTGCCTGGAGCCGTCTCTACCCGAATGGCGACGAGCCGCTGCCTAATAAAGAAGGGATTGCGTTTTATCGTGCGGTGTTCGAAGAGTGCAGGAAGTACAACATCGAGCCGCTGGTCACGCTGTGTCACTTCGATGTCCCGATGCATCTGGTGACCGAGTATGGCTCCTGGCGTAACCGCAAGATGGTCGACTTCTTCGCCCGCTATGCGCGCACCTGTTTTGAAGAATTCAACGGGCTGGTGAAATACTGGCTCACCTTCAACGAAATCAACATTATGCTGCACAGCCCGTTCTCCGGAGCCGGACTGGTGTTCGAAGAAGGCGAAAACGAAGATCAGGTGAAGTATCAGGCGGCGCACCACGAGCTGGTGGCAAGCGCGCTGGCGACCAAAATCGCCCACGAGGTGAACCCGCAAAACCAGGTGGGCTGTATGCTGGCGGGCGGCAATTTCTACCCGTACTCCTGTAAACCCGAAGACGTATGGACGGCACTGGAAAAAGACCGCGAGAACCTGTTCTTTATCGACGTGCAAGCCCGTGGCAGCTATCCGGCCTACTCTGCCCGCGTGTTCCGCGAAAAAGGCGTGGTGATTGTCAAAGATCCGGGCGATGACGCGCTGCTGAAACACACCGTCGATTTTGTGTCGTTCAGCTATTACGCTTCGCGTTGTGCTTCGGCAGACATGAATGCCAACAACACCAGCGCGGCCAACATCGTCAAGTCCCTGCGCAATCCGCATATCGAGGTGAGCGAATGGGGCTGGGGCATCGACCCGCTCGGCCTGCGTATCACCATGAACATGATGTACGACCGCTATCAGAAACCGCTGTTCCTGGTGGAGAACGGCCTCGGCGCGAAAGACGAGCCGGACGCCAACGGCGAGATCAACGACGACTACCGCATCAGCTACCTGCGGGAGCATATCCGCGCCATGGGCGACGCAATAGAGGACGGGGTCCCGCTGATCGGCTACACCAGCTGGGGCTGTATTGATCTGGTGGCCGCCTCAACGGGCGAGATGAGCAAGCGCTACGGCTTTATCTATGTCGATCGTGATGACGCCGGTAACGGTACCCTTGATCGTAAACGTAAAAAATCGTTCTGGTGGTACAAAAAAGTGATCGCCAGCAACGGTGCTGATTTAGAGTAATCCCGCCTTCGCCGGGCGGCGCCACGCTTGCCCGGCCTGCAAATCCCTTGATAAACACAATAATTTCATCACGTTACCATCATTCATTGACACAATGAATATATCGTTGTATAAAACTCCGCCAAAATAAATGATATTCATTCTCAGCCAGATGTCCGGGCTGTGATCAATAAATAAATTAATGAAGGATAGCGTTCCATGAAGAAGATCATCAGCGCATTAGGATTGCTGATTGCCACAGCAGGCTCCGCCTTTGCGACCACCTATCCTCTGACGATTGAGAATTGCGGATATAAAGAAACCTTCACTAAAGCCCCGGAGCGCGTCGTCGCGCTGGGACAAAACACCGTTGAAATTCTGCTGCTGTTAGGCCTGCAAGATAAAGTGGTCGCCAGCGCCTTCTGGCCCACCAAAGTGCTGCCGCAGCTGGCTGAACAGAACAAAAAAGTCAAAACGCTGACCGTCGAGATCCCGACGCTGGAATCCATTCTGGCGCAAAATCCGGACTTCGTTCCGGCGCAGCTGCCGCTGCTGCTGGGGCCAGAGAGTAAAGTCGCCAAACGCGAAGATCTGGCCACCGTGGGCGTGAACAGCTATATGTCGCCAGGCATGTGTGCCACCAAAAAAGGCGTTGGCGATATGTACGGCAGCCGCCAGAAGCTCTGGGATATGACCTTCCTTTATAAAGAGATCGAAGATTTCGCCAAAATCTTTAATGTCGAAGATCGCGGCCAGGCGCTGATCGCCGATTTCAAAAAGCGCGAAGCCGACCTGCGCAGCGAATTCAGCAAAAACAAAAAAGACCTGTCATTCGTCTTCTGGTTCTCCAGCTCATCCCCCTCTTCTGACGCTTACGTCGGCGGCAAAAACAGCGCCTCTGGTTTTATCGCCAATGTGCTGGGCGGCCACAACGCCATCACCTCTGAAACCGAATGGCCGACCGTTGGCTGGGAAAGCATTATTGCCGCCAACCCGGACGTGATCGTCGTTTCCAGCCTCGACCGTAACCGCTGGGCGCTGGACAATGCCCAGGAAAAAATCAAATTTCTGAAGAGCGATCCGGCTGTCAGCCAGCTGGAAGCCGTTAAAAAAGGTCACATTGTGATCATGGACGGCCAGGCGATGAACCCGACAATCCGCACCATCTATGGCGCAGAGCAGATTGGGGAACAGCTGAGAAAGATGGGGCTTAATTAATGACCGCAGTGGTTCAACAGACCCGACTGAACTGGTTGTTGCCTGCGTCGGGTTTCCTGGCGGTCGTGGCTTTGCTGCTGGTTATCGCCATCGGCGTCAGCGTGGGGGAACTGTCGATCCCCCTGCAAAGCGTGTTCTATGCCATTACCAATAAAATTGGCTTAACCGAGGCTCCACTCAACCGCATCTACGAGAGCGTGATCTGGGACTTCCGCCTGAGCCGGGCGCTGGTAGCCGCCTGCTGCGGCGCGGGGCTGGCCATTTGCGGCGCGGTGCTGCAAAGCCTGCTGAAAAATGCCCTCGCAGAACCCTACGTGCTGGGTGTGTCAGCCGGGGCGTCCACCGGCGCGGTCTCGGTGGTAGTGCTGGGCATTGGCAGCGGCACCGTCACCCTCTCCGCTGGCGCTTTTGCCGGTGCCTTTACCGCCTTTGCCTTTGTCGCCCTGCTGACCAACGGCGCCCGCGGCGGCAGCGAACGCACTATCCTTGCGGGTGTGGCAGCCTCGCAGCTGTTTAACGCCATTACCGCTTACACCATCAGCACCTCGGCCAGCGCCCAACAGGCGCGCGACGTGATGTTCTGGCTGCTGGGCAGTTTTAGCGGCGTGAGATGGCCCGAGTTCCAGCTGGTGCTGGTGGTGATGCTGGTCGGTCTGGCTGTTTGTCTGTATTACGCCAGAGCGCTGGACGCCTTTACCTTTGGCGACGATGCCGCCGCCTCGCTGGGGATCGCCGTTCCCTGGGTACGCCTGATTCTGTTTATCGTTACTGCGTTAATGACGGCGACCATCGTCAGCATGGCAGGCTCTATTGGCTTTGTCGGCCTGGTTGTGCCGCACGTGATGCGCTTCTTCTTCGGCCCGCTGCACCGCACGCTGCTCATCGCCAGCGCCCTGGCTGGCGCAATCCTGATGGTGCTGGCGGATATCGCCTCCCGCCTGCTGATCGCCCCGCAAAGCCTGCCGGTTGGCGTGGTCACAGCGCTGGTGGGCGTTCCGTTCTTTGCCATGATTATCTATCGTTCAAGGAATAAGTGATGAGCATCACGGCTGAAAATATCACCTGGAAGGTGGGTAAAAAGGTCATCGTCGATAATGTCTCTCTGGCGGTATCGCCGGGGCAGACCGTCGGCCTGCTGGGGCCAAACGGCTCCGGCAAATCGTCGCTGCTGCGGATCCTTGCCGGTTTGCGTCGTCCGCATTCAGGCACCGTTGCGCTGGATGGTAAAAGCATCAGTGGGATTGCCAAAAAGCAGCTCGCCCGTCGGGTGGCCTTTGTGGAACAACACGGCATGACCGATGCCAATATGCGTGTGCGGGACGTGGTGAAGCTAGGGCGTATTCCGCACCATTCACCCTTTTCCGGCTGGACGGCGCAGGATGACGAGACCGTGAATTCGGCGCTGAAAACGGTGGATATGCTGCATAACAGCGATCAGGGCTGGCAAAGCCTGTCCGGCGGGGAACGCCAGCGCGTACACATTGCCCGGGCACTGGCGCAGATGCCAACCGAAATCCTGCTGGACGAACCGACTAACCACCTGGATATCCATCATCAGATGCAGCTGATGCAGTTGATCAGCCAGCTGCCGGTCACCAGCATTGTCGCCATCCACGATCTCAACCACGCCTCAATGTTCTGCGATGCGTTGGTTGTGTTGCAGAAAGGGCGCATTGTGGCCACCGGCACGCCGCAGGAGATCCTGACCGAAGAGTTGCTGTGGGAGGTCTTCCGGGTGAAAACCCGCATTGAACTGTCGCCTTACCACGGCAAAAAACACATTCATTACCTCGTCTGAGGCGAGGTAAGCCGTGACCCTGATCCGCCCCGCTAAACAACTCTGGCCGCCCGTCTTACTGGGCAGCCAGTTTGTTTTCAACATTGGTTTTTATGCCGTCGTCCCCTTCCTGGCGATCTTTTTACGCGACGATATGCTGCTCTCCGGCGGGCTTATCGGGCTGGTGCTCGGGCTGCGCACCTTCTCACAGCAAGGGATGTTTATTGTCGGCGGTGCCCTCTCCGACCGTTACGGCGCGCGCATCATTATTCTTTGCGGCTGCGTTGTGCGGGTGGTGGGCTATCTGCTGCTGGCCTTTGGCTACAGCCTGCCCGTCATCATTGCCGGAGCGTGCCTCACCGGGATTGGCGGCGCGCTCTTTTCCCCCTCCATTGAGGCCTTACTGGCAAAAGCCGGAACCCGAAGCGAGGCACAAGGCAAACGCAGCCGCGCCGAGTGGTTCGCCCTGTTTGCGGTGTGCGGCGAACTGGGGGCAGTGCTCGGCCCGGTGGCGGGCGCCCTACTCACAGGTCTGGGCTTTCGTCAGGTGGCCCTAGCAGGTGCAGCGGTCTTTGTGGTGGCGCTGATTGTGCTCTTCTTCTGTCTGCCTGCCGGATCGGCAAAAAACCAGCCGTTGCACATTACTCCGTGGTGGACCACCTTTCGCCAGCCGCGGTTCGTGGCCTTTATCATCGCCTGGAGCAGTTGGCTGTTAAGCTATAACCAGCTCTATCTGGCGCTACCGGTGGAGATCCAGCGCGCGGGCGGCAGCGAAAAAGATCTCGGCCCGCTGTTTATGCTGGCTTCGGCGCTGGTGATCCTCTTTCAGCTGCCGCTGGCGCGCGTGGCCCGCCGGGTGGGGGCGATACGGGTCCTGCCGGTGGGGTTTTTGCTGATCTCTGCGTCCTTCCTGAGCGTCGCGCTTTTTGCGCCCTCGGAACCGGCAACCGGCTGGCTGCGTCTGCTGCCTGCGGCCTGCTTTGTCACGCTGCTTACCACCGGGCAGATGTTGCTGGTGCCGGCGGGCAAAGATGTGGTGCCGTGGTTTGCGAGTGAATCGACATTAGGCGCGCATTACGGTGCGCTGGCCACCGCGGGTGGCTGCGCGGTGCTGGCGGGGAATTTGTTGCTGGGTGACCTGCTTGACCAGGCGCTGACGCCCTCCATCGGAGCGAGTACGCCGTGGCTGGTGCTGGCGGTGTTTCCGCTGTGCAGCGCAATCGCCATGATCTTTATCTGCCGCCCGATGCGCAGGCCGCGCACCTGAGAGATCACTTTTTCGGGCGGTATTTTTCCGGCAGCTCCGGGACCGGGCGACGATCGTCGATAAGATGGCGAACGGTTAAAATCGGATGACGCCACAACATCCGTGGCCCTGCCCAACGCATCACCTGTTTCATCTCTTCGCGTTTGGCCGGCTGATAGCAGTGTACCGGACACTGTTTGCAGGCCGGTTTCTCCTCGCCAAACACGCATTTATCCAGCCGCTTGTCGGCGTACTCATTCAGCGCCGGATAGTGCCCCGCGGCTTTCGATGCCTGCGGACACTGCTTTTCATACAGCGCGATCATCTTGCGGATGGTCTCTTTTTCGCGCGCGATCCGTTTTCCTGACATGGCCTGATACCCACTAGAAAGTTGCATTTATAATACTCTTTTTAGGCTGGATGTTCAGCCCGATTTCATATTTTACATTCCGTTTCCTGAAGGCGCTTCGCAGTTATAGGTTTGTCTTCGCCTCATTTTACTGACATTTTATACAGGTGTTTATGTCACCGGATCCTACCCTGCGAAAAAGGAGTTTCTATGTCGGATATGCCCCTCTCCAGACCGAGCCGTCATCTCACCGTGGGCTATTTCAGAAAGCGTCACGAAGATCGTAAGACCAAAATTCCGACGCGCTACAGCGTGCATGCCGCGCTCAGTTTAAAAGGCGACTGGCTGGAAGAGGCGGGTTTTAAAACCCATTCCCAGGTGCGGGTGCTGGTCGAACAGGGGAAATTGGTGATTGAGCTGGTTCAGGAAAAGGCCTCGTAAAGTCGCGACATTTTGCTGCGCCGGGACTTTTTTTCATGCGACAATAGCGGCATTACACGACCCCAACGTCGCCTGAACAGCACTATTTTCAAAGAAATGGACATCATCACTCCATGACCACTACTGACAATTTCGACGCGCACACCCCCATGATGCAGCAGTATCTGAAGCTGAAAGCTCAGCATCCAGAGATCCTGCTGTTTTACCGGATGGGTGACTTTTACGAGCTGTTTTATGACGATGCGAAACGGGCGTCACAACTGCTCGACATCTCGCTGACCAAACGCGGCGCTTCGGCCGGGGAACCGATCCCCATGGCCGGGATCCCGCATCACGCGGTAGAGAATTACCTGGCGAAGCTGGTCAATCAGGGGGAATCGGTCGCCATCTGCGAACAGATTGGCGATCCCGCCACCTCTAAAGGCCCGGTCGAGCGCAAAGTGGTGCGCATCGTTACGCCCGGCACCATCAGCGATGAAGCGCTGTTACAGGAGCGCCAGGATAACCTGCTTGCTGCTATCTGGCAGGACAGCAAAGGTTTCGGCTACGCCACACTGGATATTAGCTCCGGGCGTTTTCGCCTGAGCGAACCGGCCGACCGGGAAACCATGGCCGCCGAGCTGCAGCGCACCAATCCGGCTGAGCTACTGTACGCCGAAGATTTTGCCGAGATGGGGCTGCTCGAAGGCCGTCGCGGCCTGCGTCGTCGTCCACTGTGGGAATTTGAAATAGATACCGCGCGCCAGCAGCTCAATCTGCAGTTTGGCACCCGCGATCTCACCGGCTTTGGGGTAGAAAATGCCCCGCGCGGCCTGTGCGCTGCTGGCTGTTTGCTGCAGTATGTGAAAGATACCCAGCGCACCGCCCTGCCGCATATCCGTTCCATTACTATTGAGCGCCAGCAGGACAGCATCATTATGGATGCAGCCACCCGCCGTAATCTGGAGATCACCCAGAACCTGGCCGGTGGTGTCGAAAACACCCTCGCCTCGGTGCTCGACAGCACCGTCACCCCGATGGGCAGCCGAATGCTGAAACGCTGGCTGCATATGCCGGTTCGTGACATCGCCACCCTCACCGGACGCCAGCAGACCATTGGTGCCCTGCAGGACCGATACAGCGAACTGCAACCGGTATTACGCCAGGTGGGTGATCTGGAGCGTATTCTGGCGCGTCTGGCGCTGCGCACCGCACGCCCGCGCGATCTCGCCCGGATGCGCCACGCATTCCAGCAGTTGCCTGAACTACGCAGCCAACTGGCAGAGATCGACAGCGCGCCGGTGCAGAAGCTACGCGACGCGATGGGCGAATTCAGCGAACTGCGCGAACTGCTGGAAAACGCCATTATTGAATCCCCGCCTGTGCTGGTACGCGACGGCGGCGTCATCGCTCCGGGGTACAACGAGGAGCTGGACGAGTGGCGAGCACTGGCCGACGGCGCAACAGATTATCTCGATAAGCTGGAGATCCGCGAACGTGAGCGGCTCGGGCTGGACACCCTGAAGGTGGGTTACAACGCGGTACACGGCTACTTCATTCAAATCAGCCGCGGGCAGAGCCACCTGGCGCCCATCCACTATGTGCGCCGCCAGACGCTGAAAAACGCCGAGCGTTACATTATTCCTGAGCTGAAAGAGTACGAAGACAAAGTGCTCACCTCGAAGGGCAAAGCCCTGGCACTGGAAAAACAACTGTATGACGCTCTCTTCGATATGCTGATGCCGCACCTGGCAGATCTGCAGCAGAGCGCGACTGCATTGGCCGAGCTGGATGTGCTGGTTAACCTGGCGGAACGCGCCGAAACGCTGAACTACTGCTGCCCGACCTTTAGCGATAAACCTGGCGTACGCATTACTGAAGGCCGTCACCCGGTGGTTGAGCAGGTATTGAATGAGCCGTTCATCGCGAACCCGCTGAACCTGTCACCGCAGCGGCGCATGCTGATCATTACCGGGCCGAACATGGGCGGTAAAAGTACCTATATGCGCCAGACGGCGCTGATTGCCCTGCTGGCCTATATCGGCAGCTACGTTCCGGCACAAAAAGTAGAGATTGGCCCCATCGACCGTATCTTTACCCGCGTGGGTGCGGCGGACGATCTGGCGAGCGGTCGTTCAACCTTTATGGTGGAGATGACCGAAACCGCCAACATTCTGCACAACGCCACGGAGTACAGCCTGGTGCTGATGGATGAGATTGGCCGCGGAACCTCTACCTATGACGGCCTGTCGCTGGCGTGGGCGTGTGCCGAAAGCCTGGCCAATAAAATCAAAGCCCTGACCCTGTTTGCTACCCACTACTTCGAGCTGACCCAACTGCCGGAGAAGATGGAGGGCGTGGCAAACGTGCATCTGGATGCGCTGGAGCACGGGGATACCATCGCCTTTATGCACAGCGTGCAGGATGGCGCGGCGAGCAAAAGCTACGGTCTGGCCGTGGCTGCGCTGGCGGGGGTGCCGAAAGAGGTGATCAAGCGCGCACGTCAGAAGCTGCGCGAGCTGGAAAGCCTGGCGCCAAACGCGGCTGCGACCCAGGTAGACGGGACGCAGATGTCATTGCTGGTGCCAGCCGAAGAGACCTCCCCGGCGCTGGAAGCGCTGGAGAATCTTGACCCGGATACTCTGTCGCCGCGTCAGGCGCTGGAGTGGATCTATCGTTTGAAGAATCTGGTATAAGTCCGACACGCCCGGCGGCGCTACGCTTGCCGGGCCTGCGTGAGCTGTGATGAACATCGCCGGTGACTAAATTCATCCGCCACTTAAGGGTAAAGGAGAAAGAATGACCTGCTATGAAACAGAAATTATTGATGCTCACATCGCGTTAGAAAACTGGTTAGGCCTGGGTGAAGGCAATCTCGCCCCCCTGCTCGCCCGTTTTCGTCAGGACTTCCTGATGATTGCGCCAACAGGCGCACATCTGGATCATCCCGCACTGGCGCGTTTCCTTGAGGCTCAGCGCGGCAGCCGTCCGGGGCTGAAGATCGTGATTGATGAATTAAAGACGTTACAAACCTGGGACAACGGCGCAGTACTTCACTACCGCGAAACGCAAACCCGCCCCGATCAGCCGGTCAACGTGCGCTGGTCAAGTGCGGTACTGAATCAGGAAGGCGATACCATAACCTGGCGTCTGCTGCACGAAACCACGCAGCTATAACCAAAGAAAAAGGCCCGTCGAGAGACGGGCCTTTTTTGGATGAAAAGTTGCTTACTCACGGAACAGCGCTTCGATATTCAGCCCCTGGCCCTGCAGGATTTCACGCAGGCGACGCAGACCTTCTACCTGAATCTGACGAACACGTTCACGGGTCAGGCCGATTTCACGACCGACGTCTTCCAGTGTCGCAGCTTCATACCCCAGCAGACCGAAACGACGTGCCAGCACTTCACGCTGTTTAGCGTTCAGTTCGAACAGCCATTTGACGATGCTCTGTTTCATATCATCGTCCTGCGTGGTGTCTTCCGGGCCGTTGTCTTTTTCATCGGCCAGGATGTCCAGCAGCGCTTTCTCTGAATCGCCACCCAGCGGGGTGTCGACGGAGGTAATACGCTCGTTGAGACGCAGCATACGGCTTACATCATCAACCGGCTTATCAAGCTGCTCGGCAATCTCTTCCGCACTTGGCTCGTGGTCCAGTTTATGGGACAACTCACGAGCGGTACGCAGATATACGTTCAGCTCTTTCACGATGTGAATAGGCAGGCGAATCGTACGGGTTTGGTTCATGATTGCCCGTTCGATGGTCTGTCGAATCCACCATGTCGCATATGTTGAGAAACGGAACCCACGTTCAGGGTCAAATTTCTCTACCGCGCGGATCAGCCCCAGGTTGCCCTCTTCAATCAGATCCAGCAGAGCCAGACCACGATTGCTGTAACGACGGGCAATCTTGACCACCAGACGCAGGTTACTTTCAATCATACGACGGCGTGATGCCACATCACCACGTAGTGCCCGGCGCGCGAAATAAACTTCTTCTTCTGCTGTTAACAGTGGAGAGTATCCAATCTCTCCCAGATAAAGCTGAGTCGCGTCCAGCACACGTTGAGTGGCGCCCTGCGATAACAGCTCTTCTTCAGCTAAATCGTTATCACTGGGTTCCTCTTCTACTAAGGCTTTTTCATCAAAAACCTCAGCTCCGTTCTCATCAAATTCCGCATCTTCATTTAAATCATGAACTTTCAGCGTATTCTGACTCATAAAGGTGGCTCCTACCCGTGATCCCTGACCGAGACAACCGAAGTGGTATGTCCCGCCAAATTATCGCTGCGGTAAATATTGCAGCGGGTTTACGGATTTCCCCTTGTAACGAATTTCAAAATGCAAGCGTGTAGAACTGGTTCCGGTGCTACCCATAGTAGCTATTTTTTGCCCCGCCTTAACTTCTTGTTGTTCCCGGACCAGCATCGTATCGTTATGGGCGTAGGCACTCAGGTAATCATCGTTGTGTTTTATGATAATAAGATTACCGTAACCCCGCAGAGCGTTACCGGCATATACCACGCGTCCATCTGCGGTCGCGATAATAGCCTGTCCCTTACTTCCTGCGATATCGACACCTTTATTTCCCCCCTCGGAGGAAGAAAAGTTCTCGATAACCTTGCCTTCAGTCGGCCAGCGCCATGAAGAGATTGGCGAGCTGGACGTCATACTGCTGGCAACGGGCACGGTAGAGCTAACGACAGGTGCCGTAACGGGCGCTGTGACAACAGCCGCAGCCCCTTTGTTGTTCGGCAACATCTTGTTAGCACTCTGTTCACCTGAATCCTCAGAATACGTAATTGTCGGTTGCGACGCAACCACTGTGCTTGATTTTTGCGCAGGCGTCACACTGTTATTTTGCGCCGTTACGTCAGCCACCGACACGGTATTGCCAGGCGTTAACGGTGCGCCAGTGTTATTGCCTACCTGTAGCGTTTGGCCAACTTCCAGACCATACGGGGCCTGAACGTTATTTCGCTGCGCAAGATCACGGAAATCGTTCCCGGTGATCCAGGCAATATAGAATAAAGTATCGCCGCGTTTTACCCTGTACGTACTGCCGCCGGTATAGCTCCCTTTCGGAATGTTCCCATACTTACGGTTATACACAATGCGGCCATTTTCCGTCTGGACAGGCTGATCCACTGGCTGAATCTGTACTGGCTGGGTAACCGGACGCTGAACTGGCTGAATTTGCGGTGTTTGTTGTGTTGTGGTGCCCATCTTAGGCGGAGGGGTGATCAGCATGCCGCCGGATGAACTGCCGGATCCGCTGTTGCCGCCAACGGAACTCACCGGCGCAGGGGCATTATTTGAGGATGTACAACCTGCCAGCCACAGTGAAACCAGTGACAGTGCCGCAACTCGGCTGATGGTGAATTTTGGGCTTCCCGCGCTCATTTATCCCCCAGGAATGTTTTTAGTTACCAGTGACTTAAAATTAACCGTAGTGTCACGCGCTTTTGCGCCACAACCATACGCTGAATTGGCCTGAATAACCCTGGAAAAATCCGAGTCTCAGGCGAGCTCTCCTTTTACCAGAGGCACAAAACGTACGGCTTCTACGGTATCGATGATGAACTCGTCGCCCCGTCGACGAACACGCTTTAACAGCTGATGTTCATCGCCCACCGGTAAAACGAGGATTCCGCCGTCATCCAGTTGCGCCATAAGCGCAGCCGGGATTTCCGGCGGTGCTGCCGTCACGATAATGGCATCAAAGGGGCCGCGCGCCTTCCAGCCCTGCCATCCATCCCCGTGACGGGTAGAAACATTATGTAAATCAAGCTGCTTCAGACGACGACGCGCTTGCCACTGCAAGCCTTTAATACGCTCCACTGAGCAGACATGATGCACCAGATGCGCCAGAATGGCGGTCTGGTAACCTGACCCGGTGCCGATCTCCAGCACCCGTGAGTCCGGGGTCAGCTCCAGCAGTTCGGTCATTCGCGCCACCATATAGGGCTGCGAAATGGTTTGTCCCTGGCCTATCGGCAAGGCGACATTTTCCCAGGCTTTGTGCTCAAACGCCTCATCGACGAACTTTTCACGCGGCACCAGCGAGATGGCATTAAGTACATGCTCATCCGCAATACCCTGAGTGCGTAATTGATCCAGAAGGGTTTGTACACGTTTACTTACCATTGTGAGCTAACTCCGGCGCGATCCAGCCAGCCTGACACCACATCCTGCGCGTTATGCGCGGTCAAATCCACATGCAGAGGCGTGACGGAAACGTACCCTTCGTCCACCGCGGCGAAGTCGGTATCCGGTCCCGCATCGTGTTTTTCACCCGGAGGGCCAATCCAGTACAGGGTATTACCCCGTGGATCTTCCTGGGGAATCACTTTATCTGCCGGATGGCGGCTACCGCAACGCGTTACGCGAATGCCTTTAATTTGGTCCAGCGGCAGGTCCGGGACGTTGATATTGAGGATCCGCCCGGTGCGCAGCGGCTCGCGGCTCAGCGCGCGCAAAATGGAGCAGGTCACCGCGGCAGCGGTGTCGTAATGCTGATGCCCGTTGAGCGATACCGCCAGCGCAGGGAAACCGAGGTGGCGTCCCTCCATAGCGGCTGCCACGGTGCCGGAATAGATCACATCATCGCCCAGATTGGGGCCGGCATTAATGCCGGAGACTACTACGTCCGGGCGCGGTCGCATCAGCGCATTGACGCCGAGAAAGACACAGTCCGTCGGAGTGCCCATCTGTACGGCGATATCGCCGTTATCGAAAGTAAAGGTGCGAAGAGAGGACTCAAGGGTTAACGAGTTAGAAGCACCGCTGCGGTTACGATCGGGCGCCACGACCTGCACCTCAGCAAACTCTCGTAGCGCCTTGGCCAGCGTCTGAATGCCTGGCGCATGGATGCCGTCATCGTTACTCAGCAATATTCGCATAGTCACCCGAAGTGTTGATAAGTTCCCTGACAACACTGGTGGCAAAGCTACCTGCCGGCAGCCAGAAACGTAACTCGACGGTCACGTCATCCCACCAGTTCCAGCTCAACTGTTGCGGATAGAGCAGCATCGCCCGGCGTGCCGCTTCGACTTTTTCCCGCACCAGCAGAGAGCATAATTCTGTTTCATCGGCGATGGCCGCCTGCTCAGCCTGCAGCGCCTCGCCCTGCGGCCCCCATTCGCCGGTACCCGGCAGGGCCGCGGTGATCAGCAGGGTTTTCGCATTGACGCGCGCCTGCAAATCAGCCATTTCTTCGTCAGTGGCGACGAACCAGCTGCCGCGTCCCGCTAATTGTAGCGCATCGCCAACAACAACTTGATTCGCGTCTGTTTTTTTCAGACGCTCGCTCACGATTTGATTAAACAACGCACTGCGGGCTGCCGACAACCAAAAACTGCGTTTATTGCGGTCACGCACCGGGGCATTGCTTTGCGCCCAGCGCAGCGCGCCCTGCAAGTTACTGCCGCCAATACCAAAACGCTGGGCACCAAAATAGTTCGGCACGCCCTGCTCGCTGATGGCTTGCAGGCGTTTTTCGACGTCGTCGCGGTTGCTCACTTCACGCAGCACCAGCGTAAAAGCATTGCCCTTTAACGCGCCGAGGCGCAATTTGCGCTTGTGACGGGCGTATTCAAGTACTTTACAACCCTCAAGCTGGAACTGGCTTAAATCCGGCATCTCATTACCCGGCACGCGGGCGCAGAGCCACTGCTCGGTTACAGCTTGTTTATCTTTCTGCCCGGCGAAGCTCACCTCACGGGCATGAATTTTCAGGAACTTAGCCAGCG
The DNA here is from genome assembly GCF_043105735.1 of Leclercia sp. GLN_9. NCBI lineage: Bacteria > Pseudomonadati > Pseudomonadota > Gammaproteobacteria > Enterobacterales > Enterobacteriaceae > Leclercia > Leclercia sp. GLN_9. The sequence goes on from NZ_JBICLV010000043.1 coordinate 139,502, forward strand.
CCTCGGCCACAAAACGGGTGTTACAGCCGTTTTTCAGGATCCGCACCAGAATGTGCTCGCCCTCGCCATCCGGCTCAAAGCCCAGATCTTCGATCACCACGAAATCTTCTGGATTGGCCTTTAGCAGGCCCGTGCCCTGTGGTTTACCGTGCAGGTACGTCAGGTTATCGAAGTCCGTCATTTGGCCGCCTTCACCAGCAGCGCCACGGCTTCACAGGCGATACCTTCGCCACGCCCGACAAAGCCGAGCTTTTCCGTCGTGGTGGCTTTGACGTTGACGTCGTCCATGTGGCAACCGAGATCTTCGGCAATAAACACCCGCATCTGCGGGATATGCGGCAGCATTTTGGGTGCCTGGGCAATAATGGTCACATCCACGTTTCCGAGGGTATAGCCTTTGGCCTGAATACGACGCCAGGCTTCACGCAGCAATTCGCGGCTGTCGGCCCCTTTGAAGGCCGGATCGGTGTCCGGGAACAGTTTGCCGATATCGCCCAGCGCCGCGGCACCGAGCAGCGCGTCGGTTAACGCGTGCAGAGCAACATCGCCATCAGAATGCGCGAGCAGTCCTTTTTCATAAGGGATGCGTACGCCGCCAATGATAATTGGGCCTTCACCGCCAAAGGCGTGTACGTCAAAACCATGTCCAATTCGCATTATGCCTTCTCCTGATGGGTCGAACGGGTAAGATAAAATTCTGCCAGCTGTAAATCTTCGGGGCGCGTCACTTTTATATTATCTGCGCGCCCTTCAATGAGTTCCGGGTGGAAGCCGCAGTACTCCAGCGCCGAGGCTTCGTCGGTAATGGTTGCGCCCTCGTTAAGCGCACGGGTTAAGCAGGCCTGCAACAATTCGCGGGGGAAAAATTGTGGTGTAAGCGCATGCCAGAGATCAACGCGCTCCACGGTGTGGGCGATGGCCGGAAGCCCCGGCTCGCCGCGCTTCATGGTATCGCGTACCGGCGTGGCGAGAATGCCGCCGACGCGGCTGGTGTCGCTGATAGCCAGCAGCCGTGCCAGGTCGTCCTGATGCAGGCACGGACGCGCCGCGTCATGCACCAGCACCCACTGCGCTTCACCGGCGGCCTGAAGACCCGCCAGCACCGAATCGGCGCGCTCTGCGCCACCATCCACAACGGTAACCTGCGGATGGCTGGCAAGCGGCAGCGCGGCAAAGCGGGCGTCGCCCGGGCTGATGGCGATAACGACCCGCGTCACGCGTGGGTTCGCCAGCAGCGCCGCCACGGTGTGCTCAAGGATGGTTTTATCACCAATTGAAAGGTACTGCTTGGGACATTCTGTCTGCATGCGCCGGCCAAACCCGGCGGCTGGCACAACGGCGCATACGTTCGAAAAAGTGACTGCCATGGCGTAATAATCCTGGGCCTGATTATCGGGTGTTTTGTACTGAGCCCTGGTTGCGTTTAGACGCATCCGGCACCAGACGATAGAAGGTTTCGCCCGGCTTAGTCATGCTGAGTTCGTTGCGCGCGCGCTCTTCAATGGCTTCTTGTCCGCCATTGAGATCGTCAATTTCCGCAAACAGCTGATCGTTTCGCGCTTTAAGTTTGCTGTTTGTTGCCTGCTGCGCCGTCACGTCATCGCTGACACGACTGTAATCGTGTAGACCGTTCTTACCGAACCACAGTGAATACTGAAGCCAGACCAACAAAGCCAGCAACAGCAACGTAAGTTTACCCATCCTGCCCCCTGAAAAACGGCATCATCATCCCATAACTTTCCCCACGACTCTACATCGGGGCTACAGAGATGCCGCACCATTGCGGGCAAATGTACCACATTTTTTTTGCAGATTCGCGCAAGCCAACACCGTGTCACAGTTAGTGACGGTTTGAATTATGGCTGAACTTATCCCATGAGCCACAAAAATAACAGTCCGACCATCGCCACCACCGTCATCACGGTAGTAAATGAACTGTAGAGCAGCTTGCCGTTGAGCAGAGAGTGCAGCGCAATTCCGACCACTACAGCAACGGGCATCAGCGCCAGGAAGAAAGGCCAGGTATAGAGGAAAAAGAAAAGCGTATTACTGCCGTAAAACAGGAACGGGATGCCCAGTGCCATCAGCCATGACGCGAAGCCGACAATCGCCCCTGGGAAAGACCAGGTCGTCTCGTCATTTGTCGATACCCTGTCCGACCCGGTGATAATGTAGTTTTCACTGTTTCGCATAGCTGATCCTGTGACCATGACATACCAATGGGGGGATCACCCCCCATCGATACTATCTCAGGATCTGATAATATCGCCCTGTCTGAGCAGGTCTAATAATTGGCTCACTAAATTTGTTACCAATTGTTGGCCTTCCAGATGAATTTCGGGCGCATCAGGGGTTTCATAAACTGCGTCAATACCGGTGAAATTTTTCAATTCACCCGCTCGGGCTTTTTTATACAGCCCTTTCGGATCGCGCTGCTCGCAGATCGCCAGCGGGGTATCAACAAAGACTTCGATAAAGCGGTTCTGGCCGACGCGCTCGCGCACGAACTGCCGCTCGGCACGGTGCGGCGAAATAAACGCCGTTAACACCACCAGCCCGGCATCGGCCATCAGGCTGGCCACTTCGCCCACCCGACGGATGTTCTCTTTACGATCCGCATCGCTAAAGCCCAAATCGCTGCACAGTCCGTGACGCACATTGTCGCCATCCAACAGATAGGTGCTGACCCCTAACTTATGCAGCGCCTCTTCCAGTGCGCCTGCGACGGTGGATTTACCGGAGCCAGAAAGCCCGGTAAACCACAGCACAACCCCACGGTGACCGTGGAGTTGTTCGCGATCGGCTACGGTGACCGGATGAGGATGCCAGACGACGTTCTCATCATGCTGCGCCATTACTTCCCTCCCAGCAGATCGCGTGCGCCCCAGTGCGGGAAGTGTTTGCGCACCAGCGCGTTCAGCTCCAGTTCAAAGGCGCTGAATTCTGACGGCACCACGCTAGCCTGTTCGTGCGGCTCGCGCACCATGCCAGCGCCCACGGTGACGTTGGTCAGGCGATCGATAATGATTAAGCCCCCGGTCACCGGGTTGTGCTGATACTGATCCAGCACCAGCGGTTCGTCGAAAGTGAAATCCACCAGACCAATGCCGTTCAGCGGGAGCGCATCCACGCTATGCTGCGCCAGATTGTTGATATCCACCTGATACTGAATGCCGTCCACACGGGCGCGGGTCTTCTTACCGGCGATTTTGATATCGTAGCTCTGGCCCGGGGTGAGGGGCTGTTCCGCCATCCACACCACATCAATAGCGGCGCTTTGCACCGCAGGCAACGTCTCCTGTGCATCCACCAGCAGGTCGCCGCGGCTGATATCGATTTCGTCTTTCAGCACCAGAGTGACGGCTTCGCCTGCCCCGGCCTCCTGCAGATCGCCATCAAAAGTCACGATGCGGGTAATCGCTGACTCTACGCCTGACGGCAACACTTTTACACGCTGACCCACCTGGACGCTGCCGGAGGCAAGGGTGCCGGAGAAGCCGCGGAAATCGAGGTTCGGACGGTTAACGTACTGCACCGGGAAACGCATCGGCTGCGTCTCAACGCTGCGCTGGATCTCAACCGTCTCTAACACTTCCAGCAGCGTCGGGCCGCTGTACCACGGCATGCTGGCGCTCTGGGAGGCCACGTTATCCCCTTCCAGCGCCGAGAGCGGCACGAAGCGAATGTCGAGGTTGCCCGGCAGCTGTTCGGCAAAGGTGAGATAGCTTTCGCGGATCTCGTTAAACGTCTCTTCGCTGAAGTTAACCAGGTCCATCTTGTTGACTGCCACCACCAGGTGTTTGATCCCCAGCAAGGTGGAGATAAAGCTGTGACGACGAGTTTGATCCAGCACCCCTTTACGGGCATCCATTAGCAGGATCGCCAGATCGCAGGTTGAGGCACCGGTCGCCATATTACGGGTGTACTGCTCGTGCCCCGGGGTGTCGGCGATGATAAATTTGCGCTTCTCGGTGGAGAAATAGCGATAAGCCACGTCGATGGTGATGCCCTGCTCGCGCTCTGCTTGCAGGCCATCCACCAGCAGGGCCAGATCGAGCTTCTCGCCCTGGGTACCGTGACGTTTGCTGTCGTTATGCAGGGATGAGAGCTGATCTTCATAGATCTGACGGGTATCGTGCAGCAGTCGGCCAATGAGCGTGCTTTTGCCGTCATCAACGCTGCCGCAGGTCAGAAAACGCAGCAGGCTTTTATGCTGTTGTGCGTGCAGGTAGGCTTCTACGCCGCCCTCATCCGCAATCTGTTGAGCAATAGTGGTATTCATGGCGGCTCCTTAGAAATAACCCTGACGTTTCTTCAGCTCCATCGAGCCTGCCTGGTCGCGGTCAATCACGCGCCCTTGTCGCTCGCTGGTGGTCGACACCAGCATCTCTTCAATGATCTCTGGCAGCGTTTGCGCGCTGGATTCCACCGCGCCGGTCAGCGGCCAGCAGCCGAGGGTACGGAAACGCACCATCTGCTTTTTGATCACTTCGCCAGGCTGCAGATCGATACGATCGTCATCCACCATCATCAGCATACCGTCGCGCTCCAACACCGGACGTTCCGCCGCCAGGTACAGAGGCACAATCTCGATATTTTCCAGATAGATGTACTGCCAGATATCCAGCTCGGTCCAGTTAGAGAGCGGGAAGACGCGGATGCTTTCGCCTTTGTTAATCTGGCCATTGTAGTTGTGCCACAGCTCCGGGCGCTGGTTCTTCGGATCCCAGCGATGGAAGCGGTCGCGGAAGGAGTAGATACGCTCCTTGGCACGGGATTTCTCTTCATCACGGCGGGCACCACCAAAGGCGGCATCAAAGCCGTATTTGTTCAGCGCCTGCTTCAGCCCTTCGGTCTTCATGATGTCGGTGTGTTTCCCGCTGCCGTGCACGAACGGGTTAATGCCCATCGCCACCCCTTCCGGGTTTTTATGTACCAGCAGTTCACAGCCGTAGGCTTTGGCGGTGCGGTCACGGAACTCATACATCTCGCGGAATTTCCAGCCCGTATCCACGTGCAGCAGCGGGAATGGCAGCGTGCCCGGGTAGAAGGCTTTACGCGCCAGGTGGAGCATCACGCTGGAGTCTTTCCCGATGGAGTACATCATTACCGGATTAGCGAACTCGGCGGCCACTTCGCGGATAATATGAATACTTTCCGCTTCGAGTTGCCGCAGGTGAGTCAGTCGTTTTTGGTCCATAACCGTTCCTTAAGCCAAAGTCACTACAGAAGAACCAAAGCCTTCTGTGTCGGTAGTGTGTTGAAACCAGGCGAGCGTGCTGTGCAGCTGCACCACCTCTCCCACCACAATCAGGGCGGGCATCGGGGCGTCTTTCGCCAGGGTTGCAAGGTGTTGTAATGTGCCGGTCACCACGTGCTGATCGACGCGCGTGCCGCGAGATATCACCGCCACAGGCGTATTTGCATCACGCCCGTGGCGAATAAGTTGTTCACTGATTTCCGCTGCCTTCATGGTGCCCATGTAGATCGCCAGCGTCTGACGGCTTTGCGCCAGATGCGTCCAGTCGAACGGTGTACTGTCGGCCTTGTAGTGGCCGGTGACAAAGGTGACGCTCTGGGCATAATCCCGGTGCGTCAGCGGAATACCGGCATAGGCCGTCACTGCGGAGGCCGCCGTGATGCCTGGTACGACCTGGAACGGCACGCCCGCTTCGGCTGCCGCCTGTAGCTCTTCGCCGCCGCGGCCAAAGATAAACGGATCGCCCCCTTTGAGACGCACCACGGTCTTACCTGCTTTCGCCGCGTCAATCAACATCTGATTAGTTTCATGCTGCGGCACAGCGTGCTGGCCCGCACGTTTGCCAACGCAGATCTGCTCGGCGTCACGACGAATCAGCTCACGTATGCCATCTGTCACCAGATGGTCATAGAACACCACATCCGCATCCTGGAGTCCCTGCAGGCCACGCAGCGTCAGTAATCCGGCATCCCCTGGCCCCGCCCCGACGAGAATAATCTCGCCACAGGTGCTGCCCGGGTTATCCAGTTCGTCTTCAAGGATTTTTTGTGCCGCCGTCTCATTACCCGCCTGCATCAGGCTGGCAAAGCGGCCGCGAAACACGCGCTCCCAGAAGCGACGGCGTTCCGCCACGCTGGTCAGGCGGGTTTTCAGATGGTTACGCCAGAAGCCGGCTTTTTCTGCCATCCGGCCCAGGCTGGTTGGCAGCAGTGCTTCAATTTTTTCCCGCAATACGCGCGCCAGCACAGGGGCTGTGCCGCCGGAGGAGATTGCCACCAGCAGCGGCGAGCGATCGACAATCGACGGGAAGATAAAGGAGCACAGCGGCTGATCGTCCACCACATTCACCAGACGGTGGCGGGCGTGGGCGGCATCAGAGATGCGCTGGTTGAGCGCCCGGTTTTCGGTTGCGGCAATCACCAGCACCACATTGTCGATTTGCGCTTCATCAAAGTCCGCTTCAGCAACGACCTGCACGCGCGCGCCTGCCCGGTGTAAAAAGGCAATTTTGCGCTCGGCGATTTCGCCCGTGCCGATCACCAGTACCGGACGGTCTTTTACGGCAGCAAATAAAGGAAGGTAATCCACAATGCTACAACTCGCTAACAACCTGGAATAGTGGGACTATAGGGGGCTGCTCAGAACGAATGAAATTACGAATTGGAATGAGTAGTTACTCAATGGAATAACGCTCTGGAAAAGCAAATATCAAAAAGTGCTTAACACGCGTAATTACGGGCATTTAAGAGCAATTCAAATTGTGTAAGCGCGATCACAGTTTCATACTAAGCGCGTTAAAATTTTGCTCGATTTTTTAAGGACTCACTATGTTTTCCGCAATGCGCCACCGTATCGCTGCTTTGGCGCTCGGCGTTTGCTTGATCGGAACTGTTCAGGCTAAAACGCCCCCTCTGGGTGAGATCGCCGCGATGCAGGCGCGTCATATTGCCACCTTTTTCCCGGGCCGTATGACCGGCACCCCCGCCGAAATGCTCTCCGCTGACTATGTGCGCCAGCAGTTCGCTGAAATGGGTTACCAGAGCGATATCCGCACCTTCCAGAGCCGCTATATCTATACCTCACGTAACCAGAGCAAAAACTGGCACAACGTGACTGGCAGCACCGTGATTGCTGCCCATGAAGGTAAAGCCGAACAACAAATTATTATCCTGGCGCATCTGGATACGTATGCGCCGATGAGCGACAGCGATGCCGATAACAATCTCGGCGGCCTGACATTACAGGGCATCGATGATAATGCTGCGGGTGTCGGGGTGATGCTGGAGCTGGCCGATAAGCTGAAAGATATTCAAACGCAGTACAGCATCCGCTTTATCGCCACCAGCGGCGAAGAAGAGGGACGCCTCGGCGCCGAGAACGTACTCAACCGCATGAGCCAGGCCGAGAAGAAAAATACCCTGCTGGTGATTAACCTCGATAACTTAATCGTGGGCGATAAACTCTATTTTAACAGCGGAAAAACCACCCCTGCCCCGGTGCGTAAATTAACCCGTGATCGCGCGCTGGCTATTGCGCGCGCCCACGGGATTTTTGCCGCGACCAACCCGGGAGGTAACGCCGCGTACCCGAAAGGCACCGGATGCTGTAATGACGGTGAGATTTTCGATAAAGCCGGGATCCCGGTGCTGTATGTTGAGGCCACCAATTGGTCATTGGGTAAGAAAGACGGTTATCAGCAGCGGGCAAAATCAAAAGCCTTCCCACAGGGATCGAGCTGGCATAACGTCAGGCTGGATAATCTGCAGCATATCGACGAGGCCCTCCCGCAGCGGATTGAACACCGCAGCCGGGACGTGGTGCGCATTATGCTGCCACTGGTGAAGGAACTGGCGAAAGCGGGGAAAAAAGCCTGATAAAGTGCATCACCCAAGCGGTGCCTGGGCATTTTTCTGTTTATTTTTATACGGAGTAAGATTATTCGTGGGTTATCCCCGCTAAGGCGGGGAAGACGATTTATCGGCTGAACTTACCCCTGTCCCACCCTTCTCCGCGAGCGGTGAGGTCTATAGATGGCGAAACGGCGATCCCTTCTGCATCATAAAAAAATGCAGTCGACATGAAGTCATATACAGTACCGTAAACAGTAAACGAGACGTTATTGCCGATACCGTCCACTTTTGCGCGCGAGGTGTTCGCAGTTAGCGTAGGGGCGATATGCTGTTTTTCAAGCGCCACCAGCGGATCGCCCTCCAACTTGCTCGCTAAAAAATAGCGATACACCTCACCGGTAGTCATGTTTGAGTCTTTATATTGTGTGATGTAGAGCCAGGTGCGGGGTGTAAGCTGGCGCACTTCGTAGAGCTGATCCCGCACTGTTATGCGCTGGACATGCTGGAAATAACAATAAATAGCGATCACCAGGGCCATTAGAATTGTGGCGATCCAGTGCAAGACCTTAAAGGTGGTGCTGTTTAACATAGTCTATGCCTTGCTTAATCCAAAACTGATCGTGTGGGTCATCCCCAAACGGTGGCCCCTGCAAGAAATTCCCCCATGCTGGCTCAGATGTTTTTGCAACCCCCTGGGCCGCGCCAGCGGCTGTATGTAAAATTTCGGCAGGGATACCCGCTGCATAGCCAACCGCCCCGTAATGGAAATTACCGTAGTTTTCCCACACCTTATTTTTCTGTTTGTAATCCCACGGCCCACGGTTTCTTACGCGCTGATAAAACCAGATATAGGTTAATGGCGTGGCCATGTTTTGAACTTCGCGTCGGGCGCGAGCCTGTTTGATATGATCTTTCAGTATTTCCAGTCCACGGGGCGGGTAAATCGGTATACAAGCCATATTGATATTCCCTTTGTGAAAAGGGAAAAATTAAACGCCTGGAAGGCGCGGCGCACTGTCCGAGATCAACTCTACTTATTATTCTTTTTATACTATAAATCAATTTGTTATAGCTAATGATAGCCGTCACAAATCACACAATTTGTATCACGCCCTTTCGCTTTTTATCAGTTAATGAGCGTTTCACAAAAAGGAGTTTAAAATGCCCATTCCTGCTTATTTATGGCTCAAAGACGACGGCGGCGCGCACATTAAGGGATCTGTTGATGTAAAGAATCGAGAGGGGAGCATTGAGGTGCTTTCTTTTAGTCACGGTCTCTTAGTACCAACCGACAACAACACCGGCAAAATAACAGGCACGCGCGTACATGCGCCGCTCGTCATTGAAAAAGAGTTTGATAGCTCCAGCCCGTATCTCTACAAGGCGGTAAGCACCGGTCAGACCCTTAAAAGCGCAGAGATCAAATGGTACAAGATCAACGACGCGGGCCAGGAAGTGGAGTATTTCAACATGCTTCTTGAAAATGTCCGTATCGTGAGCATCACCCCTGTAATGCAAAACTGCAAAGAGCCAGCGCATGCGATACATAATCATAATGAGGGTATTCAATTGCGCTATGAAAAAATAACCTGGCGTTATTGTGATGGTAACATTCAGCACTCAGACGCATGGAACGAGCGTGTAACAGCATAAAAAAAGGGGCGGTTAATCCGCCCTTAAATCTTTTTTTGCGCCAGCTGACACGCACCCTTTGTTTGCCAGTACGCCGCCTCTCCTCGATGGAAACAAAAGCCCGATCGCCTGGCACTGGCTCTCAGCTTTATGCGGGCTGGTGCGGAGAAGACAATAATTCATGAGCCACCAGACAGCAGCCATAGAAAATTAACATCATTTAATTAAATAAATCTGCCTGATAATAACCGAAGTGAGAATTAATGCTTAACGTTAATTACATTGAGTAACTTTAGATTTAAACAGACTTAGAAAAGTTATTTTCTATTAACTCGCAATAAAAAGCCCTTGCCTGGCAGCAAGGGCTAGAGAGAAACACGTCAATTACCCTTCGTGCAATCCACACTCGCGCTTGAGGCCAAAGAAGCGGGTCTCTTCTTCCGCCATGCCCGGCTCCCATTTGCGGGTGGTGTGGGTATCACCAACCGACAGATAGCCCTGATCCCACAGGGGATGGTATTTCAGGCCATGCTGTTGCAGGTACTGATAAACGGTCCGGTTGTCCCAGTCGATAATCGGCAGCACTTTGAACACGCCGCGCTGGATCGCCAGCACCGGCAAACTCGCACGGCTTCCTGACTGATCGCGGCGCAACCCGGCGAACCAGGTTTTTGCGTTAAGATCAGAGAGCGCCCGGTTCATCGGCTCGACCTTGTTGATCGCATTGTATTTCTCAATGCCTTCCACGCCCTGCTCCCACAGCTTGCCATAGCGTGCTTCCTGCCAGGCAGCGCTCTGTTCGGCGCGGTAGACTTTGAGGTTCAGCTTGAGCTTGTCCGTCAGCTCATCAATAAACTGATAGGTTTCCGGGAACAGGTAGCCGGTGTCGGTGAGGATCACCGGAATGTCCGGACGGATCTTATTCACCAGATGCAAACTGACCGCCGCCTGGATACCAAAGCTCGAGGAGAGCACATATTCACCAGGCAGGTTTTCCAGCGCCCAGGCGACACGCCCTTCCGCGTCCAGCTTTTCCAGCTGAGCATTGGTTTCGGCCAGCGCCAGAATGCGCTCGACTTTTGGCTGCTCGTTAAGGGCGTTTAGATCGAGTACGGACATAATTACCTCTCGTAGTTACTCCCAGAAATCCCTTGCGGGATCGAGCACCGGGCGAATGATGCCCGCACGCACCGTAAAGTCACCGAAGCCTTCACCCGCTTCGCGCTCTTTCGCCCAGCGCCCGACCAACTCGTCGATCGAAACCAGAATCTCTGATTCCGTTATGTTCTCGCGATACATACGTGGAATGCGCGTCCCGCTGCGATTCCCGCCCAGATGCAGGTTGTAACGCCCAGGGGCTTTGCCCACCAGACCCAGCTCCGCCAGCATCGCGCGGCCACAGCCGTTCGGGCAGCCGGTGACGCGCATAACAATATGCTCGTCAGGAATGCCGTGTTTTTCCAGCACCGCTTCCACTTTGTCGGTGAACGACGGCAGGAAGCGCTCGGCTTCGGCCATCGCCAGCGGACAGGTCGGGAAAGAGACACAGGCCATCGAGTTTTCACGCTGCGGTTTTACCGCATCCATCAGGGCATGATCCCGCGCCAGCTTCTCGATCTTCGCTTTCTGGCTTTCCGGCACGCCGGCAATGATCAGGTTCTGGTTGGCGGTGATACGAAACTCGCCCTGGTGGATCTTCGCAATTTCCAGCAGGCCAGTTTTCAGCGGGCGACCCGGATAATCCAGGATACGACCGTTTTCAATAAACAGCGTCAGGTGCCATTTATCGTCGATACCTTTTACCCAGCCAATACGATCGCCGCGACCGGTGAATTCGTACGGGCGGATCGGCTCAAACTTGATGCCTGCGCGACGCTCCACTTCCGCTTTAAAGGTCTCAACGCCCACGCGCTCCAGCGTGTATTTGGTTTTCGCGTTTTTACGATCGGTACGGTTGCCCCAGTCGCGCTGGGTGGTCACTACCGCTTCGGCCACCGCCAGGGTGTGTTCCAGCGGCAGATAACCAAACTCGCTCGCGGTACGGGCGTAGGTGTTCTTGTTACCGTGTTCGATAGAGAGACCGCCGCCAACCAGCAGGTTAAAGCCCACCAGCTTGCCGTTCTCGGCAATCGCCACGAAGTTCATGTCGTTGGCATGCAGATCGATATCGTTCTGCGGCGGGATCACCACTGTGGTTTTGAACTTACGCGGCAGGTAGGTCTGGCCGAGGATTGGCTCTTCGTCAGTTGTCGCGACCTTTTCCTGATCCAGCCAGATCTCAGCATAGGCGCGGGTACGCGGCAGCAGGTGCTCGGAGATCTTCTTCGCCCACTCGTAAGCTTCGGCGTGCAGTTCGGACTCATACGGGTTCGACGTACAGAGCACGTTACGGTTCATATCGTTGGCGGTCGCTAAGGCGTCCAGCCCAACGGAGTGCAGCATCTGGTGTACCGGCTTCACGTTCTTCTTCAGAATGCCGTGGAACTGGAAGGTCTGACGGTTGGTCAGACGGATGCTGCCGTAAATAGTGTTGTCATGGGCGAACTTGTCGATCGCCTGCCACTGTTTGGTGGTGATGATGCCACCCGGCAGACGGCAGCGCAGCAGCATCGCATGACGCGGCTCCAGCTTCTGTTCAGCGCGTTCGGCGCGAATATCGCGATCGTCCTGCTGGTACATGCCGTGAAAACGGATCAGCAGGAAGTTGTCGCCTTTGAAACCGCCGGTCAGACCGTCATTTAAATCTTCGGCAATGGTGCCGCGCAGATAGTTGCTTTCAACCTTCATGCGCTCGGCATCAGACAGTTTGCCTTCGACCACCAGAGGGCCAGGATGTTTTTCGCTCATTAGTAGACATCTCGCTGATAACGGCGCTCGACGCGCAGCTCACTTAAAAATTCATCCGCCGATTCAGTATCCATACCACCGAATTCAGCAATCACTTCCAGCAACGCCTGCTCAACGTCTTTCGCCATACGATTGGCGTCGCCGCAGACATAAATGTGGGCACCGTCATTGATCCAGCGCCACAGCTCTGCGCCCTGTTCGCGCAGTTTGTCTTGTACGTATATTTTTTGTTTTTGATCGCGGGACCAGGCCAGATCGATACGGCTCAGCACGCCTTCTTTCACGTAGCGCTGCCACTCCACCTGGTAGAGGAAATCTTCGGTGAAGTGCGGGTTGCCAAAGAACAGCCAGTTTTTGCCTGGCGCTTCGTCGGCGGCGCGCTGCTGCATAAAGGCGCGGAACGGCGCAATGCCGGTGCCCGGGCCAATCATAATCACCGGGGTTTCCGGGTTTGCAGGCAGACGGAAGTTGTCGTTGTGCTCGATAAAGACCCGTACTTCGCCCTCTTCTTCTACACGATCCGCCAGGAAGCTGGATGCGCCACCGGCACGGGCACGACCTTCGATATCGTAACGCACCACGCCCACGGTGACGTGGACTTCGCTTTCTACCTCGGCCTGGGCAGAGGCGATGGAGTACAGACGCGGCGTCAGCGGGCGCAGCAGGCCGATCAATGCATTCGCGTCCAACTGTGCTGGCGCAAAACGCACCATATCCACGATTGGCGTGGTCGCGGCGTACTGTTGCAGTTTGGCTTTATCACCCACCAGCGGTAGCAGGGATTCGCTGCGGGTCAGGGTGGCGTAGTTTTCCACGATATTCGCGGTATTCACGGTCAGCTCAAAATGCCACTGCAGCGCTTCAGAGAGCGGCAGAGTTTTGCCGTCTACTGATACCGGCTCGTCACCTTTCAGCCACAGCAGCTCCACCAGCTCTTTCACCAGCGCCGGATCGTTCTGATACCAGACGCCAAGGGCATCGCCCGGCTGGTAACGCAGACCGGAGTCACCCAGATCGATTTCGATATGGCGCACGTCTTTTTCCGAGTCGCGACCGGTGATTTTCTGGTTGACCGAGAGGCTCGCCGTCAGCGGGGCTTCTTTGGTATATGGGCTGGTGTGAATATCGTTTACCGCGCCAGTGGCGGTGATGGCGGCCTGCGCAGGGGTCTCTTTCGGCACACGGGCTTTCAGCACATCGACAATGCGCGCACGCCATTCGGCAGCCGCGGCCTGGTATTCAACGTCGGTATCAACGCGATCCAGCAGGCGCTCGCCACCCAGTTCGGCCAGCTTGCTGTCAAAATCTTTGCCCGACTGACAGAAGAATTCGTAGGAAGAGTCGCCCAGGCCAAAGACCGCAAAGGCAGTTCCCGACAGTTTTGGGGCTTTTTTCGAGAACAAGAATTTATGCAGCGCAACCGCTTCTTCAGGCGGCTCACCTTCGCCCTGGGTTGAGGTCACAACGACAACCAGTTTTTCTGACGCGATTTGCTTAAATTTATAATCCCCGGCGTTCACCAGGTTCACGTTCAGTTTGGCCGCGAGCAGATCGTCCCGCAGGGCTTCCGCCACGCGACGGGCATTACCGGTTTGCGAAGCGGAAATAAGCGTAATGGCCGGGATCTCAACGGCCGCAGCCGGAGCACTCACCACAGCACCCGGCTGTTGATTGAGCATTCCCCAGAAATAACCGGAAACCCAGGCAAGCTGGGTTGGCGAAAAATCAGTGGTGGCTGCCTGCAGGCGTGCCAGTTGCTCCGGGTTCAGGGGAAGCAAATTTGAAGGTGGGGCCTGTGTTGTCATGCGTCGTTATGTTCCAGTAGCAAAGCTGAATTTTTATCTGAAAGACAGAACAGAGTGTAAGGTTAACGGCACGGATCATAACAATTAAAGACAGGATGGAAATAATAAATAACCAAATGGACTAACCTGTTTTTGCTATCGTTCTTAACGATAAAAACGATTAATTAACCGTATGAAAATAAAAGATAAAAATGGGTTTGATAACCACGAAAAGCCAGCCGGGGGTGAATGGCCGTTTTAGGTAATGATAAAAAAGGTGCTTTCCGGTATTATGCGGCGGTTTTTTACGCATTTTTGAGAGTTCATGATGTCCACCACACTGTTTAAAGATTTCATCTTCGAAGCCGCCCACCATCTCCCTCACGTCCCGGAAGGCCATAAATGTGGTCGCCTGCACGGGCACTCCTTTATGGTGCGCCTGGAGATCACGGGTGAAGTCGATCCCCATACCGGTTGGATCATGGATTTTGCTGAGTTGAAAGCCGCGTTTAAACCGACCTACGACCGCCTCGATCACTACTATCTGAATGATATTCCGGGGCTTGAGAATCCAACCAGCGAAGTGCTGGCGAAGTGGATCTGGGATGAGATTAAGCCACTGGTGCCCCTGCTGAGCGCAGTGATGATCAAAGAGACTTGTACGGCTGGCTGCGTTTATCGCGGCGAGTAAAAAAAAGCCCGGTTTAACCGGGCTTTTTTTTAAGCAATATTCAGGTATTTATGCGTCTGCATCGACAGACGCCAGTTACGGGCAATACAGGTCTCAATGCACAGACGGGTGGCATCTTCTTTCTGGCTGATGGGTTGCAGCGCAATCACCCGCTGTTTGTCATCCGTCAGCGTTACCAGCAGTTCATCCAGCGCTTCGATATCACGCACACGGCCTACCGGGTGTTTAATCTCATCGGCACGCTCCAGCGCCTGAGAGAGCACGTCGTAACCGCCGCGCATATTCACTTTTGGCGATACCGTCACCCAGGTGGTGTGGGAACAGCGTACTTCGTGCGTACCGCTGGTCTCAATCTGGCAGCTAAAGCCGTTGCTCTCCAGCAGGGTGGTTAGCGGCATGAGATCGTGAATGCAGGGTTCCCCGCCGGTGATCACCACGTGGCGCGCCGTCCAGCCCTGACGACCAATAATCGCCAGCAGATCGTCCGGGTTTGCTGCGCCCCATTTATCGCTCTCTTTCGTTTTGGCCAGAATGCTGAACAGTGACACTTCCCGATCCGCCAGCGTTTCCCAGGTATGTTTGGTATCACACCAGGCACAACCCACCGGGCATCCCTGCAGACGAATGAAGATAGCGGGAACGCCGGTGAAGTAACCCTCGCCTTGCAGGGTCTGGAACATTTCATTAATCGGGTACTGCATAGTTATCTCTGGTCAGATTTATGGGTGGGCATTATTGCAGATCGCACATAATCAGGCAAAACAACCCCGGCCACGATTTTATTCCTGTCAGTTTAAGGATAGCCAGGCTAACAGCCTTAAGGTAGAAGCCGTTGTCAGAAGGGAATGTTAAAAACATTAAAATTTACGCTACGCTTTTAAGATATCGCCCATCCGGCACGCGTCGACGTTAACCCCCTTGACTGAGTAGCCATCAGAATACTGGACAAGCAGAATGAGCCATTTTGCGGTAATAACGCTACCGTTATACAGCCATATGCACGCTATGGAAGCACTGGCAAAACACCTTATCGTGCGTGGCCATCGGGTCACTTTTTTTCAGCAGGAAGAGGCCCGCACCTTGCTCACGGAACCGCAGGCGCACTTTATCGCTGTGGGTGACCCGACGCCGTTTGCGATGCAAGAGCCGGGGTTTTTTCACCTGATATCAGGTATGGCAAGCGTTACCGATATGCTGTGCCGTGAACTGCCCCTCGCCTTCCGACAGCACAATATTGACGCCGTGATTGTCGATCAGATGGAGCCGGCAGGAGGGCTGGTTGCACAAGCGCTCAACCTGCCCTTTATCTCTGTCTGCTGCGCCCTGCCGGTAAACCGGGATAACACCATCCCCCTGCCAGTAATGCCTTTTCGCTATGACACCAGCGAGCGCTACCAGAAATTATACGCCTCCAGCGCGGATGTTTATGACTGGCTGATGTCGAGACAAGGCCGGGTAATTGCCCGCCATGCCCGGGCGTTTGGTCTGCCTCCTCGCAGCAGACCAGATCAATGCCTGTCGCCGTTGGCGCAAATCAGCCAGACCATTCCAGGCTTTGATTTCCCACGCACCTTGCCCGCCTGCTTCCATGCGGTAGGCCCGCTACGCTACGAGCCGCCAACGATTTCATCCGGCAAAAAGAAGCCGTTTGTTTTTGCGTCATTAGGCACGATCCAGGGCTACCGCTATGGACTGTTCCGCAAGATTGCCCGCGCCTGTCGACAGGCTGGTGTGCCCTTGCTTATTGCCCACTGCGACGGACTAAATGCAAGTCAAACCGCCCGGCTGGCGCGTGCGGGAACGCAAATTGTAGGATTTGCCGATCAGCTGGCGGTATTACGTGATGCCAGCGCCGTCATCACCCACGCAGGACTGAATACGGTTATGGATGCCATCGCCACCGCCACGCCTATCCTCGCCGTGCCGCTGGCATTTGATCAGCCAGGCGTCGCAGCCCGAGTGGTCTTCAGTGGCATTGGCCTTAAGGCCTGCCGTTTTTCGCCGAGCCGCACGCTCAGCCAGCATCTTCTCGACCTGCTGGAAAATAAGCAGTACACGCAGCGCATCACCGCCCTCCAGACTCAGCTGATAAACGCCGGAGGGGCAGCACGGGCTGCAGAAATTATTGAACAGGCGGTATGCACACGTCGTAGCGTACCGACGGTGTGATGATAAAAAAAAACCCGCCGAAGCGGGTTTTTCTAAAGATTAAGGTTCAGGATTACTGACCTTTGATCTCTTTACGGCCGTTGTATGGTGCTTTTTCGCCCAGCGCTTCTTCGATACGAATCAGCTGGTTGTATTTAGCAACACGGTCAGAACGGCTCATAGAACCGGTTTTGATCTGGCCAGCAGCGGTACCAACAGCCAGGTCAGCGATGGTAGCGTCTTCAGTTTCGCCTGAACGGTGAGAGATAACGGCAGTGTAGCCAGCGTCTTTCGCCATTTTGATCGCAGCCAGAGTTTCGGTCAGAGAACCGATCTGGTTGAATTTGATCAGGATGGAGTTAACGATGCCTTTCTCGATACCTTCTTTCAGGATCTTGGTGTTGGTTACGAACAGATCGTCACCAACCAGCTGGATTTTGTCGCCCAGTACTTTGGTCTGGTAGGCGAAACCATCCCAGTCAGATTCGTCCAGACCATCTTCGATAGAGACGATTGGGTACTGTTTGGTCAGGTCTTCCAGGAAGTGAGTGAATTCTTCGGAGGTGAACGCTTTGTTGCCTTCGCCAGCCAGAACGTATTTACCGTCTTTGTAGAATTCAGAAGCTGCGCAGTCCATCGCCAGGGTGATGTCGGTGCCCAGTTCGTAGCCTGCTGCTTTAACCGCTTCAGCGATTACAGCCAGTGCTTCGGCGTTGGAACCCAGGTTAGGTGCATAACCACCTTCGTCACCTACTGCAGTGTTCATACCTTTAGCTTTCAGAACTTTAGCCAGGTTGTGGAACACTTCAGAACCCATACGTACCGCTTCTTTCAGGGTTTTCGCGCCAACTGGCTGAATCATGAATTCCTGAATATCAACGTTGTTGTCTGCGTGCTCACCGCCGTTGATGATGTTCATCATCGGAACTGGCATAGAGTATTTGCCTGGAGTGCCGTTCAGTTCAGCGATGTGTTCGAACAGTGGCTGACCTTTAGAAGCAGCTGCTGCTTTGGCGTTCGCCAGGGAAACAGCCAGGATTGCGTTCGCACCGAAGTTAGATTTGTTTTCAGTACCGTCCAGATCGATCATGATTTTATCGATGCCAGCCTGGTCTTTGGCGTCTTTGCCAAGGATTGCCTGTGCAATTGGACCGTTAACCGCGCCAACAGCTTTGGTTACGCCTTTGCCCAGGAAACGGGATTTGTCGCCATCGCGCAGTTCCAGCGCTTCGCGGGAACCAGTAGAAGCACCTGACGGCGCAGCTGCCATACCGACGAAACCACCTTCCAGGTGTACTTCGGCTTCAACAGTCGGGTTACCACGGGAGTCGATGATTTCACGACCGATGACTTTAACGATTTTGGACATTAGATTTTCCTCAGTACAAGTTAAACTAAAACTCCAGACAAACAACGCGTACCTTTGGTACGCGTTGCCGTTCTAACTTTTCTTACTTCGCCTGACGCTTCTGGAACTCATTAGCGGCTTTCACAAAGCCAGCAAACAGCGGATGTCCATCACGCGGCGTAGAAGTAAATTCCGGGTGGAACTGACATGCGACGAACCATGGGTGGTTCGGCACTTCGATGATCTCGACCAACTGATCATCCCCGGAGCGGCCCGCAATACGCAGACCCGCAGCTTCAATTTGTTTCAACAGCAGGTTGTTGACTTCATAACGGTGACGGTGGCGCTCAGTAATTGTCGGCGCACCGTACATCTGACGTACCAGGCTATCGTCGGAAAGCTGACAGGCCTGAGAACCCAGACGCATCGTGCCACCCAGATCGCTCTTCTCGGTACGGACTTCAACGTTACCTTCTTCGTCGCGCCATTCGGTGATAAGCGCCACAACAGGGTACTTACAGTCTGGCACAAATTCCGTAGAGTTCGCGTTTTCCATCCCCACCACGTTGCGAGCAAATTCAATCAGCGCAACCTGCATACCCAGGCAAATGCCGAGGTAAGGAATATTGTTTTCACGCGCATAGCGTGCGGTAGCGATCTTGCCTTCAACGCCACGGTAGCCGAAGCCGCCAGGGATCAGAATAGCATCCAGATCTTTCAGAATTTCGACACCGCGGGTTTCAACATCCTGCGAATCAATCAGCTTGATGTTGACGGTTACGCGGTTCTTCAGGCCACCGTGTTTCAGCGCTTCGATAACTGACTTATAGGCGTCCGGCAGTTCAATGTACTTGCCGACCATACCGATAGTCACTTCGCCTGCCGGGTTCGCTTCTTCATAAATAACCTGTTCCCATTCTGACAGGTTAGCTTCCGGACAGTTCAAGCTGAATCGTTTACAAATATAATCGTCCAGACCCTGTGATTTCAACAGGCCCGGGATTTTATAAATGGAATCGACATCTTTCATTGAAATAACGGCTTTTTCTGGCACGTTACAGAACAATGCAATTTTCGCACGTTCGTTGGCCGGTACCGCACGATCGGAGCGGCAAACCAGGATATCAGGCTGAATACCGATGGAAAGCAGCTCTTTAACGGAGTGCTGAGTCGGTTTGGTTTTCACTTCACCTGCGGCAGCCATATATGGCACCAGGGTCAGGTGCATGAACAGCGCGTGTTCACGACCGATATCCACCGCCAGCTGACGAATGGCTTCAAGGAACGGCAGGGATTCGATATCACCGACAGTACCGCCGATCTCAACCAGCACCACGTCGTGACCTTCGCCTCCGGCAATGATGCGCTCTTTGATGGCGTTGGTGATGTGCGGGATAACCTGTACGGTGGCGCCCAGATAGTCGCCACGGCGCTCTTTGCGCAGAACGTCGGAGTAGATACGGCCAGTCGTGAAGTTGTTACGACGGGTCATTTTGGTGCGAATGAAGCGCTCGTAGTGACCCAGGTCCAGATCGGTTTCGGCGCCGTCTTCAGTAACGAACACTTCCCCGTGCTGGATCGGGCTCATGGTACCTGGATCGACGTTGATGTACGGATCCAGCTTCATCATGGTCACATTGAGGCCACGGGCTTCAAGAATGGCTGCGAGGGAGGCTGCGGCAATGCCTTTACCCAGAGAGGATACAACCCCGCCGGTCACAAAAATATAGTTCGTTGTCATGCTGAACCTGAGAAGTTAGGGTGAAACGATGGAATAACCAGGACGGGAAAGTAGTATACCCGAACACGGCGAGCGCCACAAACTTTCATTCTCCGTCTCCTGTCTCAGGCTTTGACTCATATTGGGAGTGAGAAAATAGCCCCTTTTGGGTAAATGTTTTTGACGCAAATCAAGCGCTTGTCATTTAAAAAATCACACAAATTGCGCTTGATCGCAAAAACCCGTTAGAGATCAGATTCCTGGCGTTTTACTTCCTGCCACACTTCTTCCATCGCCTCGAGGTCCACACCGGTCATTTCCAGGCCACGGGCGGCGATAATGCGTTCCACTTCCCGGAAGCGACGTTCGAATTTGAGGTTAGCTTTTTGCAGCGCCACCTCGGCTTTGACCCCTAAATGACGTGAAAGATTGACGGTGGCAAACAGCAGATCGCCCATCTCCTCTTCCAGCTTATCCTGATCCACGACCGCCTGTTGCGCTTCGTGCATCACCTCGTCGATCTCTTCATGGACTTTGTCGAGCACCGGGCCTAAAGAAGTCCAGTCAAACCCGACCGTCGAGCAGCGTTTCTGGATCTTATGGGCACGCATAAGCGCAGGCAGGCTTAGTGGGATATCGTCCAGCGCCGAATGCTGAGATTTTTCAGCGCGTTCGGCGCTTTTGATCTGCTCCCAGCGGGCCAGCACTTCGGTGCTGTTTTCAGCGCTGGCATCGCCAAAGATGTGCGGGTGGCGTCGTTCCAGCTTATCGCTGATGGCGGCACAGATATCGTTGAAATCAAAGCGCCCTTCTTCCTGGGCCATTTGCGCGTAAAACACCACCTGGAACAGCAAGTCACCCAGTTCGCCGCGCAGATCGTCAAAATCTTCCCGGGAGATGGCGTCCAGCACTTCGTAGGTCTCTTCCAGGGTGTAGGGGGCGATAGTGGCGAAAGTCTGCTCTTTGTCCCACGGACAGCCGGTTTCCGGGTCGCGCAGGCGTTGCATAATGCCGAGCAGGCGGTCAATTTGATTCATAATTCGGTCCTGATAAAAAAAATGCCGGGTGGCGGCTGCGCCTTACCCGGCCTACAAAAGAAGATGTGACTATCCGCCGTGCAGACGACGGGCGTCGATGACATCGGGTACCTGGTTCAGCTTGCCGAGCACCCGGCCCAGCACCTGCAGGTTATAGATTTCGATAGTCATATCGATGGTGGCGAGCTGCTGACGGGTGTCGCTGCGGCTGGCAACACCCAGCACGTTGACCTTTTCGTTCGCCAGAATGGTGGTGATATCCCGCAGCAAGCCGCTGCGATCGTTGGCAGAAACCCGCACCACCAGCGAATAGCCCGCGGAGTAACTCTCGCCCCACACCGCATCGACGATACGTTCCGGCGCGTGGGACTGTAAATCATCCAGCTGATCGCAGTCCGCGCGGTGGATAGAAATCCCGCGCCCTTGGGTGATAAAGCCGACGATCTCGTCACCCGGAATTGGCTGGCAGCAGCGGGCAATGTGGTGCATCAGGTTACCGACGCCTTCCACCACCACCCGACCGTTGTCTTTTTCTTTGCTGCGGTGCTGCGGAGTGTAGCTCTTCTGCTGAAGCTGCTTCAGCGCCGCCGCATCCTGCTCAGCCGCGCTCGGTTTGTTGAACTGCGCCTGCAGGAAATTCACCATCTGGTTAAGACGAATATCCCCGCCGCCGATGGCGGCCAACAGCTCATCCAGCTCGTTGAAGTTGTAGCGCGGCAGCAGCTGCTTTTCTGCCTCTTTCAGGTGGATGCCCAGATGTTCCAGCTCGTCGTCGAGGATCTGACGGCCAGCCAGAATGTTTTTGTCACGATCCTGTTTGCGGAACCAGGCGTGAATTTTAGAGCGCCCGCGGCTGGTGGTGACGTAGCCCAGGTTCGGGTTAAGCCAGTCGCGGCTTGGGTTTGGCTGCTTCTGGGTGATGATTTCAATCTGGTCACCCATCTGCAACTGGTAGGTAAAGGGCACAATACGACCGCCGATTTTAGCGCCGATGCAGCGATGCCCCACGTCACTGTGGATGTGGTACGCGAAGTCGAGCGGCGTTGAGCCTGCCGGCAGGTCAACCACATCGCCCTTCGGCGTAAAGACATAGACCCGGTCATCAAAGACCTGGCTGCGTACTTCATCAAGCATCTCGCCCGAGTCGGCCATCTCTTCCTGCCACGCAATCAGCTTACGCAGCCAGGCGATGCGATCTTCGTGGCCGGAACGCGCCCCGCCTGAGGTACCCTCTTTGTACTTCCAGTGGGCGGCAACCCCAAGCTCGGACTCTTCGTGCATCTGTTTGGTGCGGATCTGGATTTCGACCGGTTTACCGCCCGGCCCCAGAACCACGGTATGGATCGACTGATAGCCGTTAGGCTTCGGATTGGCGACGTAATCGTCAAACTCATCCGGCATGTGACGGTAATGGGTGTGAACAATCCCCAGTGCGGCGTAGCAGTCCTGCAAACGCTCGGCAACGATACGCACGGCGCGCACATCGAACAGCTCATCAAAGGCGAGATGCTTTTTCTGCATTTTGCGCCAGATGCTGTAGATATGCTTCGGACGGCCATAAACTTCGGCCTTCACGCCCTCTTCTTTCATTGACTTACGTAAGCCGCCGACAAACTCCTCGATGTAGTGTTCCCGGTCGATACGGCGTTCGTGCAGCAGTTTAGCAATGCGTTTGTATTCTGCCGGGTGCAGGTAGCGGAAGCAGTAATCTTCCAGCTCCCATTTCAGCTGCCCGATACCCAGACGGTTTGCCAGAGGGGCATAGATATTGGTGCACTCTTTCGCCGCCAGCACGCGCTCGTCTTCCGGCGCGTCCTTCACTTCCCGCAGATGGGCAACACGTTCGGCAAGCTTTATGACCACGCAGCGGAAGTCATCCACCATGGCCAGCAGCATACGGCGAACGTTATCGACCTGTTCGGACGAGACGGAATCCGTGTGGGTAGCTTTAAGCTGGCGGATGGCCGCCATGTCGCGCACGCCGTGGATCAGCGACACGATCGAGTTACCGACGCTTTCGCGCAGCACCTCTTCGGAAACCACTTCGGCGTCGGCCAGCGGGAACAGCATGGCGGCAAGCAGAGTGTCGATATCCATGCTCAGCATGGAGAGGATTTCCACCATCTCCACGCCGCGCCACAGCAGCAGCTCGGCATCAGGATGCCCCGTGGTGGTGCGCAGACAATAAGCCCAGGTTTCGGTTAAGCGTTCACACGACTGCTGGCTGGCAATCCCCAGACTTGCGATCCATTTTTGTGGGTCAAACTCACCAGCTTTATTGAGATGTGCACTTCTTACCGCAACCATTGTCCTCTCCTTTAGGGACCCTTGCCTGTCGAATTCGACAAGCCGAAACTCATCAGTTGTGTTCAAACAACGCCATTGATTCCAGATGCCCAGTGTGCGGGAACATATCAAGCATTGCCAGACGCTGAATCTGGTAACCCGCCGCTAATAATGCTTCGCTGTCCCGGGCAAGCGTCGCCGGGTTACAGGAAACATAGACCACGCGTTTAGGGGCCAGTTTAATAATATGCTGCATTACGCCTGGCGCGCCTGCACGTGCCGGATCCAGCAGAATTTTGTCGAAGCCGTGCGCGGCCCAGGGTTGCCGGGTGACATCTTCTTCCAGATTCTCGTGAAAAAATGTCACGTTTTGCAGCCCATTATTAACGGCATTGTCACGCCCTTTCTCCACCAGCGCCGCCACGCCTTCAACACCCACCACGCTGTGCGCCCGTTTTGCCAGCGGCAAGGTAAAGTTACCCATTCCGCAGAACAGATCGAGCACCCGGTCCTCAGGCTGAATATCCAGCCAGGCCAGTGCGGTGGCTACCATCTGCTGGTTAACACCATCATTGACCTGAATGAAATCGCGCGGGCTGAACGTTAAGCGTAGCCCGTCTGAATCGTACCAGGGCGTTTCACCGCTCAGTTGCTCAAGTATCTCGCTTTGCGGGGCGAGATAAAGGTCAAGCTCATGGGAATGCGAAAAGCGTTCCAGTTTTTCGCGATCTTTTGCCGAAAGCGGTGCAGTATGACGCAAGACCATCAGCGGGCCGCTGTTGGCCAGCACCAGTTCGACATGGCCCAGGTGGCGAACGCCCTGCAGCTCAGAGAGGCATTTGCGCACTTCTGGCAGCAATGCCTCAAGTTGGGGCACCAGAATGGGGCACTGTTTGACATCGACGATGTCGCTGGAATTAGCCTTGCGAAAACCCATTTCCAGACGCGCGGTTTTGGGCTGATAGTTCAGGCTCAGACGCGCCCTGCGGCGGTAGCCCCAGGGTTTATCGGCGATCACTTCGTTGACGTCGTGCTTCAGCAACCGCGCCAGAGCATTGCTTTTGCTGCGCTCCTGTAACGCGACGCTCGCATGCTGCTGCTGGCAGCCGCCGCAGACGCCAAAGTGCGGGCAGCGCGGCGTCTCGCGCTGGGGGCTGTCATTAAGGCGGCGTTTTACCTGCCCGCGCGCATACTGACGTTTCTCTTCCGTCAGGGTGATCTCTGCGCGCTCGTCGGGCAGCAGACCCGGAATAAAAAGGGCTTTACCATCATGGCGCGCCACCCCCTGACCGAAGGGATCGAGGTCTGTCACATCAACAGTTATGATCTGACGCGTCGTCACGCGCCGCTTTGCAGAGTAGAATTGCGCCATTACCAGGTATTTTCTCAAATGAATATATTGACTCTAATTGTCCCATAACGGAACTCCATGACCAACTACAGCCTGCGTGCGCGCATGATGATTTTGATCCTCGCCCCTACCGTACTCATTGGTTTGCTGCTGAGTACCTTCTTTGTGGTGCACCGTTATAACGATCTGCAGCGCCAGCTCGAAGATGCCGGAGCCAGTATTATTGAGCCTCTGGCGGTCTCCAGCGAATACGGCATGGCCCTGCAAAATCGCGAGTCTATCGGCCAGCTCATCAGCATCCTGCACCGCCGCCATTCGGATATTGTGCGGGTGATCTCTGTGTATGACCAACATAATCGCCTGTTTGTGACCTCTAATATCCAGCAGGACCCCGGCGTACTGAAGCTCCCGAGCGGCACGGCGTTCCCGAAGCGGTTGAGCGTGATCCGCCAGGATGAGAAGCTGATCCTGCGCACGCCGATCCTCTCGGAAAGCTATTCACAGGATGAATCTGCCGAATCGGATGCTAAGACCAATAACAACATGCTGGGATATGTGGCGCTGGAGCTGGATCTCAAGTCCGTGCGGTTGCAGCAGTACCGGGAAATTTTTATCTCCACGGTGATGATGCTGTTTTGTATCGGTATTGCGCTGATTTTCGGCTGGCGCCTGATGCGCGATGTGACCAGCCCGATCCGCAACATGGTAAATACCGTTGACCGTATCCGCCGGGGCCAGCTCGACAGCCGTGTCGAAGGCTTTATGCTCGGCGAACTGGATATGCTGAAAAACGGCATCAACTCAATGGCTATGTCGCTGGCGGCCTACCATGAGGAGATGCAGCATAACGTCGATCAGGCCACCTCCGACTTACGTGAAACCCTGGAGCAGATGGAGATCCAAAACGTCGAGCTGGATCTGGCCAAAAAGCGCGCCCAGGAGGCGGCCCGTATTAAGTCGGAGTTCCTGGCGAACATGTCCCATGAGCTACGTACCCCCCTCAACGGCGTGATTGGCTTTACCCGCCTGACCCTCAAGACAGAGCTAAACCCAACCCAGCGCGACCATCTGCATACCATTGAACGTTCGGCCAACAACCTGCTGGCGATCATCAATGACGTGCTGGACTTCTCCAAGCTCGAGGCAGGCAAGCTGATCCTGGAGAGCATTCCGTTCCCGCTGCGCAACACGCTGGATGAAGTCGTCACCCTGCTGGCGCACTCCTCCCACGACAAAGGGCTGGAGCTGACGCTGAACATTAAAAATGATGTGCCGGATAATGTGATTGGCGATCCGCTGCGCCTGCAGCAAGTGATCACTAACCTGGTAGGGAACGCCATCAAGTTTACCGAGCGCGGTAACATTGATGTGCTGGTGGAAAAGCGTGCCATCAGCAATACCAAAGTGCAGATTGAGGTGCAGATCCGCGATACCGGGATTGGTATTCCTGAGCGCGATCAGTCCCGGCTGTTCCAGGCCTTCCGTCAGGCCGATGCCAGTATCTCGCGGCGTCATGGCGGCACCGGACTGGGGCTGGTGATCACCCAGAAACTGGTCAACGAGATGGGGGGCGATATCTCTTTCCACAGCCAGCCTAACCGCGGCTCGACTTTCTGGTTCCATATCAATCTCGACCTGAACCCGAATGTCCTGAGCGACCGACCGGTGATGGATTGTCTGCAGGGTAAACGTCTGGCGTATGTGGAGCCTAATACCGCCGCCGCGCAAAGCACCCTGGATGTCTTAAGCACCACCCCGCTGGAGGTGGTTTACAGCCCGGGATTCTCCTCGCTGCCGGTTGAGCATTACGACATTCTGCTGATGGGGATCCCGGTGACCTTTACCGGCGAGCTGACCATGCAGCAGGAGCGGCTGACGAAAGCCGCTTCGATGACCGACTATTTGCTGTTGGCCCTGCCGTGCCATGCGCAGATCAACGCCGAAGAGCTTAAACATGACGGCGCAGCCGCCTGTCTGCTGAAGCCGCTCACCGCCACGCGCCTGCTGCCGACCCTGACTGAATATTGCCGCCTGAACTATCACGCCGCACCGATCGTCGCCGATGAGAGCAAGCTGCCGATGACCGTGATGGCGGTGGATGACAACCCGGCCAACCTGAAGCTGATCGGCGCCCTGCTGGAGGATCAGGTTCAGCACGTCGAACTGTGCGAGAGCGGCTTGCAGGCCGTTGAGCTGGCGAAGCAGATGCAGTTTGACCTGATCATGATGGACATTCAGATGCCCGGCATGGACGGGATCCGCGCCTGCGAGTTAATACGCCAGCTCCCCCACCAGCAGCAAACGCCGGTGGTCGCCGTAACCGCGCACGCGATGGCGGGCCAGAAAGAGAAGCTCTTAAGCGCCGGGATGAACGACTATCTGGCAAAACCCATTGAAGAAGAGAAGTTGCACACCCTGCTGCTGCGCTACAAGCCTGGTCCAGCCGCGGGCAACTGGGTCGCCCCTGCGGAAGCCGCCGAAATCACGGTCAATGAAAATGCCACCCTCGACTGGCAGCTGGCGCTGCGCCAGGCGGCGGGCAAAAACGACCTTGCTCGGGAGATGCTGCAGATGCTGGTGGCCTTCCTGCCGGAGATCCGCAATAAGGTGGAGGAACAGCTGGTGGGTGAGAACCCGGAAGACCTCGTCGATGCGATCCATAAGCTACACGGCAGCTGTGGGTACAGTGGTGTGCCGCGCCTGAAGAATCTTTGTCATTTGCTGGAACAACAGCTGCGTTCCGGGACGCCGGAAAGCGAACTGGAACCGGAGTTCCTGGAGCTGCTTGATGAGATGGATAACGTCACGCGGGAAGCGATGAAGGTGCTGGGATCCTGAGTTCCCCCTTTACCCTCGACTCCCTCAAGATAAAGGGAGCCGGGGGTATAAATTTCAGAAGATAATAACGCTACACGCCCATTCCGACCTTCAGCACTGCCGCAATATTCCTCGCCGCCATCCGCACGTTTTCTTCGGCATCTTCCAGCGCCTCCTCCAGCGTGCAGATGGTGTAGATCACGCTGAACACCGCGTCGATGCCATGATCGTGCACCACGCCGACATCCGCCGTCAGGCTGCCCGCCAGGCCGATCACCGGTTTATTATGGCGTTTCGCGATCTTCGCTACCCCCACCGGCACTTTGCCATGAATGGTCTGGCTGTCGATCCGCCCTTCCCCGGTGATCACCAGATCGGCATCGGCCACCAGGCTGTCGAGGTTGAGCGCATCGGTCACAATCTCAATGCCCTGGCGTAGCTGCGCGCCGCAAAAAGCGTATAGCGCCGCCCCCATGCCGCCTGCGGCACCGCCGCCAGCAAGGCCCAGCACATCAACGTCGAGGTCGCGGGCGATTATCCGGGCATACTGTGTCAGCGCGCCATCGAGGCGCGTAATCATCTCCGCCGTTGCCCCTTTCTGTGGGCCAAACACGGCCGTTGCGCCGTTTTCACCGGTCAGTGGGTTGGTAACATCGCAGGCGACTTCAATCCGGCACGCCGCCAGCCGTTTATCCAGACCGCTGATGTCGATGCGCGCCAGCTTATCCAGCTCGCCGCCGCCAGCACCTATGGTGTTCCCCTGCTCGTCTAACAGCTTTGCGCCCAGCGCCTGCACCATCCCTGCTCCGCCATCGTTGGTGGCGCTGCCGCCAATGCCAATGATGATATGTTTCACACCCGCATCCAGCGCGTGGCGGATCAGTTCGCCGGTTCCCCAGGAGGTGGTTTCCAGCGGATTACGCTGGGCCGGGGGGACCAGCTCCAGACCGCTGGCCGCCGCCATCTCGATAAACGCACTTTTGCCGTCACCGGAACGGCCATAAAAACCGTCAACATGCTCACCGAGCGGGCCTGTTACCCGCACCTGAATAATGTCTCCCTGAGTGGCGGCAACCATCGCTTCCACAGTGCCTTCACCGCCATCGGCGACCGGCAGTTTGACATACTCTGCCGTAGGAAAAATCTCGCAAAATCCCTGCTCTATTGCCGTCGCCACAGCCAGGGCACTCAGGCTCTCTTTATAAGAGTCCGGCGCGATAACTATTTTCATAAGCCGTCCTTACGCATGTTGACTACCATAAGCATATACCTGTCACGCAAGAGAAAATGCCGACTCCCGCAGGAATCGGCACCGGACTTAACGCACCATGCAAGGGCGTTTGTTGTTGAAGGTCCACTCCGGGATCAGGTATTGCATCGCCATTGCGTCGTCGCGCGCGCCCAGACCGTGCTGCAGGTACAGTTCATGCGCCTTCATTACCTGATCCATATCCAGCTCAACGCCCAGACCTGGGGTGGTCGGCACCTGCACCATACCGCCTTTGATTTCGAACGGCTGTTTGGTCAGGCGCTGGTTGCCCTCTTGCCAGATCCAGTGGGTGTCGATAGCGGTGATATCGCCCGGCGCGGCCGCGGCCACATGGGTGAACATCGCCAGGGAAATATCGAAGTGGTTGTTGGAGTGTGAACCCCAGGTGAGGCCGAACTCGTGACACATCTGGGCGACACGTACCGAGCCTTGCATGGTCCAGAAGTGCGGATCCGCCAGCGGAATATCGACCGACTGCAGAGAGAGAGTATGACCCATCTGACGCCAGTCGGTAGCGATCATGTTAGTGGCGGTTGGCAGACCGGTGGCGCGGCGGAACTCGGCCATCACTTCGCGCCCGGAGAACCCTTGCTCAGCGCCACACGGATCTTCCGCATACGCCAGCACGCCTTTCAGGCGTTTACCGATACGAATCGCCTCTTCGAGTGACCAGGCCCCGTTTGGATCGAGGGTAACGCGCGCCTCCGGGAAGCGTTTCGCCAGCGCGATAATAGATTCGGCTTCCTCTTCCCCGGCCAGCACGCCGCCCTTCAGTTTGAAATCGTTAAAGCCGTATTTCTCATAGGCTGCTTCCGCCAGACGGACAACCGCATCCGGGGTCATCGCCTCTTCATGACGCAGACGATACCAGTCGCACTGCTCATCCGGCTGGCTCTGGTACGGCAGTGGGGTAAGCTTACGGTTGCCGACGAAGAACAGGTAACCCAGCATCTCGACTTCGCTGCGTTGCTGCCCGTCGCCCAGCAGGGAGGCCACGTTGACGCCCAGGTGCTGGCCCAGCAGGTCGAGCATTGCCGCTTCAATACCGGTCACCACGTGAATGGTGGTGCGCAGGTCAAAGGTTTGCAGCCCGCGGCCGCTCGCATCACGGTCGGCAAACTCATTACGTACCGCATTCAGGATATTTTTGTACGCGCCCAAGGTTTTACCCACCACCAGCGGGATCGCGTCTTCCAGGGTTTTGCGGATCTTCTCGCCACCGGGGATCTCGCCCACGCCGGTATGGCCGGAGTTATCTTTGATAATTACGATATTACGGGTGAAGAACGGGGCATGGGCGCCGCTCAGGTTCATCAACATGCTGTCATGACCGGCAACCGGGATGATCTGCATGGAAGTGACAACAGGCGTAGTAAATGTGCTCATAATTCAATCCTTTAATCAGTGGCGACCAAACGCCGGGCGTTTACGGTCAAATGTCCAGCCGGGAATAAGGTACTGCATCGGGCCTGCGTCATTACGCGCGCCGCCGGGCAGTTTCTTATAGGCTTCGTGGGCTTTGTGGATCTGATCCCAGTCAAGCTCCACGCCAAGTCCCGGTGCATCCGGTACGGCAATTTTGCCGTGTTTAATTTCGAGTGGATTTTTGGTCAGGCGCGCTTCGCCTTCCTGCCAGATCCAGTGGGTGTCGATAGCCGTTGGCGTGCCGGGTGCAGCGGCACCAACATGGGTGAACATCGCCAGCGAGATATCGAAGTGGTTGTTAGAGTGGCAACCCCAGGTTAAGCCCCAGTCGTCGCACAGTTGCGCCACGCGTACCGCCCCGGAGAGCGTCCAGAAGTGCGGATCGGCCAGCGGAATGTCCACTGAGTTCAGCATGACGGCATGACCCATCTCGCGCCAGTTAGTAGCAATCATGTTGGTCGCTACCGGCAGGCCGGTGGCGCGGCGGAACTCTGCCATCACCTCACGGCCAGAGAAGCCCTGTTCGGCACCGCACGGATCTTCGGCGTAGGTCAGGACATCGCCCAGGCCTTTGCACAGTGCGATGGCCTCGTCCAGCAACCAGGCGCCGTTGGGATCAACGGTAATGCGCGCATCCGGGAAACGTTTTTTCAGGGCGCGGGCGCTGTCAATCTCCTGTTCGCCCGGCAGAACGCCGCCTTTCAGTTTGAAATCTTTAAAGCCGTAGCGATCCTGCGCCGCCTCTGCCAGACGAACCACCGCCTCGCTGGAGAGCGCCTCCTGATGGCGCAGGTGATACCAGTCGTGGCTGCCTGGCGAACGTTCCAGATAAGGCAGATCGGTTTTGGTGCGATCGCCCAGGTAGAAGAGATAACCCAGCACGGTGACCGCATCACGCTGCTTGCCCGGCCCGAGCAGTTCGCACACCGGTACGTTCAGCGCTTTGCCCAGCAGATCCAGCAGCGTCGCTTCCAGCGCCGCCACGGCATTGACCCGCAGTTCAAATGTCCAGGCCCCTTTGCCGAAGGTATCGAAATCGGCAGACTGGTTGCCCTTGTGGACGCGCTGTACCACTTTGTTCAGCCGCGCCACCTCCTGACCCACCACCTGCGGAATGGCATCCACCAGGGTCTGATAGATCACCTCGCCGCCGGGGGCCTCCCCGACGCCGGTGTTCCCGGCGCTGTCGGTAAGCACCACGATATTGCGGGTAAACCAGGCGTTATGTGCGCCGCCGATATTCAGCAGCATGCTGTCCTGACCGGCAACCGGAATCACCTTCATTTCGGTGACGATTGGGCTTGATTGCGTACTCATCATGAACGCTCCGCGACAGGTTTCAGTTCGATACGTTTGATATCGCCCACCAGCACCAGGTAGCTCAGTACCGCCACCAGAGCGTGAATTCCGACGTAGATCAGCGCTCCGTTAAACGAACCCGTCGTGCCGACGATATAACCGATAGCGATTGGCGTGACGATCCCGGAGATGTTACCGAACATATTGAACAGACCGCCGCTCAGGCCGCTGATCTCTTTCGGCGCGGTATCTGCCATCACCGCCCAGCCCAGGGCTCCGATACCTTTACCGAAGAAGGCCATCGCCATAAAGCCGATAATCATCCACTCGGCATCAACGTAGTTACAGACTACCATCGACATGGAGAGCAACATGCCCAGCACGATTGGCGTTTTACGGGCGATATTCAGTGAACCGGTACGACGCATCAGCCAGTCGGAAATTACCCCGCCCAGTACGCCGCCAACAAAGCCGCAGATTGCCGGAACCGAGGCCACAAACCCGGCCTTCAGAATTGACATGCCGCGCGCCTGTACCAGATAGACCGGGAACCAGGTGATAAAGAAGTAGGTTAAGGCGTTGATGCAGTACTGACCAAGGTAGATCCCCACCATCATGCGGGAGCCAACCAGCTGTTTGATCTGTCCCCACTTGTGGCTGAACGGCACTTTCTCTTTGCTTTTCACCTGATCCATATTGATCAGCGCGCCGCCCGCGGCGATGTAATCCAGCTCTTTCTGGTTTACGCCCGGATGCTGGTTCGGCTCGTGGATCACTTTCAGCCAGACAAAGCTGATGACAATACCCAGACCGCCCATAAAGAAGAACACGTGTGACCAGCCCACCTCGTGGGTCAGCCAGCCCATGATAGGGGCGAAGATCACGGTAGCGAAGTATTGTGCGGAGTTAAAAATGGACACCGCCGTACCCCTCTCCTGTGCCGGGAACCAGGCTGCCACTATACGGCTGTTACCCGGGAAGGATGGCGCTTCTGCCAGCCCGACGAGGAAGCGCAGGGTAAAGAGCGCGACAATAATGCCAAAGCCGTTAAAGATATCGACAAAGCCCTGTAACAGGGTAAACATGGACCAGATAAAGATGGACCAGAAGTAGACGCGTTTTGAGCCGAAGCGGTCAAGCAGCCAACCGCCAGGAATTTGGCCGATAACATAGGCCCATGAAAATGCGGAGAAAACATAACCCATTCCGACCGGATCCAGACCGATATCTTTTGCCATTTCGGAACCGGCAATCGACAGGGTGGCACGGTCGCCATAGTTAAAGGATGTGACGATAAACAGCATCACCACTATCCAATAGCGAGCGTTGGTGCGCTTTTCAGCGCTGCTCGCCGCCTGGCTTAATGAACTCATTCTTGCACTCCTGAATCATAGCTTTTATCGCTACGTTCATTCTGAACAGCACAACCGGTAGGGTAATCAGAATGACGTGTATGTGTTTTTGCAGTTTTGAACGTTGAGGTCTTATGCCTTACTGACTGCATTTTTATTAACTGGCGGAAAAAGTATAAGTAAGGATCCAGGCCCCCCTCACCGTGCAACAACACAACATTGGTACAGCCCTGTGCGGTTGTTTGTGGCAAAAGCCCAGGCTAATGGAAGAGACTTCACGGAAATGAAAACTGCTTACCGGTAAACGGCGAGCTGAAGAGAGGGATTGACGGGAGTGTGAAACAGGTCGCTTGACGCAGTGAAAATGCCTGCTAATAGCCGCACTTTACGCAGGGATTTACAGGCAATTGCCCAGGGCTTAATCGATTCAATGGCCTTAAACTGGGTGTAAGGTCGCTTTGTTAACTGGCAACGAGTTTTTGCCCTCCGCTACAGGGAGGGCAGAAACTTATTTTAACAATGTGCCCCACTGTTCAACCCAGGGGTTAGATTCGCTTTCCGGCTCGGGGTGTTCAGAGGCATCGATCATCAGCATCTCACCCACGCGTTGAGCACTTTGCTCCTGTAACAGGGCATCGAACAGCTTGCCGCCACCGCAAAAATTGGCGTAGGTGCTGTCCCCAAGTGCAATAATGCCGTAGCGCATCTCAGGCTGGTAACCCAGCTTATCTTTAATGCCCTGGAACAGCGGTACGATACTGTCCGGCAGATCGCCTTGCCCGGTTGTCGAGGTGACCACCAGCGCATACTGGCCCTGGTATTTTTCCCAGTCGGCCAGCTCGGGATCTTCATAGACCGTGGCTTTATGGCCCATTCCCGAGAGGATTGCTTCAGCTTCTTCGGCCACCAACAGCGAATTGCCGTACATCGTACCGACAAAAATTCCGACCACAGCCATGGTTTACTCCCTCAATGAATGCAATTAACGTTCATCCTGAACGTTGGCGGGATCAAACTCAACCCTTTCATTTTCGTGGAGTTGCCCGCGCCAGCCAAAGTGTGACAGCGCCTGCATCCACACTGGATCAAGCCCAGCCCGAATGGTCAGCGGCTCGCCGGTAAAAGGATGAACCAGGTCCAACTGGCTGGCGTGCAGCATCAGACGGTTACAGCCGAAGTGCTCGGCGGCGCTGCGGTTCTGGCGCAGATCGCCGTGCTTACTGTCACCGATGATGGGATGGCGCAGATGCGAAAGATGGCGTCGTAGCTGGTGCTTACGCCCGGTTTTCGGCTCCAGCTCGACCAGGCTGTAGCGCGTGGTGGGGAACTTGCTGGTGGCAACAGGCATTTCGGTGGTCGCCAGGCCGCGATAATCCGTTACCGCAGGCTGCGGCTCTTTGTCATCCCGGGCATATTTGTCGGCGATTTTATCCAGCTCTTCGATCAGCGGATAATCGAGCGTCGCGGCCTCGGTCAGCCAGCCCCGGACAATCGCATGATAACGTTTCTGGATCTGATGCTGCTCAAACTGCTGCGACAGACGTCGTCCGGCTTCGCTGGATAATCCCATCAGCAGTACGCCGGAAGTGGGCCTGTCGAGACGGTGAGCGGTAAAGACATGCTGACCAATCTGGTCGCGCACCGTCTGCATCACCACCACTTTTTCATCGCGATCCAGCCAACTGCGGTGTACCAGCCAGCCGGAGGGTTTATTGACCGCAACCAGCCACTCATCCTGATAAAGGATCTCAATCATGCTTCGTCGCCAAAGAGCGTATCCAGCGCCAGCAATGCCGCCAGCACCGCCTCACGGGAGGGATGGGCCGCATCCAGCGCCATTTCATAGTAGGGCGCGACGGCAAAGCTTTGTGGCAGCGGATGCCCGCCCTCAATCAGGGCGTGCATGCGGGGGATGAGCACCCATTGCAGCCATTCAAACGGCTCCAGGGTATCCATGCAGAAAGGTTGCGTACTCTCAAACGCCTCAGGCTGCGGCGCCGTCTCCTGCCACAGTTGATGATCGCGCAATAAAGCTTCGATAGCGTGCAGCTGCGCACGCACGTGGTCATGTTGCGTCATGAAAACCTCAAGGGAAAATCTGAACGGCGGGCAGCATAGCAAAGACCACGCAGAAATAAAAAAAGGGAGCACTGTAAAAACAGTGCTCCCGGTTCGTTTCGCAGCAATCCAGCTACTTTTAGTGCTCCCTGCTCATCCATGACAACTTTTCCTCTGACCCGAAGGTCTGGTCTTCCTTTGACCGCTGCATCCTGCGCACATCATCCTGATGTGACTGTTTCATCCTGAAACGTCCGGGTCTCCCTGACCCACCGGACATCCGTACCGGCTCTCATTCTCCTTCCTGGAGGTGTCCTTCAACGCATCCTGCGTTATCCTCTTGCTTCGTCCTGAAGCCTTCCTTGTAACGCCTTCCTGACGTGTCCTGAGTAAGAAACGCCATCATCCTAATGTTCGTTTCTCGTGTCGGCTTCCTGTCGACGGACATAGAATCCTCTATTCCGCTTCGTCTTACAAGGTACTCCGTAAAGCAAATTAAACAGATGTTTCATCTTATTTCTGGCATATAAGCAGTCAACACACTGATAAACAATGGCTTCTTTGCCAGCATAATATATTGGGTTTAGCAGTAATAACGCCGATCTCTTACAAGCTTTGTAAGAGATCTCTCACACGCGCAGTGGTATTCAGGATTACACGACGGGATGTAGTAGGTTGAGAAAATCCGTAAGAGAGTCAGAGAGGACCTGGCGTTTCTGGGTACCCAGCGTCTCTTTTACCACGTTCCCTGTCAGGTTGCAGACAGAGAGGATGTCCATTTCGCTGTCGAGCGTGGCGATAAAGAGCGTTGGCGATAACTTCAGGCGCTTCTGGGTCACGAGGTGCCCAATCAGGTTCTCCTGCACGCGCAGCAAATCATCTTCACTCCAGGTCTGCAGCAGGGTCAGCATCTCGTTATTAAAGCGAGCGTACATATCCCCGGCGAACTGTGTGGTGTAGAACGCGTGGATCGCAGGTTGTACCACAATGTCCATTGCGCGTTCAATCGCCTTTACACTCTGCTCCGCGGTAAAGGGCTGGGGTTGCCAGAGTACCGTATCCCCGGAAGAGGTGATAATACAAGGTGATGGGATGCCATACAGCGCCTCGCTTTGAGGCCATGTGCCTTTTTGTTCATGCCAGGCGTCACAGTATCGCGCCGTAAACGCGGTTAAGGCAGCAGCAGTCTCTTTATCCACCGGTTTCTCTCTTCATATAAGTCAGGATACACTCAGCGCCATAGTTTACCTTTAAAGTGACAACGAAACATGTCTTACGAAAATCATGATGCCTTATCGGGTTTAACCCTGGGCAAAAGCACCGCCTACCGCGACACCTACGATGCCAGTCTGTTACAGGGCGTGCCGCGTAGTCTCAACCGCGATCCGCTGGGCCTGAAAGCGGACGCCCTGCCCTTTCATGGCGGCGATATCTGGACGCTGTACGAGCTTTCCTGGCTTAACGCTCGCGGTTTACCGCAGGTGGCGGTGGGTCACGTTGAACTGGATTACACCAGCGTGAATCTGGTGGAGTCTAAAAGCTTCAAGTTCTATCTCAACAGCTTCAACCAGACCCGCTTTGACAGCTGGGAAGCGGTGCAACACACGCTGGAACGCGACTTAAGCGCCTGTGCGCAGGGAAAAGTGACCGTTGCCCTCTACCGCATTGACGAGCTGGAAGGTCAGCCCATCGCCCACTTCCACGGCACCTGCATTGACGAGCAGGAGATAGAAATCGACAACTATCAGTTTGATACCGCCTGGCTGGAAAATGCCGCCAGCGGCAAAGTGGTAGAGGAAACGCTGGTCAGCCACCTGCTGAAATCCAACTGCCTCATCACCCACCAGCCTGACTGGGGTTCGGTACAAATCCAGTATCGCGGCGCTAAAATCGATCGTGAAAAGCTGCTGCGCTATCTGGTCTCCTTCCGTAACCACAATGAGTTTCATGAACAGTGCGTGGAGCGCATCTTTAACGATATTCTGCAGTTCTGCCAGCCAGAGACGCTGAGCGTCTATGCCCGCTATACCCGCCGCGGTGGGCTGGATATTAATCCGTGGCGCAGCAACAGCGATTTTGTCCCGGCGATCGGTCGTTTAGTCCGCCAGTAAGAGAAATAAATTCACAATATGCGCGGTTCGTTCCGCGCTTTGGGTTGTTAAAGGTCATAAGCCAGGGCTATTGTAATCAACAGGGAAAGACGATAAACGTCCCGTAAGGAGCTCACTTGATTACACATATAAGCCCGCTTGGCTCAATGGACATGTTATCGCAGCTGGAAGTGGACATGCTCAAGAGCACGGCCAGCAGCGATCTTTATCAACTGTTTCGCAACTGTTCACTTGCCGTTCTGAACTCCGGTAGTCTCACTGACAACAGCAAAGAGTTGCTGTCCCGCTTTGAAAGCTTTGATATTAACGTCTTGCGCCGTGAACGTGGCGTGAAGCTGGAGCTGATTAACCCGCCGGAAGATGCCTTTGTTGACGGGCGCATTATTCGTGCGTTGCAGGCCAACCTGTTTGCCGTGCTGCGCGACATTCTGTTTGTGAATGGCCAGATCAGTAACGCCGGTCGTTTCCAGCATCTGAACCTGGAAAGCTCGGCCCATATTACCAACCTGGTCTTCTCCATTCTGCGTAACGCCCGCGCCCTGCACGTAGGCGAAGCCCCAAGCATGGTCGTGTGCTGGGGTGGTCACTCCATTAATGAAACCGAATATCTCTATGCCCGTCGCGTGGGTACCCAACTGGGTCTGCGCGAGCTGAACATCTGCACCGGCTGCGGTCCAGGCGCGATGGAAGCGCCGATGAAGGGCGCAGCGGTGGGTCATGCCCAACAGCGCTACAAAGATGGCCGCTTCATCGGGATGACCGAGCCGTCGATCATTGCCGCTGAGCCGCCGAACCCGCTGGTCAACGAACTGATCATTATGCCGGACATCGAGAAGCGTCTTGAGGCGTTTGTCCGTATCGCGCACGGGATTATCATCTTCCCGGGCGGCGTAGGGACGGCTGAAGAGCTGCTCTATCTGCTGGGTATACTGATGCATCCGGCCAACCAGGATCAGGTGCTACCGCTGATCCTGACCGGCCCGAAAGAGAGCGCGGACTACTTCCGCGTACTGGATGAGTTCATCGTGCATACCCTGGGCGAGGCGGCGCGCCGACACTATCGCATCATTATTGATGATGCTGCAGAAGTCGCCCGCCTGATGAAAAAGGCCATGCCGCTGGTGAAAGAGAACCGCCGCGATACCGGGGATGCCTACAGCTTTAACTGGTCGATCCGCATTTCACCGGACCTGCAGATCCCGTTTGAGCCGTCGCACGAAAACATGGCCAACCTGAAACTCTATCCCGATCAGCCTGTTGAAGTACTGGCTGCCGATCTGCGTCGCGCCTTCTCAGGCATCGTTGCGGGTAACGTGAAAGAGGTGGGTATCCAGGCCATTGAAGAGTTTGGCCCGTATAAAATTCATGGTGACCGCGACATGATGCGCCGCATGGACGATCTGCTGCAGGGCTTTGTCGCCCAGCACCGTATGAAGCTTCCAGGCTCTGCCTATATCCCCTGTTACGAGATTTCTGCGTAACCCCCTGCCAGGCACCTATGCCAGGCACCTGCTCCCGCCGGGAATGGCCCTTTGCCTCCCGGCTTTTTTATTGCCTTCAGTCACATGGCTTCGCTTGCCGTATCACCGTAACTTATCTTTTGACGATTACGCCCCTTAACGCAAACGATTACTCACTTTTCTAAAGCGCGATTTATCAGCCCTAACTGCCCTAAAGCATGAAAAAATCCTCTAAACCACCGCTTTTACAGCGTATGCCTCCTATCTTTCAACGGGATCTATCTCGTTCCATATCGTTAATGGTAGCCTTCGCGCCCAGAAATTCGTCATGACGTTTTCTTAGCAGATAAATGGTCTAAAGATACCCACTTCATAAGTAGATTATCGCATTTGAGATCGGGATCACTGATAGATCCATTACTAAAATGTATCTTTCCGCCCGCCGATAGTTACGGAGAAAAATTATATAAAAACCGTCGCTGAGCGAATTTCATATTACGATTAGCCCTTTTTGCACCAAATTTGACCAGAAACCTGACATTAGCTACTTCCTGGAGACACAGATGGAAACCACTCAAACCAGCACCGTTGCTTCGATTGAAACCCGAAGTGGATGGCGTAAAACAGATACCATGTGGATGCTTGGCCTGTACGGCACAGCAATCGGCGCTGGTGTTCTTTTCCTTCCTATTAACGCAGGTGTGGGCGGCTTAATTCCGCTGATCATCATGGCAATCATCGCCTTCCCGATGACCTACTTTGCACACCGCGGCCTGACCCGTTTTGTGCTCTCTGGTAAGAATCCGGGCGAAGACATCACCGAAGTTGTTGAAGAACATTTCGGTGTGGGTGCCGGTAAACTGATTACCCTGCTCTACTTCTTTGCTATCTACCCAATCCTGTTAGTTTATAGCGTGGCGATTACCAACACCGTTGACAGCTTCATGACTCACCAGTTGGGCATGACCCCGCCACCGCGCGCCATTCTGTCGCTGATCCTGATCGTCGGCATGATGACCATCGTGCGCTTCGGTGAGCAGATGATTGTGAAGGCGATGAGCGTGCTGGTGTTCCCGTTCGTTATCGCTCTGATGGTGCTGGCCTGCTACCTGATCCCACAGTGGAACGGCGCAGCGCTGGAAACCCTGTCCCTGAGCAGCGCATCTGCTAGCGGCAACGACCTGTGGATGACTCTGTGGCTGGCTATTCCGGTGATGGTGTTCTCCTTCAACCACTCCCCGATCATCTCCTCCTTCGCCGTGGCGAAGCGTGAAGAGTACGGTCAGGGCGCCGAGAAGAAGTGTTCCAGCATCCTGGCTCGCGCTCACGTGATGATGGTTATCACCGTAATGTTCTTCGTTTTCAGCTGCGTACTTAGCCTCTCCCCGGCGGATCTGGTAGAAGCCAAAGCACAGAACATCTCGATTCTCTCTTACCTGGCAAACCACTTTAATGCACCGGTTATTGCCTGGATGGCACCTATCATCGCCATTATCGCGATTACTAAATCCTTCCTCGGCCACTACCTGGGCGCACGTGAAGGCTTTAACGGCAT
The DNA here is from genome assembly GCF_043105735.1 of Leclercia sp. GLN_9. NCBI lineage: Bacteria > Pseudomonadati > Pseudomonadota > Gammaproteobacteria > Enterobacterales > Enterobacteriaceae > Leclercia > Leclercia sp. GLN_9. Next base: position 179,523 of record NZ_JBICLV010000043.1, read on the forward strand.
GGTGATTAAATCTCTGCGCGGTAAAGGCAAGAGCATTGAAATCAACAAACTGAACAAAATCACTGCGCTGTTCATGCTGCTGACCACCTGGGCGGTTGCGACCATGAACCCGAGCATCCTCGGCATGATCGAAACCCTGGGCGGCCCGGTTATCGCGATGATCCTGTTCCTGATGCCGATGTACGCGATTCAGAAAGTGCCAGCAATGCGTAAATACAGCGGCCAGATCAGCAACGTCTTCGTTGTGGTTATGGGTCTGATTGCTATTTCCGCTATCTTCTTCTCGCTGTTCGCTTAATTCCTCCCGCGCCGTCTTCGGACGGCGCACTCTTCTCCCAATACGTAAAACAACGGACGCATCATGATTAGCGTTTTCGATATTTTCAAAATTGGTATTGGCCCTTCCAGCTCGCACACCGTCGGGCCAATGAAAGCTGGTAAACAGTTTACGGACGATCTTATTGCGCGCGGTATGCTGCACGACACGACCCGTGTGGTGGTGGATGTTTACGGCTCCCTGTCGCTGACCGGCAAAGGTCACCATACCGATATCGCCATTATTATGGGTCTGGCGGGTAACCTGCCAGATAGCGTCGATATTGACGCCATTCCTGGGTTTATCCAGGACGTTAATACCCATAGTCGGTTGATGCTGGCAAAAGGTGAACACGAAGTTGAGTTCCCGGTTGATCGCTGCATGAATTTCCATGCCGACAACCTGTCGCTGCACGAAAACGGCATGCGCATCACCGCGCTGGCAGGCGACAAGGTAATTTACAGCCAAACCTATTACTCCATCGGCGGCGGTTTCATCGTCGACGAAGATCATTTTGGACAGAGCGACGACGCGCCTGTGGCAGTGCCTTATCCGTATAAATCGGCGGCCGATCTCCAGCGCCATTGCCAGGAAAGCGGTCTGTCACTCTCCGGCCTGATGATGCAAAACGAACTGGCGTTGCACAGCAAAGAAGAGCTGGAACAGCACTTTGCCAGCGTCTGGGAGGTCATGCGCGGCGGTATTGAACGCGGTATCACCACCGAGGGCGTTCTGCCAGGCAAACTGCGCGTTCCACGTCGTGCTGCAGCCCTGCGCCGTATGCTGGTCAGCAGTGATAAAACCACCAGCGATCCGATGGCGGTCGTGGACTGGATCAACATGTTCGCGCTGGCAGTGAACGAAGAGAACGCCGCGGGTGGCCGCGTGGTCACTGCGCCGACTAACGGTGCCTGCGGTATCGTTCCGGCGGTGCTGGCCTATTACGACAAATTCATCCGTGAAGTGAATGCTAACTCACTGGCTCGCTATCTGCTGGTGACCAGCGCCATTGGCTCGCTGTACAAGATGAATGCCTCCATCTCCGGCGCGGAAGTGGGCTGCCAGGGTGAAGTGGGCGTAGCCTGCTCTATGGCGGCTGCGGGTCTTGCCGAGTTGCTGGGCGGAAGCCCGGCGCAGGTCTGCATTGCAGCAGAGATCGGGATGGAGCATAACCTCGGTCTGACCTGCGATCCGGTGGCCGGCCAGGTGCAGGTGCCGTGTATCGAGCGTAACGCGATTGCCTCTGTGAAGGCGGTCAACGCCGCGCGTATGGCGCTGCGCCGTACCAGTGAACCGCGTGTCTGCCTCGATAAAGTGATCGAAACCATGTATGAAACCGGGAAAGACATGAACGCCAAATACCGCGAAACCTCCCGCGGTGGTCTGGCGATGAAGATTGTCACCTGCGATTAAGCCTAAAAAGGAGCCTTGTTTTGCGAGGCTCCTTCCCGAATGCCCCGCCACACGTAGTTTCCCCCTGCCGACAGTGTTACCCTTATTTGACTGAACAGAAGGGAGAAAATCTGTGGCCGTTCATTTGCTTATTGTCGACGCGCTGAACCTTATCCGGCGCATCCACGCGGTTCAGGGTACGCCCTGCAAGGATACCTGCCTGCATGCGCTGGAGCAGCTTATTCGCCACAGTCAGCCCAGCCACGTGGTCGCCGTATTTGACGATGAAGCGCGTAACAGCGGCTGGCGACATCAGCGTCTGCCGGATTACAAAGCCGGACGCGCACCTATGCCGGACGATCTGCACGCCGAAATGCCCACCATCCGCGCCGCCTTTGAGCAGCGCGGGGTTCCCTGCTGGGGTGCCCAGGGCAACGAAGCCGACGATCTGGCCGCCACGCTGGCGGTAAAAGTGGCCAGCGCTGGGCATCAGGCCACCATTGTCTCGACGGACAAGGGTTACTGTCAGTTGCTTTCCCCTACCATTCGCATCCGCGATTATTTCCAGAAACGCTGGCTCGATGCCCCTTTCATTGCCGGTGAGTTTGGCGTCTCGCCGCAGCAGCTACCGGACTACTGGGGGCTGGCGGGGATCAGCAGCTCAAAGGTGCCGGGTGTGGCAGGCATTGGCCCGAAAAGTGCGGCCCAGCTACTCACCGATTTTCAGGATTTGGAAGGAATTTACGCCCACCTGAATGAGGTGCCGGAGAAGTGGCGCAAAAAGCTGGAAGTGCATAAAGAGATGGCATTTATCTGCCGGGATGTGGCGCGGTTGCAGACGGATTTACAGCTGGACGGGAATTTGCAGCAGCTCAGGTTAGATCGCGTTTGAACTCATGCCCGGTGGCGCTACGCTTACCGGGCCTAGGGTCACGATCTCCTCTCCCGGTGGGAGAGGGGTAGAGTAAGGGAACCTGTATTACCTCTCGTCGCGACGCCCACCGACGGCAGCCCACCAGCGGCGGATATGCACGGTGACTTCTTCGCGATCGTGGTACAGCTGGCGCGCCTGAATAACCACGTTAATACCGTGCTCATCCATCTGCTCCTGAATGTAGGCCAGATTCTGCGAAACTTCCTCATAGCGCTTTTTCATTGGCAGCTTGAGGTTAAAAATGGTCTCACGACACCAGCCGTTCACTAACCAGGAGGCCATCAGGGCCGCCACTTTGGCCGGTTTCTCTACCATATCGCACACCATCCACGAGATGTTGTTGCGGGTTGGACGATAGCGGAAACCATCTTCACGCAGCCAGGTGACCTGCCCGGTATCCATCAGGCTTTGCGCCATCGGGCCGTTATCGACGGAGGAAACCCACATGTTGCGTTTCACCAGTTGATAGGTCCAGCCGCCCGGACAGGCACCGAGATCGACCGCATACATACCGTTTGCCAGGCGTTCGTCCCACTCATCAGCAGGAATAAAGACGTGAAACGCCTCTTCAAGCTTCAGCGTTGAACGGCTGGGTGCATCCGCCGGGAAACGCAGACGTGGGATGCCCATAAAGAACGGTGAGTTATTGGTGGTGTACGAATAACCGGTATAACAGCAGCCAGGGGCGATAAAGAAGATATGCACCACCGGACGTTTTGGTGTCTCGTAGTTGGTCAATACGCCCGCGTCACGTAATGCCGCGCGCAGCGGCACGGTGAACTTACGACAAAACTTCATCAGCTCTTTGCTTTCGTTGGTATCTGCAACTTCAACGCGCAGATCGCCCCCCTTCTCCACCACGCCTTGTAACATGCCAACAATCGGCGTAATGCGATCTTCAGGTGGAAGGTCTTTCAGAAGCTCACCCGCGACAAACATCTGGCGGGCAAAAATCAGCGAGGTGAACGGCAAGTCGCGAACCAGTTTTTCTGCATCATCTGCCTGGTAGCATTCAAAAACGACATAGCCCGAATTCTCTTTCACACGGGCAAAACCAAACACTTCGCGCTTCGCGGCTTTATCAGTGATCTCCGCGGCACACTCTTTTTCAAAGCCCGGGCGACAATATAAGACAACTTTATTCATGAACAACGCCCTTGCGTTTCAGACGGAACGAACCGATTAACATTAAAACCCACCCGACCAGGAAGCTGACGCCGCCGACCGGGGTAACAAACGCCCACAGGCGTAAATGCGACAGCGCAAGGCAGTACAGGCTACCGCTGAAAAGCACGGTGCCCAGCGCCATAAATACGCTGCTCCAGTAAAACCAGATACTGATACGACGCTGCATCGCCACGGCTAACCCGAAGATCGCCAGAGTATGAAACGCCTGATATTCCAGACCGGTGTGGATCCAGTCCATCTCCACCACACCCAATGATTTGCGTAAGACATGTGCGCCAAAAGCGCCCAGGGCAACAAAAATAAAGCCACTCACCGCGGCAAAAATCAGCATAAAACGGCTGGTCATGTTTCTGTCCTGAAGTTATGCGCGTCCTGCGCGCAAAAGAAAGTGTTACTCGTACCGAAAGCGGAATTTTTCTTGCTCATTGGCCGCCTTTGCCAGGATCCACTGGCGAAACGCGGCTATTTTACCCAGTTCTGCCTGACTGTCATGACAAACCAGATAAAAAGCGTTCTTGCTGACCAGAACATCATTAAAGGGGCAGACCAGGCGGCCGGCCTCAATTTCGGACTGCGCCATGACGTTGTTTGCCAACGCTACGCCCTGTCCGTGAATGGCAGCCTGTAACACCATTGCACTGTGGCTAAAGATGGGGCCTTGCTGCACGTTTATATGGTTTAGACCGAGCTGGCGGGTATAAGTTTGCCAGTCGCGGCGAGAAGCATCATGTAAAAGCGTGTGCTGCGCCAGATTGGCGGGTGCTTTTAACGCTTTTTCGCCTGTTAAGAGTAGAGGCGAGCAGACCGGCAGCAAATATTCTGCGTACAATTTTTCGACACGCAGGCCTGGCCAGTTGCCGCGACCATAGAAAATCGCCACGTCGACGTCATCTGCCAACTTGTCTTCCTGACGGTCGACGGCCTGGATTCGGACGTCGATTCCCGGATAAGCTGAGTTAAAGCTTGAGAGCCTCGGCACCAGCCACTGAATGGCAAAACTGGGCAATAAACTTACTGTTAGTGCGCCTTTAGCACTGCGCGCCTGCAACTTACGGGTAGCCTCCGTCAGTTGGGAAAAGATCTCTTTAATATCCTGAAAATAGCTCTGCCCCTCTTCGGTCAAAAGCAGGGAACGATTGCGGCGGCGGAACAGCTTGAGGCCCAGAAAATCCTCAAGAGACTTGATTTGATGACTTACTGCGGCTTGCGTCACAAAAAGCTCATCGGCCGCGCGCGTGAAACTTAAATGGCGGGCGGCTGCATCAAATACACGTAATGCATTCAGTGGTGGTAATCGCTTGGACATGGTTATCTGGCTTAGATGTTAACGGCTTTTAACAAACAGGAAACAACGTTTAACCTATTAGTTTTTTTTATCTGAGCCATTATAAATTGTCCGTTGAGGAACTACCAGCAAATACCTATAGTGGCGGCACTTCCTGAGCCGGAACGAAAAGCTTTTTTTGGAATGCGTGTTCTGAAGGGCTTTTGGCTTACGGTTGTGATGTTGTGTTGTTGTGTTTGCAATTGGTCTGCGATTCAGACCTCGGTAGCTACGCTACCAATTTTTCACTTCCTGTACATTTACCCTGTCTGTCCATAGTGATTAATGTAGCACCGCCCAATTGCGGTGCTTTTTTTTGTCTGCAATTCTGTTAGTGATCCAGCTCAACCATCTCTTTCACATCACTACGGTTGATTTGCTGTTTGTTCCCGTTTGCGTCCTTATACGAGATCATGCCGGTATCATTATCGGTTTGTGGCTTACCTTCCGACACGATTGAACGGCCATCATTGGTATGCATCACGTAGTTGTTACCGGAACAGGCGCTCAGGGCAAAAGTAAGCATACAAGCAGAGGCAATTGCGATAGTCTTTTTCATCTTTATCTCCTTTAGCAATTAATGCTATTAAAAGCATGTTTCATAACAGGCTAAAACATTCTCCTGACTCTATTTCAGCATAACCTGCTTCGTCTGTTACGCCAGGATAAACAGACAAATCCGATAGAGATCAACCTTCTTGCCCTTCCACTAAATTTGCGCGACGATCTATTCACGATGAAGAGGAATTCAATGAACGCATTCAGCCCTGCCCATTTCCGCGCACAGTTCCCGGCGCTGGCCGATGCCGGTGTCTATCTTGATAGCGCTGCGACAGCCCTCAAGCCACAAGCGGTGATCGATGCCACGCACCAATTTTACAGCCTGAGCGCAGGCAATGTGCATCGCAGCCAGTTTGCCGAGGCGCAACGCTTAACCGCGCGCTATGAAGCGGCCCGCGATCAGGTCGCACAACTTCTTAATGCCGAAAGCGGTAAAAACATTGTCTGGACGCGGGGCACCACCGAAGCCATCAACATGGTAGCGCAGTGTTATGCCCGACCACGCCTGCAACCGGGCGATGAGATTATCGTCAGCGAGGCAGAACATCATGCCAATCTGGTGCCATGGTTGATGGTGGCTGAACAGACCGGTGCGCGGGTGGTGAAGTTACCCCTCGGCGCAGATTTCTTAGCCGATGTTACCCGCCTCCCCGAATTGATCACCCCGCGCAGCCGCATTCTTGCCCTGGGGCAGATGTCCAACGTCACCGGCGGCTGCCCGGATCTGGCCCGCGCCATCCAGCTTGCCCATGCCAGCGGCATGGTGGTGATGGTCGATGGCGCACAGGGCGTCGTGCACTTCCCGGCAGACGTGCAGCAGCTGGACATCGATTTCTATGCCTTCTCCGGGCATAAACTGTATGGCCCAACCGGCATCGGCGCGCTGTACGGCAAAGCGGAGTTGCTGGAGCAAATGACGCCGTGGCTAGGCGGCGGCAAGATGATCACCGAAGTGACCTTCGACGGCTTTAAAACCCAGGCGGTACCGTATCGCCTGGAAGCCGGGACGCCAAACGTCGCCGGGGTGATTGGCCTGAGCGCAGCGCTGGAGTGGCTGGCGGATATCGATCTGCAGCAGGCCGAGAGCTGGAGCCGCGGGCTGGCGACGCTGGCGGAAGAAGCGCTGAAAAAGCGCCCCGGTTTTCGCTCTTTCCGCGTCCAGGACTCGAGCCTGCTGGCATTCGATTTTGCCGGGGTGCATCACAGCGACATGGTGACCCTGCTGGCGGGTTATGGCATTGCCCTGCGTGCCGGGCAGCACTGCGCCCAGCCGCTGCTGGCGGCGCTTGGTGTCAACGGTACGCTGCGCGTCTCGTTTGCTCCCTATAACACCCAAAGCGATGTCGAGGCACTGGTTGCCGCCGTCGATCGCGCCCTTGCTTTACTGGTGGATGAATGACAAGCCCAATCCTCGCCGGACACCCGTTCGGCACCGTTATCACGGAAGAGACGTTAAAACAGACCTTCGCCCCGCTGAGCCAGTGGGAAGACAAATATCGCCAGCTGATCCTGCTGGGCAAACAGCTGCCTGCGCTGTCTGATGAGCTAAAAGCACAGGCAAAAGAGATCCCCGGCTGTGAGAACCGCGTCTGGCTTGGGGTAACGCCCGTTGGAGAGAAGCTGCACTTTTATGGCGACAGCGAAGGCCGCATAGTGCGCGGCTTACTGGCCGTGCTGCTGACGGCAATTGAGGGAAAAAGCGCTGCGCAGATCCTTGGCGAAAGCCCGCTGGCGCTGTTTGATGAACTGGGTTTACGCGGACAACTGAGCGCCTCGCGCAGCCAGGGACTGAATGCGCTGAGCGAGGCGGTGCTGGAGGCGGCGCGTCAGGCCTGACGTTCCGCCTTCGCCATCATCTTTTTCAGGGCGTGAGACACGGCGATAAAACCAAAGGTCGCGGTCACCATGGTGGCCGCGCCAAACCCGGAGGCACAATCCATTCGTTTTGGCCCTTCGGCGGTGCTCTTCATGGCACACACCGAACCGTCTGCCTGCGGATAGACCAGGGCTTCCGTTGAGAAGACGCAGTCTATGCCCAGCTTCCCTTTGCTGTTCTTCACTACCCCAAAATCGCTTTTCAGACGTTCGCGCAACTTGGCCGCCAGAGGATCCTGGATAGTTTTTGCCAGATCGGTGACCTGAATCTGCGTCGGGTCGATCTGCCCGCCCGCTCCGCCGGTAGTGACCAGCGGCACTTTATTGCGACGACACCAGGCGATAAGCGCCGCTTTCGGGCGCACGCTGTCGATGGCGTCAATGACGTAGCTGTAACCCGCCCCCATGTACTGGGCGACGTTATCGGCCGTCACAAAATCATCAATCACCGTGACGCGGCACTCCGGGTTTATCTGGCGAATGCGATCCGCCATCACCTCGGATTTTGCCAGCCCGACGCTGTCGCGAAGGGCGTGGATCTGCCGGTTGGTGTTGGTAACGCAGACATCATCCATGTCGATAAGCGTAATGGCGCCGATCCCGGTTCGTGCCAGCGCTTCCGCCGCCCATGAGCCAACGCCGCCAATCCCGACCACGCAGACGTGCGCATCGGCAAACAGTTGCAGGGCTTTTTCACCATATAAACGCGCGGTGCCACCAAAACGCTGGCGCCAGGCTTCGCTCATTACCACAGACATAAGACCTCAGATGTAAAAAGGGTGAGAGTTACCCCTCACCCCGGAAAACATGGCGTCAATATTACCACACTCAGCCGCTAAACACGTTGCCCGCGCCTGCTGCGCTTTTCAGAACCCATACGCGCCCGTAGTGGTTATACCAGCCTGCGCGGTGACCGGCATCAGGTCCAATCCCCTGATAGATGTCGAAGTGCTGGCCTTTGATGGCCCCACCCACATCCAGCGCGACCATCAGACGTAGTTCATACTGGCCGGAGAATTTACCGTTGTTATCCAGCGTCGGCACTTCTGCTAACAGCGTCGTACCCGGCGGGATAACTGTCTTGTCAGAGGCCACCGATGCACGGCCAATCAGCGGGACCGCGCTCGCCCCTTTCACCGGAGCAAAGTTTTGCGGTTTAAAGAATACAAATGAAGGGTTTTGCTCAAGCAGTTCACGCACTTCGTATTCGCTGTGCTTCTCGCCCCACTCGCGGATCGCCTGCATCGACATATCTTCGCGTTTCACTTCCCCACGATCGATCAGCACCTTGCCGATGCTGCGGTAAGCATGGCCGTTCTTGCCGGAGTAGCTGAAGAAGTTAAGCGGGCTGCCGTCGCCAAAATCAATGTAGCCGCTGCCCTGCACATCCATGATGAAGTTATCCATCAGCGAGTTGCTGTAGGCCAGGATGTAGTTGTCGCTTAACGCCCCGGAATAGATCTCGGCGCGGGACGGCAGGCGGCCACGTTTTGGCGGCATGCGGTAAATCGGGTATTTGAACTCACCCTGGGCGGTATGGCGCGCCTGCACTACCGGGGTGTAGTAGCCAGTAAACTGGACGTTACCGTAGTTGTCGGTGCCTTCCATCTGCCAGGCATCGATACCGTACTGGCGCATGGTGCGCGTATCGCCCCCGGCGCGTAGCCAGTCCTGTACGGCGTTATACACGGCATTCTGCGAACCATACAGCCGCGGCGATGCGGTACGGATTTGGCTTACCTGTTCTGCGAAGTCACCGCCGTTGATGGGCGCGCCCACGGCATCCGGCTGATTCACTAAAGAGAAAGGCTGGGTCAGTTTCCCGTCTTTATATTGCTGACCGCGGTCGGTCGGTTTGGAGGAGCAGGCAGCCAGAATGGCTACCATCGCGCCCGTCATCAGATACTTCGCCCAACGTCCTTTCATTATATCCCGTCTTTAAGTTGCCCGATTCTGCGCAATGAAGATAACAAACCGGCAGGGGTAATGAAATGCGATTACCGCCCCTTACGCAAATTTTGCATAAAAAACAGTCAAATTGTCGCCAGAGCGTACAATCAACACCTAATTTGGTGATTTTTACGAAAAAGGGTTGCAACAAAAAGTCAGCAGAGTATAGTGCGCTTCCACGGACGCGGGGTGGAGCAGCCTGGTAGCTCGTCGGGCTCATAACCCGAAGGTCGTCGGTTCAAATCCGGCCCCCGCAACCAATTAAAATTTGATGAAGTATCTTCTACGACAGTAAAAATTTTTGCGAAGTAGTTCGAAACACAGCAAGGCGGCGACGCAGTGAAGCCTTAGAAACTTACTCAAGTAAGTGACTGAGGTGAACGAGGAAAGCCAACGCAGATGTGGTTTGAAATACGAAGCGAAAAGACGGACGCGGGGTGGAGCAGCCTGGTAGCTCGTCGGGCTCATAACCCGAAGGTCGTCGGTTCAAATCCGGCCCCCGCAACCAATCAAATTCAAAGAAGTAAGATTCTACAGAGTAGAATGACGGACGCGGGGTGGAGCAGCCTGGTAGCTCGTCGGGCTCATAACCCGAAGGTCGTCGGTTCAAATCCGGCCCCCGCAACCAACACTTCTAAAAACAATAAACACCCTTCCGGGTGTTTTTTTGTATCTGAAGTTTGTCATTTTGCCGGGCGTCAACCCGGCCTGGCTGATTAGCCTCGTCTGGCGAGTGTCGCCCCATCTGAGAAATAAGCTTTAATCCCCGCCAGTATCGACTCCGCCACTTCCTGCTGGAAGGCGGCCGTCTTGAGCTTGCGCTCCTCTTCCACGTTACTGATAAAGGCGGTTTCGACCAGTATCGACGGGATATCCGGCGCTTTTAGTACCGCAAACCCGGCCTGCTCGACGCTGTTTTTGTGCAGTTTATTAACCCTACCCAGTCTACCCAGCACGGCTTTACCGAACTTCAGGCTGTCGGTGATGGTCAGCGACTGCACCATATCAAACAGCGTGTGGTCGACATAGCGATCGCCGCTCTTGCTGACGCCACCGATAAGGTCAGAGGCGTTTTGCGAATCTGCCAGCAGTTTTGCCGCCGTACTGGTTGCCCCTTTGGTTGATAGCGCAAATACCGATGACCCGCTGGGCTGGCGGCTGGTAAAAGCATCAGCATGAATAGAGATGAACAGATCCGCGCGCTGCTTTTGCGCTTTCGCCACGCGCACTTTTAGCGGAATAAAGACATCTTCGTTGCGCGTCATATAGGCGCGCATGTTGCCTTCTCTGTCGATCAACGCCTTCAGGCGACGGGCGATCTGTAGCACCACGTCTTTTTCCCGGGTGCGGTATTTGCCCACCGCGCCGGAGTCTTCCCCGCCATGACCCGGATCGAGCATGATCACAATCGGACGATCCCGTCCGGCTTTGCCCGGTTGCGGACCACTTTGCGCAGGCGGAACCTGCTTTTCAAGATCGCCTTTGTTGTAATCTTCCAACAGCGCCAGCAAAGGATCCTGAATATCCGTCGCGTTGGCAGGATAGAGATCCATTACCAGACGCTCTTTAAAACCCGCCACGGGCGCCAGGGCAAACAGCTGCGGCTTAACGTTCTGCTTCAGTTCAAAGACCATGCGCACGGTGTTCGGATCAAACTGCCCGACCCGCGCTGACTTGATGTAGGGATCGTCGCCCCGGATCTGGGCGCTCATCCCTTTGAGGACAGAATTGAGGTTCACTCCTTCGATATCCACCACCACCCTCTCCGGGTTACTCAGGGCGAATTGCTTATATTTCAATATCCGGTTGGACTCTACCGTCACGCGTGTATAGGTTGAAGACGGCCAGACACGCACCGCGACGACCTGACTGACGGCGGCAAGCCCTACCTGACTTACGCTAAGCAACCACATTGCCCCGGCCCCTTGTAGCAGGCGGCGACGACTTAATGCTTTACTGGATCCCGACATGCTTCTCCCGAGCAAAGATATCGAATAACTTCTCATAACGTCCAAATTGACCGAAAACTTTAACGAATGATGCATAAACTGTCATCCCTAAAAGGGTAAACAATCATGCGTTAACGATTACTTCACTGAGGATTTTATTTGCCTCGCAGAAAAGTTTGGCTTGCACGCAGGTGCATATTCGAATAAAAATACAAAAATTACGAATAAACATTCATTGAGGGGTTGTGCCGTGGTGAAGGAACGTAGAATCGAACTGGTCCAGGGATTCCGCCATTCTGTTCCCTATATCAACACCCACAGGGGGAAGACGTTCGTCATTATGCTGGGTGGCGAAGCCATTGAGCATGAGAACTTCTCCAGCATTGTCAATGACATCGGCCTGCTGCACAGCCTTGGAATTCGCCTTGTCGTCGTTTATGGCGCTCGCCCGCAGATCGAAGCCAATCTGGCCGCACATCACCATGAGCCGATTTACCATAAACACACCCGCGTCACCGACGCCAAAACGCTGGAACTGGTTAAGCAGGCTGCCGGCCAGCTGCAGCTGGACATTACCGCGCGGCTGTCGATGAGTCTCAACAATACCCCGCTGCAAGGGGCACACATTAACGTGGTGAGCGGCAATTTCATTATCGCTCAGCCGCTGGGGGTGGACGACGGGGTGGATTATTGCCACAGCGGTCGAATCCGTCGTATCGATGAAGAGGCGATCCACCGCCAGCTCGACGGCGGCGCGATTGTGCTGACCGGCCCGGTTGCCGTCTCGGTGACCGGCGAAAGCTTCAACCTCACCTCGGAAGAGATTGCCACTCAGCTGGCGATTAAGCTGAAAGCAGAAAAAATGATCGGCTTCTGCTCCTCGCAGGGTGTCACTAACGAGCTGGGGAATATCGTCTCCGAGCTGTTCCCGAACGAAGCCCAGGCGCGCGTCGAGGCGCTTGAGGAGCAAGGCGACTACTACTCTGGTACCGTGCGTTTCCTGCGCGGCGCCATCAAAGCCTGCCGCAGCGGCGTGCGCCGCAGCCACCTGATCAGCTATCAGGAAGATGGCGCCCTTCTGCAGGAGTTGTTCTCCCGCGACGGGATCGGAACGCAGATCGTGATGGAAAGCGCCGAACAGATCCGCCGCGCCACGATCAACGACATCGGCGGCATTCTGGAACTGATTCGCCCGCTGGAGCAGCAGGGGATCCTGGTGCGTCGCTCCCGCGAACAGCTGGAGATGGAGATCGACAAGTTCACCATTATTCAGCGCGACAACCTCACCATCGCCTGTGCGGCGCTCTACCCCTTCCCGGAAGAGAAGATTGGCGAGATGGCCTGCGTGGCGGTACACCCTGACTACCGCAGTTCGTCGCGCGGCGAAGTGTTGCTGGAGCGTATCGCACTCCAGGCGCGGCAGCTGGGGTTGAGTAAGCTGTTTGTGCTGACTACCCGCAGCATTCACTGGTTCCAGGAGCGCGGCTTCACGCCGGTGGACATTGATTCCCTGCCGGAAACCAAGAAAGAGATGTACAACTATCAGCGTCGTTCGAAGGTGTTGATGGCGGATTTGGGATAAGCGTCAGGAACCCAGGCCGGGCGAGCACAAGCGCCGCCCGGCTTTTCACAGGTTTATAAGGCTTCGAAAATCGCACTCAGGCCGCTGCGCCGCTCCGTTCGGGTGGTAACCGCCTGCACCAGCACACCGTCATCCGCATACAGTGATAGCCGCCGCCGTGCGCGGGTAATGGCGGTATAGACCAGCTCGCGGGTGACCACCGGGGACATCTGAGTAGGCAAAATCAGCGCCGCATGATCGAACTCAGAACCCTGGGATTTATGCACCGTCATCGCCCATGCGGTTTCATGCTCCGGCAGGCGGCTCGGCTGCACGGACTTCAGGCTGCCATCCGGCATCTGGAACCAGACGCGCAGCCCCTGCCCCCGATCCAGCGCAATGCCGATATCACCGTTAAACAACCCCAGCGCACTGTCGTTACGCGAGATCATCACCGGGCGCCCTTCATACCAGCGTGAATGTGGCTGACGGCTGATGCGGCGTTTTTGCACCAGCACGTGCTCCAGCCTTTCGTTGAGTCCGGCCACGCCAAAAGGTCCGTCACGTAAGGCGCACAGCAACTGGTAGCTGCCAAATGCCGCCAGAATCTCCTCTTCGGAGGCCTGGTGTTGCACCCGGTCAAGGAAATGATGATAACCCTGCAGGGCATCCTCCAGCATCACGAGATACTCTTCTCCGCTCTGGAGCTGCTTTTTCTCGATATCACTGAACGTGCCGTCAAATACTGAGCGAATAGCGTGACGATCGCCGCGGTTGACCGCGGCTGCAAGCTGCCCGATGCCGGAGTCGCTGCCGAATCGGTAGCTTTTTTGCAGCAGGCAAAGGCTGTCGCGCAGCGCACCCGCGACCGGACTGATGTTGCCTTCCATCTGGCATCCCGTCATCCCGGCCAGCTCCTGGGCACGCTGCACAGTAAACCCGGCGCTGGCCCAGGTACAGATATCGCCCAGCACCGCACCCGCTTCGACAGAGGCCAGCTGATCGCGATCGCCGAGGAAGATGACCCTGGCATGAGGCGGCAAGGCGTCAATCAGACGAGACATCATGGTCAGGTCGATCATCGAGGCCTCATCCACCACCAGCACATCCAGATGTAACGGATTCCCGGCATGGTAGCGCAGACGCTGGCTGCCCGGCTGAGCACCAAGCAAACGGTGCAGGGTACTCGCTTCGGTCGGGAAACGCTTACGCTGGAGGTCGGACAGCGGGAGCTGTTGCAGCGCACCGCCCAGAGACTCGGTGAGGCGCGCGGCGGCTTTACCGGTTGGGGCGGCCAGCCGGATACGGCACTTCTCCTCTCCCGCCATCTGGATCAGCGCCGCCAGCAGGCGGGCGACGGTGGTGGTTTTACCGGTGCCCGGTCCGCCGGAAATTACCGAGATACGCCGCGTTAACGCCACGGCCGCCGCCACCTTTTGCCAGTTAACGGCTTCGTCAGAGGTGAACAGCGCGTTCAGGGTACGCTGAACGTCAGCACTGTCATGAGGCAACGGCTGGTTGGCTTCGCTAAAGAAACTGGCCACGGCCCGCTCATAGCGCCACATGCGGTTGAGGTAGAGCCGGTCCCCTGTCAGCACCAGCGGCGTTGGCTCGTCCCCTGCGCTCACAGCCCGGGAACGCATCAGCGTTGTGGGCCAGTCCAGCGTTTCATCATGCAGGGCAAAACAGGCCTGCAGGGCGGCGGTTTTCGCCTCCGCCTGCAGGCGTGACAGTGGCAGGCAGACATGCCCCTCGCCGGTATCCCGGCTCAAGATGGCTGTCGCCAGCATCACGGAGGGTTCATCATTCCCCGCCACCATCATCGCAAACTGCACATCCAGACGACGCAACACGCGCTGTTCTACGGCCTCCAGCAATAATTCCTGCATCGTCATGACACAAGCTCCTCTCGGCTTGCAGAAAACAAGCTATCCATTTGATTTATTAACATTTCATCCGGGCGGGTGGTAAAGCAACCGGCCCCCGGCGAGCTGCCGTCCACCCCGCGTAAAAACAGGTAGATTACCCCGCCGAAATGCCGCTGATAGTCATAATCAGCGATACGGTGGCGCAGATAACGGTGTAGCGCCAGCGTGTAGAGCTGATATTGCAGATCGTAGCGGTGGGACTGCATCGCGCGCGCCATCGCCTCCGGGGTATAGGCCTCGCCATTTTCGCCCAGCCAGTTGGACTTATAGTCCAGCAGGTAGTAACGGCCATTATGGCGAAACACCAGGTCGATAAAGCCTTTCAGCATACCGCGCACCTGGCGGAAATCGAGCGGCGGGCAGTCGCGTGACAGCGGATCGTACTCGCGGATCAATGCATCCAGCGCATCGGCGGTAAGCGGCCCGGCAACCGGCAGGTAAAACTCCATCTCAACCTGTTTATCGGTGGCTGATAGCTGGCTCAGCGAGACCCCCTCCTCATTGAGCGGTGTCTGCAGAACCTGGGTGATCCACTGGGTTAACACCGGCTGCCAGCGGGCGTCATAGCCGCCTTTCTGCAACATCTCCAGTACCCACTCCGGCGAGACGGGTTGGGTAAAATCGAGCGCTTCAAACAGACTGTGTAAAAAGGTGCCCGGCGAGGCGCCGCGCGGGAACTGATGTGGCGTCAGCTCCGGCTCTTGTACGACCTCGCCAGTGCCTGCGGCATCGATGTCGAGGCGCGGCATCAAATCCTGGGCGATACTGTGCCCGCGCTGTTGCAGCCCGGAATAACTGGTCACCCGCCAGTCATCGAACAGTACGCGAGCCACCTGCCGCGCCTGCAGATCCGGCATTGTTGACTCCGGCATGTTCCAGCGGGCGGTATCGGCCACCCCGGCAATCTGCAGCGCAAGAGGGCCAGTGCACAGGGTTTCCAGACACTGACGCAGCCCGGCGGCATCTTTCGGCTCACCGCGCTGGATCAGGCGACCCAGCGCACTGAGATGGAAATCGCTGTCACCAGACTTGTCGCCACGACGACGAAACAGCGGCGCGACGCCCAGACTGCAATGCCAGACCGAGCGGGTTAATGCCACATACAGCAGGCGCAAATCTTCCGCCAGCCGCTCGGCTTCGGCCAGCTCAACGCTGTCCTCCGCCTTGCTGAGATCGAGCACGGCTTCAAAGGTTTTGCGATCGTGGTAAAAGGCCTGATCCTGCACCCGATAGTTGGCAATGAAGGGCAGCCAGACCAGCGGGTACTCCAGACCTTTCGATTTGTGAATGGTGACAATTTTTACCAGATGTTTATCGCTTTCGAGGCGCATCTGCTGGCTGGAGGCATTGCTGTTAGGTTCGGCGATATGCTGCGCCAGCCAACGCACCAGTGCGTGCTCGCTTTCCAGCTGCGTTCCCGCTTCCTGAAGCAACTCGCTGATGTGCAAAATATCAGTCAGACGGCGTTCGCCGCCGGCGGTGGCCAGCATATTTTCCGCAATATTGCGCTGCGTCATGATGTCGCGCAGCATCGCCATCACGCCCCGCTTCTGCCAGCGTTCGCGGTAGTGGGTAAACTCTTCTACCGCCTCATCCCAGAGGGTTTCACTGTTATTCAGCATGTCGATGTCGCGAGCGGTAAGCCCGAGCATGGAACTTGCCAGCGCGCTGCGCAGGATGCTTTCACGCTCGGGTGCCAGCACCGCCTGCAGCAGCCAGAGCATCTCCTGGGCTTCGAGCGTTTCAAACACGCTGTCGCGGTTGGAGAGGTAGACCGAAGGGATGGTCAGCAGCGTCAGCGCATCGCGAACCAGCGCCGCTTCCTGACGACTGCGCACCAGCACCGTGATGTCCGAGGCTCTAACCGGACGAGCCTCGTCACCCCGATGCAGGATGGCTTCACCGCGAACACCCGCACTCAGCCAGTCGCGGATTTGTGCCGCGCAGTGCTGGGCCATAAAGGCCTGATAATCTCCGACGCCACATCCCTCGCCCTCCATCAGCCAGACGTTCATCGCTGGCTGAAAATCACCCCGCAGCTCAAAGCGCAGCCCGGCATTTTTCGGGGCCGATTTGACCGGCAGGAACGGGATTTCACGGAACATGAAGGCGTCGTTCATTTGTGAAAAGAGGGTATTCACGCTTTCTACCATTCCGGGCGCTGAGCGCCAGTTGGTATCCAGCGTATAGTGCGCAGCGACTTCTCCACGCGCTTTCATATAGGTAAAGATATCTGCCCCACGGAACGCATAGATCGCCTGTTTCGGGTCACCAATCAGTAGCAGGGCAGTGTCTGGCTGCTGACGCCAGATCCGGCGGAAAATCCGGTACTGCTGGGGGTCGGTATCCTGAAATTCATCGATCATCGCCACCGGGAAACGGCCACGAATAGCCGCAGCCAGCGCATCACCATTATCACTGTTCAGGGCCTCATCGAGACGACTGAGCATATCGTCAAAGCCCAGCTCGCCACGGCGGCGCTTTTCCCGCGCCACTGCGGCGCGGATCTCTGCCAGCGCGCGGGTGATCATCAGATCGTTCAGGGTCAGCGGCTCAGCCAACAGAATGTCGATGGCGGCAAACAGAGGGTGCTGCGGCACTTCGCCGCCCGCTTTTGTCCGCTCCGCAAGAAACGTTTGCGAGAACTTTTCCAGCGCGTCAGGCAGTTGATAGCTGTGCTTCTCCTCCTGAGCCCAGGCCGTCACACGCTCGATGTATTTTGCCTGGTTGCCGCGGTTGAACTTACGCCGGTCGATACCGGAACGTTCAATAACCGCGTCGATTTCCGCCACGCTGCTGCACCACTGCTGCTTCATGGTGGCAATTAAGCCGACAATCTTCTCATGGCGGGAGGCCAGCGTTTCGTCCGCAGGCGGTGGGGATTTAATGACCGGGGCTTCGCCCTGCAGATAACGATCGATGGAGCGGAGTAACTCTTCCGGCCCTTTCCATAAACCATGAACCGCTTCGGCAATATCACGTGGCAAGGGGTAGCAGTGACGACGCCAGAAATCGGCGCACGCCTGGTAGCGCAACAGGGATTCATCTTCGATCAGTTGTTGCTCAAAGAGCATGCCGGATTCAAAGGCGTTCAGGCTGAGCATCCGCTGACAGAAGCCGTGGATGGTGAACACGGCGGCCTCGTCCATCTGGCGTTCCGCCAGTAGCAGCCACTGCGCCGCCTGCTGGGTATCTTCGATCTCGTCCAGCAGGCTGGCATATAGCGGGTTATCTGTGCTCTGTCTGAGGCAGGCAATCCGCAATTCGTGAATGTTAGCGCGGATACGGCCGCGTAGCTCTTCCGTTGCGGCTTCGGTGAAGGTCACCACCAAAAGCTCTTCTACGCTGAGCGGGCGGCTGAAGGCTGCGCTGCCGCCCAGTCCGAGCAGCAGACGCAGATAGAGTGCCGCAATGGTGAAGGTTTTTCCGGTTCCCGCTGAGGCCTCTATCAGTCGCTCCCCCTGTAACGGTAAACGTAGGGGATCAAGGGACTCGGCGGTATCGGTCATTCGTTCTTACTCCTGGGCAAAGATTGCTGCAATGCGCTCACGCTCTTCCAGACTGTCCAGCCTGCAGGCGGGGTGACGTCGGCTTTTTTACTTTGACTACCCGAGACCTGGGACAGGATCGCCATCCCCTGCGGGGCAACCACCGCCTGGTGGAAGAAGTCAGCCACTTTCTGCGGCGTGAGCTGTTTTATCTCGGCCACTACTTTATCATGCGAATCGAAGCGCATATTACCCCGATCGAAATCTTTGCTGATCTTTGATGCCTCTTCGGCCAGGGTTTGCGGCGGCTGCGTAATCTGGGCGATCACCGCCTGCTGGATCTGGGCAAACTCTTCTGGCTTCATGGCCCGCAACTTCGCTTCTGCCTGCGGGAAGAATGCCTGGAAACGCTGCCAGAGATAATCTGGCTGTTTATCACTGCTTTGCAGCAGGAAGCCCATTCCCCACTGGCGGCCCACGTTCATCGAGAAGGCAAACACGGCATAGCCCAGCTGCTCTTCGGTACGCAACTGGGTATAGAACCACGGCTGCACGATCTGTCCGAGCACGGCGCTGTAGGCCGAGCTGGCATATTCGTCATAGCCGGTCGGGACAAAGACCGCCGCCAGCGCAGAGTCTGTGCTGCTGCCGGGTTTCTCGAATATCACGTTCTGCTGTTTATCCACCAGCACATCCTGGTTGCGGCACCATTCAGTGCCCTTAGCCCCCAGCTGGGTGCGGACGTCCTGTGCCAGCGTTTTCGCCTGATCTTCGCTCATATTGCCCACCACAAGGAACTCTGGTCTGGCGTTGGTTTTCAGCGCCGCGCGGTAGGCCATCACCTCGTCCAGCGTAATTGACGGCAGCAGCGCCCGCCGATCTTCGCGCTGGAAGTAAGGCACCTGGGACAGCATTTGCACTGGCATAATGGCCTGATCGAACGCTTTGCCCTTCTCAGCGGAGTCCATCATTTGTGCATACCAGGATTTGGCCTGCGCCAGTTGCTCCTCGGTGGCGGTGTAGCTGAAATAGCCTTCCAGCAATGCCTTAAACAGCTGTGGCAGACGCTGGGTATAACCGTTGGCGTTGAGCATCAGGCCGTTGTTGGCGTTGGTCGAGAAACCGATCCCGCCCACGGCAGCCTGATTGCTGAGCTGATCCAGGGCGATACCGGCCAGATAATCATTCAGGGCAAACATTACCTGGTTTTTAGCGCTGTCCATCGCCGCAGGATTACGCAGCACCATGCTGACATTGGCTTTTGGCTCGCTGGCGAAATAGCGGCTCGGGGTATAGACCACACGCAGGTCAGACTCATCCACAATCAGCTGCGGTTTAGGATACGCTTTAGCAGGCTTGATCAGCGTGAAGTCGTCCGGGATATAGGGGTTCACCTCCGGCAACTTGAGCGCGATGGCGGCAGATTTCTTCTGCCAGTCAGCAAAAGTTTGCTCGCTGATTTTATCCACTTGGTACTCAGCATTCACAAAATAGGCCGTTTTGTTATGCGGTTCGTCCGGGCTGATATACCAGATACGGGCGTTCTGCGGTGTCATCATCGCCAGACGGGCTTTGACGGCATCCGCATCATACTTATCCGCGATATTGACGGCATCCAGCGTATGCTCAACCGGCACACGGATCATGGTGTCCGCCAGCCACTCAACGTAGTCCATATCGCGGGTGATAGAGGGATAACGGAAGTCGAGATCCAGCACGTGCGCCAGCTCATCGAAATAGCGTTTATCGACGCCTTTATCACGCAGCAGCGACAGGTAGCTGAAAATCGCGGCGACCACCTCATCACGATGGGCCAGCCCTTTATCGGTTAAGGTCGCGGAGATAGCCAGCACACCACTGTTGCCGTTAACGATGGGATCAGAATCTGCGCGAATACCTTCCACCAGCCCCTGCTTTTGCAGCCAGTCGGACAGGGTATCCGGGCTACGGTTGCCTATCAGATAGTTAACCAGTTCATCGGTTTTGCTGCGAAACTGCGCCGTGTTGTTATCAATGCGGAATTCAACGCGCAACACCTTTCGCGGCATCGCGGGAACATAGTGAATAATCAAGCCCTTCTGCGCATCGGTGACTACCGGTACGGTGGTTTCAGGGCGGGTAATGTCTTTATTCGGTACGCGGCCGTAAGTCTCGGCGGCGAGTTTCGCCAGCTCCGGCAGAGGTTTGTTGCTGTAAACCACCGCTTTCATCAGATTGGCGGAGTAGTATTTGTCGCGGAACGCGTGCAGCGCATCGAGCACCGGGCTGCCTGGCTTATCGCTCAGGGTTTCAAGGTTGCCGCCGGAGAAACGGGAGCCAGGGTGCGCGGGGTTGATGGTTTCGGCGCTGACCTGCGCCATACGCATACCGTCCCGGGTACGGGCCAGCGTCAGCTCGGCATTAACGGCGTTGCGTTCGCGATCGGCATATTTTTTATCCAGCAATGGGGCGGCAATGGCATCCGCAAGGCGATCAACCGCGCCGTCCAGCGCATCGTTTTCGACTTCCAGATAAAAGGCCGTACGGTAGGGCGCGGTGCTGGCGTTATGGCTGCCACCGTGCATTTTTAAAAATTCGGCCAGGCTGTCAGGCTGCGGGTACTTTTTTGAACCCATCAGGGTCATATGTTCAAGATAGTGCGCAAGCCCAGGATGGGATTCAGGATCTTCCAGCGAGCCAACAGGCACCACCAGCGCCGACAATGACTTGACGGCCTGGGGATCGGAAACCAGCAACACGACCATCCCGTTATCAAGGCGGATCGCCTGATATTCGCGGGTATCTTTATCGCTTTTGCGGATCGTTTCCTGAATAGGTTGCCAACCGGTATTTGCTTGACTGAGGGGTGCCCAAAGAGCGACGAACAAAACTAAGGTTTTCAACAAGGTGCTGCCTGGCATTCACTACCTCTTCATCACGGACATCATCATTAACACGCTTCGTGCCGGACAGGCCAGCATCTCTTTGTGGTGTACATCAGTCCATGACAAGATGGGCATCATAAATGAATGCCCAAACCTGCGCAATTTTTATACAAGGTCAGGACTGATTAAATTTATACAGCGGCAACAGGTAGCGACGGGCCTCGTCTGTAATGGCCTGGAAGTACTCTGGCTCAAGGGTTCGCCACAGGCGTTGATACCAGACGTCGTCCCCTTCCCCACGCACGATCATATTGCCTTCGTAGGCCTGCAAAAATTTGCTGCGCGCTTTTTGCAGGGTCGCGTCATCCGTTAACATCGCATCATTTGTGGCGTCATAACAGGTTTTAATCCACGCCCCCCCACTTTCTGGCAGCAACAGCAGCGGTGTATTCATCCCCTGCCGGTAACCTTCAACCAGCTGCGACAGATACTCCATTGCCTGTGCAGCAGGCAGCGCCGGGAAGCGCCATTCACCGTCTTTGCGCACAAACAACCGGCTCTCGCCTTCGCCACCGCTTGCACAATAGACAAGGTGTTCCAGCCAAAGTTGCAAACCTTGCGAAACGCTGAGCATCGACGGACGCCAGCGCAGCAAGCCATCTGGCTGCACATGTTGCAGCCACCCCGTCAGATTCACGCCGTTACAGTTGAGATCGATCTCCATGCTTGTACCGGGCTGGCGGCACTCTATCACCCGGTCGGCAAGGACCTGCATCTCCTCACACTGGGCATCCCAGGTGATTTCCCCGAAGGCGCCATATGGCAGCTGGCCCGCCGCGCGATAGCGGCGGAACAGCTTCTGCGCATCCTCCTGTTCCACCAGCGCGTTAAGCAACTGTTGGTTTAACTGGTAGCGGCTTAACCCGTCCAGGGTAAACGGCTCCGCATCCGGGATCTCGCTCTCTTCGGAACGGAAATGAACCTGCAACCGCAACTGGAAAAAGGCCCGCACCGGGTGCGCCCAAAAGCGCTGGAGCTGTTCAAACGCCACCGTATCCAGCGGCAACGGATCCAGCGTCTGGATAAAGTCACCATGGGCCACCCCTTCCCGCTTCGCCGCGGGCAGCCATTCCCGGGCGTAGCTCTGCTGTTCGTTGTTCTCATAGTTGACGGCATCGAACGGCATACGGCTGTGACAGCAGGTAATATGCGCCTTAACGCGCTGTTCGCTTTCATCACAATTAAGGTGCTCATCGCCCGGCAGGTAATGGCTTTGCCCGATGTAGTCCACCAGCTCCTGAACCAGCACCGACGGGAACCGTTCACTGTTGTCCTGGATGGAGCGGCCGATGTAGCTGATATAGAGCTGCTGCTGCGCGGAGATCAGCGCTTCAAGGAACAGATAGCGGTCATCGTCGCGGCGGCTACGGTCGCCACGCTGGGACTGTTGGCTCATTAAATCAAACCCCAGCGGCGCCAGCGCGCGCGGGTAGACGCCGTCGTTCATGCCCAGCAGACAGACCACCTTAAACGGAATGGAGCGCATCGGCATCAGGGTGCAGATGTTCACCGGCCCGGCGAGGAAGCGCTGGCTGATACGCTCCTGGTCGAGACGCAGTGTTAATTCATCGCGTAACAGTGACAGCGGGATAGCTTCGCCATAGTGCGAAGAGATGCCCTCATCAATAATGGCCTGCCACTGTTGCTCGATTAACGCCATCGCCGCTTCTGTTTCCTGATCCGGCAGGAAGAAATCATTGAGCATTTCCCGGCATACCGGCATCCACTCCTCGAGCGAACGTGCTTTCACCAGCTCCCGCCGCCAGCGGTTAAGCTGCATCAGCAGCGAAGCCAGATGGCCGACCAGTTCGGCGATTAAGCCACTGGATTCGTCATACGGCAGAACGGCATTCCACTCCCCCTGGCTGCTCTCCATGGCGTAGCCGAGCAGCATGCGCGTCAGGCCAAACTGCCAGGTATGCTGGCCGGTGACCGGCAGTTCAAACTCCTGCACGTTGTCATCATCCATTCCCCAGCGTACGCCCGACTCGTTGACCCACTGGCGCAGATAACGCAGCGCGTCCTCGTCGATATCAAAACGGGCCGCCAGTACCGGAACATCGAGCAAGGCCAGTACATCTTCAGGTACGAAGCGGCTGTCCGGCAGGGAAAGCAGGCTGACAAACGCCTGCAGGGCCGTGTGGGACTGGCGCGCACGGCGGTCCGATATCGCAAACGGCACATAGCGATCGCCCGTCGCGCTGCCAAACACCGCCTGAATATAGGGGCTATAGGTGTCGATATCGGCCACCATGACCACGATATCGCGCGGCGTTAGCTGTGGATCGTCCTCCAGCATCGCCAACAGTTTGTCATGCAGCACCTCGACTTCTCGCTGCGGGCTATGGCACAGGTGGATAGATACGCTGCGATCGTCGGGATCGAGCCGACGCTTGTTGGCGCTACTGGCAAACTCGGCGGCGGTGACACCGGCCACTGCGCGGTTTTCCAGATCCAGAATATCCCGCTGCACGTTATGCAGCAGGCTGTCCGGGGTGATATCCGCAAAGGCATCGACATCCCCTTCGCCGGAAGCGGTCAGCTCCGAGAGCATATAGATATAGTCGCGTCCCAGTTTTCCCCAGGAGGCCAACAGCGGATTCGGTAAGTCCTGGATACCTTGTTCATCAAAGAGCTGCGCCGCCGTCTCGCTGTCTTTAAAGAGCGGCACCGCGTGTTCGTCGAACAGGCGACGACGCTGGCGCGTAACGAGGCGGGCCAGCCAACGGGCATCCTGAATATCCCCCCAGTAATGACGACACGGGTTGGTAAACAGGATATGAATATCGATGTGTTTACCTAGCGCATTAAGCGCTTTCAGGTAAACCGGTGGTAAGGCGGAGATCCCGCAGATAAAGACCCGGGACGGCAGTCCGGCTGGCGGCACAGAGGCCGAATCCAACATCGCGATAAAACGTTCATAAAGGTTGGCACGGTGCCACTGCGGCTGGCCCAGCTTTTCAGTATGTTCTACCAGCGCTTTCCACAGCGGTGCCTGCCAGACTTGCGCCTGGTCGAGACCGTCAATCAGCTCGCCCGCTTCCCAGCGCGTTAACCATTCCGGGCGGTAGACCAGATACTGGTCATAGAGATCCGCAGTACGCGACGCCAGCTGAAACAGTTTTCGTTTGTCGGTATCGTCGTTCAGGTAGTGGCGCAGCATGGCGAATTCGTCATGCGTCAGCATCTCTGGCAGGAGCGCCATTAACTTCCAGCTCATGCTCTGTTTGTTGAACGCGCTCTGTTTTGGGATGTCCGGCAGCACGCGAACAAACATATCCCAGATAAAGCTGGCGGGCAGCGGGAAATCAATATTGGCGGCAATGCCAAACTTTTGTGACAGGGACATTTGCAGCCACTGGGCCATACCGGTGCTTTGAACCAGGATCATCTCCGGTTCAAAGGGATCGTCGAGCCGCTGCTGCTCGACGATAAATTCCATCAGTGCTTCCAGCACATCAAGACGGTTTGAGTGGTAGACCCTTAACATTGCTGCTCCCAACTACTGGCTAACCGGGCAGTGCAGGCGCGTCATTTGACCCTGCCGACCCAATGGAGAAATAAGTGAGACCGAGATGCTGACACATCCGGCCGGTGTTGTCTGCACCCTGTTTACCTGCCAGCCCGGAGGCATCTCCCCGGCGGCCAGCTGTGACTGCGACCAGACATGACGCCAGAGCTGGCGATACTGCTCAAGGGCGACAAAGCGGCTGGCTAAAACACGATGGTAACCTGCCAGCCCGGTAACGACCATGACCATCAGCATCATGGCCAGCAAGACCTCGACGATGCTGAACCCTTTCTGTTTCGCTACGGTTGCTGACATAACGCCGTCTCCTTCAGGGGACAAAAATCGCTCCAGCCCTGCGGCGAGATAGAGACTCCGTCATTCTTTACTTCGCCCAACCGCCACATCGTCACGCTGCCGCTGCTGGCAATAAGTAACGCGCGCCCTTCAAGGATGCGTAAGCAGACGCGCCACGGTTGCTGCGGATGCTGTCGGCATGTGGGCTCAGTCTGAGTTGGCCAGGAGAGCATTCTGCCCCATTCCAGCGCTGACTGGGCTATCGCCTGATGCTGTATCGCCTGATGTTCCGTACTGACGATTCGCGTCAGCGCAGCAAGCTGCTGGTTAAGCCCGGCCAGCATCAGGCTGCCGAGAATCAACAGCAGGAGCACCAGCGCCAGCGACGACATTCCCTGCTGACGGTTCACAGATTAAACCCGGTCACGGTGTGGTGCGCCTCGAACTGGCGCTGCTGCTCTCCGTCGAAAGAAGCCGCCAGCGTCAGGCTCAGCTCCGGCGCAAAGCCCGCACGTGAAATCCGCTGCACCTGAAAACGCTGAACCCTGATCCTGTCAGGGTCGGTTATTCTCTCCCAACCCTTACCGCCGCACTGCGTCGCACCTCGCAAAGTTTCCAGTGCGCCGTCGCTCAGGCGAAAACCAGTCTGCTCTGCGGCGGCTGATGGCAAGGTTTCCCAGCGGCCATTACTGTTTTCGTCCCACTGAACAATGACGCATTCGCCCCGCAGGCCAATCGTCAACGGCTGTCCCTCGCACTTGCCCGCGCAATATCCCGCCCGTTGCAGGTGTTTGCCTATGCCATTTATGCGCAGCCATAGCTCCTCTTCCAGCTCCTGCTGCTTCGTGAGCAGCACTACTGACCGCTGTAACGCGGGCAAGAATCGCGCCGCACTCATCAGCAGTACGCTGCTTATCGCCATCGCGATCAGCACTTCGGTCAGTGAAAATCCCTGCTGCTTTAGCGGCATGCGAACTCTCCCTTTCCGTTGCACATACGGATACGCCCCCACGCGGATACGAGTATTAACCACTCTCCGGCCTGGCTTTGCAGGCGTATGCGGCCAGCCCAGGCGGTATCCCGTAAACCATAAAATCCCAGCCCAGGCGTCAACTCGGTGATCTGAATGTCAGGCCACTGCGGCGTAATCACAAACGCATTGTCTGCCTGACAGACCGGAATGCCGGTTTTTAACAGACACCACCGTTTGCCGTCCTGTTTCAGGGTCACGGTATTGTCCAGGTTATTTCGCCAGGCATCATTTCGCAGCACTACCAGATAGTCGCGCACCTGGCGCGCCGTTTGCCACAGCTGCTGTTGCTGCTGCCAGCGCCGCCAGCCATAGAGACCTGCCGCACTGAGCGTCAGGATCAGTGAGAGGGCGATCAGCATTTCCATGAGGGTAAAGCCCTTTTCCTTTTTCATGGCAGCAGTGTGCCCTGAGGAAAAAAACGGTTCGAGCGGCAGAAAGGCAGATTACGAGGCGGTTTCAGCACTTTTAGCGGAATTGCAGCGCGTTGCAATTCTTACGGATGCAGCCTCGCAAAACCATCACGCGGGCATAAAAAAACCGGCGCAGAGAGCGCCGGTTATGTCACGATTGTGGCATCAGATTGCCACAGGCGCTTTGATACCCGGATGCGGGTCGTAACCTTCAATTTCGAAATCTTCGAAGCGATAGTCGAAAATGGAGTCCGGCTTACGTTTGATAATCAGCTTCGGCAGCGCACGCGGCTCACGGGTCAGCTGCAGGTGGGTCTGCTCCATATGGTTGCTGTACAGGTGGGTATCTCCACCGGTCCAGACAAAATCACCCACTTCCAGGTCACATTGCTGCGCCATCATATGCACCAGCAGTGCATAGCTGGCGATGTTGAACGGCAGTCCGAGGAACACATCGCAGGAGCGCTGGTAGAGCTGGCAGGAGAGTTTTCCATCCGCTACGTAGAACTGGAAAAACGCGTGGCACGGGGCCAGCGCCATCTTATCCAGTTCGCCCACGTTCCAGGCAGACACGATGATACGGCGCGAGTCTGGATCGTTTTTCAGCTGGTTCATCACGGTGGTGATCTGGTCGATATGGCGGCCATCCGGCGTTGGCCAGGCGCGCCACTGCTTGCCGTAGACCGGGCCAAGATCGCCGTTTTCATCCGCCCATTCGTCCCAGATGGAGACATTGTTCTCACGCAGATAGGCAATGTTGGTATCGCCCTGCAGGAACCAGAGCAGTTCATGAATGATGGAGCGTAAATGGCAGCGCTTGGTCGTGACCAGCGGAAAGCCTTCCTGCAGATTGAAGCGCATCTGGTGGCCAAAAATAGAGACCGTCCCGGTGCCGGTGCGATCGTTCTTTGGCGTGCCCTCATCGAGCACTTTTTGCATCAGTTCAAGATACTGTTTCATGATTCCTCAGGAGACCTGTTGCTGTGGACGACGGAACGCCCAGACCATCATTGCAATGCCCGCGATAATCATCGGAATGGAGAGGATCTGCCCCATGCTGATGTACTGAACCCACGTCCCGGTAAACTGCGCATCCGGCTGACGGAAGAACTCAACGATGATGCGGAACGCGCCATAACCGATCAGGAACAGGCCCGATACGGAGCCGGTCGGACGCGGCTTGCGAATAAACAGGTTCAGAATGATAAACAGCACCACACCTTCCAGCGCCATTTCATACAGCTGGGACATATGGCGCGGCAGAACACCGTAGGTATCGAAAATGGACTGCCACTCCGGGTGCGATGGCAGCAGCGCCATATCTTCGGCACGCGACTGCGGGAAGAGCATGGTAAACGACACGCTCGGATCGACGCGGCCCCACAGTTCACCGTTGATGAAGTTACCGAGACGACCCGCACCCAGACCAAACGGGATTAATGGCGCAATAAAATCAGCCACCTGGAAGAAGCTGCGTTTGGTGCGTTTAGCGAAGATGACCATCACCAGGATGACACCAATCAGGCCACCGTGGAAGGACATGCCGCCATCCCAGACGCGGAACAGGTAGAGCGGATCGGCCAGGAAGACCGGGAAGTTATAGAACAGCACATAGCCGATACGTCCACCGAGGAAAACGCCGAGGAAACCGGCATACAGCAGGTTTTCCACTTCGTCTTTGGTCCAGCCACTGCCAGGGCGTTTGGCGCGACGGCCAGCCAGCCACATGGCAAAGACGAAACCGACCAGATACATCAGGCCGTACCAGTGAAGCGCGACGGGTCCAATTGAGAAAATGACCGGATCAAACTCCGGAAAATGCAGATAGCCACTGTTCATCTGTCACCACAAGATGTTGTTATTCCGCTGAAAGTGGACAGCGGTAGAGATGCGCGCAAAGGCGTACCCTGCGCTCCAAAGGTGCGAATCATAGCACAAGCGAGCGAGGAGGTTGCGCCCGAGATGTAAAAGATGTGTATAGAGACTTCGCGTAGTTTGTGTCCCTCCCCCGGGGAGGAGGGATACCCGGCGTTTAACGTCCGCCGCGGATCAGGCCACCCATACCGCGACGCTCCATAAAGGCCGCCACCTGATGACGTACTTCCGTCGCCAGCTGCGCTTCAAGGCTGCGTTTTGCCAGCAGTTGCGCTTCTTCGAAATCGATATGCCGCAGCAGATACTTCACACGGGCGACAGAGCGTCCGTTCATGGATAAGTGACGGAAACCGAGGCCGATCAGGATCGCGACACACATCGAGTCACCGGCCATCTCGCCGCACAAACGCAGATCGATGCCCTGCTCTTGTGCCTCGCGGGCGATCATCGCCAGCGCACGGAGCATCGCCGGATGCAGGCTATCGTAAATACTCGCCACCCGGGTGTTGTTACGATCCACCGCCAGCATGTACTGGGTCAGGTCGTTAGTGCCCACCGAGATGAAATCGACGCGGCTCGCCAGCTGCGGCAGCATAAAGACCATCGAGGGGACTTCGAGCATCACCCCGATACGCGGTTTCGGAATTTCGTAGCCGATCATCTCTTCGACTTCGCGCCCGGCACGTTCGATAAGACGGCGGGCTTCGTCGATCTCGTCGATGCTGGTCACCATCGGCAACAAAATGCTGAGGTTACCGGTCGCGGCATTGGCGCGCAGCATGGCGCGCACCTGGATCAGGAAGATCTCCGGCTGATCGAGGGTAATGCGGATCCCGCGCCAGCCCAGGCAGGGGTTCTCTTCGCTGATCGGCATGTACGGCAGTTGCTTATCTGCACCGACATCCAGGGTGCGTAGCGTCACTGGTTTGTCGTTGAACATCTGCAACATGCCCTGATACTGCGCCACCTGCTCCTCTTCGGAGGGGAAGCCGCTTTGCAGCATAAACGGAATTTCTGTGCGGTAGAGGCCGATGCCATCAATACGGCTGCCGAGCTTCTCTTCATGCTCGGGGCTTAACCCGGCATTGAGCATGACTTTGATCCGCTCGCCGCTTTTCAGCGCGGCAGGCTGATTAACGTCATCTTCGGCAAGACGGCTCAGCTCGTTCTCTTCGCTGATGAGCTTTTGATATTCTTGCAACAACACCGGTTCAGGATCGACCAGCAGCTCGCCGCGATAGCCATCGACCACCAGCGTGCGACGATGCAGCGCCGATGGCTGAATATCGGCCCCCATTACGGTCGGGATCCCTAGCGCACGCACCATAATGGCGGCGTGAGAGTTGGCGGCGCCATCGCGCACCACGATCCCGGCCAGCCGGTCCTGCGGCAGCTCTGCGAGGGTGGTTGCGGAGAGCTCATCCGCCACCAGCACAAAGCGCGGCGGCCAGGTATTAGCGCCCTGAATGGTGTCATCCAGATGGAACAGCAGACGCTGGCCTAAGGTGCGCAGATCCCCGGCACGCTCTTTCAGATAGCCGTCAGTTAAGGAGGCAAACTGTTCGGCGAATTTTTCGATGATCTTTTTAACCGCCCACTCGGCGACCGCGCCGTTGTCGACCTCGTTAAACAGCTCCCGGCGCAGGCGGGCATCGGACAACAGGTGAGAGTAAAGATCGAAGATCGCCGCCGTCTCTTTCTGCGCCCCGGCGGCAAAACGCTTGCTGTAACGGCGAAACTCGTTCGCGGCCTCTTCCAGCGCGCCGGTGAGGCGTTCGCGCTCAAGAGCGGTGTCCAGCGTCGAGGCTTCGTAGACCTGCTCCATTAACGGCAGGGTGGCGTCCATCCAGCCTTCTGCAATCGCAACACCCGGTGAGGCCGGTAAGGCGCGAATGCGCGTCTGCCGATACTGACCAAACAGTGCCGTCAGCTGAGACTGGGAAAGAATGGCGGCCATTTGCGTGGCCAGCGTAACGAGGAACGACTCTTCGCTTTCATCGTACTGGCGCAGCTCACGCTGCTGGACCACCAGCACGCCAAGTAGCTGACGGCGCTGAATAATCGGCACGCCGAGGAAGGCGCGGAAGCGCTCCTCTTTGACGGAGGGGATATATTTAAAGCTGGGGTGTTTCTGCGCATCGGCAAGGTTGATGGGTTCCGCCAGACGCCCGACCAGACCTACTACGCCTTCATCAAATGCCAGCGCAACGGTACGACCACGCGGTTTTTTTAATCCGCGCGTGGCCATAAGGTAGTAACACCTGCGGTCGTGATCGGCCAGATAGACCGAACACACCTCGGTTTCCATCGCAAGGCAGATATCCGTGACCAGAATATCCAGCGCCTCGTTGAGCCGTGGGGCACTGGCCACCTTCTCGACTATTTCGCGCAGGCGGGTGAGCATAATGTGCGTAGCTTAACCTCTTTTACGTCGCCAGGCAGGTGCGCTCTGCGGCTTAGGAGGGGCCTCCTGAAGCATCATCACGGCACTTGCGAACTCTTTCATCACCCTACGGTAAACGTCGCGCTTAAAGGACACGACCTGACGAACGGGATACCAGTAGCTGACCCAGCGCCAGCCATCAAATTCGGGCGTGCTGCTGGTTTGCATATTGATATCCGCATCGCTGCTCACCAATTGCAGAAGAAACCATTTCTGTTTCTGGCCGATACATACCGGCTTTGTGTCCCAACGCACCAAACGCTTCGGTAACTTGTAACGCAACCAGTTGCGGGTCGAAGCCAGAATGCGGACATCCTTGCGGCTTAAGCCAACTTCTTCGAACAGCTCCCGATACATCGCTTGCTCTGCTGACTCTCCTGGATTAATCCCACCTTGGGGAAATTGCCAGGAGTGCTGACCATATCGCCGGGCCCACATAACCTGACCCTGGCGATTACAAATTACGATACCTACATTCGGGCGGTAGCCATCGTCATCAATCACCGGACTACCCCAAACTAAACCTTATATATAAATGATTGTTTCACACTCCAGTGAGGCGGTAAACCACTCTCTTTCTGGCCTGGAGCCGAATAACATTTGAATAACTCACAATTATCATCAGAGTTATAAACAGATGACCGGTCAGAAGGGCAATTTTATTCACTTTTTCTGTGGATAGAGTTGTGAAGAAGTGTGGAATTACCGATGGACAACCCAGATCACTCTGAATATTGCAGATAAGACTGATTTTTACAAAGGACTATATTTCATAGAGTTAAACTGTGGATTACCTGAATTACAGGCCTTAGTGTGATGCAGGTCACTTTAAAGATCGTCGTACTGATGAAAGATCGAACAACGTCGGTTTTATCCACAGATTGTGCCAATAAGTTAGGCACATTTTGTCTGATTTTTCGATTTTCATCCCACGTCAAGGCTGTAAATGGAAACAGTAGTGGGGGTTATGCCCAGTTATCCCATTTTTCTGTGGATAACTGGGTGTAAGATCCTGTTTATTGTCAGTGACCAGATTTGAACAACTGGGATATATCCCGTACCTAAACGGGTTAGCGGCTGATAAAAATTGTGATAAATCATCCACCTGGCACAGGCAAAAAGAAAAAGTTAAACTCTGTTTGTGCAGTGGAAAACTGCTGTTCACTTTTTAACCAAAAGGCAATCACCATGCTTCCCCTCGCTCCCCTGACCTCTCCCCCCGCAACGGAAGCGGCACTATTGCAACAAGCGCAGCGCCTGGCGGGATACTCGCTGGGAGAGCTTGCCGCCCTGGCCGGTCTGCCAGTTCCGCCCGATCTGAAGCGTGATAAAGGGTGGACGGGCGTTCTGCTGGAGCTGTGGCTGGGGGCCAGCGCGGGCAGCAAACCAGAACAGGATTTTGCCGCCCTGGGGGTGGAGCTGAAGACTATCCCAATCGACAGCCTCGGTCGCCCGCTGGAGACGACCTTTGTCTGCGTGGCACCCTTAACCAGCAATACCGGGATCACCTGGGAGAGCAGCCACGTGCGGCATAAGCTGAAGCGGGTGCTGTGGATCCCGGTAGAGGGGGATCGTGCGATCCCATTGGCGGCACGGCGCGTCGGCGCGCCTTTGATCTGGAGCCCGGATGAAGATGAAGATCGTCAGCTGCGGCTGGACTGGGAAGAGTTAATGGACATGATCGTGCTGGGTCAGGTCGAGCGTATCACCGCCCGTCACGGCGAAGTGCTCCAGCTGCGACCCAAAGCGGCAAACAGTAAAGCCCTTACCGAGGCCATCGGCGCGCGGGGCGAACCGATCCTGACGCTGCCCCGTGGCTTTTATTTGAAAAAGAACTTCACAGGTGCTCTGTTAGCCCGTCACTTTCTGCTGAACACGTGACTTTTTAGCCAGAATTATGTCTTTTATCACATAATTGCCCGTTTTTTCAGATTTCACCGCTTTGTTAAAACCTGAGCCCGAGTTATTACTACACTAAGATGTGATACGAGCCAGGTGGAGGTAATAAAAATGAAGAAATGGGCAGTAATAATCTCGGCTGTTGGTTTAGCGTTTGCCGTTTCAGGTTGTAGCAGCGATTACGTCATGGCGACGAAAGATGGCCGCATGATCCTGACCGACGGCAAACCCGAAGTCGACGATGATACCGGTCTGGTCAGCTACCGGGATCAGCAGGGTAATAATATGCAGATTAACCGCGACGACGTTTCACAGATTATTGAAAGATAGTCGTAAAGGTCAGCAGCTTGCTGGCCTTTTGATTTTTCTCTTCCCCTTTCGCTTCCCCTCTGCCATGTTTGTATACCCGTCATACTTCAGGTTACAGACGCGTTGGCTGCGCTTGCTCACTCCAGTCACATAGTTATCTATGCTCCTGGGGATTCGCTCTCCTGCCGCCTTCCTGCAACTCGAATTTTGTAGGGTATGTTCTTTGTCGGGAAGTTCCTTCCTGATGCGCTTAACATGTCAAATAAGGAAGCCGGCTATGCATTATCACCGTATCCCCCATAGCGCTCTTGAGATAAGCCAACTGGGGTTGGGCACGATGACATTTGGTGAACAAAATAGCGAAGCCGATGCCCATGCCCAACTCGATTACGCCGTCAGCCAGGGCATTAACCTGATTGATGTCGCAGAGATGTACCCGGTGCCACCCCGCCCGGAAACCCAGGGCTTAACCGAAACTTATGTCGGCAACTGGCTGGCAAAACGCGGCAACCGCGAAAAGCTGATTGTCGCCTCCAAAGTCAGCGGCCCGTCGCGCAATAATGACAGCGGCATTCGCCCGAATCAGATGCTCGATCGGAAAAACATCCGCGCCGCGCTGGATGCCAGCCTGACGCGTTTACAGACCGATTACCTCGACCTTTATCAGGTCCACTGGCCTCAACGCTCGACCAACTGCTTCGGCAAGCTTGGATATAGCTGGAGCGACAGCGCACCGGTCGTCACGCTGCTGGAAACGCTGGAAGCCTTAACCGAATGCCAGCGCGCGGGGAAAATCCGCTACATCGGCGTCTCTAACGAAACGGCCTTCGGCGTTATGCGCTATTTGCACCTGGCGGATAAGCACGACCTGCCGCGCATCGTGACCATTCAAAACCCGTACAGCCTGGTGAACCGCAGCTATGAAGTGGGTCTGGCGGAAGTGAGCCAGTATGAAGGCGTTGAACTGCTGGCCTACTCCTGCCTGGCCTTCGGGACGCTGACCGGTAAGTATCTCAACGGTGCCAAACCGGCGGGAGCGCGTAATACGCTGTTTAGCCGCTTTACCCGTTACAGCGGTGAGCAGACCCAGAAAGCGGTGGCGGCCTACGTCGATATCGCTAAACGTCACGGGCTGGATCCGGCGCAGATGGCACTGGCCTTCGTGCGCCGTCAGCCGTTTGTTGCCAGCACTCTGTTGGGCGCGACCACCCTGGAGCAGCTGAAAACGAACATTGAAAGCTTCCATCTGGATCTGAGCGAAGAGGTGTTAGCGGAGATTGAAGCGGTGCATCAGGTGTATACCTACCCGGCGCCGTAATAAAAGCAAAAAGGCAACCTGAGTTGTAATGCCAGTCAGTTAAGCCCGGCGGATTGTTCCGTTCACCTCATGTTCAGCAGAAGATGGCATTACACAACCCGTGAACGTGACAA